>JAEYOV010000030.1 GCA_023411395.1 Bacillota bacterium
GTGCTACCGGTACACGCCCGGCGGACTGGAACTTGTGGAGGGGGGAGTAAAGCTTCAAAACGAGGGGGAGTTTGCAGAGGATGTCACCACCTCGGATGTTTTGATCGACGGCAAGACAAAGCGGGCCATTGTGGTCAGATCCCAGCGCTCTGATTGGTATGCGGTGCAGACCATCGCGCCTGGCCCCTCCATTTTGCAGGTAGGTTCCCTGAAGGAGGTGCTCCTGCCCCTTATCTTCCTCGCCGCCGTATTGCTGCTGTTTACGCTGCTCCTCCAGCGCATGGTTTCCAGGCCGGTGAAGGCGGTTTACAGGCGGATCAAAAAAATCGGTGCGGGAGATTTTTCCGCCGACAACACCATCGAAAGCGCGGACGAGTTTGGCTTTATCGGCCAGGGCATCAATCACATGGCGCAGGATATATCCAAACTGATGCAGGACCGGATGGAGGCGGAGAAGACCAAGCGGGAACTGGAACTTGGCCTTTTGCAAAGCCAGGTCAATCCCCACTTTCTGTACAACACCCTCAACACCATCAAATGGATGGCCGTGATGCAGCGTGCGCAGGGGATATCGGAGATTACCTCCGCCCTGGCGCAAATGCTCAAGAAAATCTCCAAAGGCACGGATCAACTGGTGCCCCTTAAGGAAGAGCTGGCCTTCCTGGACGATTACATCACCATACAAACCTACCGGTACGGCGGCATGTTTTCCTATACATGCCATGTGGCCGGGGAGTCGCTGTATGATTGCAGGATCATGCGCTTTTCGCTTCAGCCTATTGTGGAGAATGCGATTTTTCACGGCATTGAGCCGAAAAAGCAGTTTGGCAAAATTACTGCAGAAGTCACAGAGGAGGAGGGGGTATTGGTCATACGCATTACCGACAACGGCGTGGGCATGTCCGGGGAAACGATTGCAAAACTGCTGAGCGGTGAGGAAAACCGCCCCGGCGTGTTCAGAAAAATCGGTTTGAGCAATGTGAATCAACGGATTCAGATCGAATATGGGCCCGCATACGGTATCTCCATTGCAAGCGAGCTGGGAAGCTACACCTGCGTAACGCTTCGCTTTCCCATGCTGGACGGCGGGCTTCCGGTTGCGTGGGAGGATACGGGAGGCAAGGAGAATGTATAAGTTGCTGATTGTAGACGACGAACCCTTGGTACAAATCGGCTTGAGGTCCATGCTGAATTATGAGGAGCTGGACATCATGATCGCGGGCGTGGCAAAGGACGGCCAGACGGCCATTGACATGATCCTTGACCTTGCCCCGGATATCGTGATGCTGGATATCAAGATGCCGGTGTACGACGGGTTGCAGGTAATGGAGCGTGTAGCCGCCCAAACCGCCTCGCCGCCGGTATATATCATGCTCACCAGCTATGAGGATTTTGAGTATGCCCGTTCCGCACTGCGCCGGGGGGCGCACAACTATCTGTTGAAAATTGAACTGAGCGCCGCTATTTTGCAGCAGGCGCTGACGGACGCCACGTCGGAACTGAAAAAGCGGAGGCGGAATCAGGACCTGGACGGGCGGGAGGAAGCGCCGCCCGGACGCTTTCCCATCACCGACAACTTCTTTATCCGCCTGCTGAACAACTGGTTTTCCGGCCCCAAGGAAATTGCCGAGATGATGGCCGACCTGAAAATAGACTGTTCAGGCGCTTGCTTTGCCGCTGCTTATCTGACAATTATGCCCAGGGAACAGGGGGATTCCAAGGAAGCGCTCCTGAGCATGGCCCAGTATATGCTGGGTGTGATCCGGGACGTTTGCGGGCAGTTTGCCAAAAATTATGTCATCCGCTGGAACTTCTGCAGTTTTGCCATGATCCTGGCGCTGGAGGAATCACCACGCTGGGATGATCCGGATACGCCTTTGATCAACTGTGTCCGCCACGTGCAGGACATGGTGTACAAGTATCAAAACGAAAGCCTCCTGGCCGGCATCGGACCTGTTGTTTCCACCGTGGCCGAGCTGCCCGGATCCTTTGCGCAAAGCATGGCCTTGTCTGTCAAATGCACAGAGGAACAGAGCATTCTGGCGTATGATCTGGTTGCCGCAAAACAGCCCCAGGGCAAGCTGATGGATATGACCGTCACACAGCAGGAAGTGACGGCAGCGCTGAACAGCTACGATACGCAGATGGTGGAGGACATATTCCGGCGCATCATGGACGCCGTGTCAAGCCCGGGCACCCGGCTGGAGCAGGCGGTAGCCATGTGTGCCAGCCTCGTTCATGTGATCATTGTATCCTACGGGGACTGGGAAAGGCTCCTGCCCGGAATCTTTGGCGAAGGGCACCAAACATATTACGACCTGTATTATGACTTGCATACGCTTAACGCCATCTCCCAGGTGCAGGAATGGCTTGCCGCGTTTCAGGAAGGGCTATGCCGCTATATCAGGGAAAACTTCGGGCAGAACAAGCACTGGCTGGTTCCCTGCATCAAAAAGTACATCGACGAACATTACAGTGAGCCGCTCTCTTTGGCCGATGTATCGCGGGCTTTTGACATAAGCGGCGGTTACGTGAGCGCAATTTTCAAAAAGTACAATGACACCGGCTTTTCCGAATGCGTCACCCAGGCCAAAATCAAGCATGCCGAACAGCTTTTGCAGGAGCCTAACGCGAAAGTCCATGAAGTCTCCGGAAAGCTGGGCTACAGCGACCCCTACTATTTCAGCAAGGTGTTCAAGCGGATCACAGGCATTTCACCCAAGGAATATTTGCTGCGCAGCATTTCGAGATGATGATTAAGAAGAGGGCCTCAAGTCTGATACGCTGCCCGGGAGTGCAGGTGAAAAGCAATATGCCGGGAAAACGAAGCTTCGTTCTCCCGGCATTGCCATCGGGACAGGAACTATTTTGGCGGTTTGTTGGTTTCGCGCTCTTTTTCCTGTCTGCCGTTGCCTCCCTTGGGAGGAGTGGTGTTTTTCGGCTCTTGTTTTACATGCTCAGGTGCCGGAGAATTTTTGGGCTTTTCCTTTTCATTGGGTGTGGCGTCAACCGGCTTGTCTTTTTCAATGTTTGGCTTGTCTTGTTTTTGCTTGGGCGGATCTGTTTGCTTGGGCGGATCCGCCTTTCCAGGCGGCGATGATGGCGGTGATCCGGTTTCTTCGGGATGAACGGCAAGGGTTGCCGCATGATCTGTTGCATGCCCCGGATTCTCGGGCTTTTTTTCATCCGTCTTCGTCTTTGCATCACTATTTTCATGGCCCAAAATTTCCCGCACCGGTTTTTTCAGCCAGTCTTCCTTGGCCTCATCCGCAAAGCCGTTCCCGCTTCCCGCAAGGTTCTCTACGATCACAAGCTTTCCGGCTGTGGTATGGTATTGCTGCGCCTCCTGGACTTTTGCCCTGTCCGTTTGAAAAGCTGTTACAGCGAGCGGCTGATCAGGCAAAGCGCTGCCGGCGCTGCCTTCCAATCTTTCGGAAAGGCTGCTTACATCCTTCAGGCCCAAAGAGGCAACGGCAATGAGCACATCATTTTCCGAATCATCCGAAAAATATTGCATGTCATCCAGGCTTTTGATGGTCATGCTGATCGCCATATCAATCGGCTGGTTCATCACGCCGTTTTCCGTAAGCCTGCGAACGATAGGGTTGGCATCCTCGTTTACAGCGCGCAGGGAGAAGACACGGTCAAACCAATTCAAGGTATATTCAATGGAAGGGTTCACGTCCATGCTTACATAGGAATACGGGAGCCTCTCAGCCGCAAGATACGTGCCCCCCAGCAGGAAGATCATGAAACTGGCCGCTATTACAAGGGGCTTTGCCAACCGCTTTCTTTTTTGGCAGAAGGCGATTTGCTGCCCCGGATGGTAGCGCAGGTTTTTAACCTTGACAAACGTACCGTTTTCCGTCAGCAGCACAGCATGCCGGCCAACGATTTGCGCAACAACAGCTTTCAATCGCTCATCCCTTTCTTCGGAAGTGCTGATTAATCCGGCCGGGCATCCGGAGGCTGATTTTCCGTCCTCGCCATGTCGGGCATACGGCCACTGCAGCGCCGCCAAAGTTCCTTTCTGGCTCCTTGCGAGGGCGAAAAATCACCTCGCGGCTTCACGCCTCATTAAATCAGCAGTTCCTGACAAAATCAAGATAGGCTGCAAGCCCGGGATAATCTCCGCATAGAATTTCCACTACCGCCACGATATACCTGCGGTGCCGGTTAAGCAGCTTCAGGTTAAGGTGTGTCCGAATGGAAAGGGCAGCCACGGGCAGGCGGTGCGTATGCCTCATTTTCCTGATCAATTCCGGGGTCTTCAGCATACAGGCCGCTGCCTGGGCGCAGGCGTTTCTTGTCTTTTCGGATTTTGGGCAGCAGTCCGCCAAATCGATAAATTGGAAGCCGTAAGCGGCAAGCACCCTGGAGGCGTCGAAAAGCTCGTCCTTCAGGCTTTCGTCAGGGAGTGACGCGCTGCTTTTAAGAACCAGCCTGCGGGAAAGCGTATCGCCGTCCTGATCTGTTTCCCCCGTGAATGCTTCCGGAGAGACATCAATTTCCCGCTGAAAGCGGTGCTGCCTGCGCTGATAGTCTATCAACCGCCTTTTGATCACCATCTGCGCGTATTTTTGAAAATCGCCTTTCCCCGGGTCATAATGATCCACCGCTTCCCAAAAGGCGATCAGGGCGATAGACCATGCATCATCGCTGTCGGACACATACCTTTTCAACACAAAAGAAGCTGTCTTGAGAATGAATGGTTTGTATTCATGCAACAGACAGCCGTTATCGTCCATTCTTATGTTATCGGTCCATGTCCTGTCAGCTGGCCTTGGCACTTAAACCTCCGGCATGCTATGGATTCGGGACGCGGCAGGAGAACCATCTTCTCCTGCCGGTCATTAAATATGTCTATAAGACGAATGGCTTGGCAACTTCAAGGCCTGGAAGTCACTGGCACTTTTATAAGCATAAAACTTTCAGCCAATATGCCACCGTCTTATCAACTGTTAGGATTTTCATCAGCCCCGGCGCCATCATTGGTTGGACCGTCCGTTTCATCATCGTCAACTGCATCATCGGTGGTTTCCTGATGATTCATGGACAGCAAGGCGTTTTCATAGGCATGCATCAATGCAAGCAGCGTACCGTTGTCATGGCCGGCGTTTGCCAAAACCTTCTCGCGCAGGCTTTCCATATTCATGTTGGTAAACGGCTCCGGCGTTTCCGTCCCTTCCCCCGATGCTTCATTGGCACACGCTTGCGTCAGCGCATCCAGCAAGGCGGTAAGGGCTGCCCGGGCGATCTCATCGTCCTTGGCGTCGCGGTACGCGCTAAACAATGTGTTCAATTGCGCCGCGGTTTCTTCACCCGCCAACTGGCCGATGGCATCCAGCACATTCTGGGTATTCCTCACTCTGCCATAGGCATTTCCATTGCTCACGCCTGCCTGGGGTTTTTCATCATGCTTGCTTTCCTTATCCTTCTTGGGTCCACCGGGGGTCTCTTCCGCATTGCAGCCGTCTTCATCACCGGTAAGCCCGGCGTCATCCGCCGGAGGATTTTCGGCCGGCGATTTTTGATCCTTTTGATGGTTGTTCCCGTAAGAATCACGGTCCGGTTTATTGGAAGCTCCCACGCCGGGAACAGAATCATTTTGGCTTTGCTTCTGTCCCCTGCCCGCGCCCATGCTGCCTTTAGGCTCCTTCGCTCCTTGCGCCAGTGCGGCGGAAGAAAGCATAGATGCCACCAACAGCACGATTACCGTTACAGAGAAAAATTTCCGCATGTTTTCACTCCCTCTTCTATTAACTCGTCCGTTTTTTCGGACATATAGCTTATTCGCAGTACAAACCGAAAAAAATGGGCTGTCTCAAAAAGTTTGCGAAACAAGTTCCAATAGAATCAGGGAGCTGAGGCTGTTTCGCCTCCGGCTCCCTGATTCTGTCATATCCGCACCTGCAATTATTTCACCAATCGGACAACGTTCCAGCTCAGGCCGGGCAAAGCGATGGTGAAGCGGCCATTGTCCAGCTTGCCGCCTTTGCCTGCTTTGGGGGAAACGTTGTCCGGGTCCAGCTCGGTGTTGACAGCCTTCACATCGT
>JAEYOV010000052.1 GCA_023411395.1 Bacillota bacterium
ACCGTTTCTCCCTTGCTCTCATCTCAGGGCGCATCTATTTCGCTGTCGCACCGCCGCCTAGAGGCGGACGGCTGCGGAATCTCTCCCGCGCTTCAAATTTTACCACGCCTGGGCATTGATTACAACTATAAATACAGCGTCAACTTCGTTATACAATTGCTAACGAAGCGCCCACGCCCGTCCAAAGACCCATAAAAAAGCCGCCCGCTCGATAGGCCATTTGTTAGGCTCCTGCTTTTGGCGATGCACCTTGCGCATTCACATCATACGTCCCCGATCAAGCGACCATTGATGCAAAAATGCACTAATTCTGCCCATGCCGATAAAAACCTTTGTTGCACAGCAAGCTTACCGACAAGCCGACCAACAACACACCTGATGCTATCATAAGCCATCGCATGGACATTATATCTGCAAGTGGGCCGAAAAAAGCCATGCCAATTGGCAGAAATCCAGAGTACATTGCACCAAACAGGCCGAACATCCTTCCCTGCATTTCAGGAGTCGTATTTTCCTGCAGCAATGTGGTGGAGGCTGTTTGCACCATCGTCAGCGCAACTCCGTAGACAGCCATGAGAATCAGGTATACGATCAGATTGCGGGCGGCGCCCATTCCGATTGCTAAAATTCCGAAGGCAATCATTCCGACAACCAGCGTTTTGACGCGGTTCTTGAATCCGCCCCAGGTGCTGATGAGGAGGCCTCCTGCCATCATCCCTAAAAAGCCAACTACCTCTACAAGCGTAAGATACCAATAGGTATCACCGTAGTATCTGCTGACAAACAATGTTGCAAGAAATCCAGCCGGAACACATAAAAAGATAAAGAGGCCAAACGCGATCAACAATTGTCCGATGAATTTATGATCCTTGGCGTATCGAAAGCCGGCCTTCATTTCGGAAATTGTGGAGGGCTGTTGTTCTGCTTTTGCAAATGGCAAGGTAACTGCGAGCATGGTTCCAATGCCCACAAGCGCCGTCGCGATATCGATCAGAAGTGTTTGACGGAACGTACCTGCGGATAGAACCGCACCTGCTATGGCCGGAGCCGCAAACTGTACGACGGACTGTATCGTCGCGTTGACACCGTTAAACTTCATGAGGGCTTCTTCTGGAACGAGCTGCGGAATTGCTGCATTCACAGCAGGGGTTTGTACGCCTGCGCCCAATGAGCGTATCACGGAGATGACAACAAGTGCCGTAAGCAGTTCCGGCCCTTCTCCTATATAAGGTATCAAATAAACCAAAGCCAATGTTGCGATGGCAATGCCTGCATCCGCCAATATGATGAGCCGTTTGCGCGGAAAGCGATCAGCCCACACGCCCGAAAAGAATGAAATCAAAAACTGCGGCACATATGCAGCAATTGTCAGTGCCGATACCCATGCACCGGATGAAGTTTTCAGCGTTACAAACCAGATGATTGCGAACTGAACAACCGATGAACCCAGCAGCGAAGCGCCTTGACTAATAAGGAACAATGCTGCCTTCTTTTTGTAATTTGACATAAACAGTAACCCCTCTCCCTTTCACAGATTATAGTATAAGCGAAAAGAAAAGGTTGGTGTATTAATGGATGGTTTGATATTTTTCTTTCATCTGCAAAATCATGTTGACCATTTCCCCAGCATCCACCCTTGTTTTGCAAAGTGACACAATCAGCTGATCGCAAACAGATAGGATATCCTCGTCCCAGCCTGGGCTATTCAGCACTATTTCGATGGATGACACTTCATTTCGGTCAAGACCGTTTAGCAGACGCAGGATTGCGGACAGAGAGTAATTGGCACACCGCAATGTACGAATCATGTTAAGCCGTTCCATATCCGCTACATGATAAACGCGATAACCATTTTCTCTGCGGTGTACCTTCAACAATCCGCAGCGTTCCCATGTACGAAGCGTTTCTGACGTTATATTCAGAAGGTTGGCTGCTTCCCGACGCTTCAGTACGATGTTTTCTGTGGCGAATGCGTTTTTCATCCTGTTTTCGACCGCAGCAATGGCCGCTTTTGCATTTGCTATCTCCCGATCAATCATGCAGACATACTCGTCTGCGGCTTCAAGGGACTTATCCAAATTCAGTTCAGCACACAATTTAACAATCTCGACTGCTTTTTTTCTTAAACCATTTTGCAGCACTTCCGCATGCATGGCTTTTCGAATCAACCGGCATTGATCCATATGCAAATCTGTATAAATACGGTATCCGTTACCCCGGCGTTTTGGCTTCGTGATGAATCCTATTTCATCATAGAACCGCAGTGTATTTACATGAATGCCGATTGAATCCGCCATTTCTTTTGTTGTGTAGGTTTTCTGATTCAAATTCTCATCTGCTCCAAACTGAAATTTACTAAATACTTCCATGAGCACTCTATGCCGCGCCAAATCTTCTTCCGGTATTACGACAAAGGGGTCGTTGTCTGCCAACAGTTGATAAAAATGATACGGTTTCAAATGGTTTCATTTGGTTTCACTCAGATTTGAAACCATGAAGCGGAATATGAAACCATATTTCCTCACCGAGTTATTTGCCAGCACATAGCTAAGGGGATAATACTTGTAGTGTTCACATCAACCCCATACACCAAATAACAACAAGCGCCGTTAATGTCACCAGCGTATCAATGGTGATTCCGTAGAAAATAGGTGCAAGACCGGCTTTCTTGAAGTCGGTTATGCTGGTTCCCAGGCCGATGGCAGCCAAGGCAGTAACCATCAAAAATTTGCTGGTGCTTTTCATAATCCCGGATACTGCCACGGGAATACAGCCAACGCTGTTCAGAATAGCCAGCAGCAGGAAACCGCCAATGAACCAAGGAATAATCTTCATCAGATTTACTTTCTGCCCATTGTTTGCTGCTTTCATTTCTTTCTGCTTTATGCGAGTGCTAATGAACGCAAAAACCAACACGGTAGGGATAATCGCAATGGTTCGGATAAGCTTGACCATTGTGGCGAAGTCGCCTGCAACCTCGGAAAAAGCATATCCGGAAGCAACAACGCTGGCAGTATCATTCACGGACGTTCCAGCCCAGATACCATAGGCAATATCGGACATCCCCAAAGCTTTGCCCATGAGAGGGTACAGTGCAATCATTACCATGTCGAAAAGGAATGTAGAAGACATAGCAAAGGCGATGTCTTTGTCATCGGCATCAATTACCGGTGCGATTGCTGCTACGGCAGAGCCACCGCAAATTCCGGTTCCCGCAGAAATCAGGTTGCTCAGCTTCCAGTTCAAACCAAAAAGCTTGCGGATGAAATAGCCACCTCCAAAGCACATAGCAAAGGTGAAGATCATCACGAAAAAGGTCATCTTGCCTACGGAGAGAATGGTGTTGACACTGAGCGATGCACCCAAAAGAATAATTGCAGCCTTCAGGACTTTTTTGGATGTAAATTTCAAAGCCGGCTTCATCCATGCCGGATGAAAAAAGCTGTTGATAATAGTACCCATAAACAGGGCAATGATGGATGCCCCCATCAGCTCTCCGGGGATCAGCTCTTCTACAAGTACGGACAGACCAGCTACCGCAAAGCATATGGCGTCACCCAGTATAAACATACCGTGATCTTTTGTTTTTGTTTGCACAATGTATTTCCTCTGATTTTTCGATTTCCCTTTTATTTTAGTACCAATATATGATAAAATAAAGTTATTATACGGAATAATATAATTCCGATTTATTATCACAGGAGCAAACATGGATCAGAAACTATACACATTTCTTACTCTCTGTCAAACAATGAATTACCGTATGGCAGCAAAGCGCCTTCATCTTTCACAGCCGGCTGTTACAAAGCAAATTCAATCCTTGGAACAATCATTGCAAACGAAGCTATTTTACTACGATGGACACACCTTGCACAAAACAGAAAAATGCCTACTTTTAGAGCGATATGCGATTTCTCAGCAATATCAATTCGAGGAACTGCAACTGGCCATTGCGGACAAGAAGCGTCTGAAATTACGAATTGGTGCGACCAAGACCATAGGCGACTATGTGTTGATCGATGCAATTAAGGATTATCTCGGTTGCCCCAGCCACGAGCTTTCTCTTGTAGTGGATAACACAAAACATCTTTTGCAAATGCTGGATGAGAATCAGTTAGATTTTGCGGTTATCGAAGGCACTTTCAGCAAAACAAAATACGACTCCTATTTGCTGCGAATGGAGCCATTCGTTGGAATCTGTGCAAAAAACAGTCCTTTATGCGGAAAGCATATTTCGATTGAGGAACTGCTGAACGAAACCATTATTGTCCGTGAAGAGGGTTCTGGCACCCGTCGGATTTTTGAGGAGCGACTGATGGCCTCTGGATACGAACTGAGTGATTTTTACAGAGAAGTCTCTATCAGCAGTTTTGTTTCGATTAAAGCATTGGTTTCAAGTGGGATTGGCATCAGCTTTTTATATCACTCCGTTGTCTCCAATGCAGATGACATCAGCACCTTTACTGTCAATGGATTAACGGAGCCCCATGCATTTCACGTGGTCTATACGCGAAACACAAATGCCAAGAACTACTCGGAACAATTTCTTAGCGGGCAAATGAAGTGACTGCAATCTGATTAAACATTTCAACTTGAGTCGTGAGTATTTCTATAAAAAGAAAAAGGTTGATAGTTTCAGATACTCTCGTATCAAAACTATCAACCTTGTTTGGTAGTTGTGAGTATACCGCAAACCTATGAGTTTTTCTGCCGTGGCTGTAAAGAGCCCTCGGCTTGCTTTTGATTTCGCTGCTGTCAAGCGTTAAGTCCACATCATTGTCTTTGTATTTTCCGCGCATACTACATAAGAGTTTACAGCGAAAGGCAGGTGCTGCCCTGTGACAAATTCAACACAAAAACCCAACAGACTGATCCACGAAAAATCGCCTTATCTACTCCAGCACGCCTACAATCCCGTGGATTGGT
>JAEYOV010000060.1 GCA_023411395.1 Bacillota bacterium
TATCCCCGGGGGGGGGTAGTGGAGGGCCGAAGCCCTCCAATGGTCAATCGAAAATCAGCGACATGTGCGGTGATTTTCGCAGGAATTTCGAAGAAATTCCTTCCTTGCCCGAGCAAACGGCCGCAAAATGGCGGCGCCATTTTGCAGTGAAGCGAGGGGAAAAATCGAAAAAGTGGTTACACCACTTTTTCGAGAGCGCAGCGAAAGAAGGGTTCAAATTTGCCCAACAGGATACTGAAGGAAAGCATCTGCGTGAGCGAAAGCATCGACGCGCTTATGCCGGCGGAGGAGATCGTCTTCTACCGGCTGCTGGTGAATTGCGACGATTTCGGGCGCATGGATGGCCGGGTGGCGGTGCTCCGGGCGAAGCTGTTCCCGCTGAGGCAAATTTCGCCGGAGCAGTTGAAAGCCGCGCTGGACCGCCTGGAAGCGCTGCAAATGATCCGCCGCTACCAGGTGAAAGCCAAGCCCTACCTGTTTGTTGTGAACTGGGACGCCCACCAAACCATACGCGCCAAGCGCTCAAAGTATCCCCCGCCGGAGTATGCTCCCGGCGCGACACCCGAGGGCGCCTCCCCCGTGCCGCAGGCGGATCAGCCGCGGCAAGCGCCGGAGAAAACCCTCCCCCCGGCGGCAAAAAATGGGGCCGCGGCGGATGTTTCCGCGCCAAAGCCGGATACACCGGCGGACGAACCCTCCGCCGGGGAGCATCCGCCCGCAGGCGAACCGGACGCGGCGGATGCCGGAGAGCCGTCCGCGCCTAATATATATGAAGGGAAAGCAAAGCCATCCCCCGCCACCAAGGCGAAAGCCGGGCCCATCAAAAAACAGCCCCGGCACAAAAAGCAAAAGGCCCGTGCCGCGCCGGGGGCTGCTCACCGCGCGGCCGTCAGGGAGCAGGCAAAGGCCCCGCCGGGCGGCCAAACCGCCATGGCAGCCGCGCCGTATGCAAACGCCTGCGCGCCGCCGGAATCCCTTCCCGGCCCTTCGCCGCCGGGGGATTTTCCGGCCTTTAAAGAAGCGTGCATGCATGTGCAAGCAGATGCAAGCAATTGCAAGCAGATGCATGCAGATGAAATCAATTGCAAGCAGATGCAAGCAGATGCTTTCATATGTTCCCGTAATCCAATCAGAATCCAATCCGAAAAGGAATCCCAATCCGTATCCGTATCCCCGGGGATTATGGCGGCTGCGGACGCGAGCGCCTTCAGGGAGGGGATTTCGGCCATCGAAAAGCAGGCGGCTGCCCTTGGCATGCCCTTTGCCTCCGCCGACCGGGACCTGGCCGAAAGCCTGATGGCGGAGTTTACCCTGAACTGGCTTTTGGAGGCCATGCGGCGCGCGGGGCAGGGACAGGCCTCCTGCCGCTCGTGGCGGTATATCCGCGCCATATTAAGCGCGTGGCGCGCAAAGGGAGGGATCGACAGTGTCCATGGCGGAAGTCATACAGGCGGTGAAGGACAAGGACTTCGAGAAGCTCAAGGCGATGTTCGCGCCGCTTTGCTCATCCGAAGATACTGAGTACGAGTGCGAAATCTGCCGCGATTCCGGCTGGGTGGACGCGGGCGAGCGCCGTGTTGCGCCCTGCCGCTGCGTGGCCTTGAAAAGGGCGCGCCGGCAGATGGAGCAAAGCGGTTTGCAGGGTCTTCTCGAGCGGTACACCTTTGATAATTACACCGCTCAAGCGTCCTGGCAGCAGGGGCTTTACGATCTGGCCAGGGGGTATTTAAGCCATGTGCTTGCCGGCGGCAAGGGCTGGCTGTACCTATCCGGCCAGCCCGGCTGCGGCAAAACGCACCTGTGCACCGCCGTGTGCGCGGGGCTGCTGGAGATGGGAACCCCCGTCCGCTACATGCTCTGGACGGACCAAATCCAGCGCATCAAGGCCGATATTTTAAACAGCGAGGCGCTGGATACGCTGCTGGAGCCGCTGAAGAACATCCCCGTCCTGTACGTGGACGACCTGTTCAAGGGCCCGCCGGCGAAAAATCCCACGCCGACCGCGGCCGACCTTAGGCTGGCGTTTGAGATATTCAACATGCGCTATGTGCGGCAGCTCCCCACCATTATCTCCAGCGAGTGGGACCTGACCGCGCTCCTCGATACCGACCAGGGCACCTTCTCCCGCGTGTACCAGCAGAGCAAGGAATATACCGCCTTCGTCCAACCGGATTTCAAAAAAAAATTCCGGCTGCGGGGGGTGTGACCGTGCCCCATGACAACAGCGGCGCCAGCGTGCGCTGCCCCTATTACAAAAGCCACACCAGGACAAGCCTCATCTGTGAATGGATCGGCGGCAGCCTGCTCACCCAGCACTTTCCCTCCTCCCAGCGGCGCATACGCTACATCCGCAAGTATTGCTCCACCTGGGATTTCGGCCGCTGCCCCTTCGCCGCCGTCATGAACTGCACCCATGCGCCATGGCTGAGGCCACCAGGGGCTCCGCCCCTGGACCCCGCTCAAGGGATAAAACCCCTTGAGAAACCCCATATAGGGGAGAAAACAGGCGAGGCGGCCGAAACAGAGCGGTGGGAGCGGTGAAGGAGCCCAGCCTCCCCTAGTGGGGCAATAGGCGAGGCGGAGGAGGCTGGCGAAAAGGAGTAATGCGAACGGTGAAGGAATCCGGCCCCCGCCAGTGGCTCCGTAACCCCGAGCCCGCCTGTGGCGGATATGCGAGGGGTGGAGGAGGCTGGCGAAACAAGCGATGCAAGCGGCAGTGCAGCAGCGCGCCGATTGAGCCAGATGGAGGGAAATGGGCCGGGTGGATGAATCAAGCGAAAGGTTTCGAAGTCCTGTCGCCGCCTGTGGCGGCAATAGACAGGGCGAAGAAAGCCGACGAAACCAGCAATGCGAACGGTAGTGAGCAGTGCGACGATTGAGGCGGCCGGGATGGGCCGGGAGCGGCAGCGAACCGGAACGACCATTGAGCTTGCGGAATGTGAGCAGTGCGACGATTGAGGCGGCCGGAATGGGCCGGGAGCGGCAGCGAACCGGAACGACCATTGAGCTTGCGGAATGTGAGCAGTGCAACTATTGAGCCAGATGGAGGGAAAGGGGCGGGATGGAGGAAGCGAGCGAAACGGGTTCCGTAGCCCGGCTGCCCCCAGTGGGAGCAATAAAGCCGGGAGGAGGAAACGGCCGATCGGTGTTCATAGGGTGTTCTTAGGGGACACGGTTCATAGGGGACGGTTCTACGTGTTCTCTCTCATTCGTCAACACAAAGAACCGTCCCCTGTGTCATGCAAAGTCCCCTGTGTCCATGTCCCCTTTGTCTAGTTAGGTACTACTATGGCGCCGGGTGGACGGATATGCGGATTGCTAAGGAGATGGGCCTGACGGACAGATGCGTGAGGGGGAGGCGGACGGGGGCGGTGATGTAAAGTGAGCATGTATAAATCGTAAGATGGCTGTTTATAATATGAAAATCACGATAATTTCACAAAAACATTGACATAGAGAGGAGAAAGTGAGTACAATGGAGCAAAAGGAGGGGTGCGGAATGTTGGTGCAGTTTCGGTTTAAAAACTATGCATCCTTTCGCGAGGAAGTATGCTTTGATATGCGTGCGGTAAAGGCCTATAAGGAGCACCCGTATAATCTTTGCTCCATTACCCCGAATGAAGACTTGCTGAAGGTGGCGGCTATCTATGGTGCAAACGCCAGTGGGAAATCCAATTTCGCAAAGGCATATCTGGACTTTTGCAGCCTTGTTAGAAATTCATTCAGCAATGCAGAGGATAAAAGGACGGTTCTTTCCAAATATTACAACGCTTTTCTGCTGTCACCGAACAGCCAAGATACGGATACCGAGTTTAGCGGTGTATATGTGAAGGACAATTATCAATACGAGTATGGCTTTGTGTACAATGCGAATGAAATTGTTTATGAATGGCTGTACAGAAAATCCCTTAAGGGAAAAAGGAAGGCTATTATTTTTGAGCGCTATAAGCAAAACATCAATCTCGGAAGCACAGTGGAAGAAAGCTGTGGCAAATACAAAGATGAAATTGAGAAGGATGTGCTCGCACTTTCTTTTTTCAATTTGCTTAAGCTAAAAACAGATACATTCAAAGTTGTCTATCAAATCGTTACTGGTGCCTTTATCTTTTTGCCCCTTTCACAAACAGAGATTAACAAACATGTTGAGTTTTTGTTAGAAATAACTGGCGAGCAAGGAAGATCCGATATTTTGAAGTTTTTTGATACTATTGATATTCGCATTACTGATATTGCCGTAGAGAAAAGTAAAGAAGGAACAAAGGTGAGATTTTTTCATCCTGGTGCAGATGGAAAATTGTATTCCTTGCCGCTTGATCTGGAATCGGATGGAACAAGGAAGATTATTGTCATGTATATGTATGCTAAGGCCGCTATTTCTTTAGGCTCGATTATGCTGGTGGATGAACTGAACATGCAGCTTCATCCCTTGCTGGCGCGGTACATCGTGAATATGTTTCATGCAAGCGAAGGCCGCGGACAATTGATTTATACCACTCACGATACCACACTTTTGGACAAAAGCTACTTCCGCCGGGACCAGATTTGGTTTGTGGAAAAGTCGGAGCATTGCGAATCCACCATGTATTCTCTAGCGGACTATTCCATCCGCAAAGATGCCTCCTATGAAAAGGAATATTTGGGCGGCGCATATGGTGGCATCCCGATTCTGAAAGATACAAATGACAACAATTGTTAGGAGTAGCGTATGGGATCGGATGAAATTTTTAAAAGGAACCGGAAGGAACTTGAGGAAAGAAAAGCTGCCAAGAAAACACCTAAACCCGGCTCTATGCTGATCGTCACAGAAGGAACGGAGACGGAACCCTTATACTTTTGCGGCATGGCCAATTATATCAAAGCCAAGTACAATGGTGGACAAATCAATGTTATCGATGTTCAAGGGATTGGTAAAGGGACCAGGCGTGTAGTCGAGGAAGCTATAAAACTAGCCAGCCGCTCACCTTTCATGTATGAAAACGTCTGGGTGGCATTTGATAAAGATGAGTTTAAGGACTTCGATGATGCCATAAAATTTGCACAAGAACAGGGAATCAAGGTGGCGTGGAGCAATCAATCATTCGAGTATTGGCTATATTTGCATTTTGAATATTGTATTTCAGCACTGCATCGGGACGAATGGTTTCAAAAGGTGGATGAAATATTTCAGGAGCGCCAAATTGGTAATGGATGCTACAAAAAGAATCTGGGTAATATGTTTGCACTTTTCTCCAGTGACGGAAAGCTAAAAACCGCAATAGCAAACGCTAAAAGGTGTGAAGCACGTTACAAAAATAAACTGCAATCGCAATGTGATCCATGCACGACAGTTCATCATCTTGTTAGCAGCCTAAAAGATTACTTGACAGAGCTTCTAAAATGACAAGGGGGACGGTTCTATTGACACTCCGAGATGCGTGGGCGTGACGAGAGAACCGTCCCCGTGACACCCATTCTCAGAGCACCCCTGTTTTGCGGCCTGATAAGCGCGAACTTTTGCAAAAGAGGAGAGAGTGAGATGGTGGAAAAGCAAGGCACGCAGGATATTATACTATTCCGGTCACAGGATCGTGTTATTTCTGTGCCTGTGCAAATCAAAGAGGAAACGGTCTGGCTTACCCAGGCGCAGATGGTAACGCTCTTTGAGACAACAAAACAAAACGTCAGCCTGCATATCAACAACTGTTTTCGCGAGAAGGAGCTTGATAAAAAATCAGTTGTCAAGGATTCCTTGACAACTGCGGCTGACGGAAAAAAATACAAAACAGCGATTTACAACCTGGATGTCATCATTTCCGTGGGATACCGCGTAAAATCCCAAAGAGGCGTGGAGTTTCGGCGGTGGGCCAACGATGTGCTGAAGCGGTACATTATCAAGGGCTATGCTGTCAATGATACACGCATCAGGCAATTGGGAGAGGTGCTCCGCGTGCTCAAAAGAGCGGCCCACGATCCGGATGCGCAAAAGATGCTGGATGTGATTGAGAAATATGCCCGTGCGCTGGAACTGTTGGACGACTATGACCATCAGCGGCTGAAAAAGCCGGAGGGTACCCAAGGCGCATATGTGCTCACGTATGAGGAATGCAAGGCACTCATTGCACAAATGAAGTTCCATACGGGCAGCGCGGTTTTCGGCAATGAAAAAGACGAGTCGTTCCAATCGAGCATAAACGCAATCTATCAAAGCTTTGACGGGCGTGATGTTTATCCCTCCATGGAGGAAAAAGCCGCCAATCTGCTGTACTTTATCACAAAGAACCATTCCTTCACGGATGGGAACAAGCGCATTGCCGCAGCCGTTTTTTTATATTTTATGGACAAGAGCGGCCTGCTGTTTGCAGATGGCGTGAAGCGGATGGACGATCATACGCTGGTAGCTGTCACCATTATGATTGCGGAATCAAAGCCGGAGGAAAAGGAGACCATGATACATCTGGTCATGAACCTCCTGCAATAAGCGCCCATCCTTACAAAAACCAAACTGTTTTACGCCCCCTACCCTACGGACAGCATGTACGGCGGCGTTTTAGCGCTGACAATTTTGATACCGCGCTTTGCGCCAAGGCTTTCAATGAAAAGGCTGATCAGCAGCAGCGGGGTACTAAACCCAAGGTCACAAAGAGCCATCCCCCGCATCTTGACAGGAAAGCCTTCCCTGCTTATACTTTTCCATAAGTACTGACGGTAACAGAACCTTGCTTGCATCACCATATCCTGACGACCGGCGTACAGGAGGTACGGCATGAAAAACCACATTGCCCGGCTGCTTATTATGTCAGCGGTTCTTTTGGTGGTCTTATTCCTTGGCGCGGCCCTGGCGGACACAGCCTACCCCGGGGAATGGGTCTGCGTCGCCGTTGACCCCGGCACAGGCGTTAAGCAAACCGATTTCGAGGGCATGAACGTATCGGAGCTTGTGAAGCTTGTGATAAGCGAGGACGGAACACTGACCGTGTTAAGCTTTGGTGAAACCATAAAGGGCACCTGGGCACAGGCATCCGGCGGGATCACCGCCGAGATCGACGGGGAGCAGGTATCCTTTGCCCTTGAGGGCAGCCAGCTTGTGAACAATACGGACGGCGTGCTCATGTACCTGGAAAAGGAAAGCAAAAAGCCTGCCGCCGGCGGCCTTTTGTCCCTGGTCAAGGGAAGCAAATATGCCGGGCATTGGGTGGCCGAGGCCGTTGTTTCCCAGGGCGTGCGCATGACCGAGATGGAGGGCATTCCCGTATCGCAGCTCTTGAGCTTTACCTTCAACCGGGACGGCACGCTTGAGTTTCTCTCCATGGGCATCTCCACCGGCGGTACCTGGCAGGAAACGGAGGGCGGCATCACCGTTACGGTGGATGGCACCGTAACCGATATGCTGTATACGGACGGAAAGCTGGTGGCCGACAGCGAAGGCGTAACCGTGACCCTGATCCGCCAGGAGGGCGGTGCGCCTACCCCGGCGCCCAAGGCGCCCTCCATCGCCGGTGTCTGGAAAGCCGTGCGGTACGATACCATGGGCTACACCTTTGACGCGGGCCTGCTTTTCCCGGATGGCTGCACATTGACCCTTCGGGAGGATGGCACGGGAGATGCCTTCATTATCAAAGACTACACGGAGAAAGTTTTCTGGGAAGAGAAGGATGGGGCGCTATCCCTCTCCGGAAGCTATGTCTTCTCAAGCCCCGCCTATGACGCGGCAAAGGGCGAGCTTTCTGTAAGCTACGGCTCCGACACGGTGACCGTGTTCTTTAAACGGGAGGATGCACAGCCTGCGGCCACATTGACACCAGGCGGAAAGCCCGTTGAGATTCCCGCGACAGTGGCGCCAACCGTTGCGCCTTCCCCATCGCCCGTTCCCACACAAGAGGCACCGGCGCCTGTACCCACACAGGAGGCACCGGCGCCCACGCCGGAGAGCACCCAATCCGGCAAGGCCCTTGTCACAACCCTGTTCACCATTCCCTTCCCCGGGGATGGCTGGGTGCTGAACGAGAACTGGGTCACCGACCGTGCGGGCTACTGCGGCGCGCAGTATGAACTCAAGGATGCGGACGGATTCACCGCCGCCCGCCTGAACGTATACGCCAGCCAGGAGCCGGTGAAAAATTACAGGGATAAGCTCAAGGCGCTGACGGAATACGCAGGCAGCTACGGCCGGGAAACGCCTTTGACAGCCGTCATCGGCGGCATCAGCTTTTATACGGAAGCCTATGAAAAATGGGGCTGGCAAATGATTGACTACGCCGCCCGGATGGAAGAAAGCGGCTTCACCGTCACCATCAGCGTGGAGCAGCCGCAGAACATTGCCAACCTGGAATCGATCCTTGGCAGCATTGCGTTCACCCTGCCACAGCTTAACCCGCCCAACGTGGACCCCCCCCTGCCCGAGGACGGAGAACCGTACGTACCGCAAACTTCATCCATCGATACCGCCTCGGGGCGCATACAGGCCTCCTGGGTGAAGACGGGCGATTCCATTGTGCTGGACAGTATCTTTAACAACGTCATCGCCATATCCGGCAGCCGGGTGTACATACTCACAGGCAAAACCCTTTCCGCCTATACCCTTTCCGCCGGCGCGCTTTTGCCCGACCCCTCCTTTGCCGGCGGAAAAATGGCGCTTCCCGATAATTTCGAATACCTGGCCCCCGGCAAGGATGGCTATCTGTATGTTTCCCAGGGCTTTTTCAACATCCTGGCAGTAAAGGACAGGGAAATCGTACAGGATAACAGCGTATCCGGCGACCTGGCCATGCATCCCGGCGGGGAATGGGGCATCACCTTCTGGGCCAACGCCGAACCTGCGAAGGTCACGGCTGTGGGCGGTGTGCTTACCAGCGAGCCTTGGGTGCTTTCGAATCTATCCGATGCGGCCGGGCGGCAGGGGCGCTTCAGCATGATATCCTGCGTGTATGTCTCGAACACCCGCATCTATGTGGCCGGCACCGATGTTCTAAATGGTGATGCCCAGCGGGTGGCGGTATTCGATCTTGAGGGGAAGGAGCTTTATACCTTCGGCGGCACGGAATGGACCCAGGACGACGCCTTTGGATCCGTGACCGGAATCGTGGAAACAAGCAACGGCATTCTTGTGCTGGACGGCAATTACCGCGCCTTGAAGATGTTCGATAAGGACGGGCAGTTCCTGTGGTCGGTGGACAGTGACCCCCTGCTGGGCACCGATTACCCCTGGCTTTCCTCCATGGTGCCCACCGGGAACGCCGTGCTGATTGCCGCCGCTCAGGAGCGCCCGGACAAATCCTGCGATGAGCTGCTCCTGTTTGAAGTCACGGGGTTTTAGGGCGGGAGGTTCAATTCATCCGCGGCCGCCAGGATGCGGCCTGTGGACAGCCATAAAAGAAAGGAGCGCCTCACCTTTATCCGGTGGCGCCCCTTCCGTTTTTATTCCTCTTTCCTGTACTCCAGTATATCCCCCGGCTGGCAGTCAAGCGCCCCGCACAGCTTATCCAGCGTCGAAAGCTTGATGGCCTTGACCTTTCCGTTTTTGATAAGCGACACGTTGGCCATGGTCAGGCCCACGCGCTCGGTCAGCTCCGTCACGCTCATCTTGCGTTTGGCCAGCATGACATCCACATTGATCACAATCATACCGTTCCCTCGTTTTCTTCCCTGAGCTCCGCCGCCTTGGCGATGTAGCGCGACAGCACTGCCGCGCAAACCGCAAACGCGATCCCGAACAGGATGATAATGAGGGACATCATCACAATCGGCGGGCCGCTCATTTCAAGTGCCGCGAACACCGCGTTGCCCAGAAAAAACAGCCCGACATCGGCAAACAGCAAAAGCGCGCCGGTCTTCACCCACCTGGCCGTTTTAAGCGTGAACACCTGGTCCGTTTTGACCGCGGTGGATACCTTCCAGGCGTAAACGAGTATGGTGAAAAAGGGCAGCGATACCACCCAGAGAAAAATCATCCACGGCCACACAAAGGCCGCGGCCTTTGGATTTTCGTTTATCATCGCGTTCGCCTGCACCGGCAGCAGGAAGGCGCAAACCAGAAGCCCGCAGAAGGCAACGGCGAGGATGGCCAGGCGCACCCAGAAACACAAAGCTTTGGACGACAAATGTAAAACCTCCTTCTGTTTTCATGCGCATTATAATGCGTCCCGTTCCAAATGTCAATTTAAATTTATTGAGTTAAAATAAATATTTTATGCATTACCAATAAACCGCCGCTTTGCGGGGCATGCGGCCCGGCGGTGGAGGAATACTTCGTTTGCGGCTTCATCCTCCTCCCCCTATCCGCCCGGCCTTTCTTTCTGCTATAATCTGCTTGTAATATGCGGCCGCCAGCGTTTATCCATCCCCCTTCAATTGGAAAGGAGCGCCCCCATGCAAAACGAAAAACCGGCAGCCCCCGACATGGCGGAAATCATCAGGAAGCAGGAAGCAGCCCTTGTCTTTGACGAATTTGACGGCGAAGCCGCCTTTGCCATCGGCCAAGGCCTGAGAGAGCGCGCCATGCGCCTTGGCGGGAACGTATCCATTGACATCACGGCCAACGGCGTTACGCTGTTTCACTGCGCGTCCGGCCGGCCCACGCCCAATAACATGCGGTGGGTGCGGCGCAAAAGGAACACCGTTCTGGAGTTTCACAAAAGCTCCCTGCTGGTGGCGCAGGAAATGAAAGCCTCCGCAAGAACGCTGCAGGATTTCGGCCTTGCGGAAAGCGATTACGCGCTGTCGGGCGGCGGCTTTCCCATACGGATCAGCAGCCTGGGCGTGGTGGGCGCCATCACCGTATCGGGCCTGCCCCAGACCCACGATCATCAGTTGATTGTGGATGCGCTGTCGCAATACCTGCGCGTGAAAACGGAAACGGTTCTGTTGGGATAGCCTGGCCTCCCCGCCCATATCATCCGTGTGCCCGCGCGGCCCTTGCGCCATTCCCTTTTTTGTGAAAAGATGGTATCATACAGGCAGTACAAAAACCTTGTTTGCCGTTGCAATGCGTGATACGGCGCAGGAAAGGGAGCCGGCCATGGGTATCAAAAAATATATCGTTCTCCTTTTGACATCGGCCATTGTGTGCCTGGCGGGAGCGGCCTTCGCGCAGGCCGTTCCAACCGCGGAGGAGCTGTACGCCCTCTACCCCGCGCCGGAGGCGGAGTTGACGAAAGACCCCCTGGAAGAACCGCTGCTCAGGCTGGTGAACAAAGCCCAAAAGCTGCCCTGGGATTTTGTGCCGGAGCTTGTCATCCCCAAGGTGCAGGCCAAGAAGAACGCAAAGATCGAGCTTCACCCCGAAGCCGCCGCCGCGCTGGAGGAGCTGTTTGCCGCCGCCCAGGCGGAGGGGCTGACGCTGGTGGCCGTTTCGGGCTACCGCTCCTACTACACGCAAAAAACGCTCTACCAGCGGTCGGTGGAAAACAACGGCAAGGCCCACGCCGACCTGGCCACCGCCCAGGCCGGCAAGAGCGAGCACCAATTGGGCCTGGCGGCGGATGTTTCCTGCGCCGCCATCAAGCTAAGCCTCAACCAATCCTTTCTGAAAACCAAGGAAGGCCAGTGGCTGAGCGAGCACTGCGCGGAGTTTGGCTTCATCATCCGCTACAAAACGGAGTGGGCCAAAATCACCCGCTACAAGGGCGAGCCCTGGCACATCCGCTATGTGGGCCGGGAGCACGCCCGGTTTATCACAAAGCTGAACGTTCCCTTCGATACGTACATGGCGTATTTGCAGTTGGTGTGGGAGAACGGGGTATCCCCATGACAAGCCCCGTCCACCCCGCAAACCTCATCGGCCGCGGCGCCGCGGCAGACGTTTACCTTAACCAGGGCCAGGCCATCAAGCTCTTTCATCCGGGCGCTTTGGAAGAATCGGTACTTTACGAGGCGGATATCCAGCAGCGGGTGTATCTCGCCGGGCTGTCCGCGCCCCGCGTTTTCGGCGTGACCACCATCGAAGGCCGGTACGCCATCCTCATGGAGCATGTACCCGGCCCCTCCCTGGGCCATCTGATGGAAACGGACCGGCCCCGCGCCCCGGAATACCTTGCAAAGGCCGCTGCGCTTCAGGTGAAAATGCATCAAACGCCGGGCGCCGGCCTGCCCTCGCAAAGCGAAAAGCTGCGCCGAAGGCTGCTTCATGCGGACGCGTTACCGGATGAAGCAAGGCGGCGCCTTTTGTCCCTGCTGGATACCCTGGCGGAGGACAGGGTGGTCTGCCACGGCGATTTTCATCCCTACAACCTCATTCAAACGGATCACGGCCTTGCTGTCATCGACTGGGTCGACGCCTCCCAAGGCAGCGCCGGGGCCGACGCCGCACGCTCATATTTGTTGTACCTGCTCCACGGCCGGGAGGCCGCGGAACTATATCTGCAATACTACTGCCAGCAGGCAGGCATCAAAAAAGAAGCCATCCTGCAATGGCTCCCCATCCTTGCCGGGGCACGGCTCTTGGAAGCCGGCCGGGGGGATGATACGGAGCTGCTGATGCGGCTGGCCCAAGGGGCGCTGCCCCTTGACCCCGCCAAAGGGATATAACCCCTTTGGAAACCCCATATTCTATATACTATATTTTCTATCCAGGATTGGCATTATCATATCAAGAAGAAAATGGAACTTAATGAACGTACAAATACAAGAAGAAGGGTCTCAGCCAAAAACTTGGCATTAGTAACAGGATTATTATATGGTGACATAGAATTATTTTATAGTCGTTATCGAACAGACAATCTGATTGGCACCACATTTTACATAGAAGGAGCTTTATAATGATCAAATTAGCTCCAAGTTTATATTCGGAAGATGATTGTGCAGAGAATATTGTTATTCCCTTGTTACCATATCTACTCCAGATGTACCATGTAAATATGCGACGGATAAACAACATCCGTGCCCTTTTTCCTGAAGCTGCCCTCATGGCTCACATGCATGCCGCACTTTTGCATCACGCGGCCTGAAGCAGCGTTTTCAATGGCGACGGTACAGCGAAAATTGCGGATGCCCTTTTCATAGGCAAAAGCCATCAGCGCCTTTGCCATTTCGGTGGCATAGCCCTTGCCCCAATGCGCCTTTGCGACACAATAACCAAACCCCCACTCTCCCTTGCCTCCTTCCGGCCCGATGCTGCATGTGCCCATAAATTCATTTGTTTCTTTTGAAACCGCGACAAAGGAATAATCGGGCCATTCGTCCACATCGCAGAACAAATCCCGCAGCTCCTGCGGGTCTTTGTAATAGGGGTCGGCCAGGTATTTCCCGGCCTCGGGATCGCCCCATATGGACCAGACATTCTCCGCGTCATCCTGCCTCATGTTCCGCAAAATCAATCTTTCGGTCACAATAGGAACTGTGATCATCCTTCGTTTCCTCCGTCCGCTTCCATCCGCCGCGCGTATCAAGCGCCGCTGCGCCTTATCGCATCCATCCTATCATGTTTTGGGAGAAAAATACAGTATATACAGCATCATGTTCCCCCCGCCTCCTGTAAAATTCCAAAATCCCCTTGCCAGAAATAACCATAAGGTGGTATAGTTTCACTAGCCGAAACGCATACCACAAAAGCATGGAAGGGGCATACAAAATGAAGCAAGCATCCGTAAAAACCTACCGCCTTTTCATGGCAGGCCCCCTGGCCTTGCTGCTGGCCGCTCTCCTTTTGCTTTGCGCGGCGCAGCCTGCCGCCCTGGCGGAGAAAGCGCCGGGCTCAGGCCCCGCCCCCGCCGTCTACATGACCAAAAGCATCAGCCCCGAAGGGCTCGCCGCCGTATACGCGGCCCTTGGCCGGCAGGCGTCCGGGAAGGTGGCCGTCAAGGTCCACATGGGCGAGCCGGGCGGCACAAACTTTCTTTCCCCCGATCTTGTCAGGGATTTCGTGCAAGCCCTGAACGGCACCTTTGTGGACAGCAACACGGCCTACGGCGGCCGGCGGGCAAGCACCGCCATGCACCTGCAGGCGGCGGAGGATCACGGCTTCACCGCCGTTGCGCCCGTGGACATCCTGGACGCGGACGGCGAAATCAATTTGCCCATCGCCGGCGGAACCCATCTGGCCGAGGACGTGGTAGGCAGCCACTGGGAAAACTACGACTTTTGCGTGATTCTCTCCCACTTCAAGGGCCATGAAATGGGCGGCTTCGGCGGCGCGATCAAGAACATGTCCATCGGCATCGCATCCAAGAGCGGAAAATGCCTGATCCACACCGCCGGCAAGAGCGCGGCGAGCATGTGGGGCGGCGTGCAGGATCATTTTCTGGAATCCATGGCCGAGGCCGCCAAGGCCATCGCCGATGACATGGGCGAAAACATTGTCTATATCAGCGTCATGAACAACATCTCCATCGACTGCGACTGCAACGCCCATCCCAAAGCGCCCGACATGCACGACATCGGCATCCTGGCCTCCCTGGACCCCGTGGCCCTGGACCAGGCATGTGTGGACCTGATCTACGCCGCGGAGGACGGGCAATCGGTAGTGCGGCGCATGGAGGCCAAGAACGGCATCCATACCCTGGAGCACGCCGAGGTAATCGGCCTGGGCAGCCGGACGTACACCCTGGTGAGCCTCGATGACTGACATCCTCCGGCGGGAAGGAATCTACCTCTGGTTTTACATAAGCGTGCAGCTCGATTTGATCCTGCCCTACTGGGCGCTGGGCATCCTCCTTGGCTCCGCCGTCTCCGTATTCGGGAAAGGGCGTCAAAGCGCGCTCTTTCTTGGGTTACAGGGGAAAAGGTGGGGCCTTCTTGGCGTGATCCCGGCAAGCCTTCTGGGCATCGCCTCGCCCCTTTGCATGTTCGGTACCATCCCGCTGGCGGCCTCTTTTTCGGAAAAGGGGATGCGCCACGATTGGCTGGCCGCCTTTATGATGAGCTCCATGCTCCTAAACCCCCAGCTCCTTTTCTACAGCTCGGTACTGGGGGCAACGGCGCTGGCGGTGCGCTTTATATCCTGCCTTCTGTGCGGCATCGTGGCCGGGGTGTGCGTGCACGTCTTCTATAAGGACAGGCCTTTCTTTCAATTCAAGGGCTTCGGGGAGGCGGCGGGACGCGACACCGATCCCAGCCTACTAAAGCGCCTGGCCAAGAACATTCTCCGCAACATACGCGCCACCGGCCCGTATTTTATCATGGGCATACTCCTTTCGGCCCTCTACCAGCGCTATGTGCCCAAGGAAGCGTTCGCGGCCCTTTTCGGAAGCCAGCGGGGCTTGGGCGTGTTGATGGCTGCGGCCATCGGCGTGCCGCTGTACGTGTGCGGCGGCGGCACGATTCCGCTTTTGCACGGGTGGCTGCTGGATGGCATGAGCATGGGCGCCGCGGCCGCGTTCATGCTCACCGGCCCCGCCACGAAAATTACAAACCTTGGCGCGGTGAAGATCGTGCTGGGCACGAAGCGGTTTTGTTTGTATCTTGCATACGTCATTCTTTTCGCCATGGCAGCGGGCCTTTTTACCGACTGGGTACTTTGAATAAAGGTTTACGGGGAGTGGTATTTTGAAAAGGTCGGTCATTTTGCTTCCGGGCTTTGACAACATCGGCACGGTTGCGGGCATCAGGGAAAAGTACGATCCGCTCGTACATTGCATTGCCCCGCACATCACCCTTGTTTTTCCGTTTGAAAGCGAGCTGCCCTTGGAAACGCTGAAAGCGCACATACAAACGGCGCTGAGCGGCGTAAAAAGGTTCGGCGTGCTTTTGCAGGGCATTACGGGCGACTTCCGGGACGGGTATCTGTTTTTGAATGTGAAGCGGGGGAATGACCAGATCATCGCGCTGCATGACACATTGTACGGCGGCATCCTGGAACAGTTTTTGTCCAGGAAAATCACATACTGCCCGCACCTGACCGTGGGCCGGCTGCTGGACCCTTTGGCGTTTGACAGGGCGGTAAGCGCGCTGTGCCGCTTCGGCGAAAGCTTTGAAACGGTTATCGGAAAAGTATACGTGGAGAAGACCGGCGCGGACGGGAAATCCGTTGTTGAGTGCTCGTTTGAGCTTAAGTAGCCGTCCATCATGCGGGCTGCATTCCCGCTTTCTTTTTCCCGAACCCTCTTGACTTCAAGTGAACTCCAGGTGTTATGCTGATGCCATGGGGTTCTTTTTTATCGCCCTTTGGGAAAACGGGCATGCGTTCCAATACATTGAAACAGGGAGAGACCGCAATTGATTTACAAACCGTTTCAGGAATTGTCTCTATCCGCCCTGGGCATGGGCAACATGCGCCTGCCCACCATAAACGGCAGCCGGGAAGCCATTGACGAAGAAAAGGCCCGGCAGATCATTGCGTACGCCTATGAGCACGGCGTGAATTATTTCGACACTGCCTACCGCTACCACGGCGGCCATTCCGAAACCTTTGTGGGCAGGGTGCTTGCACAGTATCCAAGGGATACCTGGTACCTGGCCTCCAAAATGCCGGGGCACATGATGCAGGCCAGGGATGGGAAAATTGTCCCGGTCGGTTATCTTAAGGGCGAAACCATTTCCTCCGTCGCCGCCGTATTCGAGGAGCAGCTTGAAAAATGCGGCGTGGATTACTTTGACTTTTACCTTTTGCACAACGTGTGCGAAACCTCCTTCGGCTTTTATACGGATGAAAGCATCCGCGTGGTGGAATACCTGCTTGCGCAGAAAAAGGCGGGGCGCATACGGCATCTGGGCTTTTCGGCCCACGGCCGGGCCGATACCATCGATCGCTTTTTGAATGCCTTTGACTGCTTTGAGTTTGTGCAGCTCCAGCTCAATTACATGGACTGGCTCCTGCAGGACGCCAAGCGCAAATACGAAACCGTCACGGCCCATAACATCCCCGTCATCGTCATGGAGCCCGTGCGGGGCGGCCGGCTTGCCTCCCTTTCGCCGGAGGCAAACGAAATGCTCAAAAGCGCCCGGCCGGATGCATCCATCGTATCCTGGGCGTTCCGCTTCCTCCAGTCCCTGCCCAATGTGGCCGTTGTGCTAAGCGGCATGACCACCCTTGAACAGATGCGGGAAAACGTGTCGCTCTTTTCAAAAGCGGACCCGCTTGAAGGCGCGGAAAAAGCGCTCCTTTTCCGGGCGGTGGAAAGCATGATGCATCTCATTCCCTGCACCGCCTGCCGCTATTGCCTGGAGGGCTGCCCGCAAAAGCTGGACATCCCCAAGCTGATTTCCATGTACAACGAATCAAGCAATGCTTTTTCCGGCCTGCTGAAATTCACCCTGGACGCGATGGGGGAAAGCGAGCTGCCCTCGGCGTGCCTTGCGTGCGGCGCGTGCTCAAAGCTTTGCCCCCAGGGGATCGATGTCCCCGATGTCATGCGCCGCTACGCCGCGCTGCTTGCAAAATGAGGAAAATCGCGGGCCGTACCGCAAATATCGCGCGCGGCTCCGTATTCTTTTCAGAACATTCACACACATTGCCTTGACACCGAAAATTTCGTTACCTATAATAATGGTTGACGCCACCGATAGTTTTTTCTATGCTGGCAGTTAATTTGTATAACGAGGCGAAAGCATGATAAGATTCATCGTGGACAGCACCTGCGACCTGCCCGGTGATATGATGGAAAAGTACGGCATACTGATGATTCCCCTGCACGTGCTGCTGAACGGTAACGATTACCGCGACAAGGTGGAAATCGAGCCGGAGCAGATTTATGAGGCGATGCGCCGGGGGCAGGTGCCCAAAACATCCCAGGTCGGCCCCGAGGATGTGTACCAAACGTTTCAGGGCTGCATAGACCGCGGCGAGGATTTCATATATCTTGCCTTCTCCTCCGGGCTTTCGGGCACGTACCAGTTGTCCAAGGTCATCCTGGAGGAGTTCCGGCAAAAGTACCCCGGCCTTCGCATGCAGATCGTCGATTCCAAAGCCGGCTCCGTGGCCATCGGGCTCATGGCGCTGCAGGCGGTGCAGATGATTGAAGCGGGCTGCGGCTTTGACGACGTGGTGAAGCACCTTGCGTTCATGGCGGAGCATGTGCAGCTTATCTTCACCATCGCCGACATCGGCTGGCTCGTAAAGGGCGGCCGCCTGAGCCGGATCCAGGGCGTGCTGGGCTCCATTCTGGAGATCAAACCCATCCTGGAAGTGAAAAACGGCCTCATTGAGGTCTTCAAAAAGGCCCGGGGCAGCCAGAAGGCGCTGTCCATGATGGCGGATACGCTGATCGAAAGGGTCGCCGCCTTCCCGGAGCAGATCATAGGCATCTCCCATTCCGATAACCTCCCCGGCGTGGAAAAGCTGAAAAAGCTTCTGGAGGACAAGCTCGGCGCCACCAACTTTATCATCAGTAAAATCGGCAGCGTGCTGGGCACCCATCTGGGCATCGGCGCCCTGGGCCTGTTCTTCTTCAACCAAAGGCCGGAACCGTATTACGGGGAGATATGAGTTTGAATAGACAGCGGGAAGGGGGATTTTTGAAAAAATCCCCCTTCCCGCACCCTACCCCAAAAACTTTCAATTGAAGGTAAAATGAATTCTAACATTATCCCACTATGCGATAACGCATCCATAAATAACAATTTTGCGTAATATTCAACAATTAACTCCATTCAACCCCGTTCGCAGTCATCCTGAGGGCCATGCCCGAAGGATCTTTTCAGCAAACACTATCTTAAAGCCAAGATCCTTCGGGCGAGGCCCGCAGGATGACACGGCGGGGGAAAGCCTCCGCCCTGCCGTTCCGCTTGCCATCACACGCATGCAAGGCATAGGCAAGAAAACACCCGGCATATTTTTTTCCGCCCCATTCCCTTATGCAAGCGGCTTCATTTTACGCGTCCTCATACCTCCCGCCCACGACCGTGCCGTTCATTTTCGCGTACGATTTATCGTGCGTCCTGGCTTCCCGCAGGTAGTCCGGATTGGTGAAATGCGTGTAATAATAATTTTTCATCAGGCAAAGGTCCTTCCTGTACTTTTCCACCTCCATGGCGCACACCCGCATCCACAGCAGCCGGTCGATGGACACAACAAAAACCTCCCCCTCGCCGATCGCGTCCTTGAGGAAGAAATCATAATCCATCAGCGCAATGCTCCGCCATATTTCAAATTCGTTAAGCAGTAGCCCCAGGTCGCCGTAAATATCCTTCCGCCTGCCGGGATGCTTTGCGGCCAGCGCCTGATAATCCTCATTGGAAATGACCAGGTCGATGTCCGCGCCGGCCTTGCGCATGCCGTAATACTCCATGGCCATCCCGCCGATGAGGATCGGCTTTTTTTGAAACGTCAGGGAAAGCGGACGCAGCCTTTCCATAACCCTTGCGGTCACTTCATGCATGATTATTCTCCTCCCGGCAGGTTGCCTGTATACAGCACACACCATATTGGCCTGCATAATGCCATGATATGCGCTTCATTATACCATGCCGGCATATAGAATACCAACAATTGGATACCCGTTCCAAACCCATGTATAAAATTTGAAGTTTTTGGGGTGAGGTGCGGAGAGGGGAATTTTTTCAAAAATTACCCTCTCCGCTTTGATACCTATCCCGCCTCCCGTA
>JAEYOV010000035.1 GCA_023411395.1 Bacillota bacterium
CAAAAGATCCTTCGGGCGTGGCCCTCAGGATGACAGATCGCGGGGGTGGAATCTCTTTCAGTGCCCATGCTCATGGATGCATTATTGTTTTTGATCGGTATAAGACGGCGGCGATTTCATTGAGGGGACGCATTTATCGCACTCAATATCGTATGCTTCAGCAATACCATGGCTGTTATTGCCCCGACGCCGCCTGGAACAGGGGTGATTGCCCTCACTTTGTCAGCAACGGCATCATAGTCTACATCGCCGCACAGCTTGCCGTCTTTCATGTTGATTCCCACATCAATTACTAGCTGCCGGTGATTTGTAAAATCCGGTGTTATCATTTTGGCGGCACCGGCGCAAGCAATCAGAATATCGGCTCTTTTGCATTCTTCGGCAAGATCGGCCGTTTTTGTATGACAGATGGTGACCGTTGCATTTTTATGAAGCAAAAGCATTGCAAGCGGTTTTCCTACAACCAGGCTTCGCCCAACAATGGTTACCTTTTTGCCTGCCGCATCAATCCCATAGAAATCCAAGAGTTCAATTACCGCCTGAGGCGTACATGGCGGATAGCCTTTCTTGTCCCCTGCAAAAAGGTAGGCGGTATTGACAATGCCCATGCAGTCGACATCTTTATCAGATGCGATGATGGACTTGATGCTATCCTCTGAAAGATGCCTGGGCAACGGACGAAACAGCAGTATGCCATGAACCGTTACATCATTGTTAAGGGAAATGATCGTTCTTTCCAGTGCATCTTGTGTGGCGTCATCAGATAATGGAATGACTTCTACAGCGGCGTTGCTTGCGGAGAACCTTTTGAGTATTGCTTTTTCATAGGATAGGTCATCCTCACGGTCACCAACGCGGACAACGGCAAGCTTCGGAACAACGCCTTTCCCGCTTAAGGCCATAATCTGTGCGGCAAGCTGCTTCGACAGCGCATTTGCCACCGGCATACCATCTAGTCTCTGCATTGCATGTCCCTCAGTTCTTTTGCGATTTGCCCATAAATGGCATTGCACCTAATTATGCCTTCGGCCGACAGCGCCTCGGCGTCGGCGTTGATTTTAAGCGCCAGATCACGGTTTTTCATAAGCTTTGTGTTGATATATACATTCATGGCCGCTCCCTCCATCGCCGCACTTAAGGCAGTGGCAGCAACCCCGACATCACTCAATGCAAGCCGTGACCCTTTCACCGAAAGCTGCTCTATCATATCAACTATGCTTGATACTTCCCGCAGAATTTCCATGGGAACAGAGCATGCCGCGGCAAGGGCCTCTTCCAATATTTCACTTCTGCCAGGCTCATCTTTTGGAATACCGTAGGCTTTTGATAGCGGCTCAAATACCTCGGCGTCTTTATCGATGAGCTTCAGCAAAGTATCAATGGATGCGGCGGAAAAGGAAAGGATATGGTCCAAATCCTCCTGATATTCGGCATATTTTTTCTTGCCGGAAGTTATGTTTGCCACCATCGCGCAGAGTGAAACACCAATTGCGCCAATCAGCGCACTGGCGCCGCCTCCTCCGGGCGCAGGAGATTTGGAAGACAATTCGTCCATAAATGCTGATAGCGCCTTTTTTGCAGCATCATTTTTTACCAAAATAGTCCTCCTCGCCGCATATTGCATATATTATCATTCCGCTTAAGGGTTCACCATCAAATCCTTACCCCTTGCGAAGCCCCTTGGGATAATGGTTCTGTATCCGCCCGTCGGCCATTTTCCCCCATCCCAAGGCCAGGCCCGCCAGCCGCATCAAAACCCACCCCCTGCTTTCCCACGGCGCGGGAATGGTTTCTCCTTTGAGGTATGCTTCCGCTTCGGGCAGGGTCAGGGATAAATCCGGACAACACTCCGGCAGGAAACCGGACATGGCGAAGGCGTGATCCGGGAAGAAGCGCTTTCCCCGGACTTCGCCCAAATGCAGCCCGGCACGGAGCACCTTCAGGCCCGATATATCGGGCAGTACCGGCGTAACAACCAGCCTGCCGGCGAATGTGCCCGTGGGTTCCGTGCTCATTTCCCCAAAGGTCTCCATGCAAAAAGCACGCCAGGCGGAGAGGCTTTCCTTGCCAGGGGGCGGCAATGTGCTTTTCGGAAGGATGGGCCTGTACTCGCCTGCGCTCCGTTTTTTCATCAGCGCCACAAAATGCCCTTCCCCCGCCACCCGGTGGGGGAACAGATGGAGCATTCCGTTTTCAGCGCGCAAATCCGGCGTCAAAGCAAATGGCTGCAGGCTGAAGGCCGGATTTTCTTTTAAAAAGCCCTCGACGACGCCCTCATTCTCGACAGCATTGAAAGTACAGGTGGAGTAGCACAATACACCCCCGTCCCGCACCATCCCGGCGGCGTGCCTCAAAATTTCCGCCTGCCGCCGGGCGCAGCCCAAAGGGGTTTGTTCCGTCCATTCCAGCCTTGCTTCCGGATGACGGCGGAACATACCCTCCCCGGAGCAAGGCGCGTCCACCAGCACGCGGTCAAAGCAGCCGTGCCATTTTTGATTGAGCCTTTCCGGGGTTTCGCAGGTGACCAGCGCATTGCTTACGCCCATTCGCTCCAGATTACTAGAAAGCACCTGTGCGCGGGAGGCCACCGGCTCATTGCTTGCAAGCAGCCCCTGTCCCTGCATTCGGGCGGCGATTTGCGTGCTCTTCCCGCCGGGGGCCGCGCACAGATCCGCCACCCATTCGCCGGGCTTGGGGTCCAGTGCCGCCACCGCCGCCATGGCGCTGGGCTCCTGCAGGTAGTAGGCCCCGGCTTCATGCAGCGGATGCGTGCCCGCCGGGGAATCCAGCGTGATATATACCCCATCCCGCTCCCAGGGGACTTCCTTAAGCAGCCCTTCCACAAAGGCTTCTATGCCGCCTTCCAGAATCTTGCTTGGGTTCCTTCTTAGCCCTCTTTGCCATGGGTGATCATAGGACTGCAAAAAGTCCTGCATCTCTTCTTTCACAAGAGGCGCAAGACTTTCCGCGAATCCCCGGGGCAGGGGCGGTATTGCTGAATTCTCCTGCCTTGTTTTCATTGTTCCATCCACTCCGGGCGCATATGCCGGATGATGGGCTTGCAAAGGGGCCGCAAATCATTGGGCAGCATATTCAGCACAGCCTGTTCCCCGGTGATCATATCAATGGGTATGCCCGTTTTCAGGGATACCTCCTTTAACACTTCCTGGCCCCGGAGCAAAAGCTCCGCCGTTGTTTCCCCCTGCAGGTTGGCGTTGTTCACAAGCGCGTCCGGCTTCATCCTGGCCCTTGCTGCGATGCGCTCCATCAAAAGCAGGATGTCTTCCGCCGTCTTTGACAGGGGGCGGCACACATTGACCACATACAGGACACGGGTATGATCCCGTTCCCGGGTAAAGTAAGGCGCGTAGCGGCCCAGAGCCGTCGCGCCCGTATCGTCGCCGCCCACGTCAAACACCACCTGTTCGCTGGGCTGGTCAAAAACACTTTGTATCTCCGGGGGCAGCGCGGGAATATCCACGGTGGTGGTGGCAAAGGTTGGCATCAGGACACGCACGCCTTGCCCCTCCAGCAGCGCGCGCTTTTCGCCGCTGCGAAAATAGGGGTTGACGATGTCCAGGTCCACCAGCACGGTTGGGCCGATTTTCACCTTTTCCAAAGCCAGGTTCAGGGCGATCTCCGTTTTTCCGCTGCCGTAATTGCCTACCAGCACGGTCAGCCGGGGCTGCGTCTGCATGTAAATCAGTCATCCTCCCGGAAATCAGGGCTTTTGGGCGGATTTGCGCCCGGCCGGTTGGGATATACCGGGGCATGAAACGCCCTTCTTTTATCGATGGGCGGCGGCAGGCCGTCTATGATCTTGCCCGCCTCCTCGTCATCCACGGTCAGCACCTTGCCGGCCCGTTGGGCGATGCGGCTCAGGCCGTTTTTGACGCGGGACAAGGGCGTGCTGTCCGAACGGGCCTTGCGGGCGCGCTCGCCGCGCTGCTCACGGCCCGGCGGCGCGGGTGCGCGGTAGGGTGTGAAATTCTCCAGCCCGGAAAAATCCCATTTGGGGCCGGACGGTTCCCGCGCTGGCTCCGCCGCATCTTCCGGCGCTTGCGTTTCCGGCGCCGCCGGCGCCTCCTGGTGCCAGCCATACTGGCGGCTCATCGCCTGATAATCGATCCCAGGATGCAGCGGCTGGTCTGAGGGCGATTCCGGCGTCTCCGGCGCCCAGGCTTCCTCCATTGGGGGATTTTCCGTTGCCGGCATCAATTCCTGCTGGGGCTCCGCCCAGCCGCCATCATACTCTTCCTGCCAGGCGGGCTCAGGCTGGGGCTCCGGTTCGGGCCTTGCAAACCGCCGCACATACTGCTCCTGGTAATCGGCTTTCCTGGGCCGGGCCAGTATGGTATCCGCCGTCATTGCGGGCGTATCCACCCACACAGGCTCCTGCTGCTCCGGGCCAGGCTCCTCCCAGTTTTGTTCCTCAGGGATATCACCGCCGCTTCCTGCGTCATAAGCCGCTGCCTCCGGCGCATGCTCCCTGGCGGGTTTGGGCAAAGGCTGTGGCCGCGCGCTGGGCGGCTGCCTCTCCTGAGAAGCCTTGCCGCCGCCAAACAAGCGCCTCATCCTGCGCACGCTGGAAGCCCACACATAATAAGGCCGCCAGCGCAAAAGCCATATCAAATAATCCAGCACAACGCCGCACAGGCAAAGAAATACTACCAGGGCCAGCCAGTTATCGGCAACCCACGTAAGCCATTGCCGTGTTTCATTACTGAAAAGAAGGTCCCAAATGCCCTCCACGAGCGTACGGATCCAGCCCAGCAAGGCATTGAATATCGTCTGGGCAAAACCCCTCATGGCGCCCCTCCTTCCTCTTTGAAAACAGTGGATGATTTTTTGGTTTATTTCGCGGTCAGCGTTACCTGAACGATGGCGGGCGCGGTGGCATAGGTGTAGTCGATCAGCTCACTGTCCGCCACGTTGCACAAAAGCGGCACGTTGTGAACGCCCTCCTTCAACCCCGTCAGATCGGCGGTAAGGCTTACGTTTGAGGACCTCAGTTTATCCAGCCAAAGCTTTGGCCCGCTCAGGGTCACACTGGCGCGGGGCTTGTCCAGCGCAGCGGCAAAGCCATCCGCAAGACCCAGGATACTGATGCGCAAATTTTCTAAGGAACGGTTGGCAAGCACAGGCTCTATTTCCACCAGCACGGTGACGCTTGTGGAGGACAGGTTTTCGATTCCTGCCGGCTTGCTGACCTTGATAACGCTGGTAAAGCTTTCCGAGGCGCCGTTCATGTCAACCGGCGACTCCAGAAACAGTTGGCCGATCTGGTCCAGCGCCTCCTGCCGGCCGGCCGCCACGATCTGGGAGGGGGTTACGGAAACGCTTTTCACCTGATACCCCGTGTTGGGCGTACCCTTGGTAAGAGCCGCCTTCGACAGGTCGATGACCTTCGTCCCAAACAGTGTCTGCTCCACGATTACATTTTTCAAAAGCACCGATTCGCTGGTCACCTCAATCAGGCTGGAGCTGATTTCCTCTTCGAAGGCATCCACCAGTATGAAGGGCACACTGAAGCGGACAAGATCCTCCCTGGCCGGGAGCGTACTTTGGTCGTAGGTCGCCACGACCCTGCTGACGCGCTCGACCAAGGACTTCGGGCCGCTGATGGCCACCGTGGGGGGATTCACGGCAGGCGATGTACTGTAATACCCTGACGGCGGATCTCCCTTGCGCACAGCGGTTACGGGTATGCGGTAAAGGGTATCATATTTCTCCACATCCACATGAATCGTATCCGGAACAATTTCCACCACCGTGCCATAGGTGCTTGTGGACGTGGCGGTAATTTTTATCTCCTGGGGCCCGATGTCCGTGATGCGGGAAAGGTCAAGGCGGACATTGTAATTGGCCGCCGTTACATTTCCGTATTCCTTCTGCGGCGTATCCACCCTCAGCCGGACGTAGGTATTTGACAAGTCGTTCAGAATAATTTTACCGTTCTTCTTCAGCGTCTCCGCACCCACGATGGTCACCGGCACGTCGGTAAACGTTTTTTCCCTGATCAGCGTGGGATCCTGGGTAATAAGGCCCGCCCACAGCGCCACCGCCAGGAAAAGGGCCAGAATCTTCCACCCCAGATTGTGCCTGAGCATGTGCCACAGGTGAAAAAGAGCCGCCTGGCTCGTCTTCCTTGCCCCGCGCCGGGGGGCGTTGTCATGCCTTCTTTCCAGTTCATTGCTCATTTGACGCCCTCCTTCCTGTCCGGACTCCGCCTGGTTCTATGTTTGATGGTGGTCCACAGCCTTGCATGGGGCTGCCTGTAAATGGAGCCCAATACCTGCTGGAGGCTGGCCGAATCCAGGTGGCGGGTCAGCTTGCCGCCCTTGGCCATGGAGATGATGCCCGTCTCTTCCGATACGATCAGCGCCACGGCGTCGGTGGTTTCGCTGACGCCGATGGCCGCCCGGTGGCGCGTACCCAATTCCCGGCTGATGCCCTTGCCTTCACTCAAGGTCAAAATGCAGGCCGCCGCCATCACCCGGCTGCCCCTTATCACCACCGCACCGTCATGCAGGGGGGTGTTGGGCTCGAAAATATTCTCCAGCAGCGGGCAGGAGATCATGGCGTCGATTGGCGTCCCCGTTTCAATGATGTCCTTGATGCCCGTCTTTTGCTCGATTACGATCAGCGCGCCCACCCGGCGGCGGGACAGGCTCAAAAGGCATTGGCCGATTTCCGATACGATGCGCTTGTTATCACCCTCATCGTCGGAATAGGCACTGTCCAGAATGGCTCCCCGGCCGATCTGTTCCAGCGCCTTGCGCAATTCCGGCTGGAACAGGATCACCAATACCACCGCGCCGTTGTTGACGATGTTCAGAAGCACCCAGTTCAGTGCCGTAAGGCCCAAAAGGTCTGAAATCCAGCTCGCCAGGATCAGCATGCCCAAGCCCTTCAAAACAGCGCTGGCCCGTGTTTGGCGGGTCAGCATCAGCAATTCGTACAGCAAAAAGGCAACAATCAATATATCCAGTATATCGGTTATGCTGGGGCGGTTGAACACATTCCACAATATGGTTTTCGCTTGTTCCCACAACGCAGTCAAGCCTGTGTTCCCCCACTTTCGTGCAAATATCCTTTTGATAACTGTTATTATACTACAGCCTGACGGTTATATGAATCCCTTCCCGAGAAAAACCGAACTTTTTCTGGGCGGGGGCTTCCCAAATATAACGTTTGGGGCAAATCTTTTCTTCATGGGAGCGCGAACAAATCCCAAGGGCTCTCCCGATGGGGGTAAAGATGTAAACCTTGGCGGTTTTTCGGGAAATAACATGACAACGGCTAGAAAGAATGGTACAATCAAACCGGACTGCCAAAGATTTCAGGAGGTTTCCATGGTGCACGAGGGTCACAGGCAGCGTCTGCGGGACCGCTTTTTGCAGGAAGGGCTGGATGGCTTTGCGCCCCATGAGGTGCTGGAGCTGCTCTTATGCTACGCCATCCCCCAGCGGAACGTGAACCCCCTGGCCCATGAGCTGCTTGCGCATTTCGGCTCGCTTCACGGCGTTTTTGAGGCTGTGCCGGAGCAATTGCAGGAAGTGGAAGGCATTGGCCCGTATGCCGCCGCCTTTTTATGCCTGATGGCACCCCTCTGCCGGCGGATCGAAATCAGCCGGATGGGGCAAAAGCCCAGGCTTCGCAGCCGCAGGGATGCGCAAACGTATTGCGTGAACCTGCTGTCCGGCCTGCGGCACGAGCACTTTTACCTGCTGGCGCTGGATGCGCAGATGCAATTGATTGGCACGGTGCTCATTGGCAAAGGCAGCCTGTCGGAAGTGCCGGCTTATCCGCGGCTGGCGGTGGAAGCGGCCATACAATACAACGCCCACAGCGTGATCCTCTGCCACAACCATCCCTGCGGCTCCACCGAGCCCTCCGACGCGGATCTTCATACCACGTTCCGCCTGGTGGAGGTGCTGTCAGGGATCGATGTGCCGGTTATGGATCATATGATTGTTGCAGACGGCCAGGCCGGCAGCATGGTTCAAATGGGCTATATCAGCCATGACGCGCAGGCAGGCCTGCCGCTGGCGGCAGACAGCTCCGGAAGGCTTCCGGCGCACAAGAAAAAGACTTCGGTCTGAGATGCAGGAAATGCTATGAAACATCAAAATAAGCCGCGCTCCATTATTGCAAAACTGCGCACCGTTGCGCTATTGCTGCTGGCGGCGGGTATACTATGTTACGGCGCGCTGGTGGCCTTCGTCTATTACCGGGAGGTGCATGTGCCCGTGTTTTCGGAAAAAGCCGATGCCCTCATCGTTCTTGGCGCACAGGTGCAGCCAACGGGCGAGCCTTCCGTACAATTGGCCTGGCGCCTTCAGGCGGCGCTGAAGGTATATGAGGAGAACCCGGCGCCTATCGTCGTAAGCGGCGGGCAGGGCGAAAACGAGCCGCGTCCCGAAGGGGAGGTCATGCGGGACTGGCTCGTTGAACGGGGCGTTCCCCCGGAGCATATCCTGGTGGACGGCGAATCTACCAATACGAGGCAAAACATCCGCCATGCCATTTCACTGCTGGAGGGCAGAAATGTTTCGCATGTCAGAATCATCACCAGCGATTACCACCTGCCCAGGGCGCTGGCCATCGCCATGGACGAGGGGCTGAACGCCAGCGGCACCGGCAGCCCTTGCAAGCAGGAATACTGGGTTCAAAACCACTTCCGGGAAGCCTTGGCCTGGGTAAAATACTGGGGACAAAAATATCTGCACCTGCCCCTGGAGTAAGAACGCCTTGATACAAGGAGCACCTAATGGCGCTGTGGGATGACATTTGGACCCGATGCCAGCAGGCCGGCATTCCCCTATCGCGGGAGGCGGCCCAGACGCTGGGCCGGTTTCATGATCTGCTGGTGGACTGGAACAAGCGCATGGACCTTACCGCCGTTTTGGAGGAGTCTGAAATGGTGGACCGGCATTACGCGGATTCCCTTTCCCCTTTGAAAACAGAAGGCCTTTTCCCCTTGGGCGCCGCCGTCATCGACGTGGGCAGCGGCGCGGGCTTCCCGGGGCTGCCCCTGGCCATTGCCCGCCCCGATCTTCAGGTGACGCTTCTGGATGCGCAGCAAAAGCGGGTGCGTTTTTTGCAGGAGGCGGCCAAGCAGCTTGGGCTTGCAAATGTCAAGGCGCTGCATGGCCGGGCGGAGGATATGGCGCACCGGCCCGAATGCAGGGAAAGCTTTGATCTGGCCCTGGCCCGGGCCGTGGCGTCCCTGCCCACGCTGCTGGAATTATTGCTGCCCTTTACAAAGGTAGGCGGACGCGCGCTGTGCTGGAAGGGCCCCGCTGTTTTGGAAGAGCTGCCCTTAGGCGAAAAAGCCGCGAGGCTTCTGGGCGGCGCACTGGAAGCGCCCATTGAAACCCCCGTTCCGGGCCGCGATTGGAAGCATATGCTCCTTCCCTGCCTGAAAACGGAAAAAACCTTTCGACAGTATCCGCGAAAAGCAGGCACCCCAGGGCGCTCGCCACTGGGAAGCGGCTGAAAAACCGCATGGCTTCGACGGGATAACCCTTTCTACGCCGTCTTTTCTCCTTCCTGGCCGCGAAATATGACGAACGAATATTCGCATACACGGGCAGGATTTTTTTTGCTGTAACCGAATAGGATAGTTGAGCGCGGCGGCAGGACCGGGAGTCAGGGGGAGGACGACCGCCCTGTCCGCCGCGCTCAACCCGGTATCAGGGAAACAAGGAAACCTTCCAATCCTCGGGAAGGGAGCAATTTCATGCAGCAGCATCTGCGTCAAAATCCCGTCCATGCCGCCTTCCGCCAGGTGTGCTGGCTGCCGCTAAGCAGCATTATTCCCAACCCCGATCAGCCCAGGAAGGAATTTTCCGAGGCCAGCCTGGCGGAACTGGCCAATTCCATCCGTCAATTCGGACTTTTACAGCCTATCACCGTGCGGGATGCGGGCAGCGGCCAATATGAAATCATTATGGGCGAACGGCGCTACCGTGCCTGCCAGATGCTGGGTCAAACCCATATCGACGCCATCGTGCTTCCCGCCACCGGCCGGGAAAGCGCCATGATGGCGCTGGTGGAAAACCTGCAAAGGGAGGATCTGCACTTTTTCGAGGAGGCGGAGGCTTTTGCCGCCCTCATCGACAACTATAAAATGACCCAGGATGAATTGTCACGCCGGCTCGGCAAATCCGCCTGCACCATCGCCAACAAGCTCCGCCTATTGCGATTGGATCCCACTCTTCGGGCGCTGATCTTTGAGGAAAATCTTTCGGAGCGCCACGCGAGGGCGCTCCTGCGCCTGCCGGACGGGCTGGGGCGCATGCGCATCGCCAGGCAGGCGGCCTCCAATAACCTGACCGTGCGGGAAACGGAAGCGCTGGTGGAGCGCGCCTTGTCCCGGCTGCCTGTTCCCCCGCCGCCGCCCCGCCGGCTGATCTCCCTGGTTCGGGACCACAGGCTGTATATGAACGCCATCAAGGGCATCGTTACGCAGATGCAGGAAACAGGCATACCCGCGGAATACAGCGTAATGGAATACGGCGAAACCATCGAACTGCGCATCGTATTGCCCAAGCGCAGGCGGCAGACGGTGTGACGCTTGCTACGCTATTCCATCTGTCTCAATCGTCGCATTGCCTCGCTGCCGCTCGCACTGCTCCTTTTCGCCAGCCTCCTCCACCCCTCGCATATCCGTCACAGGTGGGCTCGGGGTTACGGAGCCCCCGCCTGCGAGGGCTTTTCATAGATCAGCGGCCGGCTGCGGACAAATAGTCCGCGGCCGGCCGCCCTGGTGAGCAGAATTTTAGACTTCCCTGGAGCATTATCCATTTTGGACCGCAGGCGGATGCTGGATGACGGCGTCGGGATACAATTCCACGAATTTCTTCGCCGCGTCCAGCGTGAGGTTGGGAATCAGCACTGAGTAACGTTCCTCTTCGGATACCGGGTCTCTTAACAGCTCCTCCCAGGTATCCTTGCCAATGACGCCGTCCACCGCGAGGCCCCTGGCTGCCTGGAATGCCTTTACCGCCGTCTGCGTTTCTTCCCCAAAGATGCCGTCGGCGCCATACACGTTCAGGGGGAAGCCATGGGCAATCAGCCGCAGTTGTGCTTCCGTCACCCAATGGCCGGTACTGCCCTTGCGCAGAACAGGCAGCGGCTGGGAAGGAGGCAGGTCCGGCGCCTGGCCGGAATAATCCACGCCCGTAAGCATTGCCGCGTACGCCCAGCCGGAAACGCTGCTTTTGACTACGCCCGATTTGGCAGACTTGGCTTCAATGACTTCCCCATTGCCTATAAACAACCCGACATGATAAAAATCGCCCAGCCCATCCGCTTTGTAGGCGGCAGGTTCCTTGCCGCTTTTACGCCAGCGGAAAACCGCCATGCCCGGCACCAGGGCAATTTGCCCCATCTTCCCTTTTTCAGTTGTGTATTTGCGCCACATGGTATTGCTGCCGTGGTACATATATCCCCCCAGTCTGCGGAAAGCGTAGGCGAATGCGCCGCTGCAGTCCACTACGCCCTCCCGGGCGGCGCCCCATTGGTATTTCCATTTCTCCTTGTACATGATTTGGAATATTTCGATCAGCTTGGATGGCTGTATCATACTTTCACTCCCAGTCTTGACTCCTATGCGTCCCATATCACCGTATGCTTGCCCATCCGTCATGGTTCGCGGAGAATAAAGGAAGCCCCGCGGACCGATGAAGTCCACGGGGCTTTGCTATATATTGAGGAAATCAGGTTTTATGGAAGCTCTTCCTTTGCATGCTTGCAGCCGGGTGCACATTCTTTTTCAGGCCGGGCGGTCTTGATCAGAAGAAGGTGGCAGGTAACGCCCGCGCCGATGATGGGGAAAGCAATGTACGCCCAAGCCTTTTCAATGACCAGCGCACTCAGGGCCAGCAGTGCCCATAACAAGGAAATCGCCTGCACCTTGGCTTTTACGCTCACACCTTGTCCTGTACGGTAATGGTGAATATAGGAACAAAAAACCGGGCTTTTCAATAAAAACCGGTGCGCCCTTTCAGATGTGCCGGAGAAGCAGGCTGCCGCCAGCAGCAGAAAAGGCGTGGTAGGCAGCACAGGCAGAATGATCCCTGCCGTGCCTATGGCTACCATCAGCCAGCCGCATATGATCAACAGCTTTTTCTTCATGACTTCCTTCAGTTCCCTTCGTCCGGCCGTACTGGCAATACGGGTTTTACACTGTTCCTTGTGCTTCCGTCTGTTTGCACGCTTCCCTCAATACTCGCGAAGCACCAGTTCTGTTTCACCGGGATTCAAGCTATAAGCTACCCGAAGTACTTTGGAATGATTCCTTCCATACTCCTTAAGCACCATATCGCGAAGCTCCGTTCCACCGCGGTATCCATGAATGACCCGAACCCGGTACACGCTCAGGTCCGCGCGCTTCAGGCGGCTGTCGATGAACACCTTGGCCTGGTATCTGGTCATGCCATGAACGTCGATTTCCATGATCCCAGGCTGCATCCGCATTCCCTCCCATTAAGTCTGAAAAATTTCCCTACATTATAGCACAAAATGTTTCCCGCCGCATAAAAAACAGGTTTTTATTTTGAAAAGTCTTCAAATGCGGCCCGTTTTGTTGTAAGATGGGATAAGAGTGCTTTTGTTTTCCAGGGCCGGGGAGAAGCCGGCCGGGCGGCCGGTTGACACCGCCCTTTCCGAAATTGATGCACAGGAGGTCATCCGGCTGATGAAACCATTCATGGACAAAGATTTCCTGCTGTCCACAGAAACGGCCAAGATGCTTTACCATGAGGCCGCCGAGGACATGCCCATTCTGGATTATCATTGCCATTTGAGCCCCAAGGAAATCGCGGAGAACATCTCCTTCCGCAACGTGGGGCACCTGTTTCTGGGCGGCGACCACTACAAATGGCGGGCCATGCTCACCAATGGCATCCCGGAAAAGCTGATCCGCGGGGACGGGGATGACAGGGACAAGTTCTTTGCCTACGCCAAAATGCTGCCCCACGCCATCGGCAACCCGCTCTATCACTGGACGCACCTGGAGCTCAAGCGCGTATTCGGCATCGACACGGTGCTGAATGAGCAAACAGCCCCGGAAATCTGGGAGCAGTGCAACGCACTCCTGGCTACGGAGGGTTTCAGGGCACAGCGGCTGATTGAAAGGTTTCATGTAGACACGCTGTGCACCACAGACGACCCTATCGACGACCTGGGCTGGCACAATAAGATCGCACGGGAAGGCACACTCAAAGCCAGGGTCCTCCCCGCTTTCCGCCCTGACAAGGCGGTGAATGTGGACAGGGCGGGTTTTCAGGAATATATCGGCAAGCTGGGTACCGTTTCAGGCATTGCCATTGAAAAAACGGACGATGTGATCGAAGCGCTGGAAAAACGGGCGGGCTTCTTTCACGAGGCGGGCTGCCGCCTGTCCGACCACGGCATGGACACGGTGCCCTTTGCGGAAGTGAAGATGAAAAAGGCCGACCGGGCCTTGCGGGATGGTCTGGCGGGCGAGCCCGTATCCCCGGAGGATGCGGCCCATTACCGCACGGCGCTGTATGTTGCCCTTGGCGGAATGTATCATAAAATGGGCTGGGTGCAGCAATACCACATTGCCGCCATGCGCAACAACAACACCCGCATCTTCAAAACCTATGGCCCGGATGTGGGCTTTGACTCCATTGCGGACGAGCCCATCGCCCAGAATCTTTCCCGCCTGCTGGACGCCCAGGACGCGGAAAACAGCCTGCCCAAGACCATTCTGTACAGCCTGAACCCCGCGGCAAACGCCGTGATCGGCACCATGCTGGGCAACTTTCAGCAGTCGGGCGTCCCCGGAAAAATCCAAATGGGGTCCGCATGGTGGTTCCTGGACCAGCGGGACGGCATGGTGGAGCAAATAAAGACCCTGGCCAACCTTGGGCTTTTGAGCCGGTTCGTGGGCATGCTCACCGACAGCCGTTCCTTTGTCAGCTACCCCAGGCACGAATACTTCCGCCGCATCCTGTGCGACGTGCTGGGAATATGGGTGGAGAACGGCGAATATCCCGCCGACATAGATTTTTTGAAAAACATGGTGCGGGACATTTGCTTCAACAATGCCAAGCAGTATTTTGATTTGTAAAGGAAGGCGCAATATGAAACTGTCATTCCGCTGGTATGGCCCCACGGACAAAATCCCCCTGCAATACATCCGCCAAATTCCCTTTATGCGCAGCATCGTCACAGCCGTCTATGACGTGCCCGTGGGCGAAATCTGGCCCAACGAACGCATATCCGCCTTGAAAACGATGGTGGAGGAAAGTGGCCTGCACTTTGAGGTCATCGAAAGCGTGCCCGTCCATGAGGATATCAAGCTGGGGCGCCCGGCACGGGACAAGTATATCGCCGCCTATCAGGAAAACATCCGCCGCCTGGCCTCAAACGGCATTAAATGCATCTGCTACAACTTCATGCCTGTGTTCGACTGGACCAGGACGCAGCTTGACAAGGTGCTGCCGGACGGCTCCACGGCGCTGGTGTACTACGTGGACCAGCTCAAAAAAATGAACCCCCTCACCGGGGAGTTTTCCCTGCCCGGCTGGGACAGCTCCTACCGCAAGGATGAATTGCAAAGCCTGTTCGATGCCTATAAGCAGGTGGATGAAGAAACGCTTTGGAAAAATCTCGAATATTTCCTGAAAGCCATCATCCCCGTGGCGGAAAGCTGCGGCGTGCGCATGGCTATCCATCCGGATGATCCGCCCTACCCCATCTTCGGCCTGCCCCGGATCATCACCAGGGAAGAGAATCTGGACAGGTACCTGAAGCTGGTGGACAGTCCTGCAAACGGCCTTACGCTGTGCACAGGGTCTTTGGGCTGCGCCGGCTTCAATGACATACCCAAGCTGGTGGACAAGTATTCCGCCATGGGGCGCATCCACTTCATGCACCTGAGAAACGTAAAATTGATGGAAGACGGCAGCTTTGAGGAATCCGCCCACTATTCCGCCTGCGGCTCCCTGGATATGGTGCAAATTCTCAGGAATCTGCATAGGAACGGCTTTGACGGCTACCTGCGCCCCGACCACGGCCGCATGATCTGGGGGGAGACCGGCCGGCCCGGCTATGGGCTGTATGACAGGGCGCTGGGCGCTTCCTACATTACGGGCATCTGGGAGACCCTTGACAAACTGGAGGAAAGCAAGGCATGAAGCTCAACGACTTTTCGCTGAAAAACCCGGGGCCCTGGCTGAAGGCCGGCTTCCGGCTGCCCACATACGACCGGGCCACTGTTAGGGAGCAGACAAAAAAAGCTCCCGCCTGGGTGCACCTGGGGGCAGGAAACATATTCCGTGCCTTTTTGTGCGCGGTACAGGACGATTTGCTCGATCAGGGCAAAACAGATACGGGCATCGTGGTGGCGGAAGGGTTTGACGGGGAACTGATCGAAAAGGCTTACCTGCCCTTTGATTCCCTAAGCGTGCTGGCGGTTTTGAAATCCACCGGCGCGGTGGAAAAAAGGGTGCTGGGCAGCGTGGCGGAAGCGCTGAACGTGGCTTCGGGCGAAGGGGATGGCTGGGAGAGGCTGAAGGAAATCTTCGCAAGCCCCACCCTTCAAATGGCCAGCTTCACCATTACCGAAAAAGGGTACGCCTTCACCGCCGATGAAAGCCTCATGGGCAAAACGGCGGCCCTGTGCCTGCACCGCTACCGTAGCGGCGCATATCCTATTGCCCTTGTGAGCATGGACAACTGCTCCCACAACGGAGAAAAGCTCCGCACCGCGGTGCTGGAAGTGGCGGACCGCTGGGTGAAAGCGGGCCGGGCGGAAAGCGGCTTCCTTGCCTATGTGCAGGATGAGGGCAAGGTTTCCTTCCCCTGGACCATGATCGACAAGATCACGCCCAGGCCCGACGCGTCCGTGCAGGAAATGCTCAAAAGCGCGGGGTTTGAGGATACACAGGTCATCGTAACCGCAAAGCGCACCTACACCGCCGCCTTCGTCAACGCCGAGGAAGCGCAGTACCTGGTGGTGGAGGACCGTTTCCCGAACGGCCGGCCGCCGCTGCATCTGGCCGGCGTGCTCTTTGCCGGCAGGGATACCGTGAACCTGACGGAGAAAATGAAGGTTGGCACCTGCCTGAATCCCCTGCATACCGCATTGGCAGTGCTGGGCTGCCTGCTGGGCTACACCAGCATCCACGCGGAAATGAAGGATGAGGACCTGAAAGGCCTGGTGCACCATCTGGGCCATGCGGAAGGCATGCCAGTCGTTGCAGACCCCAAAATCATCCGCCCCGCGGGTTTTTTGAACGAAGTGCTGAATGTGCGCTTCCCCAATCCCTTCCTGCCGGACACGCCCCAAAGGATCGCCACGGATACCTCCCAAAAGCTGCCCATACGCTTTGGAGAAACGCTCAAGGCCTATCAAAAGCGGTCTGATCTTGATTTGAAGAAGCTCACCGCCATCCCCCTGGTATTCGCCGCCTGGCTCAGATACCTGATTGGCGTGGGCGATGACGGCAAGCCTTTTGAGGTAAGCTCTGATCCGATGCTGAGTACCTTGCAGCCAAAGCTTCAAACAATATCCTTAGGCGGCAAGGGGCCTTTCCATGATGTGCTCTTACCCATATTAAGCGACGCGTCCCTGTTCGGCGTAAACCTGTACGAAGTCGGCCTAGGCGAAAAGGTGGAGGAGCTCTTTGCGCAAATGGTATCCGCCCCCGGCGCCGTGCGCAGGGTGCTGCATGATTTGGTAAGCAGGTTCTGATCCGCAATATGCTCCCCGGCCTTGGCATGGGAGCATATTGTTTTGGGAATATGCAAAAGAGGATGCGGGAATGGATCACGATTCTCAAAGGTTCATGGGTTGCTTGCGGGAGGGCTCGCTTTCCGGGCTGCAAGCCATCCCCAAATCCGACCTGCACAACCATGCCGGAAGGGGCGGGAGCCTCAGCTATATCTCCGAATGGGCCAATGTGGAGATCGCACCTCCCGGCGCGCCATTTTCTTCCCTTGCTGATATGCAGGAATGGTTTGAACAGAATGTAAAAGTCCATTGCCCTGGGGTTGAGGGGTATCTCAAGCGCATTGAAGCCGCTTTTGTTCAGGCGGATAAGGACAGCATACAGCGGCTGGCTTTGAGCTTTGGCTTGGGTGAAATCGGCCTTATGGGCGGCATGATTCCTTTTATGCGGACAATGAATGCGCTGCATGCCACATACGCGCCGAATACAATCTTTCTGCCTGAACTGGCTTTGGACCGGGCCTGCAACGCAGAAGAAACATATGGCCCGGTGGAAGAGATTTTGTTGCACAAATGGTTTGTTTCCATCGATATCTGCTGCAATGAGCTCGCCCAGCCCATTTCCCGTTTCCAGAAAATCTACCTGCTCGCCAAAGATATGGGGCTGATATGTAAAGCCCATGTGGGTGAATTCGGCAGCGCGGAGGATGTGCTGGAAGCCTGTGAAGTGCTGCAATTGCGGGAGGTGCATCACGGTATCGCCGCAGCCGCTTCGAAGCCTGTGATGCGCTGGCTGGCGGAGCACAAGATCCAATTGAATATCTGTCCCACCAGCAACATTATGCTGGGGGTTGTGAAGGGGTATGCGGAGCACCCCATCCGGGTGTTGTATGACCATGGAGTTCCCGTAACCATCAATACGGATGATCTGCTGATTTTCAATCAGAGGATATCACAGGAGTACTTGAATCTCTTTCAGGCTGGATTGATGAAAGCTGAGGAGTTGGATGAGATTAGATTGACAGGGCTTGGAATCCTACTGTCATCCTTCAGGTGACACCTCCCTCAAGAGGGAGGCTTTCGACAATTCCCTCGGCAGTGTCCCATGATTGTATATTAAGCCAACACCCACGGCATTGCCGTGGGCACTATAAATAGGATTCCATAAAATATCCGGCGGCCTCAATTGTCGCGCTGGTTCACTGCCGCTCCCATCGCTCTGTTTCGTCCGCTTCCTCCACCCCGCTCATTTCCGCCACTGGCGGGAGCGGGGTTTTGGAACCTTTGGCGGGGGTGTAGGGGGCAGCGCCCCCTACACCGTTAAGCCATCCTTGAAGATGGTCAGATCGCGCTTGTCCAGCGCTTCGGCTTTGGCCTTTTTCTCCCCGGAGGCGATGTCCAGCACCAATTGAAATAATTCCGCGGTGAGCGATTCCATGGACTCGCCTTCCAGCAGGCGGCCGGCGTCAAAATCGATCCAGTTGGCTTTGCGGCGCGCCATATCGCTGTTGCTGGCGATCTTCACCGTGGGCACCGCGCAGCCAAAGGGCGTGCCCCGGCCTGTAGTGAACAGCACCATATGCGCCCCGGAGAACAGCAAAGCATTGGACGCCACCAGGTCGTTGCCGGGGGCCTGCAAAAGGCTCAGGCCTTTTTTGTGTACGGGCTCCCCGTAGGAAAGCACATCCTCCACCGGCGCGGCGCCGCCCTTTTGCACGCAGCCCAGGGATTTGTCCTCCAATGTTGTGATGCCGCCATCCTTGTTGCCCGGCGCGGGGTTTTCATCGATAGGCTCGTTGTGGCGCATGAAGTAGGACTTGAAATCGTTGATGAGGGCAACGGTTTTATGAAAGACTTCCTCGTTTCGGCAGCGCTGCATAAGCAGCGTCTCCGCGCCGAACATTTCGGGCACCTCTGTCAGCATGGCACTGCCGCCCTGGGCGATGAGCCTGTCGGAAAGGCTTCCCACCAGCGGGTTGGCGGTGATGCCCGAAAAACCGTCGGAACCGCCGCACTTGAGGCCCAGCACCAGCTCCGACGCGGGGATTTCCTCCCGGACGCATTTGGCGGCGCGGCCGCACAAGTCCTTGAGAATATCAAGCGCGGCCTCTGTCTCGTCATCCACCTCCTGGGCGTTGAGAAACCTCACCCTGTCTTCATCATAGGGGCCCAGTACCTTTTTCATTTCAGAAATACGGTTATTCTCACACCCGAGCCCCAAGACCAGCACGCCGGCGGCGTTGGGATGGCGAATCAGGCCGCACAGCGCCTTTTGGGTATAAAGCAGGTCGCCGCCCAACTGGGAGCAGCCGTAAGGATGGCTGTAGGCCACCACCGCTTCCAGGCCGCCCCGGATGAAATGCTGTGCCTGAACCTCGATTTGCTTGGCGATGGCGTTCACACAGCCCACGGTGGGGATGATCCACACCTCGTTGCGGATGCCCGCCTTGCCATCCGGACGTTTATAGCCCCGGAAAGTCTTAACAGGAAGCGGGGAAAGTTCGGCAAATTTCGGCTCATACCGGTAATCCAGCAGGGAATTCAGATCCGACCGCACATTATGGGTATGGACATGGCTGCCCGCGGGGATATCCGCCGTAGCATGGCCGATGGGAAAACCATATTTTACGACCTTTTCGCCGGCGCTGATAGCGCGCAGCGCAAACTTGTGCCCCGCGGGAATATTATCCCGCAGCGTTACCAAAGTGTTTTCCAAAGATATGGGCAGCTCTTTTTTTAAATCTTCCACCGCCACGGCCACATTATCCTGGAGGTGGATTTTCAAATAACTTTGCATGCATTACTCCTTAAAAAAGACGATTCATGGCAGCCCGGGATCCCAGGGTGCGGATGCTGTCAAGATGCGTGGCAACCGCCCGCACAAAGCCCGGAATCAAGGTAAGGTCCAGGCCCCAGAAGGAAGTATTGGACGCGGCAAGATGCGCATATTCCGCCGCGGGCTTCCCGCTGTGGGCCGCGAAAAATTCCAAAACAGGCAAATCATCCTGCACAGGATATGTTCCGCCGCCCGGCCTTGAGCCCAAACAGGAACCGTCCGACTGCCTTGTGCACGTATAGAAGGCCAGCAGCGCCGCGAAGGAAAAGGTAAGGCATCTGGGCAGCTTCCCCGTTTGATTCAAAGAATCCAGGAGGGAGGGCAGGATGCGGGATTTCCATTTGGATACGGAATTGAGCGCGATGGACAAAAGCGCGTGGCGGATGAAGGGGTTTTCAAACCGCTCGAACACGCTGCCGGCGAATGCCTTCACCTCCTCACTGGGCAGGGGTACGGTGGGCGCGATTTCACCGTATACCGCATCGGTCATATACTTGCGGATATCGGGATCGGCCATGCACTCCCCCACGATGTCCATGCCGGCAAGGTAGGCGCCCAGGATGGTTGCGGTATGGGCTCCGTTTAAAAGGCGCACCTTCCGCTCCCGGTAAGGGCGCTGGTCTTTTGTAAATACCACCGGCAACCCAATCTTGTCAAGGGGCAGGCGGGTGGAAATATCCTTGGGGCTTTCGATGACCCACAAGGCAAAAGGCTCACAGACCGACAGGAGCTTGTCGTTATAGCCAAGCTCCGCCCAGTAATCCTTAACCGTATCCCTGGGATAGCCGGTGACGATGCGGTCCACCAGCGTGGAGCAGAATACGCAGCTATCCTCCAGCCAGTTTTTGAAAGCATCCGGCAGTTTCCAGGCATCGGTCAGGCGCAGCACGCATTCCTTGAGCTTGATGCCGTTGTTTTCAATCAGTTCTACAGGCAGAATCATGATTCCTTTGTCCAAAGCCCCGTGAAAATGTTCAAAGCGCCTGAACAAAAACTGCGTCAGCTTGCCGGGATAGGTGTCCGGCGGGCAGGCGGCAAAGTCATCGGACGCGTCAAAAACAATGCCCGCCTCCGTGGTATTGGAAACAATAAATTGCAGCGTTTCTTCCTTCGCCAATGCCATATAGGCCTCGTAATCACCATAGGCATCCACAGCCTGGCCGATGCAGGTGACAATGCGGTTTTCGCGAATGACCTGCCCACCGGCCTTGCCCCGAAGGCATACGGTATACAGGTTGTCCTGCTCATGAAAAGCCTCCAGCGACCCGAAGGGGATGGGCTTCACAACCGCTACATCCCCGTCAAACTGTCCCTTTTCATTGGCGATATCGATCATATAATCCACAAATGCGCGCAGAAAATTGCCCTCGCCGTACTGCAGCACCCGGATGGGCCGGGGCTTGCGAGCATGCAACGACGATATTCCCTTCATGATACATCCTCTTTTCTGCCATAAATATGTCTGTTTTCTATTGTAAAAAAATGGATAAGCCCATGGAAAAGCTTATCCCCCCTTGACGTTAATCAAGAGGGGTAAAGTCTTGCGCATCTGGCGGTCATCGCCCAAACAGTACGCGGGGCAGCCACAGGGAGATATCCGGGATGAACGTGACAAGCAGCAGCGCCACCATCATCATGGTAAACATAGGCAGCGCGGCCTTTGAGGTTTTTTCAAGTGTGGTTTTCCCCACGGCACAGCCAACGAACAGCGCGCTGCCCACCGGTGGCGTGCATAAACCCATGGCCAGGTTGAAGATCAGCATCACGCCAAAATGCACGGGGCTCATATTGATGATGGGACTCGTCACCACAGGCAGCAGAATGGGCGTCATGATCATGATTAGGGGGGCCATGTCCATAAAGCAGCCCAGCATCAGCAAAAGCGCGTTGATGATCAGAAGCAGGATGTACTTGTTTTGGGTAATGCTCATCAGCAGCGCGGTGATCTGGTCGGGGATGCGCAGGTCAGTCATCATGTAGGCAAAGGCCTTGGCCGTGCCGATGAGCGTAAGCACAATGGCCAGCGTCTTGAGCGTATTTTTGAGGACCTTCCCGATGTCCCTAAGCTTGGCGGAGCGGAAAATCAGATAGGTGAGCAGGAAAGTATATATGCAGGCAAAGGCGGAGGATTCGGTCACGGTGAATACGCCCGCCGCTACGCCGCCCATGATGATGACCAGGGTGAGCATGGGCAGGAGCGCCTCAATGAGCACCTTGAGCCGCTCGCCTTTTGGGATGATAACGCCACGGGGGAAATTGTACCTTTCCGTCATGAAAAAGCACAATAACATTAACGCTATGCCCACCATGACGCCAGGCAGCAACCCGGCCATGAGCAGGTGCTCCACATTCACATTCACCGTCATGGTGGCAGTCACCAATCCGTTGGCAGCCAAGGCATAGATGATCATGTTGTGACTGGGCGGGATCAGCACGCCCTGGCAGGAGGTGGTCACCGTCAGCGCCACGGAAAACTCGGGGCTGTAGCCCTGCTTTTTCATCATTGGCACAACCACGGAACCCAGAGAGGAGACATCAGCCACGGCGGAGCCGGAAATATGGCCGAACAGCATGGAATCCAGACAGTTCACGTAAGCCAGGCCACCGCGGAAACGCCCCACCAGCAGGTTTGCTAGGCCCACGATCTTTTCGGAGATCCCACCCGCGTTCATGATCTCGCCCATGAGAATGAAAAACGGGATCGCAAGCAGCGTGAAATTGGAGAAGCCTTCCACCATCTGATTGACCATGACGGTCAGGCTCGTGCCATTCACCAGCGCGCTAAGCAAGGTGGCTGTTAAAAGGGCAAAGGAGATGGGTACACGCATAAACATCAGCAGGACGAATCCGCCCAGCAGCACGATGGTGGCCAGGGTACCGGTATCCATTTATTTCTTGCCCCCTTTCTTTTCATGGGTGACTTGGGACATATAATCCACATCAGGTTCGGAGAAAAGAAGGTCATTGCGCTTTAGCACCCTGGTCAAGTACAGGATGGAATCGAAGATGATGGTAAAGCCCACGATTGGTGCAGCCGCATACCGCACCCAGTTGGGCCAGCCGGTCATTGGAAGCACACCGGAAAGCCTCATCATCCGCATGATGCGGTCTCCGCCATAATATAAAAGGAACGCGCCGCAGAGCAGGATGCATACATTGACAAAAAAATCCATGAAGGCCCGAATTTTTCCGCCTTTGGGAGCCAGGTTGTAGAACACATCCATGCTGATATGCGTATGGTCGCGCACGCCCATGGCGCAGGCAAAAAAGGCAAAGTAGCCAACCATCAACCGGGGCACTTCTTCGGCCCAGCCAATGCCGGTGCGGAAAAAGAAACGCAGGATCACCGTCATAATGACGATCAGCACCATGGAAGCCAGCGCAATTTCAGCCAGGAAGAGCATGACAGTATGTATCCACCGGTTGATTGTCCGAAGCAGTTCCGGCATGCGGTGCCTTTGAAAGTATATAATAGCGGATAGGCCCAGGACAAGTACCGCGGCGGAAACAAGCTCGGCTACTCTTAAGAAAACGGCCATGACATAATTCACCTCCGTCATCATATAGTCAGGGAGGGATCCGCGAGGACCTCCGCGTGATCCCTCCCCAGGCAACGGGATGCTGTTTTAGAAATCCTTGCCCATATCCTTGATGGCGTTGATGATGTCCATGTAATTGGCGCCGAACTCCTCGTACAGGGGAGCCATGGCGGCTTCAAATCCCTCGCGTGCTTCCGGGGTCAGATCAACAACGGTGACACCGGCTTCGCGGACGATTGCCTCGGAGGCAGCTTCCTTCAGTTCCCACTGCTCAATTTCATACTGCTGTACGGCCTTGGCGCACTCAAAGATGATGGCGCGGTCCGCTTCGCTCAGGTCATCCATCACGAGCTTGGAGGCAAGCAGGATCTCGGGCACGCGGGTGTGCTGGTCAAGTATGTAGTTCTTGGCGGCAGAGTAATCGCCCATGTTCTGGTAGGTGGGCCAGTTGTTCTCCGCGCCGTCCACCACGCCGGTGGTGATGGCGTTGAGCACATCGTTGGGGCCGATGCCGGTCACGGGGGTGGCGCCCAGGAGTTCCACCATCCGCTTCATCATGCTGTTGTCCTGCACGCGGACCTTAAGCCCGGCCATGTCGGCCACGGTGTGGACTTCCTTGGTCAGGTAGAAGGAGCGGGAACCGGCGTCGTAATAGCACAGGCCGACCAGACCGGAAATTTTGCCGTCCTTGTCCACGCCGGTTTCAATGCCGGCCAGCAGATCCTGGCCCAGATCGCCATTGAGCACGGCCCACATATGCGCCTTGTTCTTGTACAGGTAGGGCATCTGAATGGCGTTGATGGAGGGCACGAAGTTGGCCACGGGGGACGCGGACACGCGTGTGAACGCCAGGTCGCCCAACTGCAGCGCCTCGATAGAGGCGGGCTCATTGGGGTACAGCACGCCGCCGGTGTACACTTCCACCTTGATGCGGCCTTCGGTCTTTTCTTCCACCAGGCGAGCAAACTCATGGTCGGCCAGCGAGGTAGGATAGCCTTCGGCGTGCACTTCGGCAAGCTTCAGAACAGTGGCGGAGGAGGCGCTGCTGGCAAAGGCCAGCACTACAACCAGGGCGAGGATGAGAGAAACTAGTTTCTTCATACCAAGGTACCTCCCGTTTGATTTTTTTATCCTTCACCGCAATGCTGCGGTAAGAAATCCAAAAACAAACACCGCCTGCGCAACCGGGGTCTTGTTCAATTACGTGAAAATACGATACCAATCCTGTGTGAATTATACCATGCTTCCCTACAGCCAGCAAGCGGAGCCCCATAATTCCCAACATACACACCCTTGCCGTATAAACGCGGGGAAGCCGTGCGAACTAGGCCATTCCTTGTATATGCAGTTCATCCGCGATAGAAGCCATTTCCCCCAGCGTCTTTTCCTGTACGGGGATACCCTTTGCCAGCTTCTCTTTTCTTGATTCCCATTCCTTTTCGCCATGGGTATAAATGCGCTGCTGTCCCGTGGCCTTGGGTGCCTCCCGAAGCTTTTGAAGATAACTGGAAAAATTTTTCCTGATTTCTTTCTTATCGCCGAACAGGCCGTAATCCACCGCCCAGAAGCATTGTGCGATGCCGGACCCGCCGGGCTTTTGGTAGATTTCATCCGAGGTGTTCCCGCCGGACAGGATGGCCGTAAACAATTCGCAGATCAGGCCGAAGCCATAACCCTTGTGGCCTGAGGTTTCTTCGCCGAACCCGCCCAGGGGCAATATGCCCCCGCCCAGCTTTTCCGTGATATTGTGAAGCACCGGGCCCGTTTGTGACGTTTCCCTGCCGTTCTCATCCAGCATCCATCCGGAAGGCGTTTGTTTGCCCTGCTTGTTATAAACCTCCAGCTTGCCGCGGGGAACCACGGTGGTGGCCGCGTCAAACAGGAAGGGGACAGGGTCGGCGGGCATGGAAAGCGCGATGGGATTGGAACCCAGCATGGCACAGCGAGCGAAGGTGGGCACCATGATGGCCTCCGTGTTGGTCATACAGACACCCATCAGGTCGTGCCTGAGCGCCATTTCGGCATAATAGCCCGCAATGCCGTAATGGTTGGAATTGCGGACAGCCACCATGCCGATACCGCTTGTTTGGGCCTTTGCAATGGCCAGGCTCATGGCATGATGGGCTGCCAGCTGCCCCATCATATCCTTGGCGTCGACCACCGCCGACAGGGGCGTTTCAAATACCGTTTCCGGCCTGGCCCTTACATTCACCAGGCCGGATGTAATCTCTTTGTGATACCGCACCAGCCTCTGCACGCCGTGGGATTCGATGCCGTTCAAATCGGCCTGCAAAAGCACATCGGCAATAAGGCCGCTCTCTTCGCGGGAAAAGCCCAAAGCGCAAAACAGGCGCAGGCAGTACGCACGCAAATCACCGTATGGGATCAGCCTGTAGCCCATGCGCGCCGCCCTCCCCAAATAATGTTACCGCTGCACCCGGCCGGAGCCGGAGCCCTTCATGAGGCTTTCCACTTCCGAAACGGACACCCGGTTGAAATCGCCATTGATGGTGTGCTTGAGGCAGGAAGCCGCCACGGCAAACTCCAGCGCCTTTTTCTCGTCGCCGTAGGTATTGATGCCGTAGATCAGCCCGGCGCCGAAGCTGTCGCCGCCGCCCACCCTATCCACGATGTGGGTGATTGCATACTTGCGGGAGAGCAGAAAATCTTTTCCATTATACAGGCAGGCGCTCCAGTCGTTGTGGCTGGCGGACTTGCTTTCCCGGAGCGTGATGGCCACGCGCTTGATATTGGGGAACTCCTGCATGGCCAGGGACGCGATGGCCTTGTACTGTTCCACGTTCAGTTCGCCGGATTCCACTTCCGCTCCGGATTCAGCCTTCAGACCCAGCGCCATTTGAAAATCCTCTTCGTTGGCGATCACGGTATCCACGTATTTGACCAGCTCTCGCATGACTTGGGAAGCCGTTTTCCCGTACTTCCACAGATTCTTCCGGTAGTTGAGGTCACAGCTCACGTGCAGGCCCAAAGACTTGGCGGCCTTCACAGCCTCCAGGCAAAGGTCAGCCGCGCCCTGGCTGATAGCGGGGGTGATGCCGGTGAAATGGAACCAGGTTGCGCCGGCAAAAGCCTTGTTCCAATCGATATCGCCGGGCTTGCCCTTGGCGATGGCCGATTCCGCACGGTCGTAAATCACCTTGCTGGGGCGCTGCACGGCGCCGGTTTCCAAAAAGTAAATGCCCATGCGGTTGCTGTTGCGGACGATATTGGATACATCCACCCCAAAACCCCGCAGTTCACGGAGGCAGGCTTCACCAATATCATTGCTTGGCAGCAGGGTGACAAAGGCCGTATCCATGCCGAAATTGGCCAGGGATACGCAGACATTGGCCTCCCCGCCGCCAAAGGTGGCCTCCAGGGACGGCGTTTGAAAAAAACGGTCGAAGCCAGGGCTTTTCAGCCGAAGCATGATTTCGCCAAAGGTAACAATCTTGATGCTCATAACGCAATTCTCCCTTACCGGTTACTTTTGAAGCAGGTGGAAGGCAAACCCGGCGATCTCATCTTGCAGGTAAATGGCCACGGTCTTGCCGTTTTTCTCAGCGGCGCTTGATTCGTCGAAGGCAAAGCCCCGCTGCTGCAAATGCCATTTGGCCCTTGCGATGCTGTTGGTGCGGATGGCGATATGGCCATGGGTGCCGCGGAAGGGCTTTTTCATCAGTTCCAGGGCCGTGCCCACAAAGGTGGAGCTGTTGCCGTCCTTGATGTCCCAATTCAGAAGCTTGCACAAAAGCTGCGCTTCCCGCATGGCGTTCTCCGGGCTTCCGGTGTTGAGGCCGATATGGGCCAGCTCAAAGCCCAGCAAAAGAGCCACGGCGCTTTGGGTGATAAGCTTGATTTTGTCCCAATCCTTTGCATTGACCGCGTCCTGGGGCACCATCCAGCTCCCGCCGCAAGCCGCGACCTTGGGGAAGGACAGGTATTCCACCAGGTTCTTTTCGCTGATGCCGCCGGTAGGCACAAAGGTGACGCCGCCGTAGGGGGCGCTCAGCGCCTTGATCATGTTCAGGCCGCCCAGCGCTTCGGAGGGGAAGAATTTCACCGTTTTGAGCCCCAGTGAAAGCGCCGTCTCAATATCCGACGGATTGGCGCAGCCTGGGATAACGGGAACGTTTTTCTTTTGGCAGTGCTCCACCACCGCGGGATTGATGCCGGGGGACACGATATAAGCCGCGCCAGCCGCCACGGCCCGGTCCACCTGTTCGGTGGTTAAAACCGTGCCCGCGCCCAGGATCACCTGGGGAAGCTGTTCGTGCACCAAGCGGATGGCCTCCTCCGCCGCCGCGGAACGGAAGGTAATTTCCGCCACAGGCAGCCCGCCTTCCAGCAGCGCTTTGCAAAGGGGCACGGCATCCTGCGCCTCTTCCACCTTAATAACGGGCACCAGGCCGGCCAGCGATAATTTTTCCAGCATATCCATCGATAACACCTTCCTTATACATATCAGTCGATTTATCTCAAACGGTGCGGCGGATGATTCCCTCAGGGTGGATAAATGACGCTATACCGCCCGCAGCACCCTTTGAATCTTGCGCTGGGCCCGAAGCAGCATCTGGCTGTAGGTGGCGATTTCTTCCTCCCCCATCCGGAAGGAGGGAGCCGAAATGCTCAGCGCATAGGCCGGATAGCCGTCCCGGTCCCTGATGGCTACGCCGATGCAGCTTACGTTCATGTTGCTCTCCTGGGTTTCCGTGGCATACCCCGCCTGGCGCACAGCTTCCAACTGGTTCAAAAGCATACCCATGTCGGTGATGGTGTGAGGCGTCAGGGATAAAAGCTCCCTGCCGTCGTACAGGCCGCGTACCTCATCTTCCGGGAGGCAGGCCAGAAATGCCTTGCCCATGGCCGTGGCGTGCAGCGGCATGCGTACACCCACGTGGCTGGACATGCGGATGGACCGGGTGGATTCCATCTTGTCGATGTACAAAACATCCGAACCGCTTAATATGCCGCAGTGCATGGTTTCGTTGCAGGCGCGGTAGATATCCGCCATATACTGGCGGATAACGCCGGTGACATCCACATGGTTCACAGCCGCGCTGCCAACCTCGAACAGCTTGAGCCCCAACTGGTACCGGGAGGAATTGTCCGGCTTGCGAAGATATTTGTACTGCATCAGCGTATGGATCAGGTTGAACGCGCTGCTTTTGGGCATTTGCATGGCTTTGGCGATCTGATGCAGCTCCAGGCCATCGGGATGCTCGCTTAAGAGTTCAAGCATTTCCAGCCCACGGGAAAGCGTTCGGTTCAGCGTTTCCGGCATGCATACACCGCCCATGCTCGTTATGTTGTTCATATATATGAATGACGTTCAAAATCAAGAATATGATACCATGATGGCCAGACCCCGTCAAGCACTTTTTCAGAGATATGCAGAAAAAGGCAAAAAAATATGGCACGTTGGTCTTTGCCTCGGTGCCACATTGCGATATGGAGCCGTATCAGTCGGATGGGATCTGTTTATGGATGGAATACAAATCCCTATAGGAGTCCGCCTCTTCCTCATCCTTCAGGGCGGAAGGAATGAGGCCGGTACAGTCGGTAATGGAGGCTACCTTTTCCAGATCATAGCTGGGCTCCTCCCACTTTTTTGGTTTGGGCGGCATGAAAAGCCCTCCTTTCCACAGGATCCGTCAATCGCCTGCCGCCGTTGAGCGGCGCCTTATTTTGCCTTTTTCTGTATCATGTTTACAATGAACAGGACCAGGCAGGCGCCGGCTACGGCGATCAGCAGGCTGCCAAGATTGAAGCCTGTAATACCGCCGATACCGATGAGTGAGGCCAAAAACCCGCCCACGACAGAGCCCAGTACACCAAAGAGGATGTTGGCGCCTATGCCCATTTGAGAGTTTCTCCCCATGATGATGCTGGCCAGCCACCCGGCCAACGCACCAAAGACAAGCCACAGAATGATATTCATGCTCCCGATTGCTCCTTCCAGCACGCAACGATTCGGACGGTTAAGCGTCCCCCTGTATTCTATGCCGTCCAAGCCGAAAGTATGCCGGAAACATCGAAATACGGTTCCAATTGGGTGCGCGCTGTACAAAACAGCGGAAATGGTGTATACTTTTTTATTATGGATTTCAAAATGACTGGATCTGCCTGGAGGGATGACATGCGGCGCCACACCACGGTAGCGTTCCGTTTTGGGGCTTGGCTATGCATTTTTCTTCTCCTGCCGGGCTTTTTGTTTCCCGCCCGGGCGGAGTCCGACGCCGACCCTTACGATCCGGAACATCCCGAAAAGCTGCAGGAGAACCAGTTGGCCGCTACTTCCGCTATCCTGATTGAAGCCAATAGCGGCGAAGTGGTTTTTGAAAAAAACGCGGATCAGATCATGTTCCCCGCTTCCACCACCAAAATCCTGACGGTGCTGCTGGGCCTGAATATTGGAAAAACAAACGATCAATTAAATGAGACCGTCACCATCAGCGCGGAAGCCATGAACATTCCGGAGGATTCCTCCACCATCCCGCTGTCCGCCGGGGAAACAATACGGTTTGAAGACCTTTTGTACGCCACCATGGTGAAATCGGGCAACGAGGGCGCCAACGCCATCGCGGAGATCATTTCCGGAAGCATCCCCGCCTTTGTGGACGTGATGAACGAAACCGCCCAGATGATGGGCTGCACCTCCACCCACTTTGTCAACCCCCACGGCCTGCATGACGACAACCACTACACCACCGCCCGGGACATGGCCATCATTGCCAGGGAGGCCATGAACAACAGCGCCTTCCGGCAGATTGCCGCAACAACGTCTTATGCCCTTCCCCGCAGCAACATGCAAAGGGCCCGAACGCTGCGCAACAGCGACAACGCGCTCATGAATCAGGGTGAAAACAACTCCTACTACTATCCATATGCCAACGGCATCAAAACCGGCTTCCACGACCAGGCCGGCCGGTGCTATGTGGGTTCCGCCACGAAAAACGGCGTAACCCTGATCTCGGTCGTATTGAACAGCAGCAGTACCGGCCGGTGGACCGACACCAAAAAGCTGATGGAGTACGGCTTTTCCCAATATATCAGCGTAACCCCGGTGGAACTGTATGATAGGAATCCCATTGAACTGGAGACCACCGGTTTTTCCAGGGATGATTCCAACCTGGGCCGCCTGCCGCTGTACCTTGTTCCCCTGGATTCCTCAGCCACCGCCTCCATCATCGCCACCCGTTCCCAGGTGGAGGCCATGGCAAGAAACCTTCAGCAAAAGGTCATCATCGAGTACCTCCGCGATTTTGCCGCGCCTATTTCAGCAGGAGAACAGATGGGTACGCTGACTTACTTCCCCCCCGAGGAGGGCAGCGAGCCGGTGGAATACGCATTGGTGGCTTCCAGAAGCATCAAGCAGCGTGAGAATGCGCCCAAATCCATACAGGAGATCACGGAGGAAACATACGCGGACCCCAATCCCTTCCCCCGCTTCTCCCTGGAGCTTGTGCTGATGGCTTTGCTGCCCGCTGCCGGAGTGTACTTGATCATCCGGACCCTGCGCAGCATCTTCAGAAAGCGTACGGGCCGCGGCACCAATCTGCCCAAGCCTACCAGCAGGAGATACCGCTAGCGGTTCGCGAAAATGGCATAGCCATTTTCGCGAGTTTGCACGATTCACTTATGTGCTCTAACCGTCCTGCGCTTTGCTTGGCCGGTATAAAGCACACGGCCAGTGAATCGTGTAAGGAAAGGATTTCTGACGAAATCCTCCCGAAACCACCGCGCATGTCGCTGGTTTCGGATTGCAAACGAGAGGGCCTCGGCCCCCTCGTTGCTCCCCGAGGAGATATCAAAAATACGCCCTGCTTTCCAATGCGGAAAACAGGGTGTTATGATTTTCAAGTATTATCGTAAGACTTATTTCCCCGCGGGGCGCAGTTTCGCCGGCGAGTCCGCCAGCAGCTTGTTGATGCGGTCCAGGGCCCGCTGCATCACATCCCGCTGGCTTGTGTCCATATTTTCCGGGGCCGTCTGGTCGCTGGCCATCACCTGATATATGTACCGCCCGCTCTCCCTGTAGCGCCAGATATAGGTGGGGGTATATTGCACCTTGTCAAAAGCCACCATGCCGGCGGCAGGATCGAATGTGATTTGCAATTGCAGGAGCATCCCGGCGATATTGCCGGAATCCCTGGACCCTGTAAGCAGCGCGCCCAGGGAGTAGCACACCAGGGTGGGGCGCTTGGTGCCATCCTGCCTGTTGCCGGTCAGATACACGATGGGCTGCACTACCTCGCTGTGGGCGCCCAGCAGAATATCCGCTCCGGCATCGGCAATCGCCTGGGCTTTTTCCTGCTGCTCACGTGTCACCTTGCCCTGGCCTGCCGCGCCCCAGTGGATCAGAACGATCACCACCTGAGCACCCTGGCTGCGGGCCGCCTTGATATCGGCCGCCACAGCCTCCGGCTGATAGGCGGGCACGGCATAGGCGCAGTCCTCCGCCTTGATGGCCTTTTTGCCCGCGCTGCTCATAATATCCGCGTAATGAAGGAAAGCCACCTGCACACCCTTCAGGTTCAGCACCAGGGGGCTTTGCGCCTCCTGCTTGTCCGTCATAACGCCAAGGGCGGTAAAGCCGGCCTTGCGCACGGCGGCGGCTGTCTGTAAAAGCCCGTCAAGATTAAGGTCCAGGATGTGCTCATGCCCCAGGGCCAGCATATCCAGCCCGGCGGATGCAAGCCCGTCAAGCACATCGGCCGTCACATTGATGTCATTGAGCTTTCCGTTGTCCACCAGCGTATTTTCCAGGGTGACAAGACACAGGTCCGAACCAAACTCCCGTCCGATCAGGCCGAAAGGCCGAATGTAATCATACGTCTTGCTTTCGCTGTGGTAGGCAGCTTTGCGGATGTCCGCATCAAATGCCACAGTCCCCCCCGCGGTGATGGTAAAGGTTCTTTGGGACGGCGCCTGGGTGGCTGACGGCGCGGGTGTGCTGACGGATGCCTGGAGGCCAACGGCGCTTTCCGCAGGCAAAAGGCCCGGCGGCGTGGCGGTTGCCTTATTTGTGTTTGCGGGCTGGGGAAAGATAGGAATATCGGAAAGGGACAGCTCCGGCAGGTCCAGTGAGCTGGTGATGGCGTTTGCGATCTGCTGGGCGTCGATCCTCTGTTCCATGTTTCCGGCAAGCCGGGGCAGCACAATGGCGCAAGCGCCCGCCACCGTGATCGTCATAAGCAGCATGAACACAGTGCCAAAAGAAATGCCCCGTCTGCGCATGATGCTCACCTCCCGCTGTCCCTTGTTGCCTTTGGAACCTGATTATACCATAGATGGACCGCCGCGGAAAAGGGGTGCTCCCGTCATAAATGAATGATTTATAATTATTAAAGATATTGTGACATCAGCAAAAAGCCGCCGGAAGCCCGGCGGCGGAATGAATCCAGGAATAAAATCACGTGTTCAGCTCAAACAGCCCAAATCCTTCCTCCCGCATCTCCCCCATGCCTCCATGGTACAAAAGATTCAAAAGCTCAGGCTCGCCAAAAAGCTGCAGGTTTCCAAGCGTGCTTCTGTAAAACCTGCCCCTATGGAGCACATGGGCTTCCTTGCAGCCCGATTCACTGCTTGTGGCCAGGCGAAGCGTATGAAGCATATCGGCCGGGAGATTGGCGCCAGACAGCATCTCCGCCACGGCCAAACGCAGGCGGGCCTCAAATTCCGGGTCGCAAACGCCCAGGCAGCCGCGGCTCTCCTGCTTGCCTGCCGAGCCGCGCACCACAAGAGGACTTAGCATATGTATGCCGACCTGCTTATCCTGCACTGTTTTTTCTATGATGCGAACCACGGAGGATACTGTAAACACATTTCCCTCCATGTCCGCCTGCTGGCCTTGCATGCTCATCATGGCCAGGAAAAAATCATCGAATACATTCTCATCATAGGCGGAAAAAATGATCTTGATGTAATTGCTCTCCAGCACGATCTCCGGTCCAAAACGGCTTTTGGGAAGATATACGGAGAAACTGAACAGCTTTCCGGACGCGGCGCCAAAATGCTGCTGCACCAGCTGTTCTCCGCCCTGCTTGGACAGCGCAATGTGAAAAAGCTTGCTGATCCATGGCCGGTAGTCTCTGGGCAGCGTGTTTTTTTCTAGCAGTACCGTAACCATCATTCGCATGTGCGTTCCTCTTTTCCTGTCCGCAGTACGGATGCGGATAGACCATTTTGAGGCGGCTTTTCCAACCGCCCGTCTGCCCGCCTCCTTTCGTTTACCCTCTGCACCCGGACTTTGGAACGGGGTGCCTGTGAGTGCCGGGTAATGATCATCCTGCGGTGAATGACAAGGGGAAGGAAATTAACGCTTATGGAACATTATAACACGAAATACATGATATGTCTTCTACAGTCTGATTTTTTTCTGAACATATAGTGTACTTGACCAACGATGCACCGGATGGTATGATTACTTAGCAGAATCAAGGAGTCGGGGGGATATTCGCCTTATGAAAATCAGCTTTTCCACCCTGGGCTGCCCCCGCTGGAGCTTCAGCGAGATTGCCGCGGCCGCCCATGATCTTCAATATGACGGCATTGAAGTGAGAGGTGTGGGCAAGGACATTTCAGTGCCCTCGGTTCCAGAGTTTGGTTTGGATCACCTGGAAAAGACAATGGAGAAGCTGAAGGCGCTGTCTCTTTCCATCCCGTGCCTGGACAGCGATTGCCTTTTGTACCAGCGGGAAGACCAGCCCCGTACCACCCTGGAGGTCAAAGCATACGTCGATCTGGCCAAAAGGCTCTCCGCACCCTACGTACGGGTGTTTGCCGCTCCCCCCGTGCCCCAGCCCATGGGCAGCGTGGATGAAGGATTGGTGCGTGAATACGCGCAGGAACTGGCCGGGTACGCCGCTTCCCAAGGCATTACGCTGCTGCTGGAAACCCATGGCGTCTGGGCCGACAGCAAAAAGCTTAACCGGCTGGTCACGGCCATCCATTCTCAAAACGTAGGCGTCCTGTGGGATGTGCACCATCCTTACCGCTTTATGGGGGAAGCGCCTGAGGAAACATATGAAAATTTGAAGCCCTTCATCAGGCATGTGCACCTGAAGGACAGCGTTTGGGAAGGGGAACGCATCCGCTACAAAATGGCGGGCCAGGGCGATTTGCCGCTTGCCAGGTGCGTCGGCCTGCTGAAAAACGGCGGCTACGATGGCTTCTATTCGCTGGAATGGGTCAAGCGCTGGGATATCACCCTGGAGGAGCCGGGCATCGCATTGGCCCAATTCCCAAGCTTCATCAGAAGCATTTGACACCAACAAAAAAAGGGGCTGTCGTGCTGGAGAGAATTCTCCAGCACGACAGTTTTTGTTATAGAAGAATAAACAGCGGTGTCAAGGAGCGAGGAATGAAGGAAAAACAGGGATAGGAAACACAGCAAGCCGTGT
>JAEYOV010000066.1 GCA_023411395.1 Bacillota bacterium
GGAGTAGTGTATGTTCAATCGGGCTGCGGAGTAGTTGCAGACAGCGTGCCCGAAACAGAATATCAGGAGACGCAGAACAAAGCCAGAGCAATGGTCAATGCATTAACCTATGGAAAGGAGATTGAATGATGATTTTATTGATAGATAACTATGATAGCTTTTCTTACAACCTATATCAGCTTATTGGCACTTTTAACCCCGATATTAAAGTAATTAGAAATGATGAATTAAATATAGAAGAAATTGAGCAGCTTAGTCCCTCCCATATCATTATTTCGCCCGGTCCCGGTCACCCAAAGGAAGCAGGCATATGTGAGGATGTTATTTCGTACTTTGCTGGCAGACTTCCAATTTTAGGGGTTTGTCTAGGGCATCAAGCCATATCAGAAGTGTTTGGAGCAACAGTCAGCTATGCAACAAAACTTATGCATGGAAAACAAAGTTCCATTCACATAGCAAATGGCAGCAAAATATTTAGGGGTCTGCCTCCTATTATCACCGCAGGCAGGTACCATTCTTTATCTACTCAGCGCTATACCCTTACTGACCAGCTGTTGGTTATTGCAGAGGATGATATAGGAGAAATAATGGGTGTGAAGCATAGAGACCATGAGGTTTACGGAATTCAATTCCACCCGGAGTCTATTCTTACTCCGCTTGGGGCATCAATTATCAGCAATTTCTTAAACATAGGGGGTGGACAGCTATGATTGATAAGGCAATATATAAACTGATAAACAAAAACAACTTAGACCTAGAAACAACCAAAGAGGTCATGTCAGAAATAATGGAGGGTTCAGCTACAAATGCTCAAATTGCATCTTTTCTGACTGCAATGCGAATGAAAGGCGAATCAATTGAGGAAATTACAGCCTGTGCTATGGTAATGCGCGATAAATGTACAAAGCTTAAGCCCAAAATGGATGTACTTGATATTGTGGGTACAGGTGGAGACGAGGCAAATACCTTCAACATCTCAACGGTAGCTTCCTTTGTGGTTTCAGCGGGTGGTGTGCCTGTGGCTAAGCACGGTAACAGGTCTGTCTCAAGTAAGTGCGGTAGTGCAGACTTACTTGAAGCGTTAGGCATAAACATACAGCTCTCAGCCCAGCAAAGTGAGCAAATTCTGAATGAAATAGGTATGTGCTTTATGTTTGCTCCAATCTACCATTCTTCTATGAAGTATGCAGCACCGGTGAGAAAGGAATTGGGGGTTCGCACAATCTTTAATATATTAGGTCCTCTTTGCAATCCTGCAGGAGCCAATATGCAGCTGCTTGGGGTATATGATGAGAATCTAGTTGAGCCATTATCTCAGGTTCTCGCTAACCTTGGTGTGAAGCGTGCAATGGTAGTACATGGGCATGATGGCTTGGATGAACTGACACTTTGTGATTCCTCTACAATATGTGAAATAAATAATGGCAAGTTAAACAGCTTTTTTCTATCGCCTGAACAATTTGGACTAAAGCGCTGCGACTCAACTGAGCTTACAGGCGGTACCGCAAAAGAGAACGCTATAATTGCGCTGAATATCCTGAACGGTAAGCTTGGCCCAAAGAGGGATGTCGTAGTGCTAAATGCTGCCGTTTGCCTCTATATGTCACATAATAATATCACACTAAGGGAATGTATTGAAATGGCAAAAGATATAATTGATAGTGGCAAGGCAAAGCAGCAGTTTCTTCGCTTTGTAGAGCTCTCAAACTCTTTTTCAGGAGGTTTACAATGATACTAGATAAAATTGTACAACGTACAAGTCAAAGAGTTAATGATCAAAAACAAATCATTCCTCTTGAAGAAATAAAACCGTTGGCTCTTGCCTTGGCTTCTCAGCCCCATAAGCCTGAGTGCATTGTTACTACTAACTCTCAGTATACTGCTATAGGTGGGAGTGAGTGTTATTCTCACCCTAATCCTGATACTTGCAACCCCCTCTCCACCTTTCCCTTTGAGAGGGCACTTAAGTCTCTTGATATGTCATTTATATGTGAGGTCAAAAAAGCCTCCCCTTCAAAGGGTATTATTGCTCATAGGTTCCCATATTTAGATATTGCCAAAGAATATGAAAACGCAGGCGCTAATGCAATATCAGTACTTACAGAGCCTGACTTTTTCCTTGGCAGTGACATTTATCTTAGTGAGATAAAACAACAAGTAGCAATTCCGGTACTTCGAAAGGACTTTATTATAGATGAATACCAGATATATCAGTCTAAGTTAATAGGAGCAGACGCTATTTTACTAATCTGCTCGCTACTTGATACCAGTACCCTTTCTAGATATATTGAGCTTGCAGACAGCGTAGGGCTGTCCTGCCTTGTTGAGGCACACAGCCAAGAAGAGATTGAGAGTGCCCTTGCTGCTAAGGCACGCATAATAGGTGTCAACAATCGAAATCTTAAAACCTTTGAGCTGGACATTAACACTAGTATTTCACTAAGAAAATATGTCCCAGATAATATAATCTTTGTATCCGAAAGTGGTATCAGTACCCTAGAGGATATAAGAAAACTTTGTGATATCAATGCTTCCGCCGTTTTAATAGGAGAAGCCTTCATGAGGAGTCACGACATATCACAATGCTTGAGCCAACTTAAAGGTGCACTAACTAGGAACTAATCTCTTTTATTTAAATGCTTCTAAAACCTTAGAATAATTTTTAGGAGTGTCTAAAATACTTTTTAATAGGCGGTATTCAAATTATCCTTTTAAGTAGGTGTAGATTAAGGTTATTAATAAACATTCTAGATTTAATATATTTTAGTTTGTAAACCTGATTCAGGGAGGAAGCTATGAGCAAAGTCAAGATATGTGGTCTGAGCAGAGTGAATGACATTCTAGCAGTAAATATAGCAAAGCCAGATTTTGTGGGCTTTGTATTTGCAAAAAGTAAAAGACAGATAACATTAGAAATGGCGGTTAACTTAAAAGCGTATTTATCCAAAAGCATAAAGACAGTTGGGGTATTT
>JAEYOV010000071.1 GCA_023411395.1 Bacillota bacterium
CGGTTCGGCCGTGGGCTGGGGCGTTTCTTCGGCAGGCGGGTCGGCCGTGGGCTGCGGCGTTTCCTCGGCAGGCTGTTCTAACGTGGGCTGCGGCGTTTCTTCAGCGGGCGGTTCAGCCGTAGGCTGTGGCGTTTCCTCGGCGGGCGGTTCAGCCGTAGGCTGTGGCGTTTCCTCAGCGGGCGGCTCCAACGTGGGCTGCGGTGTTACCTCGACAGGCGGTTCTAACGTAGGCTGCGGCGTTTCTTCCCCGCCCAGCGGATCGGCGCCTTCGCCGTCGTCAGAGGAATCCGGCGCGCCCAGCATCATGGGCGCAAAGGAGAGGCCGGAGGAAAGGGGATTACTGTAATCCATTTGGAATGACAGATTGATGGTGAGGTCGCTGGCCGGCACATGACCGGGGGTGAAACCGATCGTGATATACGTATGCGTCGGGTTGCTCATTGTGATCACATCAACAGGCGTGATGCTGTAAGGTTGTGAATCCGTATCGCAATAGGCCGTCACGCTCATATCAGCAGTGCCCAATCTTCCGGACAGCGACAGCATTTGCAAATAGACGGGATAGCCTACCCCCGGGCCAAGCCAAATGGACGCCAGATTGATGGTGAATGTAATATTATTGCCCGGCGTGTTTTCCAGCCTGAGGGTGGTATGGGCATTGTAGCTTGAATCATATATCCGGGCCACATCACCAGGGCCCATATTGTTTTGATTGATCCGCACATAGATGAAGTTGCGGAAGCTGACGCTCGCTGATGAAAGCGCATTCGTGTAGTTGGCCGTAGCATTCGGCCTGAAGGTTACGTTGTAGGCTGTCCCGCTTGTCGCCGGGATGGTGCCCGGGTCTTGCCACTCCCATGTGCCCGCGATGGCGTCACCCGTTACCGGATTCCTGGCGGAACCGGTCGGAGTAATGGTGGAATCGTACAGCGAATTCTGCGCCGGGGTCGATTGATAGATGCTGGACGCGGTGAGCACGACCTGGCTCAAGTCAGGCACCGCGCGCTCGACAACGACGGTAAACGGTCTTGCAACGGCGTTGAAGTTGCCTGGATTGACCGAAATAGCGGCAAAGGATGCGTTTACGGAATAGCTCCCGGCGTTAAGCGGCTGGGTGAGCCCGCTCACATCCCATGTCCAGTCGCCGGTGACCGTTGTGCCGTCCAGCGTGACCTGCGCGCCGAAGATCATATCATTTGCCGGAAGCTCCAAATCACCATTGCGCGCGCCACTGGTCAGCCTCTGCCCATAACCCAGCGGCATGACGCTTGCGCCGCTTAAATTCACAGTCAGCGTCGCAGGCGTGATGACAAATTGCAGCGTGGCATCAGCGCCGCTGATTGCGCCGTCCGCCCAGCGGCAGCCATCCGCGTCCACCAGTGTAAGCACGACGTTGTACGTTCCCGCGTCTGTGCCGCCGCCGTTTTCGGTGACCGTGTAGTCGGCGGTGTTGTCGATATCGGCTGTTTGCTTCTGGCCGCTATAGGTTTTGGAGCCAACCGCAGGCACTGCAACTGCCTTCTTCTGAACATCAATCGTCACGGCAGCAGTACCGGTTCGATAGCCCGCTGTATCCTGGGGCGTAAAGACAACCGTGAAGGACACCAGTCCGGCTTGCAGCACTTCATAACTGGGGGTGCTCCATGACCAGGCTCCATCCACATCGATATCTCCATACTTCGCGGAACCGCCGCTAAGCGGGACATCCCGGAGGACGTCTCCATAGGTGAGCGATGCGGTGGGTGCGGTGAGCACAGGGGTAATCCACCATATGCTCGCCGTCGCTGTCGCGGATGCGTTCAGCAGCGCGTACAGGCCCTCTTCGCCGGAGGGGACCAAAAGATCGTAACCTGAACAGGTCACCAGGATGTTGTCGCCGGGCGTCGCCTGAGCAAAGCTGTATACAGCGCCTGTCAGCGAAACACCGGCAAGCGCGTCGCCCGTGTCGGCGTCCGTCAGGGTATAGCCGCCCGTCGCGTTCGTCGTGTCCTTGATGTAGTCACGGCTGTCGGCGGTGACTGCGACATGCACGCCGATTTGCGTCTGTACGGCGGCAAACAGCACGGCGCGGGCATATGTATGCGTGTCCTCAGGCGTAAAGACGACCTGATAGATGGCGTTCCCGTTGTCTTTGCCCAGCGGCACAACGCTGTCATCGCCCCACGCAAATGCCCCGTTCACAGGTACGGTGTCGCCATCGTCCTGATACTGCGCGCTTCCGCCCGTCAGCGCGGAAAGCGCGAGGCTCTGGCCATACAGGAGATCCCCCGCCGTGGGCATGGCCACTATTTCGGGCTGCCGCTTTGCAACCACTACTGTGACGGGTTTGCTCCGCGGGAGGCTTTCGCCGCTGTCGTCCGTGTAGACGATGGTCGCTGTGAAGCTGTAGGTATAATCGGTATCGCTTTCTATGGGATCATCCGCGACCCTGTCAAGCGTCAGCACAATAGCCTGGGCGTAACCGGCGGTGCTTTCATCGCTGTCGACCGCGGCACGCGCGCTGTCATACAGCGAGCTTCCTTCCTCCGTTCCATCCACATATTCATCAATCGTATATTCGTACTGATCGGCAATCGCGTCGATGGCATGATCCGCGATGAGGGAGGAGGGGTCATCGGTATGCCAGGTGCCCTTGTAGCTTCGGTTGCCGATGGAACCGGAAGGAATGATGACTTCCATGGTTGGCCCGCTCAAATCGGTGCCGGTCCAGCCCATGAAGGTGTACTTTTCCTTGACAGGGTTGTTAAGCGTAATGTCCGGGCTCTCGATGGTGTATTGGGTGGGGTTTGCCGGATCCACTGTGCCGCGCACCAGGTCGTATTCAATCGTGTAGACCACGGGTTCCCATACCGCGGCAAAGCTCAGGTCGGCGTGAGAGCCGGATGGAATGACGGCGATGGGCAGCGGATCCAGCATCCCCTCGCCGATCCAGCCGGTAAAGCTGTATCCTGTGCGGGCCGGGGCCGCCAGCGTGATATCACCGTCGTCCACCGTATAGAAATCAGGATTCTGATCGGAGTTGACGCCGCCATTCAAGTCGTAATGGATGGCAAACGCATCGGCGGTCCAGCGCGCGTACAGCACCATGTCCCCTGCCGGCCGATCAACAGACGGATCGAATACCGTATCCGGCGCACACGCCGGACTTGTGTACCAGCCGCCAAAGCTGTGAAAGTCAAGCTCGGGATCGTCCGGCACATTCTCCATCGGCCAGCCCAGGCGCTCCGGCGCTTCAAAATAGGTGCCCAGATCCCTGTAGTTCCAGTCGTAACGGATGGCGACCACCTTAGCCCAGCGGGCATACAGCGTCACGCCGCCTTGGAGGAGGTAGGTTTCAAGGTCTACGGGATCGCCGTCAAAGTCTGGTGTGAGATACCACCCCATGAAGTCGTAGCCGGAATAGTTAGGCAGCATGACGTCCAGAAGCTTGTCACCCACGCGCAGCGTGGAGTAGGTGAAGCGGGAATACTCCGTGTAATCATTTTCGAAGATAAGCTCCGGCAGCCCGTCCGCACCCATGTAGACCGCCTGGCCTGCCGCGCCGCCGAAATCAACGGTGACATCGCAAGTCCAGTCCGCGTACAGCGTCAAATTGGTTTCCGTCTTTCCGCCAAATGGATAGGGCTCGCCTGTGCAGTCCTCCGATGCGTACCAGCCCTGGAATGTCATCCCGCGGATTGCTGGCGAAGCCGGTTTTGAGATGGCCTCGTTCGCGGCCACATATACGGTCTTGTAGACACCCATGCCGTCTAAATTGTACATGTATTCGATCGTGCTTACGCGATACGCCATAAGCGTTACGGTCACATTATGCGATGGCATGGTGAACATGATCCGGTCATCGGCGCGCGTAAAGCGAAGGCCCGCGGGTTTGGAGATCAGTTCAACGTTGCGGTAACCGGATCGCGGTTGAGCCGACAGCGTAATCTTGGTGCCGGACTTGACCAGATCGCCCGAGGCAACCGCTGGGGATACGATGGTGTAGCCGCTGACGCCTTCGCCACGAAGGATCTTGAGTACGCAGCCTTGCTGCTCTACCGAAAGCACAACGGTCTCTTCCGGTTCACGGCCGTTTAAGGTCAGCCCGGTTTCGATCGCGGCGGCCCCGTCCACCGACATAAGCAGCGGCCGGTCCGTGCCATCGAACGCGGAGCGCAGCGCCGTCATGCTCCAAGTAGCGGGCTTTGATGGATCCGGGGCAAAGTGCATGGGGCTTGCGGTATCGCTGCCGCTCACGCTGAAGCCATACGCTGAGCTCGAAGGATTTTCAAGCTTTACGATGTAGTTGATCTCGCCTTTGTAGCCGGGGAACCGGTTGGCGTAAAGATACCATGTCAGCGTATATTCATAGGTTTCGGGATGCACATCGTAACGGACCGTGCCGTTTTCCGGCGTCATGTAACAGAAGTTGCTGATGCGGGGAACGCTGTACTTAACCGTTCCTGATGTGCCGCTGACCGTGCGGTCAAACCAGGAAAGCGGCATTCCGCTCAGCTCCGGATAGCGGGAGGATGCGCTTTGTACAATAGCCGACAAATCGACCTGCGCTGTTTCGGTGGGTGCGCACAGGCCTCCGACCATGTGCGATGATTCAAATTGCGTTTCATACAAAAGCGCGTTGTCCCACTGGGCGGCTTCAATGCCCCAGGCATGGGCGCACCAGTCGTACATCACGAACCGCACATGGACTGTGGTGGTGGAAAATGCGCATGACCGCGACAGATGGAAGCGGCGCGACTGTTTCTTTACCAGCGCGGACGCACTTGTGTTTTGATAGATGAGCACGACATCGCACTCCGACTGATTGCACAAATACGCGGCCGCGACGCTCTCGTCCAGATAGATGTTGCCGGACGACCTTCCCGCGCTGCCATCTCCAACAGTAAACAGCCCGTTCCTGGGGTCGCCGGCGCCAATGGATTCGCCGTCGATGACAAGGTTCTCAAGTGAAAGCGTCAAAGATACATTGCCGCCCTTTACGGAATCCCACAGCAATTCATTTTTGACGCAACTGCCGTTCATCAGGCTGTAGGTGAGCATTGGAATGCTTGTAAAGCCAAAAACGCTCTTCTTGTCGGCGTTTGCAGTCGAAAGGCTCCACATTTCGTCCAGCTTATCGACATCCATGATGGTCAGGCTGCTGGACCAGCTCTTGGTATAAAGCGGCCAGCGGTCCTTCCAGACCGTCCAGCTTTTGCTCAGCGTTTTGATGACAAGGTTGAGGGTCAGCGATAAGGAAACGGAAGCGTCAAGCCCGACCTCAAAGTTCAGCGCGCCTACGTACGTGCTGCTCCCGGTTGTAAGGGAAGCCGCGAAGAAGAACATGCCTGTCAGCTCCGCGTAGGCAAACAATTCGCCTGTAATGGCGACCTTCGCGACGGCGCACAGGTCGAGGGTGATGGTCAGACGCAGGCCCAGCCTGACCCCGATCTTGCCGATCAGATAGATCTGCGTTCGCACCTCGCTGGGCAGCTTTTGGGTGTAGGAACCGCCTGACGCCTTCAAAAAGTTGTAATGGAAGCCGATGCGCACCCCGTTTGTGACGATAATCTCTATGCCGAATGTGGCCAATACGCCGATCTGGCCGACAAGATCCAGATTCACAGTGAGCGTCACGATGCCATGGAAGCTTACCTTGACCGTGAGGAGCGGGACGACAAAGAGGTCTTTGTACGGCAACTCGGTGGCGATCAGCGACTGCATGGTGGTCATCAACTTGTTGACGGATGTCATATAGTCGATGGAGTCGTCCAGGCCTTCGGGCGTGATCAGTGTTTCCAACGTGCTCTTGGCGGCATTGAGCGTGCTCATGTCGGAGTCTTCGCCGCTGTTGGCCGTAATCTCCAGCCGGATGGTGGAGGTGGAATTGAGCTGGGCGGCCACGTCGATCCACAGCCAGCCGCCGTCTATGTTTGTGGAGACCGCAACCTTCTGCTCAAAAGTGAGCGACGGCGTGATGGTGAGGATGACTTCCTCGCCGTTTTTCAATTGGATCGTCGCGGAGATGCTGATGGTGACGGTGGCGGAATTGCCGCTGACCGAAAGGCTAACGCTGGGTTTGTTCACTTTCATCGACGCGGATATCCCGGCGAGCTGATAGACGCCGGCACCGTACAATTCGTCCAGCCTGGCCTGCGTTTCGGGTGCGGTCATCACGGCCACAAGCATCTGCGCCCGAAGCTCGTCATTTGCGGCGACCTGGGAGGCGATGCTCTTTTCAAGGCACGCAATCTGCTCTTCGTCCAGCACACCCTCGATGTCGACCTCGCGGGTTACGTGAACGTCAAACGCGCTCAGATAGTCCTCCGGATTCGCGTACTGGAAGGAGACCGTCATAAGGCCGTCATCCGGCGCGCATTCCACTACCTGGGCAAACAGCACATACCCGTCGAAGCTGCCTTTCGTCCAGGAGGAGATGTTCCTTTCATCCTCATTGATCTCGCCGTCAAACAATACCACGATCTGCCCCGGTGTTAGGGGCTCCGCGTTATTTAGAACAAATGAACCGGGCTCAGTCGCAACTTCCTTCTCCGCGCCTTCGTGCTTTACGACCGGCTCGTACGCAAGCACATGATCCCAAAGGATGTATTGAAGGCCATCGGCAAATTGCACGACGTTCGTTTCTTCCCTGTATACGGAAACGACCAGTGTATTGATGCCTTCGTCATACCCTTTGAAGGTAACGCCTCCGGAAGACTTGATGGAAAAGGTTGCGCCCGGTTCAAACCCGGTTTTGCCGCCGCTTGTGTAATACCCGCCGGATATGGCAAAGCCGTCTGCGGTTTCGCGGAAGGAAAGCACCGGTTCGAGCGCGCCCGCTCCGGCCTCCACCGTGACGTGCGGTTTCACTTCCTTCAGCGTCATGCCCCGCGGCGCCGCAAGCGCAATTTCCGCCTGCCAGTCGATATCGTTAAGCTCGGCCGTGTCTCCGCCTTTTTCGTCTGACTCCGGCTCATTGGACACGAACAGCGCATACAGCGTCATGCTTTGCTCAATCGCATCCATATAGCCAAAGGGCATGGTGCACGCCTCGTCGGTGCACCATCCGCCGAAACTGTATCCTTCCTTGCTTGTATATAATCTGGATACCGGCTTGCACAGCAGGTTTTCACCCTTGGCAAACACCAACGGCGCCAATGCGCGGCCGCCGAAGGTTTCAAACGATATGGTCGCCGCGTCCTCCTCACCGATAAAGCGCGCGTAGAGCGTAAGCTGGCCGTCCACCGTGCTGAACGTGGAATACGGCGCCGTGAATTCAGCGTCCTCATACCAGGCTGTGAAGACATAGCCGTCCTTTTCGGTCGATATCGCGCTGAAATCCAATGCCGCGCCCGGGTCGAGCGTCTGCGAAGCGACAGGGGACCCGTCGGTCACAAAACTGACAAGATAGTATGTTAGAACTAGGTCAGCCTGGCCACCCGGCGTGAGGATATGTGTTTGCCCGTCCGGGCCGGTCACGGTAACTTCCTTGTTGGTCTCATTGGATACGGAACAGGTTGCGCGAACCGTAACGGTACCGGCGTCGCCCAGGATGCGCACCATACCCAGCGCACCGTTTCCCTCGATGGTTACATCCCCCGCGTCCGCGATGACGATTTCAGGGAGCCTGGTTTCGTCATCCACATGCAAAAGGGTGGCCGGCTTTTCTGTTTCGCCGCCTGCGGCGCGATGGATAACCGCCCGATCCAGCTCGGCTGCCTTCAAATACACCTTTGCAGCGCCGACGACCGATAGGGCCGATGCCTTTAAGCCGGAGAAGGTGACGCTGTCCGGTTTCCCGATGGCAATCCGGTCCGCGCTGAGGGCGGAAATATGAAGCTTTCCGCCGGTGACGGCAAGATTTTTGATATCGCCGGCGGCGGTCAGTTTTTCGGCGTCTTCCTGCGAATTGACACTATCCGGAAACGCGCTGCCGAGCAACCGTTCATAATCCGCCTGCGGCATAATGCCCTGCGGGTCGATAGCCGAGCCGATACCGCTCAGGTAGCCGTTTTCTGCAAGGATACCCAGATACAGGCTGTCGTCTTCGGCGTTAAGGCCGGATATCATGCCGGTATATAGAGCAAGATCAATGTTTGATGCATCTTCTTCGATATATCCCAGCAGGCCGCACAATCGCTTCGCCCCCTGCGCCCAGGTAAGGGGCGCGCCGCCAGCTCGCGAAAACACACTGACGTCCAAGGGCGATGGAAGCGGATTGTCCGCCTTTCCCTCCACCGCCGTGCTTCCCGGCGCTGGCGTGGCTGCCTGTGCGAACCCGGTGTTGCCCAAGGTCGTAACAAGAAGCGTGAAAACAAGCATCCAAGCGATGAGCTTTCTCATGGACGTCATACTTTGTCATCCTTCCTTTTTTTCGCGGGGAGTGTCCTACGTTGCGGTAATGGGAGCCGCTGCAAACAAGGCTTCCCAGGAGGCATTCATTAATTGGCAAAAAGCGGCATGCATAAAAATAGATAAAAAGGAAGCCGCCATCAAATTTTACATGAATTATCTACATGATACCATGCGGCAGGCTCCTTGTTTCAAAGACATAGAAATTTTACACATTTTTTACTTATTGCAACCAATATGCAAAATAGAAGCAAGCAGGAAGCGATTTTGTATGTTGTGTCTCGTCCATAAATGCATCAATGACAGCGTTTCATATGTTTTTTCTTTCCGATTTTTGGGTACAATCATAGTAGCCATCGCTGGTTTGATATGAAGCGGCTGCTGGCCAGACGAATTACGCGGAGGTGAACCCCATGACAGGCGTGGAAATTGATTTTGTGGTAACCGATAGCCTTGCAGCGCTCGCGCTGTATGAGAAAATCTTTAAGGTGGAGCGTGTGGAGGTCACCAGCTTTCCAAAGGGTCAAAACGAAGCGGTCTTCACCATCTATGGCGTGCGCTTTCACATGCTGGACGAGAATCCTGAGTTCCAGCTCATAGCGCCCAAGCCGGATGCGCCGCAATCCATGTGGATCAACGTGCTGGTGCCCGACATCCATGAGGTGCATAAAAACGCCATGGACGCAGGCTGTGCCGAGGTGCAGCCGGTCACGGAGATGTCCGATTATGGTCTCAGCAACTCCGTGTTCACAGACCCCTTCGGCTATGCCTGGATGCTGCATCAGATCCACCGGGAGGTCAGCTTTGAGGATCGGGTGAAAATGTGGGAGGATAGGCCGAAGGAGGCGTGATGCCTGAAGCGGGGCAGCCGCAGCCTTACGAGCGCAGCCTCCAGCTATATTATGGCCGCCGAAGGCGGTCTTGGATGGCATGCATAAAGCGAAAGGAAGGGGATTAACATGGCCGGAAGAAAGGAGCTTTCTTCGGAACAAATGGAGGAACTGATCGCGACGCTTAAAGCAAGGTTCGAGCGCAACATGAGCCGTCATGAAGGCCTTGCGTGGAATGAAGTGCATGCAAAACTCAAAACGGAACCGGAAAAGCTGTGGTCGCTGAATGAAATGGAACAAACAGGCGGCGAGCCCGATGTGATTGGTTATGATCAAAACACACGCGAATACATCTTTTGCGACTGTTCGGCAGAGACCCCCGCTGGGCGCAGGAGTCTTTGCTATGACGACGAGGCTTTGGAATCCAGAAAGGAGAACAAGCCCCAGGGCAGTGCCATGGATGCGGCCGGCGCGATGGGGATTGAAATGTTGACGGAAGAGCAATACCGCTTACTGCAGCAACTGGGGAAATTCGACCTGAAAACCTCAAGCTGGATCAAGACCCCGGAAAACGTCAGAAAACTGGGCGGAGCATTGTTTTGCGACCGGCGCTACGATCATGTTTTCGTATACCACAACGGCGCGGAATCTTACTATGCCGCCAGAGGCTTCCGGGGCTCTATTAGAATATAAGCCGATCAGGCTTTCTTTCTTTATTCTCAGTGGGCCGCTTCCTCATTCCTGATATTTTCATAAAAGCTTAATAGCAAGCCATCCCCTTTGAAACTGAACTCGATGGCTGTGGGCTTGCGGTTCGTGAAACCGCCCGGGACATACGCATTTTCATACCGGCCGTAATCCGTCATAACAGGTATGATGTCGACGGCAAATTGCTTTTTGTATTCGCTGTTAAGCGTGACTCCTCCTGATTCGTATTCAACGGATGTACCTTGGAACATAACCGGATTGCCAAGTACCCGCTGTTTGAATGCATCAAAGCTGCCGTCCCCGCTTTCGCAGGACAACTCGGTGATCCAGCTTTGATACCGTCCGTCTTTCAGGGTAAGGTCGTACTTTTGCGTAAGATTCCGGTTGATCCTTTCAGCATTTTTCATCTGCTTTGCATCATCCGGATGGAATTCTTCAAAGCGCAGCGCCCCGCTTGCGATGAGGGCTATATACGTTTTTCCTTTACGCCCGAATACATAACCATCTGCCAATTTGCTTTCATCCGTCTCATCAAAATACTGAACGGGGAAATACGCATGGGTGTATTTCACCACATGCGGTTCCATGAATCCCGGGCTTTGCGGCACATCAAAGATGGAAATGTTAATGTTCTTGTCCTGCATGGAATAGGGATTCCGGCCATTGCCGACCCAATAATTGGGGGTCGAGCCTCTTTCCTTAACTCTTGCAGGCTGTGCAACAAAAACCGACAGGTCATTGGACAGGTTCGCCGTGAAAATATGCTGCTGGTCGCCATAATCGCCTGGGTGGTAATTTTGCGCCGTTGACATAGCGTAATTTTCGGTTTTATATGTGTACACATTGGCACGCTGGATTGCAACACCGTTCGTGGCCGGATTCAATATCTTGCTGACGGGGCCGGCAAGGCCGGTCCATTTGAGCAGGCTGAGGTTGATCAATTTAAAATCATTCAGGAAGGAATTTTCGAACATTTTATTTTTAGATAGGTAATTCAAGCTGTTGGCGATCACATTGCTATTTGTAAACGCCTCCATATTCCATTGCATCATGATCTGATTGTCATTTGACCCCAGCAGGTTTTCTCCTTTCAGCTCCGAAGCGTCAAGCGACTGGGAGGATTTGATGACGCGCGGCGAATCATCATCAAAAATACCTTTGATTACATCCGGCACCTGATAGTATCCTGCTTCCACCGTCTGGCGGAAGCAATTGAAAAAACTGCTCCGGCTCTCTTTCCAGCCGGCAGTCCGCTCCGGCTGCATCACAAAATCGATGTAGTTTCTAAGCCGGTTGCCCGTATCGTCACTCGCCTTGTTGTCCCCGTACATCCGGCCGCTGGCGGACAGAAAAATGTAATAGGCGCGCCCGTCTGCCGAGATATATTTGAAGCTTTGGCTGGCAATGTCAAACCAGATGAGATCCATGATCATTTTCATTTGGTTGACCATTGCATCATCCCTGGCAAACTGTATAAGGTTGCTCATGGCGGCTATATCTTCCGGATAATAGTTGTTGGAATAAAACTCCGTGAAACCATACAAAAACCGCTGCTCCATCCAGGCATGAATCCGGCTTTTCGCCATTTCGGCATGCTGGCTGCCTGACTTGCCATCCGCTGTGAACACTTTGTCCGGCCACTTTGTTCCGGCCAGATACTCGCTGACGGCAAAGAGGATTTGATGGTTTTCCGACCAATAGCACATGCTGTCGCTGCGGCCGTCCTTTGTCTGATCCATCCAGTATTTAAAATTGCGCAAAGTGCTTTCAATATCTGCTTTTGTGCTTTCAGGCAGCAGGTTTTCATACGAAAGATACAAACGGATCAGCGCATTGACACGGAAGTCGGAACAGTCGTACCTGGCATTGATATATTCAAGTGTTGGGGCAATGGCATCATGAACCGTTGCTTCATCCAGACTGGCGGAATTGCCATCCTTCGAAAGGGAATAAAGCAGCTCATCCAGGCCTGCGGCGCTCAAGGGCTGCTCAGGCAAATCGGGGATCGATTTTATCTGCATGTTCACAGCGAGTTCGATTCCCGTACATATGATGACAGCAGCCAGCAAGAACAGGATTGCTTTCAAAACGCGCTTTTTTTTCATATTTCCGCCTCTTTTTACAGCACATAGCTATATTGACTTTATTGATTATATTAACAAATAATCATGCTCCAGTCTACTGAAATTGCTTTTGTAAGGCCATTGTAAAAAAGCTTGCTCAAAGCCCGCTTCGAGAAGGGTTGAATTACCGTGATCTGCCGTCTTATTGCGCCAGGCTTTGCCCCGTCCGCAGACAGAGACGGGCGCCGGGATTGCCGCTGATAGGAAGGGCCGGATGGATTGCCGCAATACAGACGGATAGTTCACTTGCCAATCACATACAACAAATAGCAATTGCAAACATAGATACGGCGCTTTCTTTGAATCATAATACATATAGGCTTGCAACATGCTGATAATTCTGCGCATGTGCCATTGAGAGAGGTGGTGTCGTATGCTGAATTCAAAAAACGCCGTTACGGGCATGGCGCAACCTCTTTTAAGAACGGTGCCCAGAAGAAGCGGAAGCTGGAAAAAGACATTTGCGCTGACTACCATGATCGCTCCGGGTGCCATTTGGCTTCTGCTGCTCCGGTATCTGCCCATGTTCGGCATCGTGCTGGCGTTCCTGGATTACAAGATTTATCCCAAAGCCAACACATTTATCAACAACCTGCTCCACAGCAAATGGGTAGGCTTCAAGAACTTTGAATTCCTTTTTATGACCAGCGGAACCTACACCATGATCCGGAACACGATTTTGTATAACGCGGTGTGGATCGTGCTGGGCATGGTTGTCTCGGTATCGTTCGCGGTCATGCTCAGCCAGCTATCCCGGCGCTTCATGGCCAAAACCTATCAAACACTGATGTTTTTCCCGTACTTTTTAAGCTGGGTGGTGGCCAGCTATTTCCTGCTGTCGTTTCTGGATGGCGCCAACGGCATGATCCCCAGGCTCCAGAGGAGCATGGGCGGGAGCGTGATTGACTGGTACAACACGCCAAAATACTGGCCGTTCATATTGACCTTTGCAAACCTGTGGAAGAACGCGGGCTATGCGGCGGTTTTGTACCTTGCAGCGATCACAGGCATTGACGCCACGCAGTACGAGGCCGCGGCGGTGGATGGCGCCAGCAAGTGGCAGCAGGTGGTGCATGTGACGCTGCCCAACATACGCACCATGATCATCGTGCTGTTCATCATGAATGTTGGCCGCATCTTCAACGCGGACTTCGGGCTGTTTTATCAGCTTCCCATGAATTCCGGCCCGCTTTTCCCGGTGACACAGGTCATTGACACTTATGTATACCGTGCCTTTATGGGCTCAGGCGCAAACAATGTGGGCATGAGCGCAGCGGCGGGCCTTATGCAAAACGCGGTCGGCTTTCTGTGCATTATCGGTGCCAACGCCATCGTTCGCAAGCTGGACGCGGACAGCAGCCTGTTTTGAGAAAGGAAGGCAAGTATGGAGACATATGCAGCACGCAAGCGCAGTTCCCGCCTGAATTCCTTCAGCCTTCCCGCGGAAATTTCCTTCCATGTGATCCTCTTGTTGTTTTCGCTCTTTTGCATTGTCCCGTTTCTTTTTGTCATCATCATCTCGTTTACTTCCGAGGAAAGCATCCGCCAAATCGGCTATTCTTTTTTCCCGCTATCCACCTCGGTGGCTGCCTACAACTATGTGTTCAGGCTGGGCGACATGGTGTGGCGCTCCTACTTCAACAGCTTCTTTATCACCTCGGTGGGCACGGTGCTCAGCGTTTTGATCTGCCTCCTGTACGCCTACCCGCTGTTCCGCAGGGATTACAAGCTGCGCAAGTTCTTCAATTTTGCCAGCTTCTTCACCATGCTTTTCGGCGGCGGCCTGATCCCCACTTACTTTATCAGCAAAAACCTGCTGGGGCTTTCCGAAAACTATGCCGCCCTGATTGTGCCCATGCTGTTCAGCCCGTTCAACATTATCATCATGCGCACGTTCCTGCAGACCTCCGTTCCCACAGAGCTCATCGAGGCCGCAACCATCGACGGCAGCGGCGAATACCGTACGCTTGCGCAAATCGTGATTCCGATCGTCAAGCCCGGCATCGCCACCATCGCGCTACTCAACGCGCTGGCCTACTGGAACGATTGGTTCCTGACGCTTTTGTACATCCGCACCAAAACCGAGCTCATCCCGCTGCAATACCTGTTGATGCAGATCCAGCGCAGCGCGGAGTTCCTGGCCGCCAACAGCCACATGATGGGCGCTGAGGCGTCCCGTGCCATCGCGCAGCTTCCCTCGCAATCCCTGCGCATGGCGCTGGTGGTTTTGATCGTGGTGCCTATTGCCTGCGCGTATCCCTTTTTCCAACGCTATGTAGTGGCCGGGCTGACCATCGGCTCGGTCAAGGGATAAGCAACGAGAACAGGCTGTAGACAAAAGGAAGACAAATTTCCGGGGTTGAAGGGGTGTAACCCCTTCAATGAAAATCGTGTCACCCGGCTTTGCCGGGTGCGCGGGGTCTGCGGAGCAAACATTCCTTACACGATTCACTGGCCGTGAGCTTTACGCCGGACGAGCAAAGCGTAGGACGGCGTAGATGCTCATAAGTGAATCGTGCAAGCTCGAGAAAGTGGCACAGCCACTTTCTCGAAGGAGGTAAGAACGGCAGATTTCGCCGCTTACGATATTTGAAGGAGGTAGCAAGTATGAAGAAACTGGTAGCACTTCTCCTGGCCCTCGCGATGGTCCTGGGGCTCATGTCCCTGGCCGGCGCCGAAGCCGCGGCCCTGGAACCCGTGACCCTGAAGATCTGGTTCCACGGCAGCAGCGTGACGGATGACGCGGCCGTACTGGAAAAGGTCAACGAGTACCTGAAGGAAAAGATCAATGCCACCCTGCAGCCCATCTGGGGCACCTGGGGCGACTTTGACAGCAATGTGGTGCTCTCGCTGAACGCCGGTGACGACGTGGACATGTACTTCACCTGCTCCTGGTCCGCCAACGACTATGCCACCTACGCCAATAAAGGCAACTATGTGCGCTTGGACGATCCGGAGAACAACCTGATCGAAAAGTATGCGCCCGAACTGTTCAAGACCCTGCCCGAAGTTCTGAAGCAGGGCGCGACCATCAACGGTGCTTCCGGCGTGGGCGTGTACGCCGTGCCCGGCTACAAGGACATCGCCACCCAGAACACCTGGGACATCAACGTGGACCTTTTGACCAAGTACGGCTATACGCTGGATGACATCAAAAACGCCGGCTACTTTGGCTTCGGCGACATTCTCAAGAAGGTCAAGGAAGGCGAGGGCGCCGACTTCTACCCGCTGTGCATTGAGCCCGCGGTGCTGGAGCGCATGGTGACCAACACCATCGTCGTGACCGGCGACAGCTCCGCCCTGAACGTGCTGTCCTTCTACGTGGATCCCGTGCATCCCGGCAACGACAGCCCCAACGGCAATGTGATCTTCAACAAGTTCGCTACGCCCGAATTCAAGCGGTTCGCCGAAAAGACCCGTGAATACTATCTGGCCGGCTACATCGATCCCGCCATGACCGCCACCGGCACCGCCAACGACGCCCGCACCGCGGCGCAATTGGCCGCCCGTTACCTGATTGGTACCCAGTCCTACGCGCTGGGCTATGAGGTGCAGGCGTCCAATGACCGCAATATCCAAGTGGAATTCGTGCCTACCACCCCCGCGTTCGTGGATACCACCGTCTCCCAGGGCGCGATGGTTGCCATCTCCACCGCTTCCAAGAACCCCGAGCGCTCCATGATGTTCCTGAATCTGCTCAACACCGACCCGTACCTGATGACCCTGCTCAACTACGGCGTCGAAGGCCTGCACTATGAGAAGACCGCCGAAGGTCTGGTCAGGTTCCTTGACAAGCGGCAAGATTACAGGCCCTGGACCAACGGCATGGGCAACATCACGCTGCTGCCGCCGCTGGAAGGGCAAGCTGTAGACTTCTGGGATACCTTCAAGGCCTACTACGGCGTCGCCGAGAGCACCCCGATCCTTGGCTTCATCTTCAACCAGGAGCCTGTGTCCTCCGAACTGGCAGCCATTGCCAACGTGGCCGCCGAGTATGGCTTCTCTCTGATGGCTGGTTCCATTGACCCCGCCGAGAAGCTCCCCGAATTCCTCACAAAGCTTGACGAAGCCGGCATGCAGAAGGTCGTCGACGAGGCGAACGCCCAGTTGGCCGCTTTCCTGGCCGCGAAGTAACAACATATCCGGTACATCACCAATGAAAGGCGGCTGGGAGCGCACGTTCCCAGCCGCCTTCGTCTGTACATCAAGGTTACAATGGTCTGGTCCGCTTCCATGATATGCTTGATCATTTCACCGCCACGTTGGGGATTGTGATGCTATCGGTTCCATTGGAGAGGGAGAAGGTATCGGGATATCCGGCGCTGGTAAGGAACTCAAACCATACTCCGCCTTTCACGGGCTTGGTACCATCCACGATGTGATCGGTAAAATCCTTGTCCGACCAAACCACGTTCTCCGTAAAGCCCGATGAATTGCCCGCGCCGGTCAAACCTATTTCCCCGGCCATGTTAGTAAGCGTTCCATCCTTCATCCATTGATGCAAGATTTTCCCGCACCGTTCAATGGATACCCCCGCTTCCACGGTAATCTGCATATCCACATAGACGCGGATGGGCGTGATGAGGAATTCGCTGATTTGTACGGTGTAATCCCCGAGGCTTGAAGGCTCCGGCGGTTGAACATGGTACACCCCCGGCAAATTCACTGCGGACATGGTGAAGGAAAGCTCCTTTGGCGTATCCTTCGTATTGCGCAGGGGAAGCTCCACGGTGAATGTTTCGCCAAGTGTCAGACCTGTCAGGTCAAACTGCTCCCAGACCACAATCTCGCCGTTGCCTTCACCTACATAGGTACCGCATTCGCCCAGGGGATCGGCGTGCTGGCCGTCGATCATACACCAGTCTACCATGCTCCAGTTGATGTGGTCGGCCTGGGCCGCGTCAAAAGTAAAGCTTTCGGCCTGCTCCATATTGTTCAGGTCCACCTGGAAGGGCTCGGTGGCGCTCCTGTCCCTGGTGGAATATACGACCCGCAGGTATCTGCCGTCATACATGGCTTCCCTGATGGTTACGTCCACATGCTCAAAGCTGTAGGAAGCCAGGTCCTTTTTAAGCAGCGCATAGGCGTCCGGCTGGACGGTGGAGAAGGCTTCCGCCTTGTCCTTGCCCATGAGGTCAAACAACCCGAAGCCGTCCGTGAGCGCCAACGCCGTGGCCAGGGCGGCCAGCAGCAGCATAAGGGCGATTACTGCGGCGGCGGGTATCCTTTTTTTCATAACGGTTTCTCCTTCTTTTTCAATTTGTGAAAGCACTTTTGCTCTCACATCCCGGCTCAACGTCATACTGGAGAGGCGCGCATCGACGGTCTGCCTGAAATTTCTATTCATCGAAATACCACCTTTCCAGCCGTTTATAAAGCCGGTCCTTTGCCCGCTTCAGGCGGGAAGACACCGCTGACGGGGACAGGGAGAGGGCCTTTGCAATCTCCCTGGCCCGCATTCCCTGGTAGTAATACAGGAGGATCACTTCCTTGTATTTGCGCGGAAGGCGCATGACCTCCACGATCACCGTGTCATCCTTCGAGTCGTATGGGGATGACGGCTCCGGCAAGGTATCCAACGTCACGCTTCTGTCGACGCGGCGGAACCAGGCGGATTTCAACACGCTTTTGCAGCAGTTGACCGCTATGCGCGTAAGCCAAGTTTCCTCGGCACATTCGCCCCTGAAGCTGCCTAAGCTTCGATAGGCCCGCAAAAATGTTTCCTGCACGGCGTCTTCCGAAAGCGCCCGGTCGTGAAGGTAAAGAAAGCAAAGGCGAAGCAGGCTGTCACCATAGAGCGCCATCATGCGCCCGATGTCCGCCGCCCTATCATTGCCCGGTACCTGGCAAGGATCCATCCCTTCGCCTCCTTCTACTGAATAGACTGCGCCAAAAGAAAAAAGCATTCAAAATGCTTCAGTACGCATATGTAAACAATGCGGCTTGCGTCCGACAAGCGCAGCTTGCCTTCCCATCCGCCTAGCAGCTACAGGCCATGATCCATGCTGCTCCCGGGTACGGATAGAAGGTGAATGCCACTGCATCAGCCGTTTCCGCTATCTCCAATCATCCTTTTTGATCAGAGCTTATGTTTTTCACATTTCATGTAGACAAGGAAATTTACGCCACTCTGCTTGCTATGCTTGTGGGGCACCCGCATGATTTCCGCAAAGCCAAGCTTTTGATACAGGCTGACGGCAGGGGCATTTGTATCGGCGACTTCGAGCACATAAGAACTGTAGGGCGTAACCGAAAAGATATGCTGTATGATGGCCGGGGCGACCCCTTTCCCGCGGTAATCCTTGTGGGTCGCAACAAATTCCACCGATCCTACGCCTTTCTCGATGGGGAAAGGGTAAGGGTGGCACTCCAATTCTTTTTTGAGCATGATCCCGGCGATGGTCCCCATGAATAGCCCCAAATGGCGGCGGAATTCGGCTGCGTTAATGCGGACCGAGGGGGTTTTCCCGTCAGAGCAGGCGGCAATCCCCGCAGGTTCACCGTCTATGACGGCCACATGGAAATTTTCCAATAGAAACATATGGGCGAATGCGCGCGACAGCTTTTCCGTATCTTTGGAGAAATACTTCAGCCATTGGTAAAACCCGCCCACAAAGATACCGCTGATTTTACCGCGGATTTCGCTCCCCAGCTCGTTTGCCCGCCTGATTTCCATCATACGTTTCTCCTTTTTCCATGCAAGGCGCAATGATGGTTTATTATAGCATAAAGCAAGCTTTTCCTTCTTTTTGCGGCGCCCATTATGCTTTGCAAAGTTGAATCCGGTACAGTTGCCTGCTAACGCGCTTTACGATGCGTTTTTCTTGTGCTGAGCAAATAGACAGCGAAAAGGATGGCTGAAAAGCCTGCAAGTTTGTAACCAAGCGCTTTTAGGTGGTTCATGGCGCAACCTCCTTTGATATGCTTTTAGCATGTCCCAAACGCCGGGCAGTCATGGGCGAAAAGCATTTTATGGACTGCGTTTTTCAAGGGATTTGGACAGTATGGAAGCAAAGTGCTTACTCCGGGGAGAGTATAAAGCTGAACTCTCCCATCCCCGCCCTAAAAACGGGCAGGCCGTATTTTGTTTTCCGCCAGGAGTGCATCATGGATGGGAGTATCCCATACAGACATCACCAGGCAGCGAAATGATCATATGGGCAGGAACCTTGTATAGAGAAACAGCGTCTCCTCCGCGTCGATATTAACTATGCGCCAGAAGCTTCCTTCCTGTGCGATATAGAGCACAGCCGTTGCTTCTCCCGCCGGGCCGGCGGAGGTGGCGAAGAAAAAAAGAAGCGTGATGTTAACCTGTCAGTACCTTTTGTCCAAGTGTCATAGCGCCCTGCCTCCTTACCCTCAATTATTGAAATGTATGAAGGAGGATGGGACGGTATTTCCTGCAAACAAAAACGGTTCAACAATGCATCCATGGACAGGCAGTATGTCCATGGGGCACAGGGAGGCTGCCTAAAAAGTGATATGGATCGTATAGCCCCGCCCATATTTCTTTTCAATTGCGAATTGGGAGGGATATCATATCCTGAAACAGGGAAACAGGAAAGCGCGGCTCCGTTTCGGGCCGCGCTTTGATAACCATCATTGTGCTTATTGCAGGTAGAAGCCGGGCACGCCGTCGTGCAGGCTTTTAACGGTATGCTCTATGCGCCGCTTGGCATCCTCCCCGTCCACACCGCTTTCCACATACCTCAATACGTGTTTCTTTTCATCGGAGGACATGGCCCCAAACCGGTTGAACGCCAATTGATCCGCCATCAGCAGCATACCAAGGCCAATGGGCATATCGCTGCCCACTCCCGTGCCGCTTGTACTGTCTTGCATCCGCATCCGCTCCTTTTTTGTGATACATGCAGTCTTTCCTTGGAAAAGGCATTTGATGCGGTGCGAAGAATGATGATGCGCGGCCTTTTTACCTGACGTTTGCCATGATGCCGGGGATGTCGTCTTTACTGGTGGAGGTAACGATAATGCAATGCATATATTTGCCTATTCTGCGAACTGCATAAAGCTGCCAGAGCCCAAAATCCGGCGATTGCGCGTACATGGCCTTGCAGGTATGCGCGCCTGCCTTCTCCTCCCGAATATCCTCAAACACATACGTTTGCAGGTTTGCTGTTTGCAGATTGTCTTTCATAATTTCCAGATACCTTTGTTCCGTAATGGCAAGGGTCCCAAGGCTCGCGCCCAGGTTGTCATACATAAAGATCACGTTGGCGGCCATGGGGTTTATGGCCATGGCATCATAAATGGTCCTGCTTTCCAGAATTTCCTTGCTGACTTTCAGTTCGGAATTGCTGAGCGCCTCTGCCGCGACACCCATCAGCTCGGCAAGGGACTCGTCGTCGGCATACTCCCAGCCCTCGGGCGCGGTGAACGTGATTTGGGCGAATTCGCTGGTGTACACGTTTTTGTCCACTGTACCCCGTGTAAGCTCTTTGGCGGGAGGGCTGTTGGTACACCCCGCCAGGAGCATTGCGGCAAGCGCCAGCGCCACGGCAGATTTGAGCAGTTTGTTCATGCGTGCTCTCCTTTTGCAGAATTGTGCCGACAGCATACCATATAAATCAACATCCTTCCAGCATATTCTTGAATTTCTTGTACCGGATGGATTTACAGGCATGAACATGACGATGGTGCGAAAGGCAATGTGAATGGTTCCGCCGTGCAATGGATTTTCCTTCTTTTCAGGCGTATACTGCTTGTAATGGCCCGCCCTGCCTGTACATTTATCCGATGCGGATCCTGGCTTCTTAAAAAATGGAAAGGCCTGTGAAAATATGCTTCATGCCGCCATATTGGGATGCGGAACTGTTGCGCCCGTACATGCCTATGCCCTCAAACAAACGCCCAACGTTCAGCTTGCCGCCTGCGCGGATGTTATCCCGGAGCGCGCGGAACGGCTGGCGCGGGAATATGACCTTCATGCCTATGGCTCCATGGAGGAGCTGCTGGAGCACGAGCAGGTGGACGTGGTGCATTTATGCACGCCGCATAATCTGCACGTGCCCATGGCGTTATTGGCCGCTTCCCGCGGCATCCACGTGTTTGCCGAAAAGCCGCCGGCTATAGGCCGGGAACAGTGGGCGGCGCTTGTGGAGGCTTCCCGGAAAGTCCGCGTCGGCGTATGCTTTCAAAACAGGTACAACGGCGCAACTGGAAAGCTGCGGGAGCTTTTAAAGGAGGGCGGCCTGGGAAAAGTGCTGGGAACGCGGGCCTTTGTCACCTGGTTCCGGGATGAAAAATACTATACGGACAGCGGATGGCGGGGCAAAAAGAGCACTGAGGGCGGCGGTGTGCTCATCAACCAGGCCATCCACACGCTGGATCTGATGGTGTATTTGCTGGGCAGGCCGGAAAACATTGAGGCCACGCTATCCAACCGTCATTTGAAGGGCGTCATCGAGGTGGAGGATACGGTGGAAGCCTATATGACATTTCATGGCGCGCCCGGCCTGTTTTACGCGACTACGGCCCATTGTGTGAATTCGCCCGTTTTTCTGGAGATCGTATGCGAAAACGCAACGGCGCGCATGGAGAGAGATACGCTTTTCCTGCTTTGGAAGGACGGAAGGGAAGAGCGTTTCGAATACGCCCATGACCTGCCTGTGCCCCGCGATTACTGGGGCGCGGCGCACGTGCCGTGCATCCGGGATTTTTACGCTGCTTTGGCGGAGGGCCGTGATGTGCCCATCGGCGTTACGCAGGTGCAGGATACCGTCGATACGCTGTTTGCCATATACGGCAGATAGCACGTACAGTCCACGCATCGGCTTGCGAATTGATCCGGAGCTCCCGGTGAATCATGATAATATAGGATATAGAAAGGATGTTCTTTGATGAAGCAGTACCCGGTAGACGCGCAAACCTTAAAATGGGCAGCGCAAGTGCTGTTGAAAATGGATGGCAAGATGCGCTACGGCGTTAAAAAGGCGCAGGAAATCGAGGGCATCCCCTATACCGTGGAAAATGGACAATGGGTTTCCAAGGGCATTGCCTGGTGGACCAACGGCTTCTGGCCGGCCGAAATGTGGCAGATGTATCTGGAAACGGGGGATGATTGCTACCGCAAGGAGGCAGAGCGCGCCGAAAGGCTGATGGACGAGGCGCTGCGCGATGTTCTTTCGCTGCACCATGACGTTGGCTTCATGTGGCTCATCAACAGCGGCGTGCACTATGCCATCGACGGAGACAAAGAAAGCCTGACCCGGACACTGTTCTGCGCCAATATGCTGGCAGGCAGGTATAACCCCAACGGCTTCATCCGCGCCTGGAACGGCGACAGGGCCGGCTGGGCTATCATCGACAGCATGATGAACCTGCCGCTGTTGTATTTCACCAGCGAATACACGGGCGACCCGCGCTACAGGCTGATTGCCGTAAACCATGCGCATACGGTGCAGCGCTGCTTTATCAGGGAGGATGGCTCCACCCACCATATCGTGTGCTTTGATCCTGAAACGGGAAAGGTGGTGGATACGCCCACCGGCCAGGGATACGCGCCCGGAACAAGCTGGTCCCGCGGCCAGGCGTGGGCGCTGTACGGCTTTATGCTAAGCTACGCGTATACGGGCGATGAATCCTTCCTGCGCACCGCAAGGGGCGTGGCGGACTATTTCCTTTCAAATATGCCGGCGGATTACATCCCCCCGGTAGATTTCAAGCAGCCCAAAGAGCCGGATTTGAAGGACAACTGTGCCGGTGGCATTGCCGCCTGCGGCCTTATGGAGCTGGCAGACGTGCTGGGCAGCGATCCCGCGGCGGACGGCTACAGGGGCGCCGCCATCCGCATGCTGCGAGCCATGGATGAAAAATGTTCCGACTGGACGCATGCTACCCCTGCCATCCTCACCATGTGCACATCGGCTTATCATGACGCGCCGGGCCATCATATCGCCATGAATTACGGCGACTACTTCTTCATTGAGGCCATGCGAAGGCTCAAGGGGGAGGAGCGGCTCCTGTGGCGGCCGCTGCGCAAGAGGGGCGAACCCATGCGGGTGGAATAACAAAGTGATTAAAACAGCGGGCTTCGCGCATGAAGCCCGCTGTCAAATTTTCATCAGGGTAGCTGTCAAGCCTTCTCCTCAAGGGGAAGCCCCAGACAGTAGACAAAAGAGGGGATAAACTGACGAGTCATTTTCTCAAAGGCTTTAGCCTTTCACCGCGCCGATCATAACGCCCTTGACAAAATACTTCTGCACGAAGGGATAGATAAGCAGTACAGGCACCGTGGAAATGACGATCGCGGCATATTTGATGGTTTCCGCGAACTCGTTGATGCGGTCCTCCTCGGATGCGGCGGCGTTCAGAATGTTGGAATTGGCGATCAGCACGCTGCGCAGCACGTTTTGTATAGGCAGATTTTTATTGTCCACGATATAGAGGGAAGCGTTAAACCAGCTGTTCCAGTGTGCGACGCCATAGTATAAAAGCAGCACCGCGATGGTTGGCATAATCAGCGGCAGCACGATTTGAAAAAGCACCCGAATATCGTTCGCACCGTCGATGTATGCTGATTCCGCCAGACTGTCGGGAACGGCTTCGATGGCTGTCTTGCAGATGATGGAATTGTATACGCTGATGGCGCCTGGCAGGATCAGCGCCCAAAGCGAATTTTTCAGTCCCAGGTACTCAATGTTCCAATAATTCGGTATCATGCCGCCGTTAAAAAACATCGTGAACATGATAACCGCCATGATCGGCTTTTTGAACATGATGTTCCGGCCGGCCAGAAAATACCCGCAGAACAGCGTCAAAAGAATGTTCAGGGGCAGTGATACGGCCATAATGAAAAGGATATTCCTGTAGCCGCTGGCCAAAAGGGGATGCGTGAAGGCCAGGCGATAGGCGGAGGGGTTCCAGCCCAGGGGATGGAGCATAAAGCCGGGGTTCTGCAATAGCTTGACATTCTCACTGAAGGACGCGCAGAACACATAGTAGACCGGATATGCCGTGACCAGGCAAAGAAGGATGAGGAACAGAGCGTTTATGACGCTGAACGCTTTTTCACCCTTTGTGTCATATTGAAGCGTATTTTTATGTTTTGCCATGTTCTCCCCTCCTTAAAACAGCGCGGAATCGCTATGCTTCTTGATGATCATATTGGCTGTTATCAAAAAGGCCACATTGACTACGGAATTGAACAAACCCACGGCGGTGGCGTAGCTGTAATCCGCCTGCATGATGCCGCGCCGGTAAACGTAGGTGGAGATGACATCCGCCACTTCATAGGTCGCCTCGGTATACAATAGCAGGACCTTTTCAAATCCCACGTTGAGTACGCCGCCCATGCGCAGTATAAACAGCACCGTGATCGTCGGCATCAAGCCGGGCAGGGTGATGTGCAGCACCTGCTTGAAGCGCCCCGCGCCGTCGATGCGGGCGGCTTCATACTGCTCCTGATCGATGCTTGAAAGCGCGGCCAGATAGATAATCGAATTCCATCCCACGAATTGCCACAGGTCGGAAATGATGTAGATGGGATAAAAATATTGCGGGTTGGTGAGCAGGTTTTGCCGTGTCGCGCCGAATGACACAAGGATGTCGGAAAAGATGCCGCTAGACTGGCAGTAAACGCGCACCAGCGCACAGGTGACGACCATGGACACAAAATACGGCATATACGTTACGGTCTGTACCGTGCGCTTGAAGCCGTTGCTGCGCACCTCATTGAGCAAAAGCGCCAGTATAATCGGCAGTGGAAAGCCAAAGAGAATATTCAAAAGGCTGATGGAAAGCGTGTTGCGCAAAAGGCGCCCGAAATACACGTCCCCAAATAAATTCTTGAAATTCTGCAGCCCGACCCATTTGCTGTCCTCAATCCCCAGCCTGGGCCGGAAATTTTTGAAGGCGATAAGCAATCCGTACATCGGCTTGTAAGCGAACAGCGCCAATATGATCAGCACCGGTATAATCAATAGATACTTGTACTTGTTCATTTTGAAATCCCTGGCGAGCCTGTGCAAGAACCCGCGCTTATACGCCGGGTATACTGCGAATGCAGGAGCTTTCGTCATAACATCGATCCTTCCGTTTACAGTATCAAAATGGGGGATCGCCTCAGATCGAGGCGATCCCCGTCCCTTTGCAACGGGCCGTCAGGATTCCGCCCTTTTGGTTAGCGGGCCATGAAGCGGTCATATGCCGCCTGGCGGATCTCCAGAGCACGTCCAAGGCCCATTTTGTCCAGTTCCGTCAAATAGTTCGCCCAATCTGCCCTGGTAGCCTCGCCGGTGATGAACTTGGCTGACATTTCCGGAACATAGGTGCCCAGGGAGGCTTCGATGTTGGTCAGCTCATCACTTTCGTCCGCAGTCAGGGTCACGCCACTGGGCATCTTGCCCTTGCCGGCGATTTCCTGGTTGGGATAGAACCACAGGTCGTTGGCGGCAATGGATTCTTTGGTGTTCTTCATGTAAAGCAGCTTTGTCGCCTGGATGCAGCTTCCGCTCCAGGTGGAGCCGCCGTACTTGGAAATGGCGTCGTTGATTCCGTCCGGATCTTCGGTTACCAGGGGCAGGTAAGCGGGCTCGCCGTTCTCGTCGTAGTCCCAGGAAACGCCCTGCTTGCCAAAGTTCCAGTAAAGGTTGCCCTCGGGCGAATAGGCGTAGTCAAGCACGCGCATGGCGGCTTCAATCTTCTCCTCCGGGCAGTCGCCGGAGATGACGGAAACGACAGTGCCGATGCCCGAGCCGCCAAACACCATGCTGATGGAGCCGTCATCCGCGGTGGGGTATTGCAGGCCCACCCAGTTGGCCCCGTTGCCGGCCTGGTCGGCTTCCTTGCGCCAGTTGGACATCTGGCCCATAGAGGTATAGGAAATACCCATAACGCCGTTCAAAGCCTTGGTTTTGGCCTCGGTATCCCTGGTGGCGAACACATCCTGATCCATCAGGCCGGCTGCCCACCACTCATTGAGCTTGAGCATGTAATTCAGCCAGTTCTCCTGCGCCATGTCGAACTGTACCTTGCCGTTATCATCGACAAAGTAGCGGTAGGCGCTGCCGGCCTGGCCCGCCATGCCATGCGCGCCGAAAGCGCCGGCGATGCCGCTGTCACGGAAGCGGGGGTCCCAGGCAAAGGAGAAGGTGGCGCCGTACTTGTCATGGAAAACCTTGATGACGTTGTCCCAGTCCGAAATGGTTTTGGGAGCCTCAAGACCGCACTCGTCCAGCCAATCCTGACGAATGACCGGGCCTTCATACGTATCGTTCCAGCCGCCCGCTTCGCGGAAGAAGCCAAAGCCGTAATACTGCCCGGCGTCCGTCTTCATCGCCTTGTCGTAGGCCGGGTTGCTCTGGAGGAACGCGTAATAATTCGGCGCCCACTTCTCCATGTAAGGCGTCAGATCGAGGATCGCGCCCTCCTCAATATAGCGGGCCGCGTCGGTCATCAACTGGCCGAAAATAATGTCCGGCAGCGTCGTGCTGGCCATTACCAGGTTCAATGCCTGCCTGGAGTCCGTGCCGGCAGTGGGGACCGACCACTGGATGTTTACGCCGGTCATTTCGCTCAGGCCCTTGTGGAAGGGCGATTCATCGGGGCTGGCATACGCGTCGTTGATTCCGCCGAAACCTTCGGAGGCAAACCAGGTCAGGGTGACGCTGCCATCCATTGGGTAAGCGAATTCTTCCGCGATAGCGGAGGCAACGGGAATGAGCATTACCAGCGAGAGAAGCAGGCAAAGCAATTTCTTCATGTCTGTTCAATCTCCTTATCTTCTTTTCGTTCAGGCCATATTTCGTTTCCTAACATAAGACGCCCCGAAATGTGCTCCTCCTTTCTGTGGGACGCTACAGCAAACACACTACCCCGGTTTTCCATTTCCGCGGTATTATCGACAGCACCCATTAGGCGCTAGTCATACACCGTAAGTGCCCTTTACATCGGCGTATACGCTCTCGCCCGACTTGAGGCGGGAGGCAGCGCGGCGCTTGTTCAATTCCTTCAGAAAAAGCTCTTCGTCCAGGGGGATGGATACGGTTTGATTCAGCCATCCGGAAAGATGCATGGCGTTGGACAGCGTAAGTCCGTTGATGCCCTCCCGGCCGTCGGCAATCAAGGGCGTACCATACAAAATATTAGACGCAAATGTGTTCAAAATGCCTGCATGCTGCGGGTTATCCCCATCAGTTTCCAAGTCGATACGCCGGCAGGGAGGCTTCGTGAAGCTTTCTTTGGAGGCCTTGCACCATTCCCGCTCGTCCATCTCCAGCTTATAAAAGACAAGCCCGTCGTCTTCACAGACCAGTTTGCCCAGGGTTCCGGTAATCTCCAGCCGGTTGGTGCCCGGCGCGTCGCCGGTGGTGGTGACAAACACGCCTGTGGCGCCGTTTTCGTATTCCAGATAAGCGGTCACGTCGTCCTCCACCTCGATGTCATGCCACTTGCCCTCATGGCAAAACGCCGTCACCTTGCTTGGCATGCCGCACAGCCATTGCAACAGGTCCAGCTGATGGGGACACTGGTTGAGCAGTACGCCGCCGCCCTCGCCCGCCCAGGTGGCGCGCCAGGCTCCGGAATCGTAATAAAACTGCGTCCTGTACCAGTCGGTGATCAGCCAGGAGACACGCTTGAGCGCCCCAAGCTCGCCGCTTTGAATCATCTCGTGCATCTTGCGGTACAGGCAATTGGTGCGTTGGTTGAACATCATGGCAAATGTCAATTCCGGGTGTTTATCGGCCTCCGCAATCATTTCCCGCACCGCAAGCGTATACACGCCCGCCGGCTTTTCGCACAGCACATGCAGCCCATTTTGGAAGGCCGCGATGGCCAGCTCCGGATGCTGGTAGTGGGGCGTGGCGACGACCACGGCGTCGCAGCAGCCGCTTTTGATAAGGTCGATGCCTTCTTGAAAGATGGCCGTGCCCTCGGGCAGGTTTTCTTTGGCCCAAGCCCTTCGTCCTTCGTTTCTGTCCGCTACAGCAGCAAGGGAGATCTCGGGCGTTTCTCCGCCCAGGATGCGTTCGCAGTGGGCCGAGCCGATATTGCCGATGCCGATAATGCCAAGCTTCAAAACACCCATGTCAATATCCCAGCCCTTTCACGTAATCGTAGCTCCGTTTCAGGCACGCAAAGGGGCTGTCGCCATAGCAGTTGTCCTGCTCCACCAGGATGTGCTTCGTTTTACCCAGCTTTTTCAGAAGCACCAGAATTTTTGCAAAATCGATGTTGCCTTCGCCAACGGCGGCCATCCGTTGCTCGAAGCCCTTCACCGCCATGTCCTTCAAGTGCACGCAGGGGATGCGGTCTTGCAGCTTTTCGATCCAGGCGCAGATGTCCGCCCCGGCGGCCTGCACCCAGTAGGTGTCCAGTGTGACGCCCATCAAGCCCTCCGGCATGGAATCGAGCAGCACATCCATCATCGTCCGTCCGGTGGATAGCCGTTCCCACTCGAAGTTGTGGTTATGGTACATTAAAAGCTTGCCTGCTTCGCATATCTTTTTTGCCGGGACAGAGAAATCAGCCGCGAACCGGCCGATCCAATCCTCATTGCGGTAGCGGTCGGGCATGGAGCCGATCCCGATATAATCGCAGCCCAGTACGTCATGCTCTCGTATCACCGCGTCCGCATCCGAAAGGATTCTTTCGGGGTTGGTGTGGGTCAGGACGATGGTCAGGCCGTTTTCATCGCAAATGCTTTTTATTGTTTTCGGGTCAATGGGGCCTACCGCGGAGAGCTGCACGGAGGTATACCCGATGGCGGCAATCTTCTTCATGGCAATGCGGAAATCGCGTTCCGTCTGGGTGAATGCGCGGATTGTATAGCTTTGGGCGCCAAGCAGCATATTTCATTCTCCCGTTCCTGTGATGATAAGAGTCTACGCCGTTTATCGTGCAATGTACATTGCATTTTTCATTGTTTATATTGCATTACGCACCATTCCGGGGTAGAATGAAGACACCGATCAGGAAGGGACGTGCTTTCATACATGATGCAGCAGTTTTTTCTGGACCACATCAACGCTACCCACAACGTATCGTATGATGTGTCGGTATCATACAAATTGCATTGCCATCCCGTGTACGAAATCTACTATTTTATCAGCGGTTCCGTTGATTACCTGGTGAACGGCGTACTGTTTGAGCCCAAGCCCAACAGCGTTCTTTTGATGTCTCCCGGCACGTTTCACGAGTGCCGCGTGAAGACAGCCGATAAATACGAGCGTTTTACATTGCATTTTGACGCCGGTCTTGTCCCAGAAAAGATCAGAATGCAATTGCTGCGCCCTTTTCATTCGCCCACCATTTATCTGGAGGAAGTACACTCCGTTCTTTACGAACTGTCTGCCTTGCAAGCCTGCTATGCCTATCCCGACGATCTTTCCGGCCCGGCTGTCAACGCGCGCCTTACGGCCATGCTGTCGCAGATTCTGAACATCTACAATGCGGTCAGGCCGCAGGACGAAAACGCCCTGGAGATGACGCTGCCGCAAAAAATCATCGCCCACATCAATACCAATTTTTCGCAAAGGATCACACTGGATATGCTATCCCAGCAGTTTTTCATGAGCAAGAATCAAATCAACCGCGTTTTCACAAAGGCCACCGGCCGGTCGGTGATGGAGTATGTGCGGCAAAAGCGCATCGCGTATGCCGAGCATCTGCGTTCCGTAGGCATGCCGGCGGCGGAGGCCGCCTACAAGGCGGGCTTTGACAATTATTCCACCTATTACAGGCTGAAGCAAAAAATGAAGGATTGATTTTGTCCAAGGAGGAAACAACATGCAAAGCAATCAGGCAACGTCCAAAAACATCGATGAATACATCAGCCAATTCCCCGATGGGATCCAGACAGTCATGCAGGCCATACGCAAAACCATCCGGGAAGCGGCGCCCGAGGCGTCGGAAAAAATAAGCTGGGGGATGGCCACGTTTGTATATCACGGGAACCTGGTGCATTTCGCGGGCAACAAAAACCACCTGGGCTTTTACCCGGGCGCCAGCGGCGTGGAGCATTTTGCGGGGGAGCTTGTGGAGTACAAGACTTCCAAGGGGGCCATCCAGTTCCCGTACGATAAGCCGCTGCCCCATGAGCTGATTGGGAGGATTGTCAGGTTCCGCGCGGCGGAAAACGAATTATGGGCGGCGGAAAAGAAGAAAGCAAAAAAGTAGATCAATTTCGATAGGCACAAAGGCCTGCAAAAGGTTCAACAGGCCTGCCGGTATATCACTCCTGCACCGGTTTGTAAATGGGAGGAAACAAAAACCCCCATCCGTTCAGGACAGGGGTTTTCTGCTTCGCTATAGATGTCAGCCACGTTGTTCGGCGTAGCTTTTGAAGTTGTCTAAAATGGCTTGCCAACCGCTTCGCTGCTGTTCAGGGGAATAGACGTTCTCGGCGTCGAAGGTTTCCACGATTTTCGTTTTGTTCCCCTGGCTAAAAAAGAGGGTTTTGATTTTTCTGCCGTCGCCCATCACAAACGATATGGCCTTATGCGGCTGTACTTCATCATACACGCCTGAAAAATCAAAGCCCTGGCTTCCATCCCTGGCTTCCATTCTGAACAGGAATTTTCCGCCTGCCCTCAGATCGTTTTGGGCATACGGCGAATGCCAGTCCTCCGACGCGTGGTTCCAGTTTACGACATGCTTCGGGTCCGTCCAGTACTCCCATACTTTATCCACCGGGGCATTGACGGTGGCCTCTACCGTAAGCTCTATTAATCCGGCATGCATAGGCTCACCTTTCTTTTGACATTATTTTCTGATGGCATTGACAATGGACAGCAATATCACAGAGCCGGCCACCGCCACGATGAGGCTCCACAGATTGAGTCCGGTGACGCCGCGGCCGCCCAGGAGATTGAATACAAACCCTCCGACAGAGGAACCGATAATACCAACGACGATGTTGGCAACAAGACCCATCCGGCGGTTATTGCCGGTGAACATGCTGGCAATCCAGCCGGCCAAAGCGCCAAGAACAAGCCAACCGATAAGGCCCATGACACACACCTCATTTCCCGGGTTGGAATGGGAAAAGGAATTACATGATATATATACCAGGTTTGTTCATACGCTAAACATGGAAAAGGTTCAATATACCCCGCCTTCGGGAAAGCTCCCTTTTCCCTTTAGGTGGCAGTCAAAAAACGCAAGACAGACGTTATTGATTGTTTGCAGGCAGTATTCCGTATCGACCGTTGCCTGAAACCCGTTTATCAAACGCGTCAATACCGGGCTGGTAAGCGCAAGGTCCGTCAGCGTCAGGTGCCCGGCCCCCCGGATGTACACAAAGGGCGCGTCCGCGGGGTCCTTTGCAAGGAAGCGTACATTCTGGGCATACTGGGGCCAATCGCCAAGCATGGGCCACGCGCTGTCGGAATAAATTTGCAGCACGGGCATGGAATAGGCGTCGGACCGGAACACAAACTCTCCGTTTTCAACGCCTGTAATATCGCACAGGAAAGGCGATTCCAGCGCGATCACCGCGCCCACATCCTCCCGTATGCGGCCGATGCCAAGGGCTGCCGAACCGCCCAGGGAGTGGCCCATCACGCCGATTTTGGAAGCGTCCACAAGGCCGTATACGGTGCCGGCCTCACCGCTTTCTGATTGCGATATGATTTGATCCATCACAAACTGTATGTCGTCCGTGCGCAGCTTCATCCACTTTTGATAGTATTCGTAGCTTTGCTGCCTGTCTTTTTTTGCGTTCTCCTTTTGAAATTCCCGCATATTGTCCAAATCGATGTACGCGGTGCGCCCGTCGTCAAACGTGGTGTACAGGCTGTGGTATGTATGGTCGATGGCACACACCGCATACCCGCTGCTTGCCAAATGATGATACAGCGACAGGTTGCTTGTTCTTATGCTCATCCCCCCGTGGGAAAAAATGATCAGCGGATACTTGCCGTCCGGGTTTTGGGGATACCAGAATTCCACATTCAGGCGCCTGTTTTCAGCCGCATTGGCGAAAGCCTCCGTACGGTTTGCATCCGTAAACGTATAAACCGACGAGGCGACATGATACGGACCCGTGGGCGGGATGATGCCGTGCTCCGGAAACAGGACCGCCGGCAGGGCGGCAAGGAAGAACAGCGCAATCCCGCCGATGGATGCAAGAACGGCACGCTGCGCGCTGTAAGGCTTCCGCTCTTCCTTTTTCCGTATCAATTGGACCGCCCCTGTCACGGCCTGCAGGGTAAGCAGGGCGGCCAGGGCATAGTAGCGGAAGCTCCAGGTCATACCGGGCAGGAAGAACAGCAGCCCGAAGGCCGCAAGCATACCGATACGGACAACGCCTTTGGCGTTTGTCTGGCTTGATTTTGTATACAGGCGGAAAATCATTAAGGCGGTTTCCACGGCTGCAGCCGCCAGGAACAGAGTATAACCCATTGTCATGCGTTGCTCCTTTGCCATTTTATTGCCAGAAACATCATACTACGAAAATAGAAAATAGCAAACAGCGAACCTGCGGCAGGATAAAGGCCTGCAGCCCTGTGACGCATGGGCTAGGCATTTTCGCGGGCCCATCATATTCCGGCCGGCAATCCCTGGGCTTTGGTTGACATCATAAAACTGACAATCTATAATATGATATAGAGTTGTCAGTTTTGACGCAATCAGTTTCGATGGCCGGAAAGGAGAATCACCATGCCCTATACCAGCGCCGAAGACCTGAAGGAAGCCATGGGCCTGAGCGACGCCGGTGTCGACAGGATGAACAGGGTCCTGGATCAATTTCCCATGCTGATCAGCGACTACTATTTTTCGCTGATCGATTTTGATGATCCCAACGATCCGATTCTGAAAATGGCCGTGCCATCCGTGGATGAAATGAATATGGACGGGAGCTTTGATACCAGCGGGGAGTCATCCAACACCCTGATCCCCGGCTTGCAGCACAAGTACCGCGAGACAGCCATCATCCTGTCCACCAGCAAGTGCGCCATGTACTGCCGCCATTGCTTCAGGAAGCGGCTGGTGGGGCTGAGCGACGATGAGATCGCCTCGCACCTGGATGAGATATTCGCCTATATCGCTGCCCACCGGGAAATTTCCAACGTGCTTGTTTCCGGCGGCGACGCTTTCATGAACAGCAACGGGACCATCGAAAAGCACCTCAATGCCCTCACGGCCATCGGTCATCTGGACCTGATCCGCCTGGCCACCCGCACGCCCGTCACCCTGCCGGAGCGCATTACGGAGGACCGGGGGCTGACAAACCTGCTTGCCCGCTTTGGCCAAAGAAAGAAGCTGTACGTGGTGACGCAGTTCAATCATCCAAGGGAGATCACTTTGCAATCAACGGCCGCAGTCCGTGCCCTTCAACAGGCGGGCTGCGTGGTCAGGAACCAGACGGTTCTTTTAAAGGGTGTCAATGATGACGCCTCAATCCTTTCCGATCTTTTCAGAGGTCTGACCCGCATTGGCTGCCAGCCCTACTACGTGTTCCAGTGCCGCCCCGTCAAGGGCGTTAAGAACCAGTTCCAGGTGCCTCTGTGGCAGGGGATCAGCATTGTGGAATCGGCCAAAGCCCGTCAAAACGGCCTGGGGAAATCCTTCAAATACTGCCTGTCCCACCCTGAGGGAAAGCTGGAAATATTGGGCCTGATGCCAAACGGCGATATGCTGCTGAAATACCACGAGGCGAAGGACGCCTCAAAATGCGGGAAGATGCTCTCCCTGCCTTTGGGTCCGGACGACTGCTGGCTGCCGGAAACGCTTTGATACCGGCTGGCTACAGCAGCACCATCTCCGCCTGAAACGCGACGACGGCGTTTCCCGAAACCTTGACCTGTACGGGTTCGTCCTTTTCAATCTTCACTTGGACGCCCACCGTTCCCGCCCTTCCGATGGCCTCCCCCTGCCGGGCAAGGAATTGAAACATTTCTCCGTTATGCCTTACCAGCCTGTGATGCACCAGGTAAGCCCCCAAGGGGCCGTTGGCGTTGCCTGTCACCGGGTCTTCGTTGATGCCGATAGCCGGGGCAAACATGCGGCCTTTGATGAGTACGCCGCTGTCCCCCGTATCCGGGGTGAACACATAATACCCGTTGCATGAAATGGCTTCGCTCAGCCTCATCAGCGCGCCGTAATCCGGTTTCAACTGATCCAGCGTCACGTTATCCTTGATGCAAATCATCACCTTGCCATGGCCGGTGGATACGGCCTGAACGGGGTACTTTTCCATAAGGTCCGCTTCGGTGATCCCCAAAGCCGATAAAAGGGCCTTTTTGTTTTCCCCGCCAATGATTTCGCCGAAGGTAATCTTCCCCTGGGTCATGACAATTTTCAGGTCGCAGCCATCCCGCACGATGTCCACTGGCAGTATCCCCGCGCCGGTCTTTTGCATGACCCGCGCACCGCCAAGCCCCGTTTCCAGCGCCCGCACATAATGCGCGGCAATGGTGGCGTGGCCGCAGATGGGCACCTCCCTTGTGGGCGTGAAAAAGCGAACGTGTACGTCGTAGCTTTCGTCCTTGGAAGAAAAGATAAACGCCGTTTCGGAGTTGTTCAGCTCTCTGGCGATTTTCTGCATTTCGCTCTCCGTAAGGCCGTCGGCGTTCGGGATGACGCCGGCGGGATTGCCCCTAAATTTCTCCTTTGTAAAGGCATCCACCTGGTACAGGCGGTACGTTCTTGCCATGGCTTGCTCCTTCTTTCGAGTGTGATACTGCCATTATATGGTTTTCCCCATAGGAACACAAGCGCGTTTTCCGCGCTGCCAACAGGACAGTGCAGGGCTGTCCCGGTATATTGTCCGGTACTTTCTGTGTCTTGTTGAATCACATATGATGTGTTAGCTATAGCAGACAATGCTCATGTATACACCTTCTGAACCGATTCTCCCTGCCAAATTCTGCGTGCCTAAAACCGGCGTCACAGCGCAGAATAACCACCATCAAAAGTTGAAGGAAGCATGCCATTGGGTGTGCTGTCCTTTATGGCGGGGAGGTCAATTTCATTATGACCAGGGAGCGGTTCAAGGAAATACGGATGGCCGCGCTGGAAAGCCTGAAGGCGGATGTGGAATCATACCGGCGGAATCCGCTGCTGAAGCCGGTTTTGCGGGACGAGCTGGAAAGAAGGTATCAGGCCATATTGCAAAAGCAGGCTGAATGGGAGCGCGGCGGATTTTGGTCAGAGGAAAATGAGAAGAAGTTCATTGAGGTTTATAAAAGGCTGAATTGAATGTTGAAAGAAGGGGAAGGCATTCGCCGTTCCCTGAGTTGCTTCATGCGTTCACACCCTATGGAGCGGCGCGAGAGACGCTCCATAGGGAAGGCAATGCTAAAAATCCAGGCATTTTCCTCATTCAAAAAAACCGTCCAGGGAAGTGGCGATTCTGTATCTGTGCCAATGGCCGTCATCGACCGTTGTGGTACCTTCCAGGAAATGAACGTGCCCGTCGCCTACCCTGACGGCTCCGCCGGTCTTGCCCCAGCCTTCATGAAAAAATTTGCCATAGAAATCCGTCTTGAAGATCACTTCATGGTAGTGATTGTTTTTGCCAACGAGCTTTGGCTCGCTTGTGATGGCTAAAATGCGTTGCTGGTGGGAATCCTTGCCGTGCTCCGCAACCCCAGTCAGAGCATACACCTCATGAACATGGAGTGGGTTGACCGGGTTTGTGCTGCAGTGCTTTCCCTTTGACCTTTGGCAGTCATTGTTATCGTTCTCCGCATCGGAAATGGTTGACTCATTGTTCTGTGATACCAATTCGGCGCTGGTGCCATCGCTTATGCCGTTAACCATACAAATGCGCTCCTTTGTTGCTGATGTGTTTTCCCGGCGTATATTCAATCATTTCATGAATGAACGGTGATGATGATTTTTCGCGCCCATTATGTAAATATTCGGCAAATGAACAAAACGTTACTGATTTAACGCGCTCCCATGGAACGTTTTGTTTTCCGGCAGGCATAAGGGAGCGGCGAATGCCGCTCCCCGAATTGTTTATTTGATTATGCCCATTGATTACTGGGCGGCGCAAAGGAGGCTGCCTTTGCCGGTTCCCCCTCTTCAGGGGAACCGCTAACAGCCTATGCGGGGGAAACGGCGCCGGTTCCAAATCGCATCACTTTTTTTGAACATGGAGGCCCTCGGCGTCATTCCATTCCGCATACAGCACATCGTTTATGTCATTGATCTGCTGCTGCTTCAGCGTGCCTTGCAGCCACGCTTCATCGTGCCCGGCATGTTTCAAATTGGCCGCGATGATCTCGCCTTCAATAATCAGCGGAATGTTGAGCAGCACCGGGCCCAGAGCTATATTCAGGTCTTTTTTCGTTACCTGGTCGTAGGGCGGCTTTTTGATGATGGTGATCAATCCGTTGTGCTCCAAAATGGCGTATTCAACTTCCCGCACCGTAACACCCTTATCCCTGAGCAGGCTTAAAAGTTCAACAAAGTCAAGCCGCTCCTTGCTCATCACCTGATAATTGATCACGCCCTTGTCGATTAAAAGAACGGGAGATCCTTCCACGGCCCTGCGGAGCTTTCTTGATTTTTGCACCGCTTTTTCGGTGACAAACAACAGAACCGTCCAAACAGCAATCGCGTACAGTACGTGCAGTATGGAGACTTCATTGTCATAAATGGCGTTGCCCAGCAGTTCGCCCAGCACTATGGCGGAAATAAAATCAAAGGGTGATATCTGCTGAAATTGCCGCCGGCCGATGATTTTTACCGCGATCAAAAGGCCGATGAAGCCAAGGAACAGCTCGATGGTTAATTGGGCATACACAGATTTCAACATGGGCTACCCCGTTCTTTTTGCGGTAGTATCCCTTGAAAAGACACCCAATATGCCTTGCCATTGAAAGAGCCTATTCCACCCTTGCCGAAACCTTCACCTCAATATTTCCCCTTGTGGCGTTGGAATACGGGCAGATTTGATGGGCCTTCAAAACCAGTTGGTCGGCGGTGGCCTGATCCAGGTCCTTGAACACGGCCACGAGTTCCACCGCAAGCGCAAAGCCGCCCGCGTCATTCCTGCCGATGCCCACTGTGGCATGCACCTGCGGTAGTCCCACGCACAGCCTGTTCACCTTGAACACATGCTGCAAAGCGCTGCCGAAGCAAGCAGCGTAGCCGGCCGCAAACAACTGCTCCGGATTGTATCCTTCGGGCTTGCTACCTCCCAGCTCCGGCGGGGATGCCATTTCAAACCGGAGCGGCGTGTTTTCCACGGATACCTGCCCGTCGCGCCCTCCGGTAGCTACTGCCGATGCCTGATAGAGAATTTTCATGGGATGATCTCCTTTTCACATGATGATGTTTGCCTATTGTTTATATGTCCAGATAAGGCCATACCTAAACCAGCACAACACAAAGGCAGGAATCAATCCCCAAACGGCAGTTGCCAAACCTTTTTGAAGTATGCTATCAGCTCCACGGCCTTTTGCACACCGGATTTAAACATTTCATTGGCAGTCAGTTCCCCGCCGATATATCTTGCCAGATACCTGTCGCCCATGGCCTCCAGCGCAAGCTCCATAACTTCCAGCGTCTGTCTTTGATGCGGCGTAAGGCCATGCTGCGCGAACTGGGTCCAGACGGATACGTCCCGCTTTATTTCCTTGCCATCGGCTTCAAACTCTCTTGGGAAATAGCGTACTCCCTCCATGACCACCTGGTATACCGACGGATACGCCGAAAAGAGCTCCAGCTTTTTCTTGCACATATCGAGCATGGACGCAAATACGTCGTTCGTTTCCAACCCGTCATATACGCTGTTAACGACCCATTCGCGCAGAAGGCGGCTTAACTGCAAAAAGAGCGTTTTCTTGTCTTTGAAGTAGTAGTACATTAGCCCGTGCGCAACGCCGGCGTAGCTGGCGATGGAGCGGGTTGAGGCGCCGCTGTACCCCTTTTCGGCAAACTCATGCAGCGCGGCCTCCAGAATCACCTGCTTTTTGGGGTCGTCACTGAATACGGGACAAGCAGAGGGCTCATTCATCAAAGTGAAAACCTCCATATGACCCTGTCCCCATCCGGCACCGCCTCGACCGTGCAGGGGATGCCTTGCACCTTAAGCCCCAGCCAGAAATGGAAGGCGCAGATGCCCACGTCCATATCGCAATGCTCCCATTTGAAATGCCTGTAACCCTTCGGCTTTGCGATTGTCACCGTTTTGTTATCGTAAGAAACCGAAAATCGCCAGTGCTGGCTGTTCCCGCCGGAGGGCGCCTTGCGTGCGAAGTCCAGCGCGTATTGAATTTGCGGCGGAAGCTTCCCGGGGTCTGCGCCGTTTTCCATCAGCTCGTTAAGGGGCTTGCGCTTGAAGCTCATCATGCTGCTCGCGATGCGGTCGGCAAGGCGCAAGCCCTTTTGCTCCCAATAGCCCAGCGGGGTGATGCAAATCGCGCGTATGCCCTCCACTTCGCCTTTGCCAAAGCCGTAGGCCGGCGCGGGATCGCTTGCGTGCTTGCCCAGGTGCGGCATGGCACGCTCCACCTCCGGCAAAATGTAATGGCCAAACCAGCAGGTACAAACCTCCAGGCCTGTAGCGTACAGCATAAAGAGCTCACCCGCAAAACCGGTCTTGCCGATGGATACAAGATCGGTCCTGGACAGAAACGCCAGGCAGTCGGGCGGCGGGTTCCGCAGGTTATTGGCCAGCGGATGGCCGAGGGACCCGAAAAAGCGCAGCTCATAGTCATGCTCAAAGGGCAGCTCCATTGAATTCGCAAACGCTTTGAGCTTCTCCATCACCGCAGCGTCCACCGGGCGGTTCTGATAGCTGCGGCACGAATGGCGGGCGTTCACAGCGTTTTCCCAATATCGCTTGTTCGCGGCGAAATCCATACAATCAACTCCCAAACAAGAATTGAACGATCGTTCAAATCTATTATGACAGATTTTGAACGATCGTTCAATAGGTTTTCGGAATTTTTTCAGGAAAGATTGTTGGAAGAAATCCAAGGATTTTGAACTTCCGGTTCCTGAAAGATGGTAAGGATTGAAAACTCCAATCCGTTTCTTTGTTTTTTCTAATCCTTCATTAAGCCGTTTCACAAGAACCTTTGCCCATTGCGTGGTATCCTGAGTGTGTCAAAAGGAATCATACTTTTCAAGGAGGATCACCATCATGACTGACGATATGCTGCAAAAAACCATTTACCTGCGCGAAAGAGCAGATGTGACCTATGAGGAAGCGATGCAACTGCTTACGCAAAACAACGGCGATGTTGTCGCTTGCCTCGTTGAGCTGGAAAAGCAAGGACGGGTATATGGAGGGGAGCACGCTAAAATGCAACACAACAATTACTGTACACAGGAAACCAAGGAAAAAGTCACTTCCTTCTTCAAGGAAGCATGCAAAACCCGCATCGTCATTGAAAAGCGGAAAGAGAATGGCGACAGGGAAACAATAGCGAATGTCAGCGCTCCGGTAGCCGCCGGTATCACCATTGTAGCACCCTACCTAACGCTTGCCGCGGGCGTCATCGCCCTGGCGACCGGCCATCAGGTAAAGGTAAAGAAAGAAAACGGTTAATCTAAAATAGGCATATGGCCGCAGGCCAGCGGCAAATACAAGGAATCCGTCATTATGAAAGTGGCGGATTCTTTGTATTAGGCTTGTGCCTGGTTGTGGTGCAGGTGAGGGGGCGCTAGGCAACAAGCGAAAAGTGAAAAAAAGCGACCTAAGGGCCGAAATATTTGATGATGGTGAACCGCGTCAATGTATTACGATATTTCGCCTGTGCTTTTGCCTAAATATATGTTATGGTTTGTCTAAATATATGTTATGATTAGTATAGAAAAATCCAGGAGGAAACCATGCATGACAAATTCATTTGATATGGGGTCAGATAAGATTCGTTTTGCAATGAGTGAGATATGGCAAGCAATTGGAGAAAAAGAGGATTTCTTGTTTACTGGTGAGAATAAGTGGGTCTTAAAGATGTATATTCCTTCGATGGTATCATATTCTGTTAGTATCATAACACTGTTGGAGAATGAACGCTATGATACAATAGCCCATGTATGTAGGGGAGCAATAGAAAGGTATGCAATTGTAAAGCGGTTGATTGAAAATTACAGTAATAGTAAAATCTTTAGTGTAATAGTAAAAAAACTGGCAATACAAGAGATGACTGCGGATAGGATGGATTATTACATTTTACGACAAGATAAATCTATATTGGATGTGGATCAAAAGAATAAAGATATGGAATCCCAAATTGCAAGGATGGAATTCCTAATTCAAAAGTTCTTCCCCGAAGAAATTGATAGTTTTGTGTTCGGTCATGAGAAAATAATAAAAAGAAGAATCGAGATTATTAATGGGTTTCTTAAAGAAGTGAAAAACAAATATGACAATCAATTTCCTGATATGAACAAATGGCATTCATTTGTTGAAGCAACACTTAAGAATAACAAGGCATATAAGGATGCATATGGCAGGGAGGTCGAGGGGTCAGGTTTTGCTTATAGCATACTATCCGAAGAATCTCATCCTACATTACACTATCTGGATAAACGTATGGTTCGAGATAAAAAAGTTTACATGAACAATAGGATGCATAATGATGACGTTTCCGTGTTCTTGGTGTATTGGTGCCTGCGTGATATCGCATGTGAGATTCGTATGTTAAAGAAATGAAAAGGAGCCTAGCGGTTCCTACAAACTATCAACAAACTCCGATAATCTCTGGGGAAGCAATGAAGGGGTCGCGGCCCCTTCATTTGTAATCGTCTCGCCCGGCTTTGCCGGGCGGGCGGGGGTTTGCGAAGCAAACATTCCTTACACATTTCGCTGGCCGCTGGCCCAGGGTGAGGGGATGGAATCCCCGAACCTGGAGTTTCCAAATGAATTGCCATTTGGAAACGTAACACCACCCAAGCGTAGCGCAGGGTGGTGCGTAGGGCCACAAGCGAAATGTGCAAAAATCGCCCCAATGGCATTTGCCATTGGGGCGACACATTGGTGGAGGTGAGGGGAATCGAACCCCTGTCCGAAAGCTCGCTGACATGGTTTTCTCCGAGCGCAGCCTGAGATTTAAGATTCCCCCTGCCGCACGCCCTCAGGCGGGCTTACGGTTTCGGTAGCTTCATCAATGCCGGCGCCGTCACAAAGCTTGAACGGGCCCGTGCCCCGCGATAATGACGCCGGGCTCCGCACTCGCGGGAGATGCGGTCCGACGTCGCGGCATTAAGCCGCGAAAGCTAGTTTATTGTTGTCAGTTATTGTTTTTCCCCGTTTTAACGTGGCCAGGGTCCACGGCTCGCTTACCATACCCTCGACAACCCCCGTCGAAACCAGTACACCCCCATGTTCGTAACTGACTATTCGCCCCGGTCGTGGCTGCGCATGGCCCGCTGGATGTCCCGCCTTGCATCCCGGTCGGCCTCGTCGTCGCGCTTGTCGTGAAGATGCTTGCCCTTGCAAAGCCCCAGTTCCAGCTTCATCCGGCCGTCCTTGAGATAAATCTGTATGGGGACAAGGGCATACCCCTGACGCTGTACCTGCCCGGAAAGCTTGCGGATCTCACTCTTGTGCATAAGCAGCTTCTTGGGCCGGAGCGGATCATGGTTGAAGATGCTGCCTTGTTCGTAGGGGCTGATGTGCATCCCTTCCACGAAAATCTCCTGGCCCCGCGCCATGGCGAAGCTTTCCTTCAGGTTCACCCGGCCCTGGCGGATGCTTTTCACTTCGGTACCCTGCAAACAAAGGCCGCACTCGTAGGTTTCCTCCACGAAATAATCGTGATAGGCTTTCCTGTTCTGGGCCACGGGCTTGATGCCCTTTGCGCGCGGCATGCAAACCCCTCCTTTGTCTCCGCCGGTAGCAATGTATTATACCACACCGGCGGCGCGATTGCAATGATCCGCTGTTTTGTGTATAATGGAATGCACACAAACAAAAAAAGGGAGGTGCGCTCCATGCAGGATATCCGGTCCCTGGCGGTTTCGGCCCGGGAGGCGGCGATTCCGCTTTCGGCGTCCTCTATTGAGGATAGAAACAACGCCCTCCGCCGCATGGCGGATGCGCTTTTTCGTTACAGTCAAACAATTTACGATGCCAACGAGGCGGATTTGAATCAGGCGGATGCTGAGGGCCTTGCGCCGCCGCTTAAAAAGCGCCTGTTGTTTGACGAAAAAAAGCTGTATCAGGTTCAGATGGGATTATTGGCACTTTGTGAATTGCCCGACCCCCTTGGCCATACGCAGCTTGCCAGGGAATTGATGCCGGGTTTGAAGCTCTACCGCGTGTCCTGTCCCATCGGCGTGGTGGGCGTGATCTTTGAAAGCCGCCCCGACGCGCTGGTTCAAATCGCTTCCCTTTGCCTGAAAAGCGGAAACGCGGTGCTATTGAAGGGCGGGCGGGAGGCGGCGCGCACAAACCGGGCGCTGATGGACGCCCTTTTGGAAGCGGCCAGGGAGGCCAATATCCCGGATGGCTGGGCAGCCTTGCTGGAAACGCGCGAGGAAGTTCGTGATATGCTGAAAATGGACGATTGCATCGACCTTGTCATCCCCCGCGGCAGCAACGAATTTGTGCGCTATATCATGGACAACAGCCGCATCCCTGTGCTGGGCCATGCCGATGGGATATGTCACGTGTATGTGGATGCTTCGGCGGATGTGGAAATGGCGGTCAGCGTGACGGTGGATTCCAAAACACAGTATGTGGCGGTGTGCAACGCGGCGGAAACGCTGCTTGTTCACAAAGACATCGCGCAGGCTTTTTTGCCCGCCGTTCATAAAGCGCTTGCGGAAAAGAATGTGGTATTAAAAGGCTGCGAAAGAACGCGGGAAATCATCCCCTGTGAAGCGGCAGCGGGCGAAGACTGGAAAACGGAGTACCTGGATTATATCCTTTCCATCAAGGTGGTGGATTCGGTGGAGGATGCCATCCGCCACATCAACCGGTACGGCTCCGGCCATACGGATACGATTGTGGCGCAGGATGATAAGGCGGTGCGGACGTTTATGGCGCTTGTGGACAGCGCCGGAGTCTACCACAATTGCTCCACCAGGTTTGCCGACGGGTTCTGCTACGGCTTTGGCGCGGAGGTGGGCATTGCCACGGGCAAGCTCCACGCCAGGGGGCCCATGGGGCTTGAGGGACTTTGCTCCTACAAATATCAGCTCTTTGGCAGCGGCCAGACGATTGCGGATGTGCAGGCGGGCAAAACGCCTTTGCAACACAAGGAACTTGACGAAAGCATGCCGCCGGGGCAATAGAATATCTTCGCGATGCTTTTGATAGATACAAAAAGGCATGCCGCAAATCACGGCACGCCTTTTTCCATATGATTTACTACGCGTAAGCCGGTCGGCCGCCCGCACCGGTTTGTGTCCCTTGCGCCATCATCCTGCATTCATTGGCGCATACCTTGCATTCATTGGCGCATTTTACGCAATGGTCATCCTTGAACATCTGGCAATCCTGCGCGCACTTGTCGCAGATGGTGGCGCACAGGTTGCAAATGTCCTTCGCGTGCTGCGCATCCATCGCCATAAACCCGCTTGCTTCCGTGCAGATGCAGGCGCATTCCATCAGCATGCTGATGCATTGCTTCCTTGCCTTGACATCCGGCTCGTTCAGGCACATGCCGGTGCATTCGTGGCAGGCCTGTGCGCAGCGGTTGCAGGCATCGATGCATTTTTGGTACTTGTCCGTGGTATTTGTCACAATACCCATTTCTGATCCCCTCCTTTTTAGATTTTAGTGTGCACCTGCCGCATATTTACATCCAGCTAATCTTTGGAAGGAAGGGACATGTTTACATAGGCGTGAATGGATTGGAGATAATTCTTTTGGGAAGTGATATCGTGGCGGAACACTTATATACCTTGCTGAGAACGGCGGTCACATTTGTTGTCATCCTGATTCTTGCCAGGATTATCGGTAGCAAACAGCTCAGCCAGCTAACGTTTTTCAACTACATTACTGGCATCACCATTGGTTCGATTGCGGCAAACATTATCAGCAGGGAAAGCGCGCCGTTCTGGGATGAAATTATCGGGCTGATTATTTGGTGCCTTCTGGCGGTTTTGGACAGCCGCCTTGATATGATGCCGGGAAAGATCAGGATTCTGCTGGATGGCCAGCCAATCATTGTCATCAAGAAAGGTAAGCTTTTGAGGGACGCTTTGCGCAAAGCCCACCTGAACATGGAGGAATTGACCATGCTTCTTCGTGAGTTAAACACTTTTTCCGTAACAGATGTGGAATATGCCATCTTGGAAACGAACGGAAAACTGACAATAATGAAAAAACCCCAAAAGCAGCAGGTGACAAAAGAGGATATGAACGTATTCCCGCCGGCGCAGAACTTCATGCCTTCCGAAATCATTGTGGACGGCCGTGTCATTACACGGAACCTGACCGAGTTCAACCTGAATGAGCAATGGCTGATTGATACGCTCAAGCAGCAAAACATACGTTCCGCAAAGGATGTGCTGTATGCCGAACTGCAGCCCGACGGCAGCCTGTATGTGGAAAGGAAATAAGGAATAAACTGCCGCCATGGTCCGGTTCCCTTACTTTTTGTATGTATACCTGGCTACCAGCCTTGGCATATCATTGTACATGCCGAAGGCGTCGGCGAAAATACGGTAGGAGGAGCCTACCTCCCAGGTGGTTTTGGTGGAGTTCTCCAGCATGACGTACTGTGTTTTTTCCTCCGTGCCTGTGTTCATGATGGCGAGCTGCGGCTTGGTGCTGATGATTTCCGTGATTACGCCGGTGCAAAGATAAATCTGCGCGTTTTTCACCATTTGAGCATTATTGGCCAAAAGGTTGTTATAGTTTGTGATATGCGCGGCTTTGGTGGTATCGATGCCCCAGGCTTTTCTGGTATACTCAGCTTCTGGCGGCACATAGTACACCTCAAAATTCAGCACGGAGGGCTGCCGGCCCGGGATTTCCGCCTGAACGGTCACGGCGTTGCTGCCGATCTGGTTAAACACCGCGAAAAAGGAGAAGGTACCGTCGGTTGAGATGTTGGTAATATCCAGGTCGGTATGGGGTGTCAGCACATTGACCTCGGCGCCGGGGATGGTGGTGGCCGTGATTCTCATGCTCTTTTTGGAACTGGTGTACGTCTGGTCGGATGTAAGGTCCAGCGGCACTTCCTGCCTCGCCCTGTACAGAATGATTTCCACCACGTTTTCGCGGCAGTACTGGCTGCGAACCTTGATGGTGACTTTGTTTTCGCCAATGGGCTGCACTGTGGCATTGTAGGTGACGTCGCCGCGCTCCTGGTTGACCAGGTCGGAATAATTGCTGCCGTTGATGGTAACGGTGCTGCCTTCACGAACGCGGAATTTCATGGGATACATGGCGGTTGAAATTTCCACATACGTGCTGTCCGGCGTTACCAGTTCGATGGGGGACAGCGGGACCTGAACCTGAAAGGAGATGGGCGCCATGGGCTGATGCTGCCCGGAGCTTGTGCGTATGTACGGGGTGAGCGTCACATCCATGGTCTCTGAAAGATAATCCTCATAATCGTTGTACCATATATAATCCGGTATTTCCACCACGGCCATGCCCCCGGAGATGACGTAGGTGTTGCTCATTTCCTTCACATAAATCTGCGTGCCGTCCTGACCGGGGATGGTGATGGTATGGGCAGCCTGGTCGTTCAGGATGGAGGCCACCACGGTGGGCCGCAGCTTCAGTCTTTCCTCCTCCTGCCGCCGATTCCATGCGGAAACGCCTATGGATCCGGCCAGAAAGAGAACAAATGCCAGCATCACAATCAGCACAGCCCTTAGCAGCCTGTGCTTTTTGATGCGTTTTGGAATGGGCCTTCGGGACGAATAAGCCTGAGGCTGGGTAACGCCGCCGGGCTGCAAATCTCCCCATAGGGGTTCATAGGCAGCAGAGTCGTTGAACCCGTCGTATACCGCATGGGTGCCTGCAGTCTTTCCGGAAGGTGGCACCCACTGGCTGGTATGCTGCGCGCCGGGAAAAACATCCTCCCCGTCCGGCTCCTCCGCCCGATCAGGCCCGGTGCGCTTTATCCTGGAGGTGAATACAAGCCTGGCCGTTGAATCTACTTCGCCTCCTTCCACCAGTTCCGGCGGCATGGGGCGCAGGGTTGTTTCCGGGTCGTCCCTTAAGCGGAAGATCGTTTCCCTTGTGGTGTTCGTCCTGACCGTCATGCTGGAAGGCGCAAGGCCGCGGCGGCTGGATTCTTCCCGCAGCGTACGCTGGTGCTTTTCACCCCTTGCCTTGCGGGCTTTCAGTTCCACCATTTCATGGGCAAGCGCGTCCCTTTTGTCGGTAAGGGATTCGGCCTCGCCTTGCTCGTCCGCACGGATGTAGACCTTGGGCGCGGCCTCTTTCAGCTCGTGCTGCCAGCCAGGCCCCTGATTCCGCTCATAGTCCGGCTGCACAAGCAGGGGTTGGCCGCACTGGAAGCAGCGCGGCAGGGAGGCTTTGTTCCAATGGCCGCAATGGGGGCATTTCATCCGGGCAGACCTCCTTGAAAGGGAATAACATTCTTTATTTCGCAGCCGGATATCCTGAATCCTTTTCCGAAACTCCCGTATGGCTGGATTTTTTGCCGGCTGTGTGATACAATGAAGCATCCATACAGGATAACGATTCAGGATGGCATAAATCATGCAAAAATACGGCGGGAAATACGCAGGCAAAATCAAAACGGTTCTTTTGATGCTTTTGGATGTCGCGCTGGTCAACGCCGCCATGATCCTGGCGCTGCAGCTTCGCTTTGACATGCAGGAGGAAGCGTGGCTCCATATTCACAAATATTGGAACATCGCTCCCATCATGACCGCTTTGACCATTTTGAGCTTTGTTGCGGTGAGGATGTACAAAAGCCTGTGGCAGTATGCCGGTGTGGACGGCCTGATCCAGATCACCATCGGCACATTGATGGGATCGGGGCTGACGTACCTTGTTTCGCTGGTCACCTACACCATATCCCCGGAGCCCAACCTGTTTTTAATGCCTCGCACCGTGTACCTCATCGACTGGCTGCTGCTTTTGATCCTTACGGGCGCGTCCCGCCTGAGCCTGCGTCTTGCCGGCCAGTGGGGACGGACGGGCCTGCCCTTTTTGCATACCCGCAAGGGAACGCGGGTAATGGTGGTAGGCGCCGGCTGGGCCGGGGCCTCCGTGATCCGGGAGCTTCAATCGGGCCGCTATGGCCAGAATCGCGCCATCCTGGCGGTGGATGACGATCCCAACAAAAAGGGAACGCAGCTAAACCGCGTACCGGTCTACCTGGGCACGGAGCATGTGGAAAAATACGCGCGGCAGTTTGAAATCGACGAGATCATCATCGCAATCGCCACGCCCAAGGGGCAGCTCCGCCCGCTCATTGAGCGCTGCCTTGCCACCAAATGCAGGCTGAAAATGGTCTCGGCGCTGCAGGATGTGAACAACGGCCGCGATAGGTTAAGCCCAGTCCGTGATGTGAACATTGCGGATCTGCTGGGGCGCACGGAGCAGCACCTGGACATGACCGAGGCCCATGCCTGCTTTGAAGGCAAAAGCGTGCTGGTCACGGGGGGCGGCGGCTCCATCGGGTCGGAATTATGCCGGCAGATCATGCGGTTTTCGCCCAGGAAGCTGGTCATTTACGATATCAGTGAAAACTACATGTATGACCTGTATTTTGAACTGCAGGAAATGTTCGGCCCGCTCGTCAAGAATACGGTGGAGCTGTGCGTTGGCTCCATCCAGGACAGGAGCAGGCTGGATGCGGTGTTTTCCGCCGTGAAGCCGGAGATCGTCATACATGCCGCGGCCCACAAGCATGTTCCGCTGATGGAAGATTGCCCCGAGCAGGCGGTGAAGAACAACGTCTTCGGCACGCTGCACACGGCACAGTGCGCCATGGCCCACCATGTTGCGCGGTTTGTGATGATTTCCACCGACAAGGCGGTCAACCCCACCAATGTGATGGGGGCGACCAAGCGGGCGGCGGAAATGGTGATCGAATCGCTTCAGGGGTTCGGAAAAACGGAATTCACCGCGGTGCGCTTCGGCAATGTGCTGGGCTCCCACGGCAGCGTGGTGCCCTTGTTCGAGCGGCAGATCCGTTCGGGCGGCCCTGTGACGCTGACGCATCCGGATATCATCCGTTATTTCATGACCATTCCGGAGGCGGCCAGCCTTGTTTTGCAGGCAGCCTCCATGGCCAAGGGCGGCGAACTTTTCGTGCTGGATATGGGCGAACCCATGAAGATACGGGAGCTGGCCGAGCGCATGATCCAGCTCTATGCCGATCCCGTGGGGCCGCCGGTGGAGATACGGTACGTAGGGCTGCGCCCCGGCGAAAAGCTGTACGAGGAGCTGCTCTGTGACGATGAAAACGTCACCCGCACCGGCCGGGAAAAGATATTCATCGCCAGGCCCGAGGAGTTTTCCTGGGAAACCGTCCAGCAAATGCTGGACAGGCTGCAAATATGCCTGGATACCCACGGCGATATGCGCGCATGCCTGCATGATTTGATCCCCTCCTACATGGAGGCGGAAGCGGTGAATTCTGCGGTGCAGGAACGGGCGCAGATGAAGGAGCCGGAGGGCCGGGCGGCCTCCGCGTGAGAACAGATCATGAGCCTAGAACGTCACCATCTTGTCCGCCCATTCCACCAATTTGACACAATCGATCATCGTTGAGATGGGGCATGCATTGGTGCTCTCCATTTGGCGCGATTTCAGGCATGTGCCGCATGCCAGGATCTCGCCGCCGGCTTCGAGGAATGCTTTCAATTGCGCGGCCACGTCAAATTTCTCATGGGTCAGCGATTCGCATTCGACCGCCTCGCCCATCAAAAAGACCTTGACGTCATGGCCCCTTTTTCTTGCGGTGGCCGCGAAACGGAACGCGTTCCAGGCCTTTTCGTACTCCTTCGTCTCCAGGACGATCCCAAGCTTCATGATGGATTCCTCCCAATTTTCAGTCGGCCATGATTTTCTTCAGCTTTTCAAGCACCGTGTCAATCTCTTGCTTTGTTGTGTATCTTCCAAGGCTGAAGCGCACAGCGCCCCGACCAGCTTCCTCCGTCACACCCATTGCCTTGAGTACGGGAGAGATTGTTGTAAGCCCGGAATGGCAGGCCGACCCGGTGGAGGCGGCCACATCCTCCAATCTGCTGAGCAGGTCATGCCCATCATACCCTAAGAAGCTTACGTTCAAGGTGTTGGGCAGCCGCTTTTCGGGGTGGCTGTTGAGCTTTTTTCTTTCGCCGGAATCTTCTCTGAGCCGGCGCCAGAAGTATTCGGCCAGGGCCTTGATGCCGTCCTTCTCCAAGGCTCTTTGCGCAAGCTCGCATGCTTTTCCCAGCGCCACGTCAAAGATGATGTTTTCCGTCCCGGCCCGCCTTCCGCTTTCATGGCCGGCTCCGTGGATCAAAGGTTCTATCTCAATACCCTTTTTGATGTATAGCGCGCCGATTCCCTTAGGCGCGTACAGCTTGTGCCCCGCTATGGCCAGAAAATCCACGCCCAGGTCCTTAACATCGACAGGAACTTTTCCCAAAGACTGCGAGGCGTCGGTATGAAACAAAACGCCGCGCCTGTGGCAGATTTCCGCAATCTCCTTTACCGGCTGCAGCGTGCCCGTTTCATTATTGGCATGCATGATTGTGACCAGGATCGTTTCATCATCAATGGCTTTCTCCAGCGCCCGCATATCCACGATCCCATATTCGTCCACGGATACATATTTCACTTCAAATCCCGATTCCTCCAGGTAACGGCACGGCTTCAGTACTGCCGGGTGCTCGATCACGGATGTTACGATGCGTTTTTTTTTGTTCCGGTAGGGGAACGCGACCCCCTTGATTACAGCGTTGTTGGATTCGCTGCCGCCGCTTGTGAAGATGACCTCGTCCGCTGAACAGTGGATGAAGGCGGCGACCTGTGTGCGGGCTTTTTCAACAGCGTTTTTGGCTTGCAATCCTAATGCATGCGTGCTGGAGGGATTACCGTAGCTTCCATAGATATAGGGAAGCATTGCCTCCGCGACTTCCTTATCGATGGGCGTTGTGGCATTATAGTCGAGGTAAATCATCTTTTCGCCTCCTATTTCCTATACCAACTGCCCTTCCTGATTGAAAAAGGTGCGGTACCCCAGGCTCAGCATGAGGATCACCGTCAGCGCCACTGCCCCCAATATGCCCAGCATAATGGCGATTTGATAGGCGATGGCCGTTGTGGGCACCGTTCCCGACAGGATCTGTCCCGTCATCATGCCGGGCAGGAATACAATGCCCATTCCCAGCATGGAGTTGATGGTAGGCATGATGGCGGCGTCAAAGGTACTGTTGATGATCTCCCTGGATGCGTCGTAAGGCGTTGCGCCCAGGATCAGCGCTTCCTCCACCAGGGCGCGCTGGCCCGTCATGCCCTCCAGCAGCGACTTTACGCCCAGGGAAATGCCCGTCATGGAATTGCCCACGAGCATCCCGGCAATGGGGATAAAGTATTGCGGGTCATACCAGGGAGAGATGCGGACTACCACCAGCAAAAAGAACACAAGGCACGACAGCGTCCCCGCGGCCATGGAAAGCGCAATGACCTTCTTCAGCCCCGCCGACAGCCTGCCCTTGAATTTCCTGAATACCGTAAATACGGCAAAGGCTTCCATCAAAGCGATCAGGAGGATGGTTAAAAGCGCGTTGGGATGGTCGAAGACATACACCAGCGCGTACCCTACCAGAATCAATTGCAGCGTCATCCGGATGGAGGAGAGGATGATTTCCTTTTCCCGGCGGATGCCCCGCGCGCGAACGATGAAAAGAACGATCAGCACAAAAACATAGGCAAGGGCCACCTGCGTAACGGTAAGGCTGATGATGCCCTTCATACGGCTGCCTCCTTCTTTTTGCACTTGCCGCCTATCACTTCGACAATGTCGTCCGAGTACCGCTCCGACAGGGCCTTTGCGTGGGTCACCAGGATCAGGGTCTTTTCCGCCTTTTTCACATGCCCGGTCAGCATGCGGATGATTGCCTCCGCTGTCTCCTCGTCCAGCGCCGAGGAAGGCTCATCCAGCAGATAGGCATCGGGATCAAGAAGCAATACTCTTCCCAGGGCCAGCCGCTGCTTCTCCCCGCCGGAAAGAAGCTGGGCAGGCTGGTCCAGCGCTTTTTTCAGGCTGACGCTGTCCAATGCGGCCTGCAGGCGTTCATCGGATGGCGTTTCTTTCTTTTGAAACCGGATGCCCGCCAGGAGATTGTCCCGTACCGTTCCCGGAAACATGACGGCGTTTTGCGACAGCATTGCCACGCTCCTGCGGTGCAGCACAGAATCGGTTTGCGCAAGGTCTGCCCCATTGTAAGATATACGCCCCTCCGTGGGGGAATACAGCTTGTTCAGAAGCTTCAAAAGCGTGGATTTTCCGCTGCCGCTGGGACCCATCAGCGTTGTGATGCGGCCGCTGGCGATGATCAGCTGCGGTATATCCAGTATGTCTTTGTATTTGACCCCTGCCAGTTCAAACATGCGTTTCTCCTACAACTGATCAATCACATAATCCGCGCTGTAGGAGCTTTCCCGTACCTTGTGCATATGTGCCTGCACCGGCAGATGGACGGGATGGGTGCGGTAGCGTTCTAAAGACTCCATGGAATCAAACACTGTATTGAGGCACAGGTCGCAGGACCTTTCGCTGTGCAGGCTGTCGGCTCCCACCTCCAGGGAAAGCAGGCCTTCGATTTTGCCATTCATGGAGCGCAGCTTCTGCGCGGCCTCCTCAGCGACTGCCGGAGATTTGTCCTTGAGCCAGAACATAACAATGTGGCGTACCATGTTTTTTTCTCCTTATACAACACATTTCTTTCCGGCGGCGCGCATTGACGCCGCCTGATTTCTCCATTATAATGCAAACGGGCAAGGGTGGCAATGCCAATGAAGCTTGATGGAAACGGGGCAAGGTAGATGACGCATGTAGAATCGGCGCAAAGGGCGGTGGAGGAACTGCTCTTTTTTTCCCGGGAGAAGGGGCTTGTGGAGCGGGAGGATGTACCCTTTTCCCGGAACCTTCTTTTGGATGTGATGCGCCTTGATGCGCCGGGGGAGGCCGTGACAACAGGTTTGACGCCGGAGACCGCGACGGTATATTTGGAGAAACTGCTGGATGCTGCCGCGGGGAGGGGCCTGATCGAAGACAATTTAACAGAGCGCGAGCTTTTCGGCGCGCGGCTCATGGGCTGCGTGACGCCCGCGCCGGCCGTTGTCCGCCGGGAATTCCAAAAGCTTTATGAAGAACAGGGCCCGGAAAAGGCAACCGGGTGGTTCTACCGGCTTTGCCGAGGCTGCGATTATATCCGGGTGGATCAAATCAGTAAGAATATCAGGTATTTTGCGCACACGGATTGCGGGGAGCTGGAGATCACCATCAACTTATCCAAGCCTGAAAAGGACCCCAAGGAAATCGCAAAGCTCAAAAGCGCGCCGCAGGCCGGCTATCCCAAGTGCATGCTGTGCGTGGAAAATCCCGGCTACGCGGGGCGGCCGGGCTTTCCCGCCAGGCAAAACCACAGGGTGGTGCCTGTAAAGCTTTCGGGGGACGATTGGTATCTGCAATATTCGCCGTATCTTTATTACAAGGAACACTGCATCGTTTTGAACGGCGAGCATGTGCCCATGGCGATCAATGAAAAATCTTTCCGGCGGCTGTTTGATTTTGTGGATCAATTCCCGCACTATTTCATCGGCTCCAATGCCGACTTGCCCATCGTGGGCGGTTCCATTCTGAACCATGATCATTTCCAGGGCGGAAACCACATTTTCCCCATGGACAGGGCAAGGGACCGGTGCGCATTGTCATGCCCCGCTCCGGGCGTGCGCGCGGCGGTTATCGATTGGCCCATGTCCGCCCTTTCGCTGGCGGGCACGGACAGGGAAGCGCTGATTTCCCTGGCCGTTTCCATGCTCAGCGCCTGGCGGGAATACAGCGATCCCAAGCGGGATATCCTGGCGCATACCACTGAGCCGCACAATACCATAACGCCCATCCTGCGCAAACTGGATCAGGAATACCGGCTGATGCTGGTGCTGCGCAACAACCGCACCACGGCGGAGCATCCGCTGGGGCTGTTCCATCCCCACGCGCCGCTGCACCACATCAAAAAGGAAAACATCGGCCTTATCGAGGTGATGGGACTGTTCATCCTTCCCGGCCGCCTGAAGGATGAGCTGCAGCAACTGGAATGCTATCTCACCGGTGAAAAGCCGCTGAAAGAGCCCGCCGCGAATGATCCCTCCTTCAAGCATTTCCCCTGGATCACGGAGCTGGCCGCGAAAACGGGAACCGGCCTGAAAAAGGAGGAAGCGCGCCGGGCGCTTGATACGGCCGTGGCCGATGTGTGCAGCCAGGTGCTTGCGGACGCGGGCGTATTCAAACAAACGGAGGACGGATTGCGCGGCATGCTGGCATTTTTGGCTGCGCAGGGCTTGCACAAAGCCGAAAGAGCTTGACGCGCAGTGCCTTGGACGTATAATGAAAGAGTGCTGAACGATAACGGGAGGAAACTATGCCCAAGAAACCAGTACTAACCAAAGCGCCGCTGACGGACGCGTTTTTCTCGCCGCTGCCGTATAAGGCTGTGCGGCCCCAGGGCGTGCTCTTAAAAAGGCTCAGGGAGGCCGCACAGTGGGTCCGTCATCTTAACTGGGAAGACGACCGTCTTTTGGGCTGCGCGGCGCTGGCGTATTTAGCGGATGATGCGGCGCTGCTGGAGCAGGTGAAAAGCCGGGTGGATTCCATTCTTGCCGCCCAGCGGGAGGACGGTGCGCTGGACGCGGGATCCGATCTTGCGGCGCAGGCGTCCCTTGACCGGGGGCTTATCGCCTTTTACGCGGCCACGGCGGACAGGCGCGTATTGGTTTATCTTTTGAAGCGGCTCCAATACGTCTACCGCCACGCCGAAAAGCTGTATGAAAACCTTCACGCCGCCGCGCTGGCGGGGGAGTACGGCTATGCGGCGCTCTGTCTGTACAACTGGACGGGCAAGAGCTTTCTTTTGCATCTTCTGGAAAAGCTTCGCGCGCTTTCCCTTGACTGGACGGGATTTTTCCATACCTTCCCGGTAACGCGCTCCTTCCAAAAGCATATTCCGCCCGAGGAGATGAAGCGTGGGCTTTCTTCGCCCGATGCGCAAACGCGGCTGTATTATGAAAAGCAGCAGATCATGGCCGACGGCCTCATGCTGGCCAGGGGACTGAAAACGCCTGCTGTCCTTTCCAGGTTTTCGGGCAGCAGCAAGGAAAACGAGGCCGGCAGGATCGGCCTGGAGAAGGTGATGCGCTACCACGGCACGGCCCATGGCCTGTTCGCGGCGGAGCCTTCGCTCATGGGCGGCGACCCCTCCTGCGGCATGGATGGCCGGGCGGCGGCGGAAGCCATGTTTTCTTTGGAGCAGCTGCTCATTTCCCAGGGCGATGGCTTCATCGCCGACGCCTGGGAAAAGATTGCCCTGAACATACTGCCGGCCATGGAGAAAAACGGGCGTATCCGCCCGAATATTACAGTGAACGGGCCCTTCCCGCAGGAGAATCCGCCGGCTGCGGAGGTGGGCCCCTGGGTGGATGCCTGGCTCAAGGGCATGACGGGTTATGCTTCCGGGCTTTGGATGGCAGCAAGGGAGGAAGGCCTGGCCTTGTTGAGCTATATTCCCTCTCTTTTGCGCTGGAAGTTAGGCGGCACGCCTGTATCCATAAAGGTCGAAGGGAAATATCCCCTGGACGGCGAGGTAATGCTTTCCATGCAATTGAAGCAGCCTGCCGCGTTCCCGCTGCATCTGCGCGTTCCCGCCTGGGCGGAGAACGCCGCAATCAGTGTCAACGGCGAGGGTGCGCAAGGCCCCGTGCCCGGCAGCTTTTTTGTGCTGAACCGCACATGGCACGACGGGGACAGGGTGCATGTGTCGCTGCCCATGAAGCCGCGCCTTACCCGCTGGCACCACCAAAGCGCGGCGGTGGAGTACGGCCCGCTTTTGATGGCGCTTTCGGTGGATGGGGAACAGCCCTTGTGGCAGCTTGCGCTTTCCGATAAGGAGCCGATGGCATCCGCTCTCCTGGGGCAGCCGGGGGAGGAGCAATTGCAGGTCTATGCCATGTTCAAAAAGATTCCGGAATGGAACCAAAAGGACGGCAGGCCCCAAATGCCCCCCATCCAGCCCGGGACGCAGGGGGAAGCGCTGAAGCTTACCTTGACGCCCTACGCGGAAACCGTGTGCCGTATGGCTCAGTTCCCCGTGGCGCCTGAGGCATCCTGAAATGCCCGCAACCGACCTTCGCCTGGCCCCCATGGCCGGGGTCAGCGATTGGCCTTTCCGCCTGTTATGCTTCGAGCAGGGCTGCGACGGCGCCTACACCGAAATGGTCAGCGCCATGGGCCTGAAATGCGCCCCGCCCGGCAATCTGGCTGTATCCCAATTATTGGAGACCCATCCCATGGAAGGTCCCGTCTATGTGCAAATCTTCGGCAAGGAGCCGGAGGTGATGGCCTGGGCTGCCGCACAGTTGGAAGTAACCGGGCGGTACCGGGGCATCGACATCAACATGGGCTGCCCCGCCCCGAAGATCGCCTGCAGCGGGGAAGGCAGCGGCCTGATGCGGGAACCCAGGCTGGCAGCCCAAATCATGCGGGCCGTTGTGAATGCCGTTACCCTGCCCGTTTCCATGAAGCTGCGCCTGGGCTGGGATGAATCTTCCCTCAACGTTTTGGAGCTTGCCTGCGCCGCTCAGGATATGGGCGTGAGGTCCGTCATCGTACATGGCCGCACCCGAAGCCAGCAGTATGGCGGCAAGGCCGACTGGGACCAAATCGCCCGGGTGAAGCAGGCCTTGAATATTCCGGTATACGGCAACGGGGATGTGTTTGAGGCGGGGGATGCGCAGCGCATGCTCCGCCATACCGGCTGCGACGGTTTGCTCATCGGCCGGGGCGCCATGGGCAATCCCTGGATTTTCTCCCAGGCCAAAGCGCTTTTGCGCGGGGAGGAAGTATGCCTGCCCAGCCTTTCCCGGCGGGTGGATACGGCGCTGCGCCACGCCCGCATGATGGCCGCCTGGAAAGGGGAAAGCGTGGCTGTTCGGGAAATGCGCAAACATGTGGGCTGGTATGCCGGGGGCCTCCCGGGGGCTTCCCGGATCCGTGTCCGGGCAAACCATGCCAGAACAATGGCCGAACTGGAGGAGTGCCTTACGGATTGGCTGGGCTCCCCCCGCGGCGTGGAGGAAATGTCCAACTGATGCAGGGTTTTCCACGGCATAATCGTTCCATCAGATGAGGGATTCCGGAAGGAGTATTTCCAATGATGAAGCGCCCCTTGGGCGGCTATGTAGTGAAGGCTTTTGCGTTGCTGCTTGCTTGCTGTTTCTGTTTAACAACCGCCCTGGCGGAAGAAAGGGCCTCCCTGGCCCCCATGCTCGGCGGCTGGCTTACAAGAATCAGGGATGGCGAGGCGGCGGATATCACCCTGTCGGCTGCCATCCACGCGCTTTCGCCCTATGGGGTCGAAACCTTGGCGGCCATGAACCGCCTGCTTTCGGAGTGCAGGGTGCAGGTGGGCTACCAGCAAAGCAGGCTGGGGGAATCCACGCAGACACGGCTCATCATTGGGGACATTCACGCAATGGATTTTCTGGAGCGGTCAGGCCCGCCTGAGCTTGCCCAGACCTCTCTCCTGCCCGGTATGACGCTGGCAAGCGCGTCTGTTTCACCCATCCAGCTTCTTTTGGGGAGCGAAGCGGAAATCCCCTTCTGGACGGAGGATATTCCCGATCCAGGCGCGCTGATTAAAATCATTCCTAACGCGCTGGCCGGGCTTTCGGCGCTTTCCCAGGAGAAAAAGGTATCCTACAAGATTGCTTCCATCGGCACGGCGCAAAAGGCGCTTGTCTATACCGTGCCGGAAGAAAGCGCGGAGTTACTCCGGGACGGGCTTTTAATGCTGTTGGGCGGGCTGAACCGGCCGGAGGCATCCTCCTTTTTGAAGACGCTGGCCATCGACGGCGATGCCGTCATCACCCTCTACCAGTCGGCGGAGGGGGAAAACATGGGGCTCGGGATCAAAGGCACAATGGGGTTTGAAAACGTTGCTCCAAGAAAAGTAACCTTCCTGTGGGGCTTTTTTTCCGGCGAGGATAAAAACACGCATACCATCAGCCTCAAGGCCCCGGCCGTCAAGGGATCGGACAATCTCACCGTCGCCGGGGAAATGAGCCTTCAGTGCGTGAAGGACAGGAACAGCCTCTCCCTGAGCCTGGATATCAAAAACAAGCTGGACAACCGGTCCGACAGAACACGGTGGACCGGCCGGCTGGATTGCTTGCTGGCGGAGGATAACCAGCGCCTGGAGGGGGAAATCAGGCAAACCTATACCGATCCCGCGGGAGAGGACCATACCCTCTTCATCAAGCCCGGCCTGCTTGCGCTTATGGTGCGGGAAGAGTTTTCCGTAAAGGGCAGCGTCCGCGTCGCATGGTCCATGGGCGACTCCGTCCTGGCGGATGTGGAATTTTCCGTGCTGGCGTGTGAGGCCGGGGACCTTGCTTGGGAAGATACCTTGGACACCGTTTCGCTGGATGAACTTGGCGGGAATGAACTCACGGCGATGGCGGAAAAGGTTCAAAAGGCGGCGGTGGAAGCCATTTGGCAGGCGGTCATGGCGCTTCCCCCGGAATGCTTGACGTTGATTTCGAGAAATATCTCCCAGGAGGACTGGGAAAGAATATACCGGAACACTTACCAGACAGGTCAATAACCGGGGAGGGATCAAAGGTGAAAAAGCGTTGGTTGGGGCTGATAGCCGCGGTCCTGTTGGCAGTTACGCCTATGCTCATGATGGGGGCCGGCGCGGAATCCGCGCTGCTTGGCAAAATGCAAAAGCAGCTAGGTGCCGGTTCCGGTCTGAAGGGCACCGTTACGGCATCCGGGCTTGGGGGGCTTGACGGGCTGGCGCTGAACGCGCAGTATATCCTGCAAAAGGCGCAAAGCCAGCTTGTGCTTTCTTTGGAAAGCGGCGAAGCGGAGTTGTTAAAAGCCGCGCTGTACGGGCAGGATGGCATGCTGGCCATCGATGCGGGCCTTAATTCCGGAAAGCTGTACGGCACGTCCTCTGGATGGGAATCGCTTTTTAGCAGCCTCATGATGGGGGAGGCGGGTGAAACGCAGGTTCCCTTGCAGACGGCCTTGTACGGCATCCTCTTCCCGGAGGATGAAAGGCTGGCCGCGCAGCTTGAGGAAGCCGCCGTGCCTTACCTTATCAAGATTGATTTATGGATGCAGGGCTTTGCCGGGCCTCCGGCGCTTACAAAGGACACGGCCGGCGTGACGGTGATGGAGGTCTCCTACCGTATCCCCGCCACTGCCCTCAAGGCGGAATTGAAGCAATTGCTTATGGACCTGCTGGCCGACAAAACGCTGCTGCCGCTTTTGTGGAACCAGATGACGCAGGCGCAGGCCAACCTGTATTTGAATCCGGCGCTGCAAAGCTTTTATTTTCAGGCCGTGGACGCGCTTCCCCTGGAAGGGGAAATCACCATGCTGCGCCGCGTCTCCACCGCGGGCCAGCTTATGGAAACGTCGGTTTCGCTGCCCTTGGGCGGCTTTGGGAACGGGCTGAAGCGCCTCTCCTTCTTGGTCTCGGCGGCGGAGATGGGCGAGGCTTTGGAATGCGCCCTGGAAACGGAGGGGGGAACCTTAAGCTTCACAAGGCATGAGGTTCCGGACCAAGGCAGCCTTTTGCAGCGGCGGGTATTTGCGGGAACCATCCGCTATCTTCCCGTGGAAATCCCCAACTGGCAGGTGGATGCCACTGCCCCGGTGTACGCGGAAAAGGCGATGTCGGTATCCTACCAGACAGCGTTTACCCAGTCATCATCCGTTGATGCGGACGGCAGGAACAATGAGGAATATACTCTTTCCGTCAGCCTCGCCCCTGACTGGAGCCATCTCACGGGCGAGGTCACGGAGGAGATCAGGGCGCAATACATTCTGACGGAGCCGGTTCAATTGACGGCGTCCGCTTTGCTTGCAAGCGGCCAGGCGCGCAACGCCTCCACCTCGCTAAGCGCCCAGGTACGCCTTGTGAGCGGCGGGACGGACTTTACACTCAGCGGCCAGTTCAAGACCACGCCTCCCTGGGCCTTCGCGCCTGTGGATGTGGCCGCGGCCGACAAGCTGGAAAACCTGACGCAGGATCAATTAAGCGCCCTGCTGGAGGAGCTCTTGGCCGAGCCCGGCCTGCTGCCGCTGCTTTTGTATTTCATGCCCGCGGATCAGGAGATTCCGGGAACCGTTGGCTGATTGATTGATAAGGGGCTGCCCTGAAAACCAGACAGGGCAGCCCCTTTGTGTTGCTTATAACGCCAGTATCGGATTATATCCGCAGCGCCTTTTTGACCTGCCTGGCCACGGCGGCGGCTCCGGCCGCCTTTATAAGGTCCAGGGGTAAAAACGCCAGAAAATAGCCAAGGATCAGGGTTTGAAAGGCGACGGGCTTTGACTGGTACAGGGACGCCAGCAGCGCCACATAGGGCAGCGCGATCATATACACGGCCAGTACGCCCGCTGCCGCCGGGAGCAGGAAGGATAACCGCCTGCCGCGCCATTTCTGGTGAAGGAACGATGTGATGAAGGCGGAAAACACAAAACCCAGCAGGTAGCCGAAGTTCGGCGTCAGTACCGTTTGCAGCCCGCTGCCCTGTGAAAACACGGGGAAACCCGCAAGACCCAGCAGCACATAGGCCGCCACCGCGCCGGCGCTGTAAAGTGGGGGCAGAATGAGGCCCGTGACCAGCAGAAAAAACACCTGGGTGGTGAACTGCAGCGACAGGAAGGGAAGGGGAAACCGCAAATACGCGCCAATCACCATCAGGGCGGTACATACGGCGGCCAGAGCAAGGTGCTTCGTCTTCTGATGCATGATTCCAATCCTCCGTAAACCCATAGATATAATTTGGTTTACGCAATTATAGCGTGAAAGAACACATCCGTCAATGCAAAGCAAAAAAGTTGGATATGTTTCCGGGGATGCGGGTGCTTCTTTCCCGCGGATGATTCGCATACATATGGAAAAGAGCCTCGGCAAAGGAGGGTTCAGGCATGAAGGAGCAGCGCCTGGAGAATGTACAGGCAAAGGGAAGCGACGGACGCCCCCATGGGCTGTCCCTGGAGAACAGGAGCCGCGCCGTTTTAACCGGCGTCAGCGACGTGAAGAGCTTTCATGAGGAAGAGGTGGTCTTGGAGACCGCCGGCGGGGAGATGCTGATCACCGGCAAGGGCCTGCATATCGCCAAGCTTACCCTGGAGGACGGAAACCTTGTCATGGATGGCCGCATTGACGCCATCGCCTATCAGGAAGGCCGAAAAGCAAGAAAGGGCGGAAGCGTTCTTACCCGCATGTTCAGGTGACAGCCATGGCGCCATTTTTTGAAACGCAAAGCCAGGCCTGGGTGTTTTTGGGCATGGTGTATCTGGGATTGGGCCTGGGGCTCATCTATGACGGCTTGAGGCTTTTGCGCCGGCCGGGAAAAAAAATCCGGGTCATAGGGGCGGATCTGCTGTTCTTCCTTCTGGCCGGGGCGGCGCTGACGCTGGCGCTGGTGGTGACCGGCCAGGAAGGCTTGCGGCTGTATGCGCTTCTGGGGCTTATATGCGGCGGCATGATCTATCTTCTGGGGCTTCGCAGGCTGCTGCTGGGCGTGGCCGCCTTTTTGAAAAAGCGGATCATCCAACCTGCAAAGGAGGCCATGGCCAGGGCAAAAGAACGGAAGAAACTGAGAAAATCGCAGCGGGACGGCAGGAAACGGACGTGAGGCGGCGAATAGGTATATCACTATTTGCGCTGGGGGTGAGCCTCGCCATGACGATGAAGCAGCCGCGCCGTGTCCGCTATATGACCTTGCTTGTGGTGCTGGCGGTGATCGGTGCCGCTTTCCTGGCCACCAACCGCGGCATACTCACCACAATCCAGGAGACGGACAAGAAGATAAACGGGGCACGCATCACCCTTGGCAGCGTACAAAATGAAAAGCTGAAGCTCGATGCGGAACTGAGCGTTGCCGGTACCGACGCCTATATTGAAAACCAGGCCAGAACACGCTACGGCTATTTAAAGCCCGGCGAGCTGCGCTTTGTCATCACCAACCCGGAAGCACTGTATTCAAGCGGGGCGGAAACCCCGCAGCTTCAGGTTGTTCAGGAAGGGGACAAGCCGTAAGTTCACCCGGGAAGGGAGGTGGGGATTATGCGGGCTGCAGTGATTGGCATCGGCTCCAATTCCGTCCGCATGCTGGTGGCCGATGTGCAGGGAGGAAAGCTCCATCAGGTCCTCCGCGACCGGGAGGGGACGCGGCTGTTCGGCGGGCTCAGCCAGGATGGGAACCTGAGCCGGGAAAGCATGACCCTGACCATGACGGCGGTGCGCACCATGCATCAAAAAGCTATCGCGCTGAACGCGGCAGCGATTCATCTGTTTGCCACAAGCGCCGTTCGCGACGCCGGGAATCAACAGGAATTCAGCAGCATGATCCTTCATGATACGGGTCTTGAGCTGGAAATCTGTTCCGGGGAAAGCGAAGCGGCGCTCTCGTTTTTGGGTTCCACATTCGGGGAGCGTTCCGGTGTCATCGATATCGGCGGCGGCTCTACGGAATATGTCATCGGCTGTGGCACGGTTATCGAATGCGGCATGAGCCTGCAAATGGGGGCGGTGCGGCTGTTCAGGCTGTATCCCATCCAATCGGCGGCGGATGTGCCCAGGGTGCTTCATGCGGCCTATGAGATCCTCAAGGAGGGCATAGGGCCTTTGATAGACGCCGGGCTGCCGGACAATTGGGTGGGTGTGGGCGGTACGTTCACCGCTCTGGCCGCTATATGCAAGGGCGTTCCCTGGACAGAAAAAACGCGGCTGAACGGGTACAGCCTTTCGCTTGACCAGGTGGAAAGCTGGCTGTACCGTCTGGCGGGCATGAGCCTTCCACAGCGCATGACACTTCCGGGGCTGCAGCCCCAGCGGGCCGACATCATGGCACACGGCACGGCCATCCTGGCCGCCAGCATGCGGCAATTGAACATTCCATCCATCCTTGTGTCGGAATTTGGCAACCTGGACGGCTATCTGAAGCAAAAGTATATGTGCAGCACGGTTTTATAAGGTTCACAAACAGAAAAGTTCACAATATTTTATCGAACTGTCGCTTGATGATTACGCTTCAGTCTAGTATAATAGCAAAAGCGACTTGCATTCGCACATAGAATAGGAGAGAATTTCATGCGCAAAAAGGCGATCATGGCCTTCATGCTGGCAGCGGCGATGCTTTTGTCCAGCTGTGCTTTGGTGGAAAAGGATCTGGCGGTGGACAACGCGACAGTCATCATTCAACTGGGGGATAAGAGCGTTACCAAGGCCCAGGTGAACAACGCGTTGGAATACCAGCTCTATAACATGGCCTATATGTACAGTATGTATGGCATGAGCTTTGACCCCACCGACGAAGCCGTCCGCGCCCAGGCGCTGGAGGAGGTATTTGTTGGTCTGACCCAGGAACTCGTGAAGGAGAAAAAGGCCCAGGAACTGGGCTTTGATACCTTTACCGCGGAAGAGGACACCGCTATCCGCGAAGAGGCCCAGGCCGATGTGGATGCCTACAGGGAAACCGTAAAGACCAGCTATTTTGCCGATACCACCCTGGAAGGGGAAGCCCTTGACACCGCCATTTCGGAGAAAATGACGGAGCTTGGCCGGACGTTTGACAATTATTATGCCGCCGCCAAAGCCGAGGCGACCGAGGAAAAGCTGCACAATTCCGCTGTTGCCGGCATCGCCGTTACGGAAGAGGAGATTCAAACGGAATATGACGCCCGCGTAGCGGAAGCGAAGGCGACCTACGAGAGTGATCTATCGGATTACGGCTACTCTGTCAACAATGGATACGACGTGTATTACGCCCCTGCCGGGTACCGCTACGTCAAGCATATCCTGCGCAAGCTCCCCGATGAAACGCAGACGGCGCTTTCTGGCCTGAACACGCAGATTACTGAAAAGACTACGCTGATCACAAGTCTGGACAGCGCCATTTCCGATCTTGGGGAAGATGTCGCCCAGGATGCTCCTGAACGCGTGAAGCTCAATGAGGACAAGATGGCGGCAGAAAAGGAAAAGGCCGACCTTCAGGCGCAGTACGACAAGGCGCTGGAGGACGCGTACGCCGCATTGCAGCCCACGGTGGATGAGGTTTTGGAAAAGGTTGCCGCAGGGGAAGACTTTGACGCCTTGATGGAAACCTATGGCGAGGATCCCGGTATGCAAAGCTCTCCCCGGAAAGAAACCGGCTATGCCGTGTGCCAGGATTTTGCCTCTTTTGATCCGGCTTTTACCGGGGCAGCCATGGCGCTTGCCAGCGTGGGCGACGTAAGCTCCGCTATCAAAGGGCAAAGCGGCATCCATATTATCCAGTATGCTTCTGACATCCCCGAAGGCCCCGTAGCACTGGAAACGGTAAAGGAAGACATTTCCGCCGAGCTTTTGGCCAATAAGCAGGACGAAGCGTATGCAGCCCAGGTGAGCCAGTGGGTGGAGCAGTCCGGCGTGAAGATCTACAAGGAAAGAATGAACCAATAGTAATAAGATGCGGCGCTCCGGGTAACCGGATCGCTGAGCCTTCCCCTTTGAGGGGAAGGTGGCATGAAGTGCCGGATGAGGTGTTTGGAGCCACAGGCGGCGCTTCAGCTACGGAGTTCACAAGGGGAAGTCATGCTACTACCTTATTGATAATTTGCGCGGCGCTCCGGTTACCCGAAGCGCCGCTTTTTTGCTGTAGATGCTGTTCTAGTCTTCCGGCGCGTTCTGAACCAGCCTTAACGCTTCCAGCAGCCGCTGCTCGTGTACGATTTCCCGCTGGCGTAAAAAGCGCAGCACGCCGCCGGCATCCTGGTCGTCGCAGTGTGGCAGCACACGTTCAAAGGCGCGCCGCGACTGGCGCTCCGAGGCCAGATCCGCGTACAGGCAGGCAACGGGGTCCACACAGTCCGGGAAACCGGAGCCGGGGATGGAAGGCGTTTCCAGGCTGGCCGGCCAGGCTTCTATGGCCAATTCCCGCCGCTGGTCCGAGGGAAGCCTGCCGGTAAGCTGGTATAAAAGGGCACTGAGCATTTCTCCGTGGGCCAGTTCCTCCGTAGCAAGGTCGGTGAGCAGCGCCTTGGCTTCCTTCCTGGGCATGCTGTGACGCTGGTTCAAATAGCTTAAAGCGGCCAGCCAGGCGCCTTCAGGGCCGCCGCACTGGGTCAGTATGATGCGGGCCAGCGGCAGGTTTTGTGCCTTCACATGGACCGGATAGGGCAATTGCTTTTGATACAGCCACATGTTCAGGCCTCCTTTCCCGCTGGGGTAACTTCCCAGGGCCAGGGGCCTTCCACCCAGTTCCAGCACAGGGGGCAGGAGTCCTTCCGTCCGCCGTAAAGCGCGCAGGCAAGATATCCATAGCCGCCCGGACAACGTTCACAATAATTGTGGTATAAAGCCAGCGCCTTTCTGTCGCAGGGATGGGTGTTCAGGTATAGCCGCATCTCCCAGGCGGCAAAGGGGATGGCATGGGTGAGGGTTGCCGACTTGGGTAAAGAGGATGCCTCCCCGGAGGGTATGAACAGGCCGGGAAACAGCGTACCGTGCCGCAGCGCTTCCCTGGGCGGGAACAGGGTCTCGGAGGATTCCGGCGGCAGCAGTTCCGTTTCCTCGGCGAAAGTGTCGTCCGCGGAAAAAACCATGCCGCCGGTAAAAGAGCCGTTTTGCTTCATGGGCATACACCCTTTTTTGGTTTTACAGGCAAACATCATATAGCCTGTAGTTTATTGTATGACGGGGGCAGGCAAGAGTGTCGGGCGCCGGAGGCGGCGTGAGCAGCAGATTCCCGCAGCGGCATATTATGCCGGAAAGCGGCAGCCGGCAAAAAAACCAGCCCCGGAGGGCTGGATTTTTTGTGTACTTTTGAAATCGCTCAGCTTGCGGACACGGAGGCCGCTTGGGATGCCTGCTCTTTTTTGCCGAACACCATGGCGATATGGTCGTCGGTGAAAGCCCACTTCTTTGTAAGCGCGCTCACCGCGGGCACGATGATCAGGCTTGCTACCATGGCGGACGCGCCGCTGACGGGGGCCTGCGACATATCGCCTGCGATAAGGGGCGGCAGCAGGGAAATCAGCACACCGCACAGGACGCCCGTATAGACGCCAATTTTGGTAACGCCCTTCCATAAAAGGCCGTACAGGAACGGTGCCAGGAAGGCACCCGCAATAGTGCCCCAGGACAGGGACATGAGGGAGATGATGGGTGTGCCCTGCATGAGGAAGTTCACGATCAAGGAAAAGACCACAAAAGCGATGCACAAAAGCCGCATGACAAGCGTGGTGCGCTTCGCCTCCATTTTGGGGAACAATACGCCCAACAGGTCAATGGATATCACCGAGGAGGAGGACAAAACCAGCGCGGTGAGGGTGGATATGCTGGCGGACAGGAGCAGCACCACCACCAGGCCCAGCAAGGCGTCAGGCATACCCACCACCGTCTGGTCTGCCAGCAGGGTAGGCATGATTTGATCCGGCGCCGCGGGCGTCGTACCGAGCTTGTTGAAAATGACGTGGCCAAAGCTCCCGGCAAAATACGCGCCGCCCGCGATGATCAGCGCAAAGACGGTGGAGATGACGGTAGCCCGCCGGACGGCGGAAGCTTCCTTGATGGCAAAGAATTTGTGGATCATATGGGGCATGCCCAGCACCCCCAGGGAGGTGAGCACCACATTGGAAAGGAGGAAGATTTCCTGTCCCTTGGGGGGAAGCAGGGAATTGAAGCCCTGGCCGCCGGCTACGGCTTCGGTGCCCAGCGCGGCGAGGCCCTCCGACAAACCGCCGGCCCCCCGGACGATGTAAAACACCACGGCGGAGATGCCGGCCAGCATGATGATCCCCTGAATGAAATCAGTGACGGCGGTGGCCTTGTAGCCGCCCAGGAACAGGTAGACCGAGGACAGGAGTGCGATTCCGATGACGCACCAGGTATAGTCAAACCCCATGGCCTTTTGGAACATGATCCCAAGGCCCTTGTATACCGACGCCGAGTAGGGGAGAAGGAACACGAAAATGATCAGGGAAGCCAGCACCTTCAGCGTCTTGGATTGGTAGCGCTTTTCAAAGAAGCTGGGAACGGTGGCCACATTCAGCCTCTCTCCCATCTGCCGTGCGGGCCTGGCCAGCAGCGCCCAGGCCACAAACCCGCCCACCAGGGCATTGCCGATGCCTGCCCATATGGCGGAAAAGCCTGTCCGCCAGCCCACGGAGCCGGCATAGCCCACGATGATGACGGCGGAAAAATAGCTTGCCCCATAGGACAAAGCGCTCATCCATGGGCCGACCTTTCTGCCACCCAGCAGAAAATCGTTGAGGGATATGGATTTTTTGGCGGTGAAAACGATGACTGCCACCATCATCAGGGCATAGAGAACCAGAACCGCAATCTTCAATTGGGACACCCACCTTCCATACTACTTGTTCCCGTACACACGGGAACATCTGCTTATTACATTATACAGAAAAAAATAAAAACTTCAAGAAATTGTTTTCTGCCCCCTGGTAGGGAAATCGTGCGAGTTCAGGGAAATGACACCGTCATTTTCTCGATGCCACTCCCATAGGCTTAATAAGCATGGATGTATGCATGGCTTAGGCATGATGTTGGGAGGACGGCGCATGAAGTGGCGGGAAAAGGCGGCGGACGTGAGCGGCATTCCCGAGGATGTGCTCATGGGCTGGCCCAAATTGATTTGGTATGGCCGGCGGAGGCTGATTGTGGAACAGCATCAGGGCATTCTGGCCTATGAGGAGGGTACCATCCGGCTTAGAACCTCCTGCGGCATGCTGACGGTGGAAGGCGCGGGGCTTCAAATTACCCATTACGGGCCGATGGACGCGGTGATAACGGGGCAGATTGTCCGTGTCGGCTATGAACCCGGCGGGAAGGAGGGGAAAAGGCCGTGATCGACGCGGCAAAGCAGCTCTTTTTGATTTCCTTCCGCATGGAAGGGCTCAGCCTGGAACGGCTTTTCAATTTGGCCAGCGAGCAGAATATCATGCTGCAGGATTTAAAACGCAGCGGCCTGAAAGCCGTGGAAGGCGTTTGCGGGGAGACGGATTATAAAAAGCTTTCGGAGCTGGCGGAGCAGCGGGGCTGGAAACTGACACGCCTGAAACACAAAAGGCTTTCCGCCCTCGTAAACTGGCTGAAAAAGCGCATGGCGGTGGCGGTGGGGCTTGTGCTCTGCATTGCCATCGCCGTCGTGGCGCTGCAATTCATATGGCGCATCGATATCCTGGACGCCGGACCCTATGAGAGTGAAATCAGGCTGTACTTAAAGGAGCAGGATATCCATCCTTTCCTGTGGAAGCGGGACGTGTCCCTCACGGAACTGACCGCGAGCCTGGAATGGAGATTACCCAGGGTGGCCTGGGTACAGGCCTATTACCGGGGCGCTGCGCTTGTCATCCGCTGCGTTTTGGGGGTGCCCCCGCCTGGCGTGGAAACGGAGGGCGGGCCCGGGGATGTGGTGGCGAAAAGGGATGGGATCCTCGTTTCGCTGCTGCCCGTGGCCGGTACGCCCATGTGCAAACCGGGCGACCTCATACGGGCCGGGCAGGTGCTCATCGCCGGCTGGGAGAGGGGCACCGGGGAGGAAAAAATACCGGTGAAGGCCCGCGGGACCGCCATGGCCAGGGGCTGGGTGGGGGTGAAGGTGCGCATCCCGATGGATGAGGTCATCAGCGAGCCCACAGGCCGGACTGCCGTCAGCCAGGCGGTCCAAACGCCTTATTTTCAGGTGGGGGAAATTGAAACGCCGGAATTTTTGCGGTCCGACCGCACGGTGGAAATATGGCCTGTCGGCGGGGCGTGGTGGCCGGTCTATTTGCACCGCGAAACGTTTGAGGAGGTCGCGCTATCTATCGTCCCTCGGGAGGAGGCGCAGGTGAAAGCGGAAGCCGGTCTGGCGGCGCTTCGCGCGCTTTCGCAAAAACTGGGCGCGGGTCATGAACCAGTTGACAAATGGGTAGATTATTGTATGATAGAAGGAAGGATGCTGGAAGCCACTGCCATTGCGGAAATCCTGGCGGACATTGCGCTTCCCAGGCCTTGGGAGGCGGGCGCAGCCCCATGAAACGCCTGCATCCAAAAGAATGGAGGAACGTTTTTTGCCCCCGACGAGGCAGGTTATGCTTTCGGTGGAAACCCTGGATGACTATATGTCGCTCTTTGGCACAAACGATCAAAATATCGCGCTTATCGAAACGGAAACAGGCGTCTCCATTTCTCTTCGGGGGACGGAATTGTGCATCACGGGCGATCCCGCTCAAACGGAGCTTGCCCAGTTGGTGATTTTAAAGCTGTTGGACATGCTTCGCAGCCATGAGATCGTGGACCGTTCCCGCATCCGCTATGCCATTGCTCTGGCCAGGGACGGGAAAGTGGACATGATCGACGAAATCCTGAAAGATGTTGTGGCCATCACCCATAGGGGAAAGCAGATCAAATGCAAAACGCTGGGCCAGCGGGAATACGTCAAAATGGTGCGTGAAAACGTTTTGACCTTTGCAGTGGGGCCTGCCGGCACGGGGAAAACATATCTGGCCATGGCGCTGGCGGTGGTGGCGCTTAGAAACAAGGACGTAGAACGCATTGTATTGACGCGCCCGGCGGTGGAGGCGGGGGAAAAGCTGGGCTTCCTGCCCGGCGACCTTACGCAAAAGGTGGACCCCTACCTGCGCCCGCTGTATGACGCGCTTTACGATTTGATGGGTGTGGATTCCTATCAGAAGCTGGTGGAGCGGGGCGTTGTGGAGGTGGCTCCCCTGGCTTATATGCGGGGCCGCACGCTCAGCGACTCCTTTATCATTCTGGATGAGGCGCAAAATACCACCTCCGAGCAGATGAAGATGTTTCTGACGCGCATGGGGTTCAATTCGAGGGTGGTGGTCACGGGTGACATTACGCAAACAGACCTGCCCTTTGGCAAGCGCTCCGGTCTCATTGAGGCGCTGGAGGTGCTAAAGGACACGGCAGGCATCGGCATTGTGCGGCTTGGCCATAGCGACGTGGTTCGCCACGATCTGGTACAAGCCATCGTACAGGCATACGATACATATGAAAAACGGGGGAAGGAGACATAAATCATGATGGCCAAGCGGCAGGGGGGCCGGAAAAAGAAGGAGCGCATAACCCTGAAACGTGCCTGGGCGGCGGTGAAAACCAACCGGGCCAAATGCGTGCTTGCGGCCATCCTGGGCACGGTGACGCTGGCGGTTCTGTTTTGCGCCGCCATCGCACCGGAGCGCTATGATTTGAAGGTGGGCGCCATCGCCTTTCAAACCATCACCGCGTCCAAGGACGTGGTGGATGAGGCGACTACTGCCCGGCGCAAGGAAGAAGCCGCTAGGCTGGTGGAGCCCTCTTATCACCCCAGGGACGGTGTCACCGAAACGGTCATGGCCGACCTGCGCAGCGTGTTTGAGGAATTGCGCAAGGTGCAGCAATACGGCCAGACACTGCTTTCCGACAGCTCTTCCGGCCAGGCGGGATCAAGCGCGGGGTCGCGCCGGTTTTCCCAAATGGAAATCGACTACGGCAGGAGCATGCTCACAACCATCGCTTTGGCGGATTATCAAGTGGTTACGCTTTTGCAGGTGCCCGCGGAAAAGCTGGAGCAGGCATACAACGATGTTTCCGCCGCCGTGCGCAATACAATGAATACCACCGTCCGGGAGGGACAAATCAACGAGTCCATCTCCTACATTTTGCAGATCGTAGGCTACAAGACGGATACCAGTCTCCTGCAAAACGTGGTTTCTCCCGTACTGCGCAGGGTCATACAGCCCAACATGGTCATCGACCAGGAAGCCACCGCCGTTGCGCAGGAAAACGCCCGGCAGGCCGTGGAGCCTGTAATATACAACCAGGGACAGAACATTGTGGTGGCAGGAGAGAGGGTGAGCGCCAACCAGTTGGAAATGCTGCGCGCTCTGGGCCTGTTGGATGATAACAGCGTGGATGTGCCCATGTATCTTGGCGCTACGCTTTTGATCGTAGCAGTCATGCTTCTGACGCTGATCCTGCTTACGCTGATGAACAACTCCCTGATGCGGGACCTTAGAAAGATCACGGTCTTCATGCTTGTCCTGAACCTGACACTGGCGATCTGCATCGTGTTCGTGAAGGTGATGCGGGTGAACGTTTACCTGTCGCCTGTGATCCTGGGCGCGATGCTTTTGACCGGGCTTTTGGGCCCCCTGGCGGGTATTGCCGGGAACCTGGCGCTTTCGGCTCTCGTGGGCGCCATATCGGCGGGCGGGAGTACCGAATACAGCATGGTGATCGTCCACATGCTCCTGAGCAATGTGGTAGGCGGCACCGTGGCCGTGATCACGCTTCGCGGGAAGGCACACCGGGCGCAGGCGCTTTTGTGCGGCGTCTATGCGGCGCTGTCCAACCTCGTGGTGATGGCCGCCGTCGGCCTGATGACCAATAACGATTTGCAGGCCGTTTTTGGAAACGCTTTGTGGAGCATGGGCGGCGCTGTGATCGCCGCGCTTTTGTGCATGGGCTTTCAGCCGCTCTTTGAAGCCATTTTCAACCTGGCCACGCCCAGCAAGCTGATGGAATTGGCCAATCCCAACCAGCCCCTTTTGCGAAGGCTGCTGATAGAAGCCCCCGGCACCTACCATCATTCCATCATCGTGGCCAACCTGTCGGAGGCCGCGGCGGAGGCCATCGGGGCCAATCCCTTATTGGCCAGGGTAGGCTCCTATTTTCATGATGTGGGCAAGCTCAAGCGCCCGCTGTATTTCAAGGAAAACCAAATGGGGGATAATCCCCACGACCACACGGACCCCTACGTTTCCTCCGCCATCGTCACCACCCATGCCCGGGACGGGCTTCAAATGGCAAAGAAATACCGTCTGCCCGAGGAGATCGAAAAGATCATCGTGGAGCATCACGGTGATACGCCGGTGATGTATTTTTACCACAAGGCACTGCAGCAGGCGGATGGAAGGCCGGTGGATATCAAGGATTTCCGCTACGATGGCACCCGCCCCACCATCAAGGAAAGCGCCATCGTCATGCTGGCCGATACCATTGAGGCAGCCGTGCGCTCCATGCCCGATCCAACGCCCCAGCACATAGAGGAGTTTATCGAGCAGCTTGTGCGGGGCAAGCTGGAGGATGGGCAGCTCAGCGATTCGCCGCTGACGCTCCGGGACATTGACAAGATTTGCGAAGCTTTCACCACTGTATTGATCGGCGTGTTCCATGAGCGCATTGAGTATCCTACGATGGATATCCAGAAAAAGGAGCCGCCGGAGCCTGCCCGCCTCACGGAGGCAGTACCTGTGCCGCCAGTTCCGCCCGTTGAGCCGGAACCTGCGTCCGAGCCGCCCAAAGAGCCGGGGACGCCGGTGGAAAGCACATCCGAAAGCGGGGAAGGCGCTCCCGTTCCCGTGAAGGATGATGACGGGGAAGCTGTGCAAACTGCCGGGGAAACGGAAGACTTGGAGGAATAGGCTTGATCCTGTACTGGACGATACAAGCGCCCGGCGTTCCCCGCCACTGGACAAGCTTAATGCAGACTGCGGCGGATTGTGCTTTGGCGGCGGAGGGAATTACGCTCCCCTGCGGCATCGGCGTGACGGTGACGGATGACGGGGCGATCCGGGAAATCAACCGGGAAACAAGAAACATCGACGCGGCAACGGATGTATTGTCCTTTCCCACGGTGAACTACAGGCAAGGCAAAACGGCCGGGCGGTCGTTGTGTTTGCTGAAAAGGGAGTACGACAGCGGCCTGGGCGTATGTTATCTTGGGGATGTGGTCCTTTCCGTGGATCACATGAAGGCCCAGGCCGCAGAATATGGCCATAGTGAGGAAAGGGAAGCGGCCTATTTGCTGGTGCATGGCATTTGCCACCTGATGGGCTATGACCATGGGACAGGGGAAGAACAGGCGGTGATGCGCGCCATGGAGGAAAAGATTCTGAATATGATGAACTTGGGAAGAAACGAAAAGCAGAATCAGGTATCCGACGAAATATTGCTTAAGCTGGCGCGCCAGGCCATGGAGCGGTCCTATGCCCCGTACTCCAAATTCCAGGTGGGCGCGTGCGTACTCTGCGCCGACGGCCGCGTGTTCCAGGGCTGCAACGTGGAAAATGCTTCCTTTGGCCTTACCAACTGCGCGGAGCGGACGGCTATCTTTACGGCGGTGAGCGAAGGCGCCACAGAATTTGAAGCCATCGCCATTGCCGCAAGAGGCGCGGCGCCCTGGCCCTGCGGCGCCTGCCGCCAGGTGCTCAACGAGTTTGCGCCGGACATCCGTGTGCTGGTTACCTGGGATAACGGCCAATCAGCCAGCGCGAAGTTGACCGATCTTTTGCCCCACGGCTTCGGCCCCAAGGACCTGCCCGGGGAAAAAGAAAAATAAGGAGACAATGTTCTCATGGAGAAAAAAGCGAATTTCCATTCCGGCTTTGTAGCCATCGTCGGCCGCCCCAATGTGGGAAAATCCACGCTGATGAACGCCTTCGTGGGGGAAAAGGTGGCCATCGTATCCAGCCGCCCCCAAACCACCCGCAACCGCATCATGGGTGTTTTGACGCAGGCGGACTGGCAGATCGTATTCCTGGACACCCCCGGCCTCCATACCCCCCGCACAAAGCTGGGGGAATACATGATCCAGTCGGTGAAGGACGCCATGGACGGCATGGACGTGCTGCTGGTATTGGTGGATGCCACGGCTGTAGGTCCGCAGGACAGGAACATCGCCGCCTCCATGAGCGAAAAAAAGGTGCCAAGGATATTGGTGCTCAACAAGATCGACCTGCTCCCCAAAGAAAGCTTGCTGGCCATCATCGCATCCTTTGCCCAGGCGAGCTATGACGCCATCGTGCCAATCAGCGCAAAAACGGGGGATGGGCTGGAGGAACTGAAAAAGGTGCTGGTGGACCGCCTGCCGGAAGGGCCCAAGTACTTCCCTGACGACATGATGACCGATCAGCCGGAGCGGCTGATCTGCGGGGAGCTGATTCGGGAAAAGGCGCTGATGCACCTCAAGGAGGAAGTACCCCACGGCATCGGCGTGGAAATGATGGCCATGAACAAGCTCAATGACAGCTTCATGGAGATTCATGCCACCATCTATTGCGAGCGGGACGCCCACAAAGGCATCATCATCGGCAAGCATGGCTCCATGCTTCAAAGGATCGGCCAGGAAGCGCGCATGGATATTGAAAAGCTGCTGGGGATGCACGTGAATCTGAAGCTGTGGGTGAAGGTCCGGCCTGGTTGGCGCGACCGCACCGATGATCTGCGTACGCTCGGTTATGAATAAGACGGCTGTTGCCTATACGGAGAAGGAGAAGCTCCTTCTCTATTTTTATGCCAAAAAACCCGAACAATCCGCTTTAAAAATGCTGGCAATATTCGCCTTCATGTGATATAATCCAAAAAGTGTTTCAAGTACGGCGCGGGAGTGTTGTGCTCATGGATCGGATACGAAGGAACGAACGGATGGCGGCCATGACAAAAATACTGTCCGCCTCCCCCAACAGGATTTTTACGCTTTCCCATTTTTGCGATTTGTTCGGGGCGGCCAAATCCACCATGAGCGAGGATATCGACATTCTCCGCTCGGTGGTGAAGACCTTTGGCCTGGGGGAACTGGATACAGTCACCGGCGCGGCAGGCGGCGTGCGCTACCGTCCCGTCATGGACAAGGATCAGGCCATCGCCTGCATTCAGGAGCTTTGTGCACAGCTCAGTTGCAAGGAGCGGGTGCTGCCCGGCGGCTTTCTGTATTTTTCCGATATTCTGTCCATGCCGGATGCGGTGAGCAGGATGGGCATGATCCTGGCCGGGAAATATTACCAGGAAGAGCCGGATTTTGTGCTCACCATGGAGACAAAGGGCATTCCCGTGGCGCTGATGACGGCCCAGGCGCTGGGCGTGCCGCTGGTGATCGCACGGCGCTCCAGCAAGGTGTACGAGGGCTCCGCCGTGAATATCAACTACGTGTCCGGCTCCTCCGGCAGGATTGAGACCATGTCGCTATCCCGCCGGGCGGTGAAGGAAAACCAAAGGGCGCTGATCGTGGACGATTTTTTGAAGGGCGGCGGCACCGCCAAGGGCATGGTAGACCTGATGCACGAGTTTTCCGTGACGGTGGTGGGCATGGCGTTTGTGATGGCCACCGCCCATCCGCAAAAGAAGCGTATCAGCGGGGAGAGGGCGCTGATGATTCTGGAGGAGATGGAGGACGAGGAGATCGTGGCCCAGGTGCGGCCCGCTGACTGGCTGTATGAATAGCTTTTTGCGTATCGCGTAGGATACAAATGAGGTGATTTGAATGCAAAGCATTTTACCGCTTTTACTGCTGCCAGATGTGGCGCAAGGAGATCATGAAGGAGCAAGCCCTATTGCCATCCATCCCCTTTTGGGGAAGCCTGTGTTCAGCCATGCCATGAAAACGCTGGAAACGGTTGCGGGCACCTGCCTGATGGTGCCGGAACATGGCGGCGTACAGGCGGCACAGCGCATATATGCCTGTGAAAGAAAATTTGCCAACGGGTTTGCGGAGGCAGCATTTTCTGTCTCCAGGGGCAAGGTGCTTTTGGTGCGTGGCGACATGCCCTGCTTGCAGCCGGAAACACTGGAATTTTTGCTGGCGGCGGTGGAAGGGGATGTAAAGGCTTCCTTTCTGCAATGGCAGGGGGAGGATTTGGAACAGGAACCGGGGCTCAGGCTGGGCGGCACCGCCTACTGCTTTGACGCGCAGGCGCTTCAAAAGGTGCTGTCCGCCTGGGACGACGGGGAGTGCACGCCTTTGGATGCCTTGACGGCGATTTCGGAGCAGGGCATGAAGGTTGCCCCCGTGGCCGCCGGGGGGGAAGAGCTGATCTCCGTCCGTACCCTAATGGATTTTGCCAGCGCCTTCGCTTGCCTGCAGGAAAGAATTAACAGTTGGCATATGTCCCAGGGCGTTACAATTCTGGTACCGGGCTCCACGTATATCGACGCGGATGTGGTGATCGGACCGGATACTGTGATCTATCCCGGCTGCCATCTGCAGCAAGGCAGCCAAATTGGCGCAAGCTGCACCCTGCTGCCAAACTGCCGGCTGAACGGCGCTGTTCTTATGGATGATGTGACGGTGGAAAGCAGCGTGCTCCTTCACTGCCAGGTGGGGGCGGGGACGACGGTAGGGCCCTTCGCCTACCTCCGGCCCGACAGTATGATCGGGGAGAAGTGCCGCATCGGCGACTTCGTGGAAATCAAGAACAGCAGCATCGGCAGCGGCACCAAGGTATCGCATCTGGCGTATGTGGGCGACGGCGACGTAGGCAAAAACATCAACCTGAGCTGCGGCGTGGTGTTTACCAACTACGACGGCAGGCACAAGCACCGCACCACCGTTGAGGATGACGCCTTTGTCGGCTGCAACGTCAATCTGGTCGCGCCGGTCAGGGTGGGCAGGGAAGCCTATGTGGCCGCCGGCTCCACCGTCACCGAGGATGTTCCGGATGGGGCGCTGTACGTGGCCCGCGCCCGGGGGACCATCAAGGAGGGCTGGGTGGAAAAACGCAAGGAGGCCGGGAAACTCTAATTCAACGGAAGATAACCGCACGAATCGGGAAAATGGCGTATACCGCTGTTTTCTCGAAAAGGCGTTTTTGGAGGATTGCTTTTTATGTTCTTGATCGTGGGGCTGGGGAATCCGGGTTTAAAATATGAGCATACACGCCATAACGTGGGCTTTGACGTGGTGGAGGTCCTCAGCCAGAAGCTGAATTTGCCCGTCAACCATTCAAAGTGCCAGGCCCAGGTGGGTGAGGGGACATATGAAGGCCAGCGCATTGCATTATGCCGGCCCCAGACGTATATGAACCTGAGCGGCCAGAGCGTGCAGAAGCTTTTGCATTGGTACAAGGTACAGCCCGAAAACCTGCTGGTGATCTACGACGATGTGGACCTGCCTCCCGGCAAGCTGCGGGTGAGGCCCTCCGGCGGTCCCGGCACCCACAACGGCATGCGCTCCATCGTGGATGAGACCGGAAGCGAAGCCTTTCCCCGCATCCGGGTTGGTATTGGCGACAGGCCGGAAGGCTGGGAGCTTGCTGATTGGGTAACTTCACACTACGCCACAAAGGAAGAGCGGCAGGCCGCCTTTGACGCTTACCTGCTGGCGGCGGACGCGGCCTTGTGCTTTGTCAAGGAAGGCATCGAGGCGGCCATGCGCAAGTTCAACGGGAAGTAGCGTCAGGTTAGCAAAGAGTCAAACAAACTTCCGGGGATGCAATGAAGGGGCGGAACCCCTTCATTTGAAATCGCTTCGGCTGGCTTTGCCAGCCGGGCAGGGGTTTTCGTAGCAAACATTCCTAGCACTTTTCACCGGCCGTGGGCAGAGCCCGCAGGTGAAAAGTGAGAATCCGCGAAAATGAGTATCATTTTCGCGGAAATCGGTACGAAGGGTTATAACAGAAATGAAACAAGCGCTATTCTCTGTGCTCAAGGGGAGCGAATCCTTTGCCATACTGCTGGACGGTGTCAAAAAGGAACGGGTCGTTTCCGTATACGGCCTGTCGGAGGGGCAGCGTGCTTATGTGGCTGCCGCCCTTCACTTTTTAACCGGGCGGCAGGTGTTGCTGGTTTTGAACAATGAGCTTCATTCCAACCGGGCGGCGGAGGATATATCCCAACTGCTCGATGGCCGCTGCGCTGCGCTGCCCGCGCAGGAGCTGGAGTTTGGCCGGGGCGCGTCCAGCCACGAAAGCGCCTGGCGGCGGCTGGAAACGCTTCACCGTGTTCTTAAAGGCGAGGTGGCCGTGCTTTGCGCCCCCGCCGAAGCGCTGATGAACCGCCATATGGCTCCCGAGGTCTTCCGCCAGGCGACCATCCGCCTTGCCCCGGGCTCCAACTTCGACCCGCAGGTATTGGTGGAAAGGCTTGTGAAGAACGGCTACGAGCGAGTGAACATGGTGGAGGGCAAGGGGCAGTGCGCCCTGCGCGGCGCCATTGTGGATGTGTATCCGCCCAGCGAACCGAACGCCCTGCGCATGGAGTTTTTCGACGACGAAGTGGATTCCATCCGCACGTTTGACTGCATCACCCAGCGCAGCATGCTCAAACTGAAGGAGGCCGTTTTGCCGCCCGCCGCTGAAGTGCTGGTGGATGGCATCGACTGCGTTCAGGCGGCGGCACGGATGCGGGCTTGCCTCAAGCAGCGCGCCGGGGCGGGGGAGGAAGCGCCCCTGTTGTACAAGGAGCTTCCTCCTTTGCCGGAGGATGATGAGGATGATCTGCCCTCCTTCTTCGCGGATAACGCGCCGGAACCGAAGCCCGTTCCCGTACAGCCGGGAACGGCGCTGGAGCGGCTGACGGCCCAAAGCCATGATGACGCCGACAGGCTGGAAAGCGGCTTTCCCTTCCGCCGGATGCAAAACTGGGTCCATGTGCTGAGCCCGGAAACGGCGTCGCTTATGGCCTGGCTGCCGGAGGCGGTCATCATGATCGACCAGCCGGACCAATTTCAGGACCGCATCAAGGGCCGCACACTGAGCTTTCAGGAGGATTTCAAGACTGCCCTGGAGCGGGGTGAGGCCGTGGCTGCCCAGGCGGATTTGCTTTTTGATTACGGCGAGGTGCTCAGCCATGTAAAGGGCCGCACCGTCGTCACACTGTCGGACTTTCTGCGTGGCATGGGCCTATTGAAGCCCGATGTGCTGGTGGAGTTAAGTGGCGTCAATGCCCACGCTTATCAATCCAACATCCATGATCTGGCCGGCGACTGCCGCAAATGGAAGGAGGAAGGGTATTGCATTGCGCTTTTGACGGGCGGAACGGCCCGCGGCAAGCGTCTGGAGAAGGCGCTGTCGGAGATGGACGTGCCCGCCCTGTTTGTAGAAACGCTGGAGAACAACCTCATCATCGGGGAAGTGCTGCTCCTGCCGCTCACCTTATCGAAGGGCTTCATCTGGCCGGAAGCGAAATTGGCCATCGTCTCTGACAGCGACATCTACGGCGCGGGCTACCGCAAGGCACGGACAAGGCGCAACACCGGCGAGCGTATCGCCGCTTTCACCGATCTTACCGTAGGCGATTACGTGGTGCACGAAACCCACGGTGTAGGCATCTACCAGGGCACCATCCGGCTGCAGAGCGAAGGCACCTACAGGGACTACCTGTTCATCCAGTATCAGGGCAGCGACAAGCTGTACGTGCCCACGGATCAGTTGGACAGGGTTCAAAGATTCATCGGCTCCCAGGGACAGCCGCCGAAACTGAACAAGCTGGGGGGAGGGGAGTGGCAGCGGCAGAAGGCCAGGGTGAAGGCCGGCATCAAGGCCATGGCCTTTGACCTGCTGGCGCTATATGGCAAGCGCCAGGCGCAAAAGGGTCACGCCTTTGCCAAGGATACCATCTGGCAGCGCCAGTTCGAGGATAATTTCCCTTATGAACTGACGCCCGACCAGCAGCAAAGCATACAGGATATCACGCGGGACATGGAGGCTGCCATCAACATGGACCGGCTCCTGTGCGGCGACGTAGGCTACGGCAAGACGGAGGTGGCCTTGCGGGCTGCCTTTAAGGCGGTGATGGACAACAAGCAGGTCGCCTTCCTGGCCCCCACCACCATCCTAGCCCAGCAGCACTACAATACCATCCAAAAGCGCTTCACCGGCTTTCCCGTGGAAGGCGATGTATTGAGCCGTTTCCGCCCGCCCAAGGAGCAGAAGGAGGTACTTGCAAACCTGAAAGAGGGCAAGGTTGACATCATTGTGGGCACCCATCGGCTTTTGAATAAGGACGTGGTCTTTCGCGACCTGGGCCTTCTCATTGTGGACGAGGAGCAGCGCTTTGGCGTATCCCACAAGGAGATCATCAAGAATATGAAGTCCACGGTGGATGTGCTTACGCTCTCCGCAACGCCCATCCCAAGAACGCTGCACATGTCCATGGTGGGTATTAGGGACATGAGCCTTTTGGAAACGCCGCCGGAGGAACGGTTCCCGGTGCAGACCCACGTGCTGGAGTATGCCGACGGGCTGATCCGCGACGCGATTTTGCGGGAGCTTGCCAGGGGCGGGCAGGTGTACTTTTTGTATAACCGCGTCCGCTCCATCGAGCAGTTTTACGCGCGCTTGAAGCAGCTTGTGCCGGAAGCGAGAATTGCCATTGCCCACGGGCAGATGAAAGAGAACGCGCTGGAAGATGTGATGATGGACTTTTACGACGGCACGTATGACGTGCTGCTGTGCACCACCATCATCGAAAGCGGCCTGGACATCCCCACGGCCAATACGCTGATCGTGTTCGATGCCGACCGCTTCGGGCTTTCCCAGCTATACCAGTTGCGCGGGCGGGTGGGGCGCAGCAACCGGCAGGCCTACGCCTATTTCACCGTCCGGCCGGACAGGATGGTGAGTGAAACGGCACAAAAGCGGCTGGCCGCCATCCGGGAGTTTACCGAATTTGGCGCGGGCTTCCGCATCGCCATGCGCGACCTGGAAATACGGGGCTCCGGGAACATCCTGGGGCCGGAGCAGCACGGGCACTTGAGCGCCGTGGGCTACGACATGTACTGCAAGCTCATCGAGGAAACCATACGGGAGGTACGTGGCGATCAGGGGCCCGCCGGCGTGATGGAAACCCGTATCGAGCTGAAGGTGAACGCCTTCCTGCCCGCGGATTATGTGCCCGACGAACGCCAGCGCATGGAAATCTACAAGCGCATCTCCCTGCTGGAGGACAGGGCCGGCCGGGAGGATATTGAGGAGGAGCTTCTGGACCGTTTCGGCGAAGCACCGGAGGCGGTGGTAAGTTTGCTGGACATCGCCCACTTGAAGGCGCTGTGCCGCAGGCTGGGCATCTTCCACGTATCCCACAAGGCGTTCACGCTTTGCATGCGGCTGGAGGAGACGCATGTGCCCGATCCCATGAAATTGATCGACGCGCTTTCGCAAACCGACAAAAGGCTGATCCTCTCCGCCGCCAAGACCCCGGCGCTGTTATTGAAGGATACAAGGCTCACGGTAGAGGAAATGCTTCCCCTTGCAGTGAAGCTGCTGGAAAAGGTCGTGGCGCTGATCCATGCATAGGTCATTATAGATTCAAAACCTTAACGCGTTGAGCTGCGTTAAGGTTTTGAATCATTTCACGCTTGCTTTTGAATGATGCCGGGAACGGGCCGGGGGGCTTTGTAAACGGAATTCGGATAAAAATAGGAAGGATACTTTTCGCGTATGGCCTGCTCGTCCACCTGATAGCGGGACAGATGCTTTGTCACGGCGGCGACGGCTTCCAAAGCGTTTTTATCCCGTATGGCCTGCACGATGGCAGCATGGTCGTTTACGATCTTGATTTCCTTGATGGTCATCAAGCTCATGCTGCGGACGCGGTCAAAGTGCAAGGTCATATTGTTCATAAGGTGATAGGTCCGAAGCTTGTTCGTCAGGCGGAACAGCTCCTTGTGGAACTCGTCGTCCATCTCCATGAGCTTTTCCGGCACGTTGTTTTCCACGTAAAACGCCTGAAGCTTTAAGTTGGCATCAATAATGGAAAAGTCCAGCGTATCGGCCATGGCGCATGCAAGCTCCACAATGGCTTTTTCCAGCGTCAGGCGAAGGAAACGGCTTTCCTCCACCAGGTTGTAATCCACCAGCGCGATACGGCTGCCCCGCTGCGGAAGGATTTCCACAATCTGAATCTTGGCAAGCTCGATCAGCGCCTCGCGGATGGGCGTGCGGGAAAGCCCCATGGCTTCCGATAGTTCATTCTCGCTGACCATGCTTCCGGGGGCCAGATCCAGCGTTGTGATATTGTGCTTGATCATGCGCAGGGCATAATCCCGGGCGGTCTCACGGGAAAAGCGTTCTGTGATCCTCATATACTGCCCCTGTTCTTTTTGTACACAGTATAGCGTTTCGCGCGCGCCCCGTCAACATACTAGTATGGCAGGGCGCGCGTGCCGTTTGCATATGCCTGTGCAGCGTGCTTCTGACGCTATGGGGCCCATCTGCATCTCACAAATGAAGGAATTCAGCGGGGCGTCAGCTTTTCGCAGGCCTCCCACAAACCGTTAAGATAGCATGCGCCCAAGGCCCGGTCGTATAGCCCGTAGCCGGGGCGCGCTTTTTCGCCCCAGATCATGCGGCCGTGATCCGGCCTGATGTAGCCGTCGAAGCCGCCGTCATACAACCCCTTGACAATTGCCAGCATGTCAAGGTCGCCTGAAGTACTCAGATGCGCGCACTCATCAAAATCCACCGGCGTTAAGTGCTTCACGTTGCGCAGGTGCGCAAAGGGTATCCGGTCCATTTTCGCAAACTCTTTTGCCATGGCCGGCAGGTCGTTGTCCATGCTGCTGCCCAGGCTGCCCGTGCAGAAGGTTAAACCGCTTGCGGGGCTGTCGTACAAAGACAGGAAGGTGCGGATGTGCTCCGCGTCCGTAATCACCTTGGGCAGGCCGAACAGCGGCCACGGCGGATCGTCGGGATGGATGGCCATGCGGATGCCGCACTCCTGCGCCACGGGAATCACCGCATCCAGGAAGTACCGCATGTTCTTCCAATATTCCTCAACGGTGACATTCTGATAAAAGTCGATATCGGCAGCCATGGCGGACACCCGCTCCGGCTCCCAGCCGGGCAGCGAATATCCGCGGGCCTTGCTGAACATGGACTGCCCCATAGCGGCTGGATTCATTTTTAGCACCTGCTCATGCCGGTAGGCCATGACCGTGCTGCCGTCCGCCGCGGGGAAAGCCAGGTCGCTGCGCGCCCAGTCGATAACGGGCATAAAGTTGTAGCAGAGGCATTTGACGCCGGCTTCTTTCAGATTTTTGAGGGTTGCGATGTAGTTTTCGATATAACGGTCCCGGGACGGCAGCCCCTTTTTGATGTCCTCGTGGATGTTGACGCTCTCGATGACCTCCATTTCCAGCCCTGCATCACCGATCATCGTGCGCAAGTCATTGAGCACATCCAGCGGCCATACCTCGCCTACGGGTATTTTCGGCAGGCAGGTGGCTACGCCCGAAACGCCCGGCACCTGCCGTATCTGCGCAAGGGTTACGCTGTCATCTCCATAAGGGAACCAACGCAGTATCATTTTCATGTGTTCACAGCTCCATTAACCAAATACCAGATTGGGCAGCCACATAAACAGCCACGGGCAGAAGACCAAAAGCACGATCTCTACAAGGATCGCCGCGAAGAACGGCAGGCTTTCCCTGGTGTATTCATCAATGGGGCACCGCAAAATGGCGCAGGAGGAATACATGGCCGTGCCGACAGGGGGTGTCATGCCGCCCAAAGTGACAGTGGTCATGAACACCAGGCCGAAGTGAACGGGGTCCACGCCCATGTTCTTCAAAATCGGCAGGAAGATCGGCGTGAGCAGCAGGGTGTTGACCGTTCCCTCCATAAACATGCCCGCAACAAACACAAATGCGCATACGACCAGCATGACCACATTGCTGTTGCTGCTGATGCCGGTGATGAAACCTGCCATGGTCTGCGGCACCTTGTCGTAGATGATTCCGTAGCCTAAAATGGCACTGGTCATGATGATGAACAGGATCACGCCGTTGTCGCTTAAGGTATTCTTCGCGACATCGATCAAGCCCTTCCAGGTCATTTCCTTATAGACGAACTTCCCTATGATAAAAGCGTATACCACCGCGAAGGCGCCCGCCTCGCTGGCGGTGAAGATGCCAAAACGAATGCCTATGATCAGGATCAGCGGGAAGATAAGCGCCCATACGCTGTCCTTGAAGGCTGCCCAGACCTCCCTGATGGAAGGCCGGCGGTCATTTTCCACGGGGTAGTTGCGCTTTTTGGCAATGCCCCAGGAGGTGACCATCAATATGGCGCACATCAGCACGCCGGGGATAATGCCCGCCAGAAACAGCTTGCCGATGGACACGCCGCCTGTGACGCCGTACAGGATCAGCCCCACGCCCGGCGGGATGGTGGCTGTGATCAGACTGGACAGGGAATTGACAGCGCAGGCGTAACCTTTCGAATAACCCCGGTCCAGCATGGCAGGCCCAAGGATGCGTGTTTCCATGGCCGCGTCGGCGCATGCGGAACCCGATACGCCGCCCATAAGGGTGGACAGCACGCAGCTTACCAGCGCCAGGCCGCCGGCGAGGTGGCCTGTCAAAACGGTGGCAAACCTGACCAGGCGGCGGGTGATGCCTGTTTCATTCATCAGGTTGCCGGCCAGCACAAAGAACGGCACCGCCAGCAGCGGAAAGCTTTGGGTGGAGGCAACCATTTTCTGCACGGGGATGATCCACGAAAGATCCGGGGTAACCACAAAAAATGCAAGGCTTGCGATGCCGATGGCAAAGGCCAGCGGAACATTCAGCGCCAAGAATACCACGAAGAGGATGGCAACGATGCCCACAGCCGTTCCACTCCTTTCCTATTTCGATTTCATTGCAGAACAGCCGGGTCTTTCCAGCCGCGTAAAAGGTTAATAACCTGCTCGGCGATGGTGAGCAGCATGAGTACGGAAATAAGTGGAACAGCCCCCGTGGCGTAGGAATAGCTGATTTGCAGCGTGGAGTATTTGCGCAGCACATTGCTGATGCACAGCGAAACTCCCCAATACGTGACAAAAACCAGGAATGCGGCACAGAGCAGATAAGAACCCAAGGCCAGCATTTTTTGCATTTTCACCGGGAATTTACGTACCAGCAGGTCAACGCCCATATGCGCCTTCTTCTTCAGCGCCAGGTCCGCCCCCAGCATGCTGATCCAGACGAACAGCAATTGCGCCGCGTCCACGCTCCAGACGATGGGATGCTTGAATACCCTGAGCACGGCGGAGGCGAAGACCAGGGCGACAATGGAAATCAGCATGACTGTGCCAACCGCATGCTCAGCCATCCTTATCGCCTCATTGAACTTTTTCATGATGGACTCCTTTCCATTTGAAGAAAGCGGGAAAGGCGCCCTGCCCTCCCCGCCTCATCGCTTGTTTGCCGCGAATGGGTTATTGTCCCAGCACCTCGTCGATTTTGGCCTTCAGTTCTGCCCAGCCCATCTTTTCGTACACGCTGGCGGAGGCATCCTTGAACAGGCTTTGATCCACATCCACGAATACGATGCCCTTTTCCGCCATTTCCTTGTTGAATTCCTCTTCCTTTTGCAGCGTCAGCTGCGTGGCGTAGTCGCCGGCTTCCATGGAACACTTGACCAGCGCTTCCTGATACTCCACGGGCAGCGTCTGATACCAGCTTTCGCTGATGACAAGGCCGGTGTACAGAAGGAAGTGGGCGCTCTTGGCGCAGTACTTGGTCACTTCATACAGGGATGCGCCATATACGGCGGTGGTCTGCGCTTCCACGCTGTCGATCACCTGGGACTGAAGGCCGCTGTAGGCTTCCGACCAGGCCAGGCTGGTGGGTGTCGCGCCCATGGCTTTCATGGATTCCTGGGCGACCTGGCTGCCCATGGTGCGTACACGCAGGCCGGTAAGGTCGGCAGGCGTTTCCACCTTGCTGTTCGTCCAGAAATTACGGGCGCCTTGATACCAGTTGCAGCCAAGGTCGCGCAGGCCGTGGGTCGCTAGCTCGGCATCCCAGCCCTTGAAGATGTCGGTCTCAATGAACTTGCGGGCATTCTCCACGCTGTCAAAGGCGTAGGGGCCTGCGTAGACTGCCATGTCCGGAACGTAGTCGGCCAGCATGCCGGTGTCGATGATGACACCCACATTCGCGCCGCTCTTGGCCTGCTCCAGAACGTCCGCGGTATCGCCCAACTGGCTGGAAGGATATACCTCGATCTTCACTTCCCCGTTGGTGGCCGCAGCCATGTCCTCAGCCAGTTTCTGCATGCCCAGCACGATGGGGTCGGTATCCACGAGCACTGTGCTCAGCTTGAGGGAATAGGTTTTTGTTTCGGCGGCGGCGCCGAAGGATGCCGCCATGGTGAGTACCATGGCCAAAACCAGGGCAAGAGACAGAAGCTTCCTCATGAAAACGTTCCTCCTTATTCCTTTTGCACAACGAGTGCCTCTACACAGATCATATCACTAGTATACTAGCATGTCAATGGGGAAATCAATCTGTTTCAACGCATATGTGTTCATTATAGTATAAGGAAGATATAGATTATTCTTGTATTATTCCATGTATTCTGCTATGCTGTCCATGGGATAATCTTGTATGCAAGGGGAATGAATGTGATCAAACTGTTCAAAGAGAGCATATGCTTTTACCGTATCGGGCTGGCCATCAGCATGCTTGCCGGCGGGAGCTATCTGATGTATCTTTGGAACAGGTATGGATTTTCGCCCATATTGCTGCTTGCACTCCCTGCATTCATGCTGTGTGCATTTCTTGCATGGTTTGGCGCGCTGATTGCAGCCACCGCCGCCCACCAAAGGCTTTTGGATATATTGTATAACCGGTTGGAGCCGCAGGCTTTTATAGCGGCCTATCATCCTTATGCAATGGCGCATAAGGGCGGTCAGTTGCATAGGATCACGATGCTGGCCCATCTGGCCAATGGTTACGCCAATGACGGCCGGTACGACGAGGCCATCCGGCTGCTTGCGGATGTTTCCGTTCCGGCCGGCAGGCAGCACGATAATCTGCTGGCCTTGGTGCAGGGCAATCAAATGGAATACCATCTGATGAAGCGGGATGTGGAATCGGCGCGGGAACTATTTGATGCCCAGGAGGATTTGGTCAATTCCGCCAAAGGACGCATATCCCCTGCCTTTGCGCACAACCTGGCCCTTGCGCGGGAGCATTTGAACTATTTGCTGGGGCAGCCGGTGCAGGACCTGTGCCTGCGCAACGAATTGACTGTAAGCAGCAATATGCTTCACAAGCTCAACATCCGTCTGCTGCTTGCCCGGGACTGGCTGAAGGAAGGGCGCAATGAGGACGCGCTGAATTATCTGAAGGCAGTTTTAAGGGATGGGAAAAACACTGACGCCGCGCGCAAGGCAAAGGCGATATTGGCGGAGCAAGGCGCGGACCGGCAAGAAAAGCATCCTGAAAGGGAACATGCTTGAAGCCCGAGGCATTGGCAATGCGATAAGCAGTGGTATGCTATTCCGCGTATACTGTCTTCATGGTTCCATCTGGAATGGTAATTTGGTGCAATTTTCCATGCGTAAAAGCTGCGGCCAGGCGCAAAATAATGCCGAGGTGAAAGCAATGAGAACTCAATCTGATTTGCAACACCTTGGCAATCTTCTGGAGTTTAACGCAGGTGTGTTTAGTCCAGGGGATTAAAGCAGAAGAGCGGGCAAGTGCCCGCTCTTCTTACGTATACCCACTATTGTTTTTGGCCAAGGGTGATGCGCATGCCGTCGCTGGCTGCCACTGCCTCCGGGAAGATGCGCCTGGCATTTTCAAGGCAGGCCGCCGGGTCCACAAGGGCGGGGCTGTAGTGGGTAAGCCATAGGCGCTTTGCGTTTGCCTCCTTTGCCAGCCGGGCGCTGTCAGAAAACAGCATGTGCCCCTTCTCCTCCATTTTGGTGCGCAGGCCCTCGTCGCCATGCATCCCCTCACTGATGAGCAGATCCACATCGCGGGCAAAATTGATCAGCTCATCCATGGGCCTGGTATCGGTGCAGTAGCAAACCTGTACCGGGGCCCGTGTACCATCCAGGACCATATTCGGCTCAATGAGCCGGCCATCCGTCAGTATGACAGTCTGTTCTTCATGAAGAATATGATACATATGGGGGGGGATGCCCAGCGCCCGCGCCTTCTCCGGATTAAAAATGGGCTTTCGCCTGACGGCGATGCGGTACCCGAGGCACGGCATGGAGTGATGGAGGGGCAGGGAAGAAATGCGCATAGGCCCGATCACTAGTTCCGTAGGCGCATCAAACTTCCACTCATACAATTCAAGGGGATAGGGAAGGGCCGGCACGATCACCGTAAGTGCGGAAACCACATCATGAAGTCCCACAGGACCGATAATAGCAAGAGGGGTGGCTTTGCCGCTGTTGCCCAGCGTTAAAAGAAGCCCCGGCAATCCCGCAATATGGTCTGCGTGAAAATGGGTGATCAGCATTATGTCAAGGCGGCTCGCCTTGCATCCGGCTGCCCTCAGAGAAATTTGCGTACCTTCACCGCAGTCGATGAGCAATGCTTTCCCCATACATTCCAGCCAGCAGCAGGTCAGCCACCGGTTAACAAGTGGAATCATACCGCCAGTGCCCGGCATGCAAACGTCAACCATCCTGATCAACTCGCTTCTTACGTCCTTTAAGGTCTATTATCTGCCCGTTTTCTGCTTTCTAGTATATCATTTCTTTTCGTGAATGGATTCATATATGCTTTCCATTCCTTCCCTTTGTATTGACGCAGCACCCTCATAGGAACCATGCCCAAACAGACGCATAATCCCACTTATCGATGGAAGAATAGCATTCGAATACGTTTTGGGGAGGAAGCAAAACTGAGTTCCGCTATGGAGAAAAGCAATGCTGCCGAAGACAGCATTTTTCGTCTGGGCGTAGATGTAGGCTCGACAACCATAAAGCTTGCCGTTCTCGATCATGAAGACAGGCTGCTTGACAGCAAATATTCCAGGCACTATTCCGATCTTTGGGCAGCACTGCAAAAACTCACTGGCGAATTATTGGACGCATTTGGGGATGCTCCTGTGGACGTAACAATCACCGGATCGGGAGGCCTCTCCATTTCACAAAGGCTGAATTTGCCGTTTGTTCAGGAAGTCATTGCAGGCAGCAAAGCCATTGAGCGGTATATCCCGGATGTGAAAACAATCATCGAGCTGGGTGGGGAGGACGCGAAATTAACCTTTTTGGATAACGGCGCGGATCAAAGAATGAACGGAATCTGCGCGGGAGGGACAGGCGCATTTATCGACCAGACGGCAGCCCTTTTGAAAACCGACGCGGCCGGGCTGAACGGGCTTGCCGAAAGTTCGCGCGCAATCTATCCCATTGCCGCCCGGTGCGGCGTATTTGCCAAAACGGATATTCAGGCGCTGCTGAATGAAGGGGCCCGGAAGGAGGACATCGCCGCTTCCGTCTTTCAGGCGGTTGTCCAACAAACAATCGGCGGGCTGGCCTGCGGAAGAAAAATTCATGGGAAAGTGGCCTTCCTGGGCGGGCCCTTGCATTTTCTGCCGCAGCTGCGGCTGAAGTTCCAGGAAACTTTGGGATTAAACGATGATGAGATGGTCGTGCCCAAGAAAGCGGAGGCCTACGTGGCCATAGGAGCCGCGCTTTGCGGCGGAAGGCGGGCAGGCGGTGAGGCGGGTGAAAAGGGATTATCGCTCGCGCAATTGCTTGAAAGGATCAAATCAACCGAAAACAGCATGGGCGGATCAGCCCGTATGGAGCCTTTATTCGCCAGTGGCGGCGCATACCGGCAATTCCAAGCAAGGCATGCCCGGCATCAGGTAAAAAGAAAATCGCTTATGGCCCATCAGGGCAAATGCTTCCTGGGTTTTGATGTTGGTTCCACCACCTGCAAAGCCGCTCTCATTGATGAAGAGGCGGCTCTCCTTTTTTCGTATTATGCAAACAATGACGGAAGCCCGCTTCTCTGTGCGGCAAAGATGCTGCGGGAGGTATATGCCCGCCTTCCTGCACAGGCGGAGATTGCCTACTCGGCGGTCACCGGCTATGGGGAACATTTGATCAAAGCGGCGTTTTCCTGTGACATGGGGGAAGTGGAAACGGTCGCCCACTTGACCGCCTCGAAACATTTTTTGCCGGGTGTGGAGCTCATTCTGGATATCGGCGGGCAGGACATGAAATGCATCAGGGTGCGTGATGGGATGATCGACAGCGTACTGCTGAACGAGGCGTGTTCCTCCGGATGCGGTTCCTTTATAGAGGCGTTCGCAAAATCGCTGGACATGACCATCGGGGAGTTTGCCATGAAAGGAATTGAGGCCTCCTCTCCCGCGGATCTTGGCTCGCGCTGCACGGTATTTATGAATTCAAAAGTCAGGCAGGCTCAAAAGGAAGGCATCCCGGTAGGAGACATATCTGCCGGGCTTTGCTATTCCGTGATCAAAAATGCGCTTTATAAAGTGATGAGAGTAAAGCATCCGTCCGAATTGGGCGAGCGGATCATGGTGCAGGGCGGAACATTCCTGAATGATGCCGTTTTGCGCAGCCTGGAGATGATAACGGGAAAAGAGGTCGTCCGGCCAGACATCGCCGGATTCATGGGCGCGTTTGGCGCCGCCCTGCTGGCAAGGAGCGCCTGGCGGGAAGGGATCAAATCGTCGCTGATCCACGCCTCGAAGCTGGATTCCTTTTCTGTGGAAACAAAGACAATGCGGTGCGGCGGATGTATGAACCATTGCCTGCTGACTGTTAACAGCTTTGCCGGCGGAAGAAGGCTCATCACCGGCAACCGCTGCGAAAAAGGCGCGGGGATGGAAAAGCCAAATTCCATTCCCAATCTTTTTGATTTCAAATACAACAGACTTTTTGATTACCGGCCGCTGGAAAGGGAAAAGGCGCCGCGGGGCGTGATAGGAATCCCCCGGGTATTGAACATGTATGAAAACTATCCCTTCTGGTTCACCTTTTTCACGGCGCTTGGCTTTAGGGTTGAGCTGTCCCCGGCTTCCAGCCGGAAATTGTATGAACGCGGGATGGACACCGTTTCTTCCGATACGGCCTGCTATCCCGCCAAACTGGCTCATGGCCATATCCTGGCCCTGGTTGATCAAAATGTAAAGCACATTTTTTTTCCCTGTATCCCCAAGGAACGGGCGGAGATCCGCTGCGCCGACAACCATTACAACTGCCCGATGGTGATCTCTTACCCGGAAGTTATTCGGGTGAATATGGATGCGTTGCGTGAAAACGGCGTATGCTTTCATCAGCCCTTCCTGCCATATCATTTGGAGGATGGGCTTGCACATAGGCTGCTCGAAGAGTTCCGTGAATTCAATCTTACTTTCAAGGAAGTGAAGCAGGCGGTAGAGCTTGCCCGGAAGGAAGACTGGAAATTCAAGGAGGATGTACGGAAAAAAGGCGAGGAAACGCTCCGCTGGCTTAAAGAAACCGGAAAACACGGTATTGTTTTGTCGGGAAGGCCGTATCACCTGGATCCGGAAGTGAACCACGGGATTCCCAATCTGCTGACAACCTTGGGGATGGCCGTACTGACCGAGGATGCCATCGCCCATCTGGGCAGGGTGGAGAGGCCTTTGCGCGTGCGGGACCAATGGATGTATCACTCCCGGCTGTACGAGGCGGCGGATTTTGTATCCCGGCAGGAAAACCTTGAGCTTGTGCAACTGAACTCCTTCGGCTGCGGCCCGGATTCCATTGCATCCGACCAGGCGCAGGAGATATTGGACAAGCGCGGGAAAACCTATACCATGATCAAGATCGACGAAAACTGCAACCTGGGCGCCATCAGGATCCGGTTCAGGTCTCTGATAGCCGCGATAGAAGCCAAGCAAGCCGGCAGAAAGCAAGAGCCGGACACATTGCCTGCGCCGGCCGCACCGCCGGTTTTCACAAGGGAGATGCGCGGAAGCCACACGCTTCTTGCACCTCAGATGGCGCCGATCCATTTTGAACTGGTTCAGGAGGCGGTGAAGTCCGAAGGATATCAAATGGCGGTGCTTCCCGCAGCGGATAAAGCGGATATTGAGGTAGGCCTGAAATATGTGAATAACGATTCCTGCTACCCCTCCATCATCATCATCGGACAAATCATAAGAGCACTTCAATCTGGAAAATATGACCGGAACCATACCGCCGTCCTCATGAGCCAGACAACAGGCCCCTGCAGGTTCAGCAACTATGTGGCGCTTTTGAAAAAGGCGCTCACGGCCGCGGGTTTTGAACAGATCCCTGTCATCTCATTGAACATGGCCGCATTGAGGAAGAATCCCGGATTCAAGGTCACCGTATCCTTCGCCAGAAAGGTGACCATGGCCATCGTGTATGGCGATCTGCTCATGAAGGTTTTGCTTAAGGTCCGTCCGTATGAAATGGAGCCGGGGGTATCGAACCTGCTGTTTGCACAGTGGATGGACAGGTGCATTTGTCACCTGCGTTCGGGAGATCACTATGCATTCCGCGAAAATCTTCAGATGATCGTAAGGGATTTTGAACAGATAGCGGTTCGTGAGCAGAAAAAGCCGCGGGTAGGGTTGGTCGGCGAGATATTCGTGAAATATCATCCGACGGCCAACAACAACATGGTAGCCTTCATTGAAGAGTCAGGGGCCGAAATGGTTATCCCGGGGCTGACGGAGTTTTTCCTGTATTGCGCATACGGAGGAGAATCTAATTTCAGGTATCTTTCCGGCGGCCATGTGCAGCGGGCCATAGGCGGCTTCTTTATCAAATATATTGAACATTACCACAACGATATGCGGTCCGCGCTGAATGGCAGCAAGCGGTTCAGAGCCCCGGCAACCATCAGGGAAATGGCCGGGAAGATCGATTCCATCCTATCCCCATGCAACCGGTCCGGGGAGGGTTGGCTGCTCACTGCGGAAATGGTGGATATGATTGAAGAAGGCGCATGCAACATCATCTGCATGCAGCCTTTTGCCTGCCTTCCCAATCATCTTACGGGCAAAGGGATGATAAAGGTGCTGAAGGAACGGTACCCCAGAACCAATGTCGTGACGGTTGACTATGATCCGGGATCCAGCGAGGTGAATCAGATCAACCGGATCACGCTGATGCTGGAAAGGGCAAAAGCGAATATCGGGAATTCACGATGACACCCCGCGTTTTCGGTCGTTCACAGGCGGGACGGTTATTTCGTATTGCCGCAGAACAGAAGGGTGCGGCCAATAGCCTCGGCGGCGTTGAAAAGCAGCGGTTCAGCCCGGCTCATGGCGTCTTCCAGCGGGATGGCTCCGTCTGAAATGGAAAAGCAGGCGGTGATGCCTTGCTGGTACAGCGCATGCCAACCTTTTTTCAGACTGCCGGAAAGACAGATCACCGGGACTTCATGCTTTTTTGCCATTTGCGCGATGCCCATGGGCACTTTTCCAAAAAGCGTTGAGCTTTCGGTGCAGCCTTCCCCGGTGATGATCCAATCCGCCTGCGACACATGCTGCTCAAAACCGGTTTCCGACACAATCAACTGAAAGCCTGAAACAAGCTTGGCGCCAAGGAGCGCATACATGCCTGCCCCGGTGCCTCCGCCGCAGCCGCCGCCCAGGATGCCGCGCACATCAATGCCCAAGTCTTTTTCAATGACGCCGGCGTAATGGGACAAGGCGTTGTCCAGAAGCACCACTTCCTGGGGAGTCGCCCCTTTGCCGGGGCTGTAAACAATGGAGGTGCCGTTTTCGCCGCACAAGGGATTGTTTACACTCCACGCAGCGATTATTTCAATGCCGGACAGCAATTTCCGGACAGGTCCTATATCGATGTGATGAAGATTCGCAAGCGCCATTCCTCCGGGAGGAAGCGCGCGGCCGTTTTTGTCTGTAAGCCTGGCTCCAAGGGCCTGGGCAATGCCTGCCCCGCCGTCCGTGGCCGCGCTGGCGCCAATGCCTACGATGATGCGCTTACAGCCATATTGAATCGCGGTACGTATCAGTTCGCCCGTGCCATAGGTACTGGCAATCAGCGGCTTTCTTGTCTCAGGTGTTGTCAGCATGACCCCTGATGCCGCTGCCAATTCAACAATGGCGGTCTGCCCATCCCCCGAAACACCCCACCTGGCATTGGTGGCATCTCCCAAAGGATCCTGTACCGTGGCGTTGTATATGGTTCCACGGCTGGCTATGCACAGCGAATCCACCGTTCCTTCCCCGCCGTCTGCAATGGGTGCCAAATACACATCCTCGATGCCTGCGGATTCCAAACCGCGTGCGATGATGCGGGATGCTTCCAAGGAGGACAAAGAACCCTTGAACGAGTCGGGAGCAATCAATATACGCATGCAAACACCTCGGAATTTGCTTTAGGGATTCACGACATTTTGAGGTTTTCCCGCCATAAAGGCCCGAAGGTTGTCCGCGGCAATGTCCATCAGCCGCTGCCATGATTCCTTGGGAGCCCATGCGATGTGCGGGGTGATGATGCAATTGTCAAGCCCAAGCAGGGGCTTATCCGAAGAAACGGGTTCGACGGATACAACATCTACGGCTGCTGCATATACTTTACCAGCCTTTAGCGCATTTCGCAAGTCCTGTTCCACAATCAGTGGCCCCCTGGAAATATTGACCAGTATGACGCCATCCTTCACTTTGGAAATTGTATCCTTGTTTATGATGCCCTGGGTGCCGGGAAGCAGCGGGCAGTGCAATGAGATAACATCGCTTTTGCGGGCATTTCATTCAGCGGCACCACCTCCGGAGCTTGAACAAAGGTATCGTAAGCCAGCACGTACATTTTGCTGTCGATTGCCCAAGGACAAAGCCTCGCCAACCCAAGCCGCCGGGTTTCCCCGTGTAACAATCCAAAATGACAGTTTTCATAATTTCTCCTCGCAATCTTTAATAATATGCTTGCGATTTTTCGCGCAACGTGTTACTATGTGAAACGAACAACAGAAATAGGGGAAATGATTGTGACCCAGAAACTTTCAAAAGCAAACCAGTCTGTGGAGAAAACCCTTCAGATCATTGAAGAACTGGCTTATGATCGGGAACCGCTCCGCCTTGCGGAGCTTTCCAAGCGGGTGAACATGCCGCCCAGCACCGTGCTCCGGATGGTGAATACATTGCTGGAACACGGATATGCTTATCAGGATCCGCAGACCCTGCGCTACGGCCTGACGCTGCGCTTTGCCCAAATCGGCCACATGATCAGTGAACAGCTTCAGATTCGCGATGTGGCGCGGCCTTACCTTTTGGAACTGAGCCGAACATGCGGTGAATCCACCTGCCTTGCCATCGAAGAGGAGATGGAGGTGATTTACATAGACGTAGTGGATGGTGCGGATGGCATGCTGAAAATCATGCAGCGCATTGGAAAGCGTGCGCCTATGCATTCCACCGGGGTAGGGAAGCTGATGCTCACCCAGTATTCGCTCGAAAAGCTGAATCTGCTGGCCCAGCGCAGAGGCCTGTCCTGTCTAACGCCGCACACGCTGACTTCCATACAGGAATTGGAGCGGGAACTGGATATTATCCGGAAACAGGGCTATGCAGTGGATGACGAGGAATGCGAGCTGGGGGCCCGCTGTGTTGCCGCGCCGATCTTCAACTATCAGGACAAGATCGTTGCCGCCATCAGCTTATCAGGGCCTGTTTCCCGTATCAACAGAAAGCGGATTCTCGATCTGGCGCCCCTTATTGTCGGAGCGGCCAACAAGATCAGCGCCACGCTGGCGTATAAAAAAATATAGCACATTCGGAAAAAGCGGGCTGCAAGGCAATGGGGTTGAATAACTTTCGTTGCCTTGCGGCCCGCTTTTTTTGGCTGCACCAATGCCCAGGCTTCGCTCAGAAAACGCTCTGCGCGGGGGAGGATCATTTGCTGTCCTCGCCCTCCCGGGGCTTTACTTCAAAAGCCGCCATGGAGCGTTTCCCTTCACCAAGGTAACCTGTGGAAAAAAGCTTGCGCAGGAGTCTAACCAGGAGGGCGGTATCCACCTCGCTGTTTGAATAGCCAAAGCGGGGATGCTGATCGCCATAGGCGTGAGCGCCTTTTGTGAGCACGGAGTTGGCAATGCGTACACAATATTGCACAGTGTGAAATATTATTCTGAATGATTCATTATTTTATACAAATATGCAGGCATATCAACCGGATGCCAGGGCTTTGCGTTGTCAAAAGCGTAACTTTTAATTAGTGAAATTACCGGGAAATGCATATAAATATGCGAGAGAATTCATGAAAAATGCAAAAAGAATGTGGGCTTACTTCATGTAAATGAAGGAAGCTCTAAAAGTGAATAGGATATAATGTCTAAAAAAAGTTCTGTGAAACTATTGCAATGATCATGTCGATATGATAAACTGAAACTAGAGATAACACCGTTAAGCAAAATTGTATTTCGCATCATGAAACGGATTTTGAGCGCGCATCTTGGGAATAGCTCAAAAGTGAGGAGCAAAACAGCATGTACTGGACCGAACTGACAACCGGAATCTATCCCTGGGACATCCATGATGAGGGGATCGGGAACATTCTGGACAATCTGCAACAGTATGCAGGGAACAATGCCGCCTATATGCTGGCACTGATGCATCACGAGAAGCGCCCCCTCCACGCAAACATTTATCCTCACAATCCTGTCCGCAGGCGTTATCTTGCCGAGGACAGCCGCTGCTATTTCACCATTCATGATGAATGCTACAAAAACAGCCGTATCAAACCCCTGCCCTCGGAACGTGATTTTTTGAAGGATGTGGACTGGCTTCAGATTTTTATTGACGGCCTTCGCAAGCGGGGGATGAGGCCGGGCGCGGAAATATCCCATACGCCGCTGGATTCTTATCGCGGCATGGGGGAGTTTTCCGATTGCATACAGCGCGACGTCTATGGCCGTGCCCCGGAATACGGCCGCTTCACCCATCAGCAGCTATGCTGGAACAGCGCTGATGCCAGGGAATATGTCTGCTCCCTGGCCAGGGATCTGGCGCTTCACTACGATCTGGACATGATTCAAACCTGCTCCTTTCTGTATAACCCCGGCAGGCTTGATTTGCATCCCTTCCTGGGCGTGGTGCTGGGCGGATGCTTCTGCGACAATTGCCGGCGGGAGGCGCAAAAGCAGGGACTGGATTTTGAGGCCATGAAGCGGGCTGCCCGCCGCTGGGCGGACATCCTTTCCTCCGAGAAGACGGACAGCCTGGGATTGGCTTTTGACAAGAACCCGTCCTTCATAAGCTCCGCTTCCACGGAAGACATACTGGAAATGATTGAGGAACGCTTGCTTCTAAAGCAGGGGAACTCCACCTCCACCATGTTCATGCTGGAGGAGCCGGAGCTGTACGCGTGGCTCAAATTCCGCTGCGACACGGTGACGCGGTACATGAAGGAACTTTCCGAGGCCATCCACGGCGCGAATCCAAAAATCGATTTCCGCTTCAATACCTGCTGGCAGGAGCAGGAGTTGATCGGCCAAAATTTGAAGGCCATCGCCCCGTATGTGGATTCCATCCGCATGATGGATTATTCAGAGCAGTACGGCGATCCCGATCTGGTGAGCAGAAAAGGATTCTGGCTGGCCAACGTGCGCCGTCAGGTGGGGTACGACAAGACCATCATCGGCGGCATCGCTCCCCGGGCCAAGGCAACGCCGGAGCTGATCAAGCAGGGCATCAGCATCCTTTGCAAGGGCGGCGTGGACGGGTTATCCTACGGCTTTTATGACGGCGCGTGCTTTGCGAATCTCGGCGCCATCAAGGAAGCCATGACGGAAAATGAAGTGATACTCCGCGCTCCTTCCCATACATGCGCATGCGGCAATTGCAAGGAGTAAAGCAAATGATTTTTCGCAGCGAAGTGGAAAAGCACATCCCCGGACACGGGCGCAGGTATGGCGTTGTCGTCACCGGCGGCGGGCCCGCGGGGCTGGGGGCAGCCCTGGCCGCCAGAAGGCTGGGCGCCGATGTGCTCCTGCTGGAAGCCCGCAGCTACTTTGGCGGCGTCGCGGCCACCTCGCTGTTCATGCCCATCAACCGTTTGAAGCTTGGCGGGAATACCAGGGGCGGCGTGCATCAGATGCTCGTTGACAAGCTGGAATCCTTTCAGGGCCTTGCCTGCAGGGAAGGCAAGGTGACATGGACGGATGGCGACGGCCTGCACGTCCATCCCGACTATTTGAAGGAAGCCATTTTTCAGTTACTGGAGGAGACCGGGACCGGTTACAGGCTTTACAGCCCGGTTTGCGGCGCAAAGGTGGAAAACGGAGAAGTAAAGCAAATCATCGTTTCCACCAAGGATGGGCAGACGGCGTTTGAGGCTCAGGCGTTCGTTGACTGCACCGGCGATGGTGACCTTGCTTACCATGCCGGAGCGCAAATTGAAATCGGCCGGGAGCCGGACGGCGCTTTGATGCCTGTCACCCTTGGTTTTGCCCTTTCAAACGTGGATACGCAAAAGCTGTTTGCGTTCTATGATAAGGATGAAGTAGAGCACAGGATGCCCGCATACATTGCCCGCGCCAGGGAACTGGGCTACAGCGTGGCGCCCTGGTATTCCTTTGACCGCACCACCGTGCCCGGCATGGTGACGGTGAACAACGGCGGCCTCCAGGACATTGGCACCCTCAACACGCTCCATGCCCGGGACGCCACCGTGGCCGAGCGCGTTGGCATCCGTATCGCGGTGGATTTTGTATGCTGGGCAAGAGAACTGAAGATCCCCGGATTGGAAAATTGTTTCCTGGACCGAACCGGCGCGGCTGTGGGCGTTCGGGAAACGCGGCGGGTAATCTGCGATTATGTGCTGAACATGGAGGATGCCGCAAGCGGCGCGGAGTTTGAGGATGTGATCGCCAGGCGCTACGGCGCGGTGGATCTGGCCGGGCTTCCTGCCAATGAAAGCACAAAGATGAAGTCGGGCTATGCCTATCCCTACCGGGCGCTGCTTCCCGTGGGGCTGGAGCGGTTGCTGGTGGCGGGGCGCTGCGGTTCCTATACCCACCTGGCCCTTGCCGCGGGCAAGAGCATGGGCAACATGATGGCTATCGGCCAGGCAGCGGGCGTTGCGGCGGCCATCTGTGCCAGGGAAGGCGTCACCCCCCGCGCGCTTGATGCGGGCAAGGTGCAAAAAGCGCTTGTGGAAACACTGAACGCCAGGCTCTAAAAATGGAGGGATGCACATGCAAAAAACGGTTCACAATCCCATAAGACCGTCTGCGCTCCGCTTGACCCGCGCCCAGGCGTACTTCCAGCGCATGGGCAGATATTGGCAGATTTATGTGCTGATGCTGGCCGGCATCCTCTTTTATATCATCTTCAAGCTTTTGCCCATATGGGGCCTGGGCACCGCGTTCGTTGATTTCAGCATCGGCAAGGGGCTGCTTGCCAGCCGGTTCGCGGGGCTGAAGCACTTTCGCAACTTCCTGGGCAGTTCCCATTTTCCCAGGCTTTTGCGCAATACCCTGGTAATCAGTTCCATGGACCTGTTTCTGGCTTTTCCCATTCCCATTATCCTTTCGCTGCTTTTGAACGAGCTTCGCAGCGCCAAGTTCAAGCGGCTCACCCAATCCATCATTTATATGCCGCACTTCATGTCCTGGGTGGTGATCGCGTCGCTCACGTTCTTCCTGTTCAGCACGGATGTGGGCATCATCAACAAGCTCATCATGAAGCTGGGCGGTCAGGCATATCCGCTATTGACGACGCAGGACAGCTTCTGGTGGGTGCTGCTGGGGCAATCCATCTGGAAGGAGATGGGCTGGGGCACCATCATCTACCTGGCGGCCATCTCCCAGGTGGATCAGGGCCTGTACGAAGCGGCCATCGTGGATGGCGCCGGCCGCTTCAAGCAGGTGCTTCATGTGACCATCCCCTCCATCATGCCCACGCTGATCGTAATGTTCCTGATGAAGCTTGGCAAGCTGATGAACGTATCCTTCGAGCAGGTCTGGATGATGACCAACGACATGGTCCGCAACGTGGCGGAAACGTTTGAAACGTATTCCTTCCGTGTGGGTGTTCAGATGGGCAATTACAGCGTGGGCGCGACAGTGGGGCTTTTCAAGAGCCTGATCGGCGTTGCGCTGGTGGTTATCTCCAACTGGATGATCAAGAAAACGGGCCATGACGGCATTTATTGACGCCTGCCCAGGGAATGGAGAATAAGCGATGGCAAACTATGTTGGCAGAAAAAAGTTCTCTGTCTCGGATATCTTGATCGGCATGATCATCGTACTGGCGGCCCTGTTTTGCCTGCTGCCGATCCTGTATGTGATCAGCGTATCCCTGACGGACCCTCAAGTATATATCCCCTTTGAATTCAGGCTTGTGCCCAAGCAGTTTTCCTTGAAGGCCTATGCCGTGATCATGTCCACTCCCGATTTTTTGACGGCGCTGAAAAATACGCTGATCATTACGGTAGGCGGCACGGTGCTGGGCGTATTATCCACCTTTGGCTTTGCCTATGGCCTTACGAAGAAAGACCTTCCGCTGCGCAAGTTTTTCCTGGCCCTGGTGATCTTCGCACTGCTGTTTGACGTGGGGCTGATCCCCAACTTCCTGAATGTCAAGTCCCTGGGTTTGATCAATACCTACTGGGCGCTGATACTCACCGCGCTGCTTACAAGCTACAACGTTATCATTGCCAAGAGCTTCCTTCAGGGAATTCCCTATGAGCTGGAGGAGGCCGCAAAGATCGACGGGTGTTCCTACTTTGGCATCTACTTCCGCATCATCATGCCGCTGGCGACGGCGTCCATTGCCACGCTCACGCTGTTCATCGCCGTGGACCAATGGAACATGTATACAAAGCCCCTGATGTACATGACGGATTATAAGATGCGCACCCTGCAGGTATACGTCAAAACGCTGCTGGTGGACGCATCCACCCTTGGTACGGGCGTAAGCGACGGCGACATGGTATTGCCGGGGGAAACGCTCCGTCTGGCCACCGTGGTACTTTCCATGCTTCCAATCATGTGCGTTTACCCGTTCGTCCAGAGATACTTTGTAAAAGGGGTGATGATTGGTTCCGTCAAGGGATGATTTCCTCTGGATGACCGGTGAATGCCCATGGCTTGAGATTAAACCAGAATAATGTAGGAGGGACGAAACATGCGTAAACTGTTGTCCATGATTCTCGCTATCCTCATGATCGCAGCGATGATGGCAACCACCGTTGCCGCCGCCGCGGAAGGCCAGGCACCGCTTTCGATGACGGCCATGCTCGTGCAATACAACCAGCCGCCGGATCCCAACGGCATCTATTGGCAGGAGCTGCTCCGCGACAACAACCTGGAATACAACATTGAGTGGGTGCCCGAGTCCGCTTATGCCGACAAGTGCGCCCTGGTGCTGGCTACAGGCGAACTGCCGGACGTGATCCAATTGACATCCTCCACGGACGCCATCGTTGTGAATGCCGCCAACAACGGCCTGTTCAAGGACCTGACACCGTTCATCGAGTCCGGCAAGTATGAGAACCTGAGCAAGATCAGCGCTTCCGCCTGGATGAACTCCAAAATCAACGGCCGCAACTACATCATCCCCCGCTCCCGCGGCCAGTACAACACCGCCTTGTTCGTCCGCGGCGACCTTTTAGACAAGCTGGGCATGGAGCCCCCCACCACCATTGAGGAGCTGACCGCTTACTTCAGGGGCATCAAGGAACTGGATCCCAACATGATCCCCCTGCCCATGGAAGTCAACACCATTATGGACTTTGCGGCGGGCGCCTTTGGCGACGGCCAGATCGTGCCTGTCTACACCGCCGACGGCGAAGGCATTGTGTATGAGCGCCTGACCGAGGCCTATGCCCTGGGCGTGGAATGGCTGCAGGGCCTGTACAAGGATGGCATCCTGGCCCAGGAATTCGCTCTGTACAAGACCGACAAGAACCAGGATGTGGTTCTGGCCGGCATCGGCGGCGCGCGGCATCAAAACTTGTGGCATAGGTACCGCCTGTCCACCGAACTGCAAAAGGTCGTTCCCGACGGTTACTTCACCCCCTTGTTCTACATGACCGGCGACAAGGGCACCACGGTGCAGTACGATATCGGCTACTATGGCGGCCATGCCATCAGCGCCAGCGTACCTGATGAAAAGGTGGAAAGGATCCTGGAGTTCTTCAACAAGACCTCCAATCCCGATACTTACGACTACTATCATTATGGACCCGAAGGCGTCTACTGGAACATGGTGGACGGTTTCCCGGTCCTGACCGAAGTGGGCAAGAAGGATGTTACCAACTCATTCTTTGGCCCCGTCGTGGAAGCTACTGCCCTGTATTCCAAGGTGGACAGCCCGCTGGCGGATGCCGCCTACAATCTGGAGACCCGCGAGATGGGCAAGGTCATCGACAAGGTTGCCGCGGATATGGGCCATGCCCCGTTCCACTTCTTCGCCATTATCCAGTCTCCCTCCTGGAGCGAGTACTGGGCCATGGCCAAGGGCGACTTTGAGTCCTACGTGGCCGATACAATCACAGGCAAGCATACCATAGACGAGTTCCGTGCCTATCAGGCTCAGATTGCATCCGAAGCCCAGGTGCAGGATGCCTTCAAGGAATTCAAGGCTAGCTATGATGCCTTCGGTCTGGCCAACTGGACCGCGCCTGTGATGGAGTAATATTTCGCGAAAGTGGCCTTGCCACTTTCGCGATCTTCACACTTTTCGCCTATTGGCTACGCCAATGGTCGGCGAAAAGAAAGCTTGCTCCGCAAGCGCCCCGCCCGCCCGGCAAAGCCGGGCGAGACGATTGCAAATGAAGGGGCTCTGCTCCATCTGGCTCAATCGGCGCACTGCTCACTGCCGTTCGCATTGCTTGTTTCGCCAGCCTCCTCCGCCTCGCTTTATCCGCCACAGGCGGCGCTTCGGCTGCGGAGCCTTCATTGCATCCCCGTAAGTTTGTTCTCTTTTGTTAATGGTTGGGGGAGGCTGGGCTTCGTCCGCTTCCCCCTTTCCTGTCCCATGCAAAATATGCTAAGCGAGGGATACATTATGTTCATCAAGGAAGTTGCCGCCAGCCTGTACGCCTGGGATCTGGCTGACGAGGGCATCGAGACCATTGCCGACAATCTTCAGGAGCACAGCAATGTCAACTGTATGTATCTGGTAGGCGTCATGCATTATGAAAAGCGCCCGCTGACCAGCTTATTTTATACACACAACAGCGTGCGCAAGTTTTATCTGCCTGAAAACAGCCGCGCCTATTATCCCATGGATATGAAAAGCTTCAAGGATACGAAGCTCAAGCCCCGTTTTTCCGAGCGCGAATTCCTCAAAGGCACGGACTGGCTGGAGGTGCTGACCAAGGAAGCCCGCAGGCGCGGCATGAAGACCGGTATTGAGCTTTCCCACACACTGTATGACACCAACATCGCCTATGAGGAGCATCCCGACGTCCTCCAGCGCGACGTAAACGGCCAAATCATTCAGGGAACGCAGGGTCTCCTTTGCCCCAACAATCCCGACGTGCACGAGTTCCAGCGGGCCATGTTCTTCGACTCGGTAAAGAACCATGACGTGGACCTGATCCAGACCTGTCTATTGACCTTCGGCGGCGAGCGCAAGGTGCAGGCGCCGTGGTTCTTTAATACCTGGATGGATGTGAACAACGCCAATCTTTCAAGCCTCCTCGGTCTTGCGGACGGCGGCTGCTTCTGTGAGCACTGCATGGCGAAGGCGAAAAAGTGGGGCTATGACTGGGAACTGATCCTGCGAGACATGAAAAAGCTGTACGCCATTGCCCACGCCACGCCCTACAAGTTCCAAACCAGCCTGATGGAGAACAACCTCACCCTGGGCAGCAACCTCACCGAGAGCATGCTCTTGATCGAATATCCCGGCTTGATGGAGTTCATCAGGTTCCGCATCCAAAGCGTGACGGAATTGTTCAAAGACATTTATGTCAGCGTCCACGAAGCAAAGCCCAATATCGACTTCCGCTACAACAACCATGTCCGCTTCCCCGAGTATACGGGCATTTCCTTCAAGGATATCGCGCCTTATGTGGACTCCGTGCGCGAGTCGGATTACACCGAGCAGTACGGCGCGACGGATCATTTCATGTTCAAGCGCAACACGCTGCTAAAAATCCGCCGCGGCATCGGTTTTGATAAGGGCCTCATCTCCGCGCTGGCCACAAGGCCCAACTCCACGCCGGAAATCCTGCGCGAATCCCTGCACATCCTGGCGGAAATGGGCTTGGACGGTATCTCCCTGGGCCATTACGACGGGGCGCATATCGAACATTTGGACGCGATCAGGCAGGGCATGGCTGAGGCCAACATCACCATCATCAAGTAGGACATGAAGAAGGAGTGCCTGTATGGAGATTCAATTGGCGGGTGATTTGATCCGCATCGCGGACAGCGCTGTGGTGGGGCTGCCTCCTGCCGCCCCGGCTCCGAAGCCCTTTGCCGATGTTGTGTGCGACGCGATGGACCATCCCCTTGATGTAAAGCCGCTTGCCCAGTGGGACTTGCATGGCAGGCAGGTGGCCATCCTGGTGGATGATTGGGGCCGGCCTACGCCTTGCGGCGAGTTTCTGCCGGATGTGCTCAAAAGGATGAACGAGGCCGGTGCGCCGGATGAAAACATCACCATCATCACGGCCAGCGGCATGCATGATCCCATGGATGACGAGCACATGATCAAAAAGGTGGGCAGGGAAGCCTTCACCCGCGTGCGCTGCGTTTCCCACGATGGCGGAAATGGTCACATGCTGGCATTCTGCGGCATCACGGACCTGGGCTCGCCCGTGTGGGTGAACAAATATGTCGCCCAGGCAGATTTCAAAATTGCCCTGGGTCGCATCTATCCCCATAGCAACTACGGCTATGAGGGCGGATACAAGATGATCGTGCCTGGTGTATCCTCTTTTGAAACAATCCTCCGCGACCACTCCCTGAACTATTCGCCGTTTTCCGATTACGGCATCGTGCGCAACAATCCCAGCCGGGCGGAGGCGGATGAAATCGGCCGCCTGGTGGGACTGGACTTTGTCGTAAATTTTGTGATGGATTACAACCAGAAACCCATCAAAGCATTCGGCGGCACGGCGGAAAAAGTATTCCCCGCGGGCGTGAATTTCGGCCAGCATAACGTGTGGGCGGCCACCACGGGCGGCAAGCCTGCCGACATCACCATCCTGTGCCACAGGGAAATGGGGGATCTGTCCCTTTCCAACAACCCCAATTACTACATCGGCCTGGCCATGTCGGTAACCAGGCCCGACGGCATCGTGATTTCCACCATGGAATACGCACCGCAGAAGAAAACGGTTCTGCAGGGCTACGACCTGGACGAGATGCCCTTTGGGGAACTGGTGAGGCTGCACGAAAAGCGGGATTGGAACATGAATCCCCGTGAAATCCAGCATGTGATCAAGGCGCTGAGGGGCGCGTTCTACCGCAGGCGCGAGTTCGAGTACCGGCCGCAAAAGCTGTTCCTGGTCTCACAAGATTATCCCAAAAACCTGCTGGAAAAGTGGAACGCGGAGCAGTTTCCCACATTGCAGGCGGCATACGACGCGGCAGCGGCCCGCAAAAAAGATCCCTTCGTGTTCGTGCTGCCCGACGCGAAGAACACGCTTCCCCTTGTCCATTACGACTTTGAGGATGAAATGAGCAAGCCATGATGAACACGTATCGGGAGCCGGCAAGAGATATTCCGGTGTATGCAAGCTATGATGCCGTCGTGGTGGGCGGAGGCTGCGCGGGCTTTGCCGCGGCGGTCGCCGCCGCCAGAAACGGCGCGAAAACCATCATCCTGGAGCGTTTTCCCTACTTTGGCGGCACGGCGACGGCGTCGCTGATGGCCAACATCGTGGGCACCCGCAACCAGGTGGAGCCCAATAACCTGCAGGTGTGCAAGGGGATCGGCGAGGAGCTGATCCTGAACATGCTCTCGCAGGGCGGCGCGTCCGTCACCAAGAACGCGTACAAATCCAGGGAACGCAGCAATACAAAAGGCGATTTGTCCTACAGCTACGCCTTTGATACGGAAATCTTCAAAAAAATGACGCTGGAGATGGCGGTGGAAGCAGGGTGCGACATCCTGTTCCACGTTTACTTTTCCGATGTCATCCTGGAAAACGGCACGGTGAAGGGCGTCATCATCGAAAGCAAGTCGGGCCGGCTGGCCATCCTGGGCAGGGTCATCATTGATGCCACCGGCGACGGGGATGTAGCCGCGCGGGCGGGCGTGCCCTACTGGCAGACGAAGCATGATGAAAGCAGCCGGCTGAATGACGCGCTGATGTACAAGGTGACCGGGTTTGATGAAAACATCTCTGTGGAAAGCTGCGTATTTGGAAGCTCCATGATCCTCTGGGGTCCCAGCCCCGGTCCTCACAACGGTGTGGATGTGAAAGAACTGACCGATATGGAGATCAAGGTGCGCACGGAGGTATTTTCACATCTGGACAAGCTCAAGCAGACGCATCCCGACCTGAAAAATGCCCGCGTTTCCGATACCGGTTCCTTGCTTGGCATCCGGCAGACCCGTTTTATCGAGGGCGAGTATCAGATCACGGGGGAAGATGTGCTCACCGGCGCGCGGTTTGATGATGTCATCGCCTTGGCGTCCAACCCCGTCATCCACTATTATGGCTACCGGCGCTTCCTTGAACATGAGGGCTATGACATTCCCTACCGCTGCCTGGTGCCCAAATCGGTGAACGGTTTGCTTGTGGCGGGGCGCTGCATGTCCAGTGATCAAATCGCCTTTGAGTCGTGGCGGGCCATGGCCCATGTGCTTTGCATCGGCGAAGGCGCGGGCGTGGCGGCGGCATTGTCTGTGAAGCAGGGAGTTATGCCGCGGAACGTTAATATCAAGGCGGTGCAGGAGCAATTGATCGCCCAGGGCGCGGAAATCGGCCAGGGCCGGACGATGTGAAATCAAATGAGGCAGTTATGAAAATTACAAAAATCGAAACCTTCCATACCCAAAATCTTTGTGTTGTGCGTGTAACGGCGGAGGACGGCGCGGTCGGCTGGGGGCAGACCGCCCACAACTTCACCGATATCACCTGCGGCATCGTGCACCGCATGCTGGCAAAAAAAGTGCTGGGCATGGACTGCGAGGCCATTGAGGCTATCAACGACCTGTGCATTGAATCCACCTACAAGTTTTACGGCTCCTTCATCAACCGGGCGGCGGCGGGCATCGATACCGCGCTGTGGGACATGAAGGCCAGGCGCGCGGGCAAAAGTGTGGCGCAATTATTGGGTGCAACGCGCCCGAAGGTGGACATATATGCATCCAGCATGGATAAAACCATCACGCCACAACAGGAAGCCGACCGCATGAAGCGGCTGAAGGAGGATAAGGGGTTCCGGGCCTTTAAGCTGCACATTGGCAGCGGCATCGGCAAGGACGGAGATATGTACCCCGGCCGCACGGAAGAAGTCGTCCGTTTGGTGCGCAAGGCGATTGGTGATGACACGGAACTGTATGTTGATCCCAACGGAGCGTACACGGTGGAGCGCGCCATCGAACTGGCCAGGTATTTCAAGGAATATAACGTAGGCTACTTTGAGGAGCCCTGCCCCTTTTGGGAGTTCGAAAAAAGTGCGGCTGTAGCCAGGGCTATCGTTATCCCGGTGGCCGGCGGCGAACAGGATTTCTGCCTGGCCCAGTGGCAGAGGATCATCGATGCGAAGGCTGTGGCCATTGCCCAGCCGGATATTTGCTATATCGGCGGGCTGACCAGGGCTCTGCGTGTGTCGGAGATGACGAAAAAGGCGAATTTGCTCTGTACGCCCCACAACGGTACTTTCAACATGCTGCAGGTGTTCAGCATCCACTTCAACGCGGCGATAGGAAACCCGCATCCGTTCATGGAGTTCTCCATCGACCAGAACCATCTGGACCCCTGGACGAAGGACTTCTTCTATCCGCAAGTGAAGATTGTGGACGGGAAGGTGGATGTGCCTCAGGAACCGGGATGGGGGATTCACATAAGTTCGCCTTGGCTGGAGAAGTCGGCGTACACGTGCAGCGAACGGAACGGATGACCTGCTATAAGCGGTATGGCTTATAAAAATGATGGGCACTGGGGAAAATCTCCAAGGCCCATTTGCTATTTACTTCTTTGCGATCCTGACATCCGCCCCGTCCCGCAAAAATACCGGCAAATGCTCAAGGGGCGCGTCCGCCATGATCCATGTACCGCCCTCGTATACTTTGCCGCCATATGCGTCACGCCATTTGGAACCGCTGGGCAGGTATACCTTCCGCTGACGCATGTGCAGCTCCATTACCGGTGCCACCAGCACGTCCGGGCCGAACAAAAACTGGTCTTCCACCTGCCATGCCAAGCTGTCATTGGGGAAGACAAAGAAAAGCGGGCGGATGATGGGCGTCCCCTTTTCGTGGGCTGCCTTCATGAGCTTTCGGATATAGGGGCGCATGCGCTCCCGAAGGAAAAGATGCTCGGAAAGGATACCGTACGCTTCTTCCCCATAGCTCCAAACCTCGTTGGGGCCGCCTGTTTGAGCCTTTGTGGGATCATTGGAGGGCTGCCCGTGCTCCCTGTAGCCGTGCAGCCGGAACACGGGGCAAAAGGTGCCAAATTGGAACCAGCGGATGAGCAATTCTCGGTAGCCGGGGTCGTCTTGATCGCCGCCGTGGAAGCCGCCGATGTCGGTGGTCCACCAGGGGATTCCCGCGATAGCCATGCTCAGCCCCGCCGCCAACTGTTCCCGAAGCGTTAAAAAGGTGGTGCTGATATCCCCGGACCAGACCAGAGCACCATAGCGCTGGCTGCCTGCCCAGGCACAGCGCAAAAGGTTCACAGGCGCTTGGATGCCGGCGTTTTTCAGCCCGTCGTAAAAGCCGCGGGCGTACAGCGCCGGAAAAATGTTTCCGGTCTTGACCACGGGACCGGTGCTGTAGCGGTACAGGTCAAAATCATAGGCCTTGCATTCAGGCTCGGCCTCGTCCAGCCAGAAAACTTTGATGCCGTATTCGAAGTAGTTTTTCTTGATGATATTCCACACATGTTCCCTGGCCGCGTCCTGGGTGACATCATAGGGGATGGTGTTCCCACAGTAATCCATGCTGTAACGCATGCCCCGGTCCACGCGGACAAGGTACCCTTTTTCCAGCATCTCCTTGTAGTTTTCGCTGCGGTTGTCCACATAAGGCCAGACGGATACCATCAGCTCGATGCCCATTTCGTTCAGTTCCCGCACCATGGCCTTGGGATCGGGAAAGTCTTTTTTATCAAACCGCCAGTCGCCTTGCATGGGCCAGTGGAAATAGTCACACACGATCACATCCATGGGAAGGCCGCGGCGCTTATGCTCCCGCGCCACGGAAAGCAGTTCCTCCTGGGTGCGGTAACGGAGCTTGCATTGCCAGAAGCCTAGGCCGAATTCCGGCATCATGGGCACCGTGCCGGTAGCGGAGGCGTACTGGGAAACGATCTCATCCGGCGTATTGCCGGCGGTGATCCAATAATCCATGACCTGGGTACACTGCGCGTGCCACTCCGTCACATTTCTTGCAAAGGTGGCGTAACCAATGGCGGGGTTGTTCCACAAAAAGCCGTAGCCTTTGTTGGAGAGCAGGAACGGCACGGAGGCCTGGCTGTTGCGCTGCGCCAACTCCAGGCGGCAGCCCATTTTATCAAGGCATCCGTCCTGGTATTGGCCCATGCCGAATATCTTCTCGTCCTCGTTGGGCTCAAAGCGCACCGTCAGCCGCCAGTCCCCTTCCAGAATGGGCTGGAAGACGCGGCCCGGAATCTCCAGTGCGGATACCTTTTCATACGGCACGGCCCCGTTTTTCCAATTGGCGCGGCTGCGCCATTGCTCCCGCAAAAGCTTATTGCCGCTGCCATCGAAAAAGTGAATGTCGCCTCCCTGATGAACAACGGCCTTGATGCTGCCGTTTTGAATGCTGGCGGATGATTCGCTTAGAACGATGCTGACGCTGCATTCTTCCTTTGGCAGCAGCGCCCAGTTTTCATCGGGCATAGTATTCAAATACGTTGCTCTGACCCTAAGGGCGTTTTCGCCCCAGGGCTCGATCCACAGTTTCTCCCCGTCAAACTCCCGGATAAGGCGTGATCCGTCTTTTTTGAAGTAACCCATTGCCCCTCCCCCTGACTGAATGAATATAAGCAGTGTCTTATGCCGATATGCTTTTCACATCGATCCAGCGGGCCGGTGCGGGCATAGACGCCATACGGCAGAATGAAATTCCATTTCATTATATAGTTGGGCGGCAGTACTGTCAAGGCAATGACGGCAGGGGAAAGGCTTGCGATTGCAGTCCGGCTGCATAATAAAGCACTACTTGACAAGGGGGAATACATTGCGCGTTTGAGCCTGCCACAGGGTATTATGACAGCGTTTCCAGGGCTTTGGGGAGCGAAACGGCCATCCTCCTTCAGCCTGGCCGGCGGCTGTCGTTTTCTCTTGCCTATCGGGTGCACGATATATAATATCCGCTCAGCGCGGCCACCTCGCGTACCCTTCCGCTTCTTCGTTGAAAATGTTCATGATCTTGCCGGTATGGTGCCTCACCATATCCTGTATGGAAGTGGGGCGGTTGTAAAAGGTCATCATCGGCGGCAGGATATTCACGCCGAGCTGTGATAGCTCCTGCATGTTCCGAAGATGGATCGGCGACAGGGGCGATTCCCTCACACAAAGCACCAATGGACGCCGCTCCTTGATTGTTACGTCGGCAGCGCGCAGCAAAAGGTTCTCGCTGTAGCCGCTGTGTATGCCGGCTGCCGTTTTCACGCTGCAGGGCACTACCGCCATTCCCTCCGTAGGGAAGGAGCCGCTGGCGATCCTGGCGCTGATATCTTCGGGATCATACAGAAAGTCGGCGAGCTTTTCCAGGCAGCCCGGCGCATCCGGAATTTCCAGGGCCAGGGTGCGGCGGGCAGAGGATGTAATCACCACATGGGTTTCCCAGTTTTCAAGGCGCCGCATCTGCTTGAGCAGATCCAGCGCCAGAAGGGAACCGCTGGCGCCCGAAACGCCGACCACCAGCCTTTTCTTTCGCTCCGCCATCGCATGTCCTCCCTCTTCTATGGGGCAACTGCACAAACCGGTGCCTGTGCTCCATATTACGAACGGGACGCCTCTTTTTCCGGCTCATGGGTTTGCAGCTTGTGGTAGCCCGTCTGGCGGCGTGCCTCCTTCAGCGGCATGCCGGAGAGCACCAATTCCTCAATGTGCTTTTCCGTGGCGGCGATACCCTCGGCAATGTCCAGCACGGCCAAAGCATGCTCCAGGGGAACGCGGATGGCTCCTGAATCATCCGCCACGATGAGATCACCCGGATTGACCTGCAAGCCGCTGACGCAGACCGGCACGTTCACCGCGTCCACGTAAACCCGGTCCTTGCCCGTGACCATATAGCATCCCTTTGAAAAGATGGGGTATTGAAGCCTTCTTATGGCGGGCACGTCCCGGCACACGCCGTCGATCACCGTACCCGCGATGTTTGCCTGCTTGGCCGCAATGGCCATGATATCCCCCCAGACGGTGCAGGTGTCCCTGCCGCCGTTGTCGATGACCACGACCTGGTCCGGGGTCACGTCGTCCAGATAATCTCCCACCGTGCCCTTCACCGTTCCGCAGGGCAGGTAGTGGACGGTATAGGCCTGGCCGCATATGGACGTGCCTTGCACCACGCTTGTGATTTTGTGAAGGCCGCAGGGGGGCAGCCCCAATTTATCCACCGCATCGGATACACTGGTGGTATCCAGCTTTTTATAGCGCTCAATTATGCCTGGCGCGAGCAATGTTCCGTTCTCCATGGCGATGCCTCCCGTTCAGCCTTTCAGCATTTTTTCGTAGCCGTATTTCTGGTCCACCTCATAGGACGAAAGGCCGGAGCGCAGATCGGCTATCATGCTCTCTTCTTTTGCAAAAAGCTCCTGCGCCTTTTGAAGCACCTTTTCAAGATGCTCCTGGGGAATGATGACCACGCCGCTGCGGTCAGCGATCACCGTATCGCCCGGGCGCACCTGCACCCCGCCGAACTGGATGAGGGCATTGGTGGATTCCTCCATAATCCGGCCCCGGGCGGTTGCCACAACGGCGCCGCGGGCATAGACGGGAAAGCCGATCTCCACATAATCGTCCACATCGCGGCAGGCCCCGTCGATGACCACGCCGGAAATGCCCTTGAGCTGCGCGCCGTTGGCCAGTATGCCCCCCCAGCAGGAGGTGTCCAGCCGGCCGCCATTGTCCACGACGACCACATCCCCGGCCTTGGCGGCTTCGATGGCCTTGATGCCAAGATGCGTTTTGCCCTTGGTTTCCCCGGCGGCGGTGAGCTTTAAGGTAACGGCCTCGCCAACAATTTTTCCGGCACCCTCAAAAATCGGGCGGATGCCGTAAGTGGAGCCCTTCAGCCCCAATGCGTCCAGCGCGTCGGACACGTTGGTGGTGGAGAGCCTCTTCAATGCCTCTCTTACGTTTGCGTCCATATCCTCTTCCCCCTATTGCAAATGATGCGGTTCATTCCTCTTCCACACAGCCGCAGCGGCGCAATACCGCGTCGTAGCCATAGATGTCGAAAATGGAGCGGCCTTTGCGGATCTCCTCCATGGTCTTTTGCTCCTTGGCGACGCGGGCATCACTTTTTTGAAGGATTTCCGCCGCCGATTCCAGCGGGATCACCACCACGCCGTCGTCATCCCCCAGAATGATGTCCCCGGGGCGGACGATCACATCTCCGGCGCTGATGGGGTGGTTGATGAGGCCAAGCGTCTCCTTCACCGTGCCCACGATGCTGATGGCTGCCGAAAAGACAGGTAGGCCCAGATTAATAATTTCATGGGTGTCCCGCACGGAACCCGTTGTCACCAGCCCGCCCACGCCCTTGACGCAGCACTCCAGCGCCATCAGTTCCCCAAAGGGGCCGCTCTCCAGCACACGGCCGCAATCGGCCACCAGCACGTCACCTTTTTGGCATTCCTTGATGGCCTTGAGCAGCATGATGTTGTCTCCTGCCTGCATCCTGACGGTGAACGCCGGGCCGCATACCTTCATGCCGCGGGCCAGGGGTTTGATAGCGTGATTCATGGCGCCAAAACGGCCCATGGCCTCATGCACGGTGGCCGATCCGTGCTTGAAAAATCCTTCGATCAGGGATTTGTCCGGCCTTGGAATGTTCTTGATCACATGAATCATGTGGGTACCACTCCTTTGCTGCTGCGCTAGATGATGAGGGCGTTCCCTTTTAATTGTCGACAGATTGTATACAATAATAATACCATGCCGGTTCTGTTCTGTCAATGAGGATTTGTACGGAGGACTCCTCAATAAACGTTTTGATGCTCGCGGAAAGCCCGCCAGACATTTTCAAAAAAGAGGTCCTCTTGGGGGATCGGGTGCACGTCACGCCACCTGAATGTATAACCCTGCGGTGTCCAGGCGACCTCTTGAACCTTGCCTGCAAGCATCCCGTCATCGGGGGTAAAGCGGCAAATTTCCGGCAATGTTTCCGGAAATTTCTGCCCGCTTCCGTCCAGATAAATGGCCGCTCCGCGGCTTTTCCCGCCTTTTCCGGCGTAATCCAGCATGGCGGCCAGCATCGTGGCCTGCGTCCTTAATATGTCCAAATACCGGTACAGGCCCGCGGCTTCGTTCATGCTTTGTATGCGCACATGGGCCGGAACATCGGAGAGGACAGCCGTTATTTCGGACAGATGCCGTCGCATCGCATTTTCATCCCGGACGACCGCGGCCACCTTGCTCATCATAGAGGCGGCAAAGCTGCGCAACGGTCCGATGTTGGATTCATGGGCGATGCAGCGTTCGGCCAGGGACATCGTATCGGACAATTGCATCTGCATTTTTTCGCCGGGGATGGGGGAAGTCATATTCTGTCTTTTTGCGCTGATATAGCGGGCCGCGCGTTCCGCGCCCACCTGGCCCGCGTTGAGCGCGCTGCCGCCGGGACGGTATATCCCATGGGTGCCTGCGGCCTCCCCGACGGCAAACAAGCCTTCGACATTTGTCTGCCACCAGGCATCCACCGTGATGCCGCCGTTGTAGTGCTGGCTGCACAAAGCGATTTCCAGCCATTCCGTTTTGAGGTCCACGCCCTTTGAGCGGTACAGCTCCACAGCGGGGCCGTTCATATGCGCAAGGCGGTTGTAGGGCGTATCCAATAAAGCGCCCGCGCTGTGCAGGTAGGAGTAGGCCTCCTCGCCAAGCGCGGAAAAATCAAACCTGCCGCCCAAGGGGTTTGATGAATAATCCAGAAACACGCGGCGTCCTTTGACCTTGGTTTCGATATACACCGCCAGGTCAATCATGGAGGAGCCATCCTTGGCCTTGCGCGTATCAAAGGGCCATTGGTACCCCTTGAGGAAAAGGAGCGTCAGCAAACGTCCGGCATCGGGAATGTAGTCCTGCAAAAACTCGCGGACATCATGGCCGGCTGAATCGGTGGAAACAAAGCGGGGCAGCGCCTGCATGTATGTGCCCGACACGTTCCAGCGCGGGTGGATGGACGCGAGGCCGTATTGCCATTCCGTAAGGTTTTTCCCATGCGCGCCTGCCGTAAACGGTACACCCGACATGCCGTCATGTCCCAATGGATAACAACTATCGCCATACACTGCCGCAGGCCCGCCCGTTGCCCACACAATGTTGGGGCACAAGAACAGCTCAAAGCGGGGCGTATCTTCGCTAACCAGGCACAAAAGGCCCCGGACGCTTCCGTTTTCCGTAAGGATCTGAATGGCCTGCCTGTTGTCGTACACGGCGATGCCCTTCTCCCGCACCGCCCGTTCCAGCGCTTCCGTCATCAGCCTGCTGGTCAGCGGCCCCGCGGAGGTGGCACGCGTGCGCGGATCATGGTCTGTTTTATAACCGATGTACTCACCATACCTGTTCGCCGGGAACGGAACGCCAAGCTCGCACAAACGCAAAAAGCAGGGGGCTGACAGCGCAGCCTCGCACAATGCGTGCTCGCCGTCGACGCAGCCGCCGGAAAACAGCGTTTGGGCCATTTCCATCACGGAATCGGGCTCATTGCCCGACAGGGTGAGCTTATAGTACGTTTGCTTGTCCGACCCGGTATTGCGGGAAATTCCGCCGGTAAAATGGTCCGTAACAAGGGCGATATCCCGCTGGCCATAATGGTGCAGCCTGTTGGCGGCGGCGAGCCCCGCGCAACCCGATCCCACAATGACCGTATTGCACGTATACGCCGTTACCGTGTATGATCCTATTTCTACCGTTGACTGTGTCATATTGCACCTCTGCTAGATACTGCGTATATTCATGTACCCGCCATCCACATGGATGACCTGCCCGGTGGTATAGGCCATATTGCCGTTGGCGAAAACCGATACAACATTGGCCACATCCTGGGGCGTGCCCCAGCGGTGGATGGGGAATTCCGAACCCTGAAGCAGGCGGTCGTATTTTTCCTGGACGGTGCTTGTCATGTCCGTACGGATGACGCCGGGCTGCACCTCGTACACATAGACGCCCTCACCGGCAAGCCTGTCGGCGAACAGGCGCGTAAGCATGGATACACCGGCCTTGCTGATGCAGTACTCTGCCCGGCTTGGCGAGGATACCGTTGCGGAAAAGCTGGAGATATTGATGATGATCCCCTGTATCTCTCCGGACTTTCTGGGCTGCGACAGCATGGCCGACGCAACAAGCTGCGTTAAAAACATCGTGCCCTTCAGGTTGATGCCGATGACAAAATCGAAAGACTCTTCGGTGGCTGACAACAAATCCTGCCGCACGCGCGGCGCGACGCCCGCGTTGTTGACAAGAACATCGATGCGCCCGTAACGGGACAGCGCCTGGCTGACAAATTTTTTGCGGTCATCGCTTGAGGCCAGGCTCCCCTGCATATAAAAGATTTCGCGCGTTTCCTGAAGCGGCGCATACGCTTCTTCACAGCTTTTATAGGGCAGCATATCCAGCACACATACCGCGTAGCCGTCCCGCACCATATTCCGCACGATTTCCAGGCCGATTCCGCGGGCGCCGCCCGTTACCATAGCGACCTTTGCCATCCTGTACCTCCTTCAATCAAATGATGCAAGACAGCCTTGCCCCATTTACGGGGCAAGGCTGCGCGGTCATGTTCGATGCAAAGCATGGCTCTGTTCCGCGTGACCGCCGGCTTGAGCCCTCCGAAGGAAGGCATTAAGTATTAACTGGGAAGGGATTAATCCAACTCAAAGCCCATTTCCTCATAGAAGCGGCGTGCGCCGGGATGCAGCGGCACCAGGGAATCCTTGTAGCCCTGGAAATTCATGATGGCCAGGGAAGGATGAACGGACTTCAGGTATTCCAGGTTCTCATAGATTGCCTTGGTGATCTGATACACAAGTTCCTCATCCATGTCGGGGGAGCAGACCAGAATGTCCTGAACGCCCAGGGAAAGGATGTCCTGGTCGATTCCCGGATAGGACCCGGCGGGGATCGTGGCGGTGCCGTAATAGGGCAGGTCCGCCGTGATTTTTTCCAGGATTTCAGGCTCCATGGCGATAATGTTGACAGCGTCGGTCACCGCAACGGTGGAGATCGCTTCCAGCGGGGGAGCGCCATGAGGCACATTGACCGCGATGCGGCCATCCTTCATCGCTTCCGCGCCGTCCGCGTAGGAGACATAGCTGATGTTCATGTCGCCCATCGCCAGCCCCCAGTACGGGATGATCTCTTCAAAGATCAGGGCGCCGCCGCCGCCGGCCGGGCCGATCGCTATGTTCTTGCCCTTGAGGTCGGTCATCTTTGTGACGTTGGATGCAGCCAGCGAGCTGAACTGGATGATGCTGTACTGCAGGGTGCAGATGCCGGCGATGTCAAACTTCTCGGTATAAGGAGCGATGCCCTTAACAGCGCGCATGCCGGAGTAGAAGTTGGTGATGCCCAGTTCCGATTCCTTTGTGCCAACCTTGATGGCATTGGCGGTTGATCCTTGCGAGATGATGTTGTTGACAGTCAGGCCCTCAACGTTGTTGGTCAAAAGCTCCGCAAGGCCGGAACCGACAACATAATATGTTCCGCCCAGGCTGGCCGAGACCAGTGAGAACACCTGCTCCGCGAGCGCGCTGTTTACCGTCATCACCATGACGACCAGCAGCAGAAGGGATACCAGTCTTCTTTTTTTCATGGGAACCTCTCCTTTTTTTATTTTCAGTGTGACCCTCACTCACACCGAATAACGCTTATGAATCGGCTAGGCCGGCTTTGCAGGCGCTGCCGCCTTCCCCCTTGCATTCATAGAGAATACGATGTAGAGCGCAACGCTGACGGCTGCGGCGATCAAGTCGACATAGTTGCCGGTTGGAAGAAAGATCATTACGCTTAACAGCGCGTACAGAATCCTTTGGTACATGTTCAATCTGCACTTGCCCATAATGCCGGTAACGGTGAACGTCATGCTGAGGACGGCGATGATGGAAAACGTCACATTGACGAACGAGGGCCAGAAAGGCGTGCCGATCAGCAAAAGGCTGGGCTTATACACCACAAGGAAGGGCACGATGTAGCCGGCCAGGCCGATGCGGAAGGCCGTCCAGCCTGTCTTCATGGGATTTGCCCCGGCAATGCCGGCCCCGGCATACGCCGAAAGCGCTACAGGCGGCGTAATGGTGGAAATGCAGGCGAAGAAGAAGATGAAAAAGTGCGCCGCAAGCTGGTTGATCCCCAGCGAAACCAGGGCCGGCCCGGTGAGCACAGACAGGATGATATACGCCGCTGTCGTCGGAAGGCCCATGCCCATGATGATGGAGGAGATCATCGTCAAAAGCAGCATGAACAACTGGTTCCCGTTGGAAAGATGGATCAGGATGGAGGAGAAACGAAGCCCCAGGCCCGTCAGGGAAACAACGCCGGAGATGATGCCGGCGCAGGCACAGGCGATGGCTACGGGCATCGCGCCGTTTACGCCGTCCACAATGGCCCCGAGCAGCTTCTTCGGGCCCATGCGCGTGTTCTTGCGAAGCGTTGCGCACACGATCAGCAGTACAATACTCCAGAAAACGGATTTTCCGGGCGAGTATGAGTTGACCAGCAGGTAGATCAAGACAACAAGCGGGATCAGCATATGGCCTCGCGCTTTCAAAGCCTTCCAGGCATCGGGCAGATTCTCCGCGCTCAATCCCTTCAGGCCTTCCTTCTTGGCCTCGGCGTCCAGGCAGATGAACAGATAAAAGTAGTACAGAAGCGCCGGGATGATCGCGCTGATGGCCACGACACCGTATGGCACATTGCAGTTTGTGGCCACCATGAACGCGGCGGCGCCCATGATGGGCGGCATGAACTGCCCGCCGCAGGAAGAGACGGCTTCCACCGCTCCCGCGTAATGCGGCTTGTAGCCGCCCTTTTTCATCAGCGGGATCGTGAAGGTGCCCGTGGCCACAACGTTGGCCACCGCCGCGCCGGAGATCATGCCGAACATGCAGCTTGATACCACCGCGGATTTGGCCGGACCGCCCCGGTATTTGCCGACCAGCGCAAAAGCAATGTCGGTAAACAGCTCACCGCCGCCGGATGCCTGGAGGAAGGAACCGAACAGTATAAACAGGATCACATAGGACGCCGAAATGCCCAGAGGCGCGCCCCAGATGCCGTCTGTACTTGCGTACAGCGTCCTGATCACCTGCGTCACATTGAAGTTCTTGCTGGCGAAGACGCCTTTGATATAGCCGCCGAAGAATGCGTACAGGAGGAAGATGGCGGAGAGGATGACCAACGGCCATCCGATCGCCCTGCGTGTGATTTCCAGTACCAGCAGCGCCAGGATAATGCCAAAGACGGTATCCACCATGTTTGTGAATCCAAAGCTGTTGGCGATCCTCGGCCATACGATGTAGATATACAGGCAGCAGGCAAAAGAAACAACCGCGAAGAGGACATCATAGATAGGCACACGGTCATTTTTCCGGGCCGATATGGCGGAATAGCAAAGAAAGCTGATAAAGCTGATATACATCCAGTGGAACGAGCGCATCTGGATTTCGGTCAGAACACCGAATCCGGCGTTGTACAGCTGAAAGACAACGCCTGCAACCGCCAGCGCATAAGCAATGATGCGGAGCGGACCTATAAGCTTTCGCCTTGTAACGATTACTTGCTTTTCGTTTGGGCCGTCCTTCTTTTTGAAGATCCCCATTTGCCAACCACCCTTTCTTATGGCCCCTTTTATGAAACCGGCTGCCAGATGATTGCGCTTTACCTTTTCAATGTCAGGATGAATACAACTCCCGTTACTTGCTTTTCAAAAAGGATGCCTGAATTTCTGCGATTGCATTGGCGGGATCGGCCTCCTGGGGGCATACGGCTGTGCAGCGTCCGCAGCGGATGCACAGATCAACGCCCGCGCTTTTGGCAATCAGCGCACGCTTTTGTGTGTCCCTGGAATCGTAAAGATGGCGCGCTTCCAGAATAAGGGCGGCTGGCCCGGCAAACAAGTAGGGATTTTTGTGCCATACGGGGCAGGCGGACATGCAGCACAGGCATTCCACGCAGCGGCTGGCGGTGCGGAAGGTATTGAACAGTTCCATGTCCACTGTTTCCAACGGATCTTCGGGAGGATGCTCCCGCTCCAGAAACAGGCGCAGTTTTTTCTTGCCTTCATCAAAGCCTGACCTGTCTATCACAAGGTCGCGCTTGACGGAGAAGCCGGTAAGCGGCGCAAGAGTCATTTCCGGCTTGGCGGGTGTCCGGCAGCTCAAACAGGGTTTTCCGTCCACCATCACGCCGCACAGCCCGCAATGGCCGCTGCGGCACGCCCAGGAATAGCTGAGCGTGGAGTCCTTCGCAAGGGATACGCGCCTTAATGCGTCCAATACGGTTATGTGCTCTTCAAAGGCGTACTCGTACTCCCGGATCTTAGGCTTTGCATCGTGCACAGGATTGAAACGGACGACCCGGAGTTTGCCCGTTTGGATGCAGCTCATGGCGTTTTCCCCCTTTCCATGCGGGGAAACGCCACGGGGACAGTGCTTGCCCGAAGCCCCGTTCCGGTTTTCGTCAGCACCACGTTGCGCATCCAGTTTTCGCCGGGATTGGGAAAATCGCTGCGGTAGTGGGCGCCGCGGCTCTCGGTGCGCGTAAGCGCGGAGAGGGCAACAGCCTGCGCGGTGATGGCTAGCGACCTGTTCTCAAAGGCCCGCACGACCGATTGATTGATCCAGCGGCTTTTATCGGCCAGATGCACGGGCCTTGCGGCCAACTGCCCAATCAGTCCGATGGCTTCCTGAAGAGACGGACCGGAGCGGATTACGCCTGCTTTTTCCCACATAACGCGCTGCATTTTCTCCCGCTGCTCATCGGGCGACTCGCCGGCCTTAGAGGCCAGCAGGCTGTCAATGGCATGCTCCAGCGGTTTTGCGCAGGTGGGGGAGAGGAATATACGCTCCACCTCCCCGGCTTCCCGGGCGGCGGATTCCGCCGCGGCGACACCGGACACCACAATATCCGTCAGCGCGTTCTGGCTGATGCGGTTCGCGCCGTGCACGCCGCCGGCCGCCTCACCGATGCAGTAAAGGCCGGGCACCCGCGTCTGCCACTTGCCATTCACCCGGACGCCGCCCATGAAAAAATGGCAGGAGGGCGCTGTTTCAAAAATATCCTTATCCATATCGATGCCCACGCTCATATGGAGCTTGTAGGCATAGTTGAGAAAGTCCCTGAAAAAGCCTGGCTCATTGTGGGAACAATCGCTGTACACGCCGCCCCGCGCTGTGCCGCACCCCTCCAGTACCTCCTGCATGATGGCCCGGGAGATGCGGTCCCTGGTGGAAGATTCCATGCGCGCGGGATCATACCGTGCCATGAAGCGCTCTCCCTGCCTGTTGAGCAGCCGGGAATACATGGCCGTACCGCACAGGATGCCTTTGTAGGATTCCGGAAACAGCATGGCGATGGGGAAAAACTGAACAAACTCCATGTCAATAAGCTGCGCCCCGGCCTCAAGTGCCAGCAAAAAGCCGTCTCCGGTCAGGTCCGCGGGGTTGGAGGTGTTGGCGTATACCATGCCGGCGCCTCCTGTGGCCAGCAGCACGCATTTGCATTCCATGACCACGGTTTCCAGCGTACTTACATCAAACCCCAGCGCCCCCGCCACGCGCCCGCCGCGCTTTATAAGCGAGGTGACCATGATTTCTTCCAATACAGGCACGCTCAGCCGCGCCAGCTCACCCGTAAGCCCTCGCATCATTTCCCGTCCGATCCTGTCCTCGAACAGGAGGCTGCGGTTGTAGGAATGCCCGCTGTCGGTTTTCAGCTTTGGCTGACGGCCGTCAGCCGTGCGCTCCCAAAGCGAACCCATCCGCTCCAGGCGGAGCAGCACCTCCCCGGCCCGCCCGGCCACGGTGCCCATCAGTTCCTGATTGTTGAGCCATTCTCCCCCCTCATAGGCTTCCCGTTCATGAAGAGCGGGGGAGTCGCCCTTCTCACACCATAAATCACAGACGGCCGCCACCCCTCCCGGCGCCATAACGGTCGCGCCGCTCCGGCCCGGCTTGCCCTTTGAAACAACGGTGACGCTTACGCCCTGCCGGGCCGCCTCGCATGCCGCTATCAGGCCGGCGCCCCCTGAACCAATGATGAGAAGGTCGGTGTATGATCTCTTCAAGCCATTATCACCCAATTCCCGGCTATGAAATTCAAAATTTGCGTTCATGGTGGATACATTTTGTATACAATCATTATAGCATGACAAATGCCTGAAAGCAATACCGGATTCAAAATTTCTTCATTGCGGCAAAGCGGCCGGGTTCTCCTCCTTTTTGCGCTCGAGCAAGGGGAAAAGCACGCTGCATGCCGCTGCGGACAAGAAACACAAAGCGGACATGAATAAGAACGAGTGCCATGGGCCATAGCCTGCCATCAGGCGGCTCATCACCGGTGGCCCCAGTGTGATACCAAGCGCGTAGATGGCCTGATGGTAACCCATGGCGGTGGACTTTTCCCCGCTGCCGACCCGCTCGATGCAGGCGGAGGACAGGCGCGTATAAATGAATCCGCCGGCAAAGCCACCTGCGGCGGAACAAACGATGAGCTGGGGCACGGTTGAGCAAACAGGTACCAACAGACAGTATGCGCCAAGGAAAAGAAAGCTCAAACCGATGAGACGGCTCAGGCGGACCCGGTTCATGGCGCGGACGTTCATCAAGAGCGTGCTGCTCATGGCAAGGACCATGTTCAGTGTGCTGATGGCGCTCAGCTGGGTAGTGGAAGCGCCCAGGGATTTGGCTACAACCTGCGTGTAGTTTGCCACCGTGGCAAAACTCACCAGCTGATACAGCATCATCAGCAGGGAGCAAAACAGAAGGTTCGGTTCCCGGATCACACCCAGCCGGCGCAGTACAGAGCCTCTTTGACCGGGCTTCAACGGAAGAAGGGGCACCTCACGGATGAAAAAGCTCAATAGGGTGCCCGAAAGCGCCACGAACCCTCCGCAGAAAAACACCCACATCATCTCATGGTGCGTCAATATCCAAGCGGATACGGCGTAAGCCGCGAGCCTGCCCAGGAAACTGGCGAACTGCATCCGCGCGATGGCCACCGGGGCCGGCTCGTCTGTGCAGGTGCGCGTGTACATCACCAGATACAGGCTCCAGATGGATGTGGCGAATCCAGTAAGCGTCCTTCCGATAAACATGACGGTTTCATGGGAGGAAGCGCCCATCAAAAAGCAAGCGGCGGCCCCGCAGGCAAGCCCGGCGACGACGAAGGGCTTGTATTTTTGGCGGCTGTCCGTATAAAGCCCGGCCGGTATCTTGGTCACCATCTGCATGAAGCCGTACAGGCCGTTGATGACGCCCACCGTCACCTGGGCGATGCCAGCCGCCAGCAGATAAGGCGTGTAATAAGGCGCGAAAACATACATGGAAAACCACAGGCAGAAGGTGATGACGAGCATAAAGCAGCGGTTGCGCGTTTCGCTTCGCATCATGGTTGCCATTCCTGCCTCTCTACAGAAGAATCAGGATCACCGCGCCCGCTATGACCAGCGAGCCGCCCAGAACCAGGCGCCATGTGATTTTGTCCTGCTTTTTCAGAATCAGGCAGCTTGCGGCAAGCGTGAAAAGCGGCTCGCTGGCGGTGAAGGAGTTGGCCGCCGACACAGGCAGCGTGAGCAGGGAAAGGAACAGCAGATACAGCGCTAAGGCTGTGAAAATGCCCGCAAGCAGGTAATTCTTGTCCATATGGAACACGGCACGCAGCGCCGTGCGGAGCCTGCCCGAAAATAGCAGGAAGGCTGTCAGAAACACAAGGCCCGACAGCCCGCCTACCGTTACGCCCAAAATGGAATCAGGAATCAAGCCAAGCCCTGCTTTGCGGCACAGGTTGCCCGACGCCAGAAACAAGGTCGCCGCAAGCCCGATGAGGATACCCTTCCAGGATACGCCGCGGGTGCCTGTGGATCTGGCTGCCGTGCGGTCGGCATAAAGCATGTCCAGCGAAACAACCAGCACGCCCAGTATGGCAAGCAGTATGCCGGCGAGATCAAAAGTGCCAAGTGACTCCCGCAGCAGGAAGACCCCGCCCAGCAGCACAAATACGGGTGTGACGCCTTTGATGACGCCCGCCTTGGGCGCGCCGATGCGGCTGATGGACAGAAAAATGAGCCCTCTGCCGATACAGCTGTTGAGCAGCCCGCCCATGGCAAAGAACACCAGCCCCTGCGCGTTGAGCGTAGGGGCGGGCAGGAACAGAAGGGAGATGGACAAGACAAGCAGGTTCAGCGCGTTGTTGACCGTCAGCGTGATGTACAGCCCCGACAGCCGGTCGCAGGCTCCGCAAAGCTGGGCCTTGCGGGCAAAGACGTTGCTGATCCCCCAGCTCATGGCGCTGGCCAATGCAAAAAGTACGCCCATGGCTCATCCTTCGCGGAACGCTTATATTATAAGCATTATCCGTTCCGCCGCACCCTTACGGTGCCTTCCGTAGCGTTGAGGCGAATATGGTCGCCGGTCTTGATTTGTGAAATGTCGATATTGTCCACCATCGGCAGATCGGCCACGATGGCCCCGATGACCACAACCGATTCGGCCTCGATGTTGACAATGGCCAGCGGTCCGCAGCCGTTTTTTACAACCTCATACAGCATATAGGAACCGCCCGTGGAGCCCTTGGAGCGGGGGAATACCAGGATTTTCCCCTTGATGCACGCACCTTCGATTTCATGCTTGCGCTCGATGATGCGGCCTGTTTTGGGATCGACGGTGCCCATAAAGGAGATGGCGTCGCCGGTGACCAGCGCCTCGCCCTCCACTTCACCCTCCACGATGCAGCGGCCCTGCAAAACAAAATCTTCCATCTGCTCAGCCCTCCCAATTCCCATCAATTGCGGCGCGTATGCAATCAGCCGTGTCAAGGAGCAGCGGCTGGAGGTCCCAATGCCCGGGAGCATAATGCGCCATCTTGCCGGAGTTGGTGGCTACGGTTTTGTAGCCTCTGTCATGAAGCGTGTAGCAAAGCACCGGGCAGGTGTCGCAGAGAATCTCGCCGCCTGCTTCCACGATTTCTTTCGTATAGCCCATCCGGTCGCCCAGCAGCTTCACCTGCCGGGAGGTGCATACCCAAAGAGCGCTTTTCAGCTTTTTGCCCGCCACCAGCCCGGCGATTTCCCTAAGCTCCAGGATGGAGGTATGGGGGCATCCAATGACCACGAAATCCACGGGTCCCGTATAGGCAAATTTTTCGGATACCTGGTCGTAGGCAGCCTGATCGAACGTAAGCGTCCGGGCGCCTTCCGCCAGCACCGCCTCCACCGTGGGAGCTTCCGGCGTGAAACCGGCGATGTGGAACAAGGCCACCGCGCCGGAGGAGGCCAGGGCGGCGCACAGCGCTTTGTAATTCTCTGTGGTGGGGCGCCTGGTGAAGCCTTTGAACACGGGCACCTCCGTGCCCACCTGCCGCCCGATGGCATAGCCCAGCACGGCAAAATCCTTGTCCGTTACTGGCTCGCGCTGCACATTCACCAGAAACTTGGCTTTACGGTTTTCATCCAGATGGAATCCGCACTTGGGCACGCGGCCGGTAACGGCGGCAGCCAGCGCGGACGGGCCGCCTTCGCGGTTGGTGCGCGCGCCCAGCACCGAGTTGGCAAAGCAGATCGCCGACGACTCGCCCCAGGCCACATGCTCGCCAAACTTGGGCAGGCTGCCGCACAAAAAGGGCGTGCATGTATTGAGCGGAATCGCGCCCATCATGCGGTAGGCGGCGCTCAATTCCAACTGCTTGTGCGAAAAATCCTCCGGGAAGCCAATCTTCTGCCAATCTTCCTCGTCAATGCCGATGGTGTTGAGCGTAGTCGGCACGCAAAAGCATGCGTCCCGGCTGGCGTCCTTGACATAACCCAGGCCCGCGTTCCCCGCCACGCGGTAGGAAACGCCCGGGGAGTGCACATTCTGTACCTCTACCATACACTCCGCGCCGTAGATTTTGCCCAACGCGACCAGGACCTTCATACTCCGCTGCACTGTCTGGCCATATTTGCCCTCAAGCATATCCTGCTCATGCTGTGTCAGATGCACGTAAACAACCTCCAGTTGTTGCATTTGTTGGGGTAAGCTCGCCGGTGATGCGGGCAGGGTCAAATGGCCGCCATGGTGCCGCCGGCCTTTTTGTACAGGTAGATCCGTTTGACCCAGGCGGGATCGGCGGCGGGGAAATCCTCGCGGTAGTGGGTGCCCCGGCTTTCCGTACGTGTAAGCTGCGCCGTAGCCAGCAGGCGGCCCACAATAAGGCGGTTTTTGAGCTGGTCGCAAACAGCTTCCCGTTCCGCTTCCTCAATAAAGGCCAGCGTCTCTTGCAGGCCTTCCGCACTGCGGACGATAGTCAAGTGCCTGTAGAACATTTCTTCGCTGCGGGCTATCAGAGCTTTTTCCCTTTCCGACAGAACCAGGCGGGTTTCCATTTCTTCCGGGACCGCCGCTTTGGCCTCTTGGGCATACCGCGCTGCCGCGATGCCGGCCCTGCGGCCAAACACCTGTGTATCGGTGAGGTTATTGCCGCCGGGGCGGTCCGAACCGTGCACTCCGCCTGTTACCTCACCCGCCGCGTAGAGCCCGCAAACGCCGGTGAATCCGTTTTCGTCAATGGCAATGCCGCCGTTGAAGTTTTGTACCGCCAGCGTCAGGGACATCGGCGATACGGCCAGATCGATGCCTGCGGCAAGCAGCGTTTTGTAGGTGATGGGTGCGCGGCGTTCCAGTTCCTCCCTGGATACATGGGTAACATCAAACCAGACGCCGCCTGCGTCGTTACCGCGCCCGGCCATAATCTCCTTGAAAATGGCGATGTCCACATACATGGCGTCCGTGCGTACGGAAAATGGGTAGGACATTGCTTTCAAGTCCAGTGCCTGCTGAGAAGACACGCCTCCCTGGCAATAGTCCTGCAAAAACTCCTGCCCGAAACGGTTGGTGAGCCGCGGCAGGAACCGCCACATATGGCTGTGGATGATGAATTTCATGTTGCGTCTGGCCACAGCGGGGCCCACCTGGAAAAACTCCATGTTCACAAAACGGCAGCCCGCGTTGTAGGCCATGGCCCAGCCGTCGCCTGTCTGTGTGGGGGGCGTCACATTGGTTTGAAAAAGGCTGCCCGCGCCGCCTGTGGCAAGGACGACGGCGCCCGCGTCAATGTAAAGCTCCTGCTCCTTGCATAAGCCCGCCGCGCCGCACGCGGTACCCTTTGAATCCTGCAAAAGCCTTGTGACGGTCACGTGGTCCATCAGGCGTACGCCTGTTTTCAAGGCCGCATCCTTCAATACCCGCACCATTTCCCGGCCTGTGCTGCCGCCGCAGGTGAGCGAGCGCGCCTTCGTGCAGCCCGACAGCTTCTTCTGCTCCGGGTGGCCATCCCGGCTTTCAAACACAAGGCCCAGCTCCATCAGCTCGCCGACCCGGCCGGCCGCCTCATCTGCAATGATGCGGCAAAGCGCGGGGTCGCCAAGCCCGCCGCCGGTGCGCACCGTATCTTCATAATAGATATCCGGGTTATCGCCATCGCCCTCATAATCAAAGGGCGCGTTGATGCCAAGCGCTTCGGAGGCAATCAGGTTTGTGCTTCCGCCCGCTTCCAGCGCGCCTTGGCCGATCAGCAGAACGGAAAGCCCGGGGCGTTCCTTTTTGGCTTCATAGGCGGCCCGCATGCCTGCCGCGCCGCCGCCTATGACCAGTACGCCGCAATGTATCCTCTCCACGCACAATCCTGCCTTCCAAGCAGCCCGCCCGGCAGATCAGCCGGGCGGGCCTTAAGTTGTTACTTGCGAGCCTGGGGATAGGACATGGTGGCGGCATCTACGGGGCACACCTCTACGCACATTCCGCAGCCGTCGCACTTGCTGGCATTGACGACAGCGCCGAGCTTCGTCAGGGTAATGGCATCATAGAAACAACTGCGTTTGCAAACGCCGCACTTGGTGCACTTGTCGGTGCTGATTTTCGCGTATACATTTTCGGGGGCACGCACCACTTCGGCGGTCTTGAGAATGTTGGGCAGCGCCATGCCGCGAATCTCATCCAAGGAGCTGTAGCCCTTGGCATCCAGCCAGCTGTTGATGCTGTCTGCCCAGCGGCGGCTTACATCGTACCCTTGCAGCATGATGCCGATACCCGACTGCACCAGCGTCGCGCCGACCATGGTATACTTGATGATGTCCTTCCAATCCCACACGCCAAGGCCGGCAATGATCGGAATGCTCAGCTTGCGGGCTGCCAGCGCGGCGTTTTTCAGGCCGTAGCCGATGAGGTACGGGCCGCCCCAACCGCCTTGCGCACCGGGGCCGATGGGCCGGGCCTGATCGATATCGATATCATAGCCGGAAAAGCGTGCGGAAATATTGACCGACATGGCCCCCGCTTCCTGGCAGGCCAGCGCGACCGCCGCCTGATCCACCGTCTGGGGGGAGATTTTTACGCTGAAGGGCAGTTTCAGCAGGCTCTTGCAGGTACGGACAACTTCGGCCGTCATGTCCACAGCACCCGCGCCCATCTTGACGCCCATATCCGCCGCGAAGGGGCAGGAAACATTCAACTCCACCCAGTCGGCGTTCGTTTCGTTCACCAACTGGACCATTTCCACCCACTCTTCCAGCGTGACGCCGGACAAGCTCGCCATTACAATGCCCTTGTCGCCGATGGCGTCTTTGGCCTTGTTGACATCCTCCATATACTCCTTATAGCCGAAGTGGGAGCATTCTTCCAGAGAATTCAGCGTGAAGGCGTGGGGAAGCGTTTGCGGATAGCCGGGATAATTTTTGTAATCATACAATTTGAAGCGGGGACGGGGGAAGTTGCGCCCCAGCTTTCCCTTTTCGCCAAAGAGCGACTTGACAATAACGCCGCCGGCACCGCCGTCAATGCCTTTTTTCGTGCCGATCCAGTCCATGGAGGGGGATGCGGAGCCCACGATGATAGGATTGGGGAACGTGACGCCCGCCGCGGTGACCTTAAGATTTGCCATGATGATATCCTCCTTATGAATTTTGACTGCGTTACACAAGTTGTATACCGTATGTACACATTATAGAACCAACTCTCCCCGCTGTCAACAGCAAATATGGACGGAAATTTTTGAGGCATAATAATAAAGAAATATCATGTGCTTGAAAATATGCAGCGTGTATACTATAATAAAACATCGTGATGCTTTACAACTCAGGTTTTCTCCGGCGGGATGGCATCCCGGCCGGGGCCGGCATCAATACCGAGTGATGGGGTGGCATTCCAAATGGAAAAAAACGGCTTGAAAAATGTTGCCTATGATTACCTGCTCTGGCAAATCTGCACAGGCAAGATGACGCCCAACACCCCCATTGTGGAACAGGATGTATCACGCCTGCTGAACATCAGCCGCACGCCTGTGCGGGAGGCCCTCAAGCAGTTGGAAATGGAGGGCCTGGTGACCCATATCGCCTCGCGGGGCACATTTGTCCGGGAGATCACGCTGCAGGATATCAACGAGATTTATCAGATCCGCAGGCTCTTTGAGATGGCTGCCCTGGAGCAGGCGGTGCATCTCATACCGGATGAGGAGCTGGACGAGATGGAGAGGGAACTGGAAGCCATCGGCGAATCCAGCAACGAGGAAGATTTCTACCATGCAGACCGCAATCTGCATTCCACACTCTTAAGGTACGCCTACAACAGCCGCATGATTTCCTTTTATGACATACTCAACGCTCAGATCGAGCGCATACGCCGTATATCTTCCGCCACCCCCCGCAGGCTGGCTTCCTCCAAATCGGAGCACCTGGATATCATCAAGGCCATTCGCCAGCGTGATCCGGATATCGCCCGCAAGGCGCTGGCCTATCACATCGATAACGTTCATAAAAGCGCCCTGCGTGTATTTGAATCGATGCGTATGGGACTCAAATACTGAGCCGGCAGAGTTCATCTTATCAAGGAACGAACAAGGATTTGCTGCCACTGTGCGGGGCATGAGAAGGATCAACCCACGAATTGCGGGGTTGAAACGGAAAGTGTCCGGCACAGTGGTTTTGTGTAAATAATGCACAGAATTGTAGCTCGATCTTATACAAAACGATGAAAATGATTGTTTATATAGATTAGACTTTAAAACGGATTCCAGATGTGCTATATTGTATACAAGAGGAATGCAGGATGTATATAATATATGGGCTGCGGATTTTTACGGAGTGAACGGAGCAAAGACAATCCGCAGGAGAGGATGCAGCCGATGGAGCGGTTCCGCTTTGCACAGGAAGACGGCGCGTTCCGCGTGGAGGCGGAGGTGCTCCGCTGCGGCATGGATGGATGCATCTGGATATATGGCGGCGATACACCGCATATTGGGGCTGTTTCCGTGGGCGGGGAAGGCGCCCGGCCGCAGGAAGTGATTTTTCCGGGACACAGGGAAGAAGGCATCGTCCGGTATTTTCGCGAGACGCTTTTGGAGAAGCAGCTTTTCCGGCACTGCGTCATATGCTGCGGAATCCATTACGACAGCATTGACAGGGACGGGATCAACACGGTTGTAGCGCTTTGTAATCGCCTGTGTGCGCGGGTTTGTGAAAAGTTGGAAGAGGGAAGAGCATAAAGCTTGTTATTGCCAGGAGCCCCGTGGAGGTTTGATTGTCTCCATATGGATTTTTGCCAGCCATTGTTGCGGGAGACCGTGATACCCGGGAATTTTATTCGAAGGTACAGGCGGCGGTGAGACCGGACCGCCTGCTATCAAATAATGCGGGAAAAGGGGTAATCCTAATGAAAAAATTCGTTGCTCTGCTGCTCATGTGCGTAATGCTCTGTCCTATGGTGGTACAGGCTCAGGTGATCACCGACATCTCCCTTGGCTCCGCTTCTTCCGGCGGCGCATGGTATTCCATTGGCGCGGCGCTGACCGACCTGATCAACAAATCCGACATCGGCATCCAGGCTTCCCTGCAAACTACCGGCGGCAGCATCGAGAATTGCAAGCTTGTCAGCAAGGGCAGCTGCGAAATCGCCATTGCCATCGGCTACCATGCCTACAATGCGCAGAACGGCGTCGCCGAGTTTGAAGGCGCAAAGATGGATAACCTGACGCTTATGTTCAGCGGCTTGTCCGTGGGCGTCATGCAGGTCATTGTGCCGGGCAGCTCCACCATCAAAACTATGGCCGACCTCAAAGGCAAAAGGGTTGCCGTCGGTCCGGCCGGCGGCGGCGCCATCACCACGCTGACTGCCTGCCTGGAATATTACGGTGTCGGTTATGATGAGATTACACCGACGTATGTTGCCTATGACGAGGGCGTAACCATGATGACGGACAGCAACGTGGACGCCGCCATCGTATATGCCGGCGTGCCCACCGCGGCTGTGCAGACGCTGCAGGCCGGCGGCAAGGATTTCCGCATCCTGTCTCTGACGAAGGAAGAGCAGGAGGCGATCCTTGCAAATTATACCTATTTCACCGGCGTTTCCATAGCCGCCGGCGTCTACGGCCTTACCGAGGATGTTCTGACCATTGGCACGCCCAACGTTGTCCTCGTCAACGCCGATATGCCGGAGGACCTGGTGTATAAGATCATGGAAACCTATTTCTCCGATGAAGGCCTGGAAGCCATCCACAACTCCCAGTCTTCGGCCAGGGGCCTGACACTTGAAAAAGCCGCCGCCAGCCCCTGCATCGAATTCCATCCCGGCGCCCTGAAGTTCTTTACGGACAAGGGACTGCGGTAATCTGCCTTACAGGCCCGGAATTTTCAACGCCACGCGGAGGCAATGCACGGCGCAATACGTGCGTTACCTCCGCATCAACCGCCGGCCAGCGGCGCGGAAGCCGTGCATCACAAGCCATAGACATTCAAGAAAGGAACATAGTGACTTGCAAGTGAATGTTGAAAAGCGGAAAGAAACGAACGCGCAGATTGTCGCAAAGGCCATGTCGACAGTCATCCTGGTCGCAAGTTCATTTTTTGCGCTGTATACATCTGGATTTGGCCTGTTCTCTGCGCTGACGCAGCGGACCATCCACTGGGCATTTATGGTTTCTGCCATTTTCCTTGTTTATCCCATCCGGAAAAAAAGAAGGATCAACTGGCTTGACATTCTGCTGGCGCTTGCCGCCGCCGCTGTTACGCTGCTGGTCACTTTTACATGGCAGAAGAATGCGCTGCGCATACTGGATCCTACCGGCCTGGAGATTGTTTTGTACTTCATCGGCATCCTCGTCGTGCTGGAGGCGACAAGGCGCTCGATGGGCATGGCGATGCCTATCATCTCCATCATTTTCCTGCTGTATGCAGTTTTTGGCCCTTACTTCCCCGGCATCCTGCGACACAAGGGGGTCGGGCTGACGGACCTGGCATCGTTCATGTACACGACAACCGAGGGAATCTTCGGCATTGCCATGGGTACCTCAGCCACGTACATCATCATATTTGTATTGTTCGGCTCGTTCCTTAACAAGTCCGGTACCGGCCAGCTCTTTGTGGATCTCTCCCTGTCCGCAACCGGCAGGTCCCGCAGCGGATCCGCTTATGCGACCATATTGAGCAACGCGTTGATGGGCATCATCTCCGGTTCGCCTGTGGCAAACGTTGTGACCACCGGCTCCTTTACGCTGCCGCTCCTCAAGCGCAGCGGGTATCCGATGCGGAGCGGCGCCGCGCTGCTGGCGGTTGCGGCTTGCGGCTCCATGTTTACGCCGCCCGTTATGGGCGCGGCGGCCTTCCTGATCGCGGACTATTTAAGCGTTCCGTATGGCAGCGTCGTGCTGGCTTCGCTGTTCCCGGCGTGCCTGTTCTATATCAGCTTGTTCATGTTTGCCAATGTCGGCTCGGCCAAGAGCGGTTTGCAGGGGATTTCCCGGGATGAATTGCCGGATTGGAAGGCGGCGATCCGGGATCGCGGCCACCTTTTGATACCCATCGTTCTGCTGGTGGCGCTGATCATATACGGCTGGAGCGCGTTGAAATCCGCTTTCTGGTGCGTGCTGCTGATTCTGGTTCTTACCTATATCAAGAAGAGTACGCGCATGAACTTTGGCGCCATCAAGGACAGCCTGGTCGCGGGCTCCCGCGATGCCCTTTCCATTGCCGCCGCCTGTGCCTGTGCCGGCATCATCGTAGGCGTGGTATCCTCCACAGGCCTTGGCGTCAAGTTCTCCAGCCTGCTGATGCAGATGGCCGGCTCCAACCAGTGGATGGCGCTGGTGCTGACCATGATAGCCGCCCTGATTCTGGGCATGGGCCTGCCGCCAACGGCGGTCTATATTGTGCTGGCCGCGCTGACGGCGCCTGCGCTGATCAAGATGGGGATTGCCCCCATGGCCGCCCATTTCTTCGTCTTCTACTTTTCCTGCGTGGGCGCAATTACTCCGCCGGTCGCGCTGGCGGCATATTCCGCTTCCGCCATTGCGCATACGAACCCGTTCAAAACGGGATGGAAGGCATTCCGCATGGGGCTGGTGGCATACATCATACCCTACATTTTTGCGGCGAACCCTATTCTTCTTCTGCAGGGTGGCAGCGGCACGGTATTCGAAATCATTCTTTCGATCATTACCGCTTTGGTGGGTGTGGTGTTCCTGACATGGGGCGTAGAAGGTTTCTTCAGGGGACTGAAGGTTAATGCAATATCCCGCATCCTGTTCCTGGGCGGATCATTGCTCATGATGGTACCCGGCTGGTTCACCGATGTCTTTGGCATCGCCGCGCTGGGGGCAGCCATTCTGCTCACCCGCGTGATCAGGAGCAAGCCCTTTGATATCATAAAGAGGCAGGAAGAGGCCGAGGCGTGATTTAAACAGAAAGCAGGAGGCAGCAGGCATGGCAAACAAGGATCTTCGTTCATTTCTCGAACTGGCGGGACGCCATGGCGAGGCCGTCAGGGTAAGCCGTCCGGTGGACCCGGATTTTGGCGCGACCGCCATACTGGCAAAGCTGGAAAAGGAGAACAGATACCCGGTTGTTCTGTTCGATCAGGTGGGGGAAAGCAAATACCCCGTTGTGAGCAATGTTTTTGCCAGCCGCAAACGTCTGGCGCTGGCGCTGGGCTGTGAAGAGAAGAATCTGAACGCATTCTACCGTGAGCGTGAGGACGGGCGCATCCAGCCTGTTATGGTGGACGACGGGCCCGTGCATGAGGTTGTACTGACCGGCGACGATGTCGACCTGTATACCCTGCCCATTCTGCGCCACAATGAATTGGATGCAGGCCCGTACATCACTTGCGGCGCATCTGTGACACGCGATATGGATACTGGAATCCGCAACATCGGCGTGTACCGGCACCAATTGCACGGCAGGAACAAGCTTGGCATCCATATGGCGGAAACGAGCCATGTGAACTACATTTTCGGCAAATATGCCGCCAAAGGCATCAAAATGCCCATCTCCGTCACCATCGGCCACCATCCGGCCTTCTATCTGGGGTGCCTTAGCTTTGTACCGCTGGGCGTGGACGAATACGGCGTGGCGGGGGCCCTGATGGGTGAGCCGCTGGAATTGGTTCAGTGTGTGACCAACGATTTGCAGGTGCCGGCCTATGCGGAGATCGTGCTGGAAGGGTACATTGATCCCGGCGAATTGAAAACCGAAGCGCCCTTCGGTGAATTCACCACCTGCTATGGCGGGCCGCATCCCTATCAGGTCATCACGGTGACGGCGGTAACCATGCGGAAAAATCCCATTTACCAGGATTGCTTCTCCGGCCATCTGGACCACCAGCTCATGGGCGGCACCGGCCGCCTCAGCGTGATCTACAAGACTGCGCGCCTGGCCTGCCCCACCGTAAAGGATGTGTTCATGGCGCCTTCCGGGTGCTGCCGCCTGACCTGCTACGTATCCATCAAAAAGCGCCATGAGGGAGAGGCCAAGAACGTGATCGGCGCGGTCATCGCATCCGATCCGTTCATCAAGTATGTTGTTGTGGTGGATGACGATGTGGACATCTATAGCGACAGCGCCATTTTGCAGGCCATTGCCACACGGCTCAAGCCCGATCAGGACGCATTTATGATCCGCAACGCCAAGGGCCACCCGCTGGACCCCTGTGCCTACAACGGCTATGTCGTCACCAAGATTGGCATCGACTGCACCAAGCCGCTCAAAGATTTCCCGCAGACCGTGCGCGTTCCCGGCGCGGATGAAATTGTGCTTGAAAACATCCTGGAGCCATATTCCGGCAGATAAGATACAGCACAAAGAAAAGCGGGCTGCAAGGCAGGGGATGGGCCGTTTGCCTTGCAGCCCGCTATTTTTTATACCAGCAGCCAGGCTTCGTTCAGGCAGCGCTTGGCGCTTGCAAGGACCATTTCACTGTCCTCGCCTTCCCAGGGCTTGACTTCAAAAGCAACCACAGGGCGTTTCCCTTCACCGAGGTAACCTATGGCAAACAGCTTTCTCAAAAATTTTGCAAGGAGTTCGGCATCCACCTCGCTGTTGGGAAAACCGAAACGGGGATGCTGGTCACCGTAGGCCGGCGCACCCTTTTTGAGCACCGAATTAGCGATGTGCACGTGGCGGATGTAAGGCGCGACAGGATCAAGATTCTCATCAAAGGTCTCACGCAGTTGCGTGATATGGCTCAAATCCACCATCAGGCCAAAATTGTCAAACCTTTTGCTCATTTCATCCGCGAACCGCCTGGCAAGGGCCACTGGGCCGATGAGGGAACACTTTTCCACATCGTAATCGAATACCTCCAGGTTGACGGGCAGATTTCCTTTTTCTTTGGCGTATGCGCAAATTTCCTCCGTGCTTTTTACAAGCGCCTGATACGCTTCCTCCGTTTTTTCGGGATCATATTTGCCCGCCAGGAAAGCGATACCGCTTGCGCCCATCTCATACGCTTCGTCTACGCAGCGCTTCATGCGCTCCACCGCCCGGAGCCTTAAGGATTCGTCCAGGCTGTTGATGTTCTCCTGGTTGCGCATCAACTGCGGCTGGGCGCCGTACCCAAGCACAACGCCGGCTTGCTTCACAAGCGATGATACGCGCCGACGCGCATCCGGGTCCGCAATGCGTGTCAGTTCGATGGCCTCAAAGTAATCATCGGCAAGGACGCGGCGCACGGTGTTTTCAATGTCCCCTTCCCCGGTCATGGCGAACGGGTACGCCATGAAATGGACCAGGCCGACCTTCATGTATTTTTTGATGGAATCGTTCATACTGCCTCCTCCTATTCTTCCGGGGCCCAGCTCTTGATGGCGGCGATGTTCCCGCCCATGTCGCAAAGCTGTTCCTTGACGCACACGGCGTCGATCACATAGGTACGTCCGCTTTCCTTTGCGCGCGCAAGCGCTGCTGCAAGTTCCGCCGGGGTGAACACACGCTCCGCAAGACAGCCATACCCTTGCGCCACCTTGACATAATCAATGGTCCCATCCTGATTATAAGGCATATCTACGGCATATTCAAACCCGTATGCGCCTTTTTGATTCTGGCGGATCAGCCCAAGGTATGCGTTGTTGACGATCACGACGATAATGGGCTTATGGAAAACCGCGGATACCGCAATCTCCTCGCCCATGAAGCTGAAGCCGAAATCACCAAGTACGGTCACGCTGTGGTGGCCGGGATCGGCAACCTTCGCGCCGAACGCGGCCGGGACCTCGAAGCCCAGCGTTCCCGCGCCGCCCGAGGGCAGATAGCGCCTGGGTTTATCAATCTCCTGGAGCTGTCCCGACCAGATTTGGGTGTTCCCGCAGCCGGTGGTAAACATGGTATCCGCGTCAAAAGCCTTGTTGATTTCATGGAAAACGCGGTGGGGCATGATCGGACGGGTTTCATAATCGGTTTTTCTGGCAAGCTGCTTCCGCAGCTTAGGCAGCGCAGCCGCCCGGCCGGGGTTGACGGGTTTGAGGCCGAGTTCCTTGACACGGCTAATGAAAGCCCTGACGGCAAGCTTCGCATCCGCCACGATGGCCAGGTCGGGTTTGAAGACTTTTCCGATCTGCTTTTCTTCGATATCTACATGGATGAACTTGCGTTGTCCGCGGTATACCGTGAGGTCGCCCGTGTGGCGGTCGCTGAACCGGCAGCCGATGCCCAGGACGACGTCCGACTCCAAAAACACTTTGTTCCCGATGGGCTGTCCCACCTGTATGCCGGCATGGCCGGCGTTCAGCGGATGATTCACGGGAATGCCGCCTTTGGCCATGTAGGTGGTGATCACGGGAATCTGCAAAAGCTCCGCCAATTCGATGACATCCTTTTCGCATTCGCACAGGGTGACGCCGCCGCCCATAATGATAACGGGTGCCTTGGCATCGGCCAGCATATTGACGGCTTCCTGTATCTTCTCAAAGGACGGGGCCGGCGCGGCCACCGGCGCGGGGATATAGGCATCAATGTCAAAATCAATTTCCGCCTGCTGCACATCCAGCGGCAAATCGATCAGCACAGGGCCGGGTTTTCCGCTGCGCATAAGATAGAAGGCTTCCTTCATCACTCCAGACAGGTCGCCGGGATTTTTCAGGCAATAGGTTTTTTTCGATACAGGCGCACAAATTCTGGCGATATCCACGCATTGAAAGGCGTCCGTATCCATCTGCCAGCTATTGGCCTGTCCCGTTATCGCCAGAAATGGAATGGAATCGATGTTGGCGGTGTACATGCCTGTTGTAAAGTTGGTGGCGCCGGGACCGGATGTGCAGATGGCGGCCGCGATTTTATGGCATGCCCTGAAATACCCGTCCGCGGCGTGCGTGCAGGCTTCCTCGTGCCGCATGCAATAATGGGAGATAGGCGCATGTTCCAGGTATTTGTATACGGGGTTGATGCCTGCGCCTGGAATACCGAAGGCGTCGGTGATTCCTTCCTTGACCAGAATCTGAACCAAGGCTTCTGCAACCTTCAAATGGATCCCTCCTGTAATTAAATTTCATAAAGTAAAACGATATTCTAAATACGTAAATCTTATTACAAAATTGCCATGTTGTCAACTCTTATCATAATTGTCAGGAGATAAACAAGCCAATTATAACAGTATATTCCAATTGGCAGCGCAAGTACTGCTTCTGTCCATTTGGTAAAGTGTAACAATAATTTTGGATCATACATGCCTGTATTTTTATTACTGGGAGATAGTACCAAAATAGTATCTGTCGAAAATGACATACTCATTAAAAAAAGTATTGCATAATTCAGCGATGTGTGCTAATATACACGTAATAATAAAACAGAGTTTTTGATAGTGAAATAGATGAGCGGCTGAAATATCCTTCATACTCCGTTAAGGCAAGGAATGGCTCAACTCCTCATAGGTATTTGTGTAAATAAAGGGGGGTAAATCAAAAAAAGACCGGAGCACACATGGAAAGGTACAGCCCAATAAGAAAAGGAGAGAGAAAAATGAAAAGCAGTAAAAAAGTTTTCATGGCCGTATTGACTCTGGTGATGCTGTTCAGCTTTGCGACAGTTGGTTTGGCACAAACTACAGTACATTTTTATGCATGGACAAACCCCGACAACATGAAACCCTTGCTGGAAGCGTTCAACGCGGACTTTGCCGGCAAATATGAGATGGTATACGAGAAGCTGGCTGATGCCGCCACGCTGACCATCAACACCGCCCTTTCTTCCGGGGATCCTATTGAAGTAATGACCCAGGCCAGCGCCATGGACCTGCGGGTGCGTGCCGATGACCAGGTATACATGGGCCTCAAGCAGTTCTTTGACAAGGAAGGCTGGGCCTATGCAGACAAGATGGGGGAATCTATTGAGCAAACCATGAACATCAATGGCGAATATTACGCCATCCCCTATTGCAACAACATCAACATGATCTTCTTCAACAAAAAGATGTTTGATGAAGCCGGCGTTCCCTATCCTGCGGAGGGCTGGACCTGGGAAGATTTCCGTCAGACCGCCATCAAGCTGACCCACGGAGAAGGCGCTGAAAAGGTGTATGGCGCCATGATGGACATCTGCGGCGGTGACGGAGACAACTATTGGGATACCATTGCCAGGCAAAAGCTGGGCGCATTTGCCTACTACACGAAGGATTTCACCAAGACGACCTTTGACACCCCCGAAATGAAGGAAAGCCTTGACTTCTTCTACAAGTTGGCCATGGAAGACAAGTGCATCGTGCCCTTGTCCGATTACACCGCGCTGCAATATCACAAGGATCCCACGGGTATGGCCGGGCTGTACAATGGCAAGTATGCCATGTGGGTCGCCCCCGTATACGGCTGCCTGTACCTGAAGGCCAGCTATGGTGAAGTGCCCGAAGGGACTGACATCGGCATGTGCGACATGCCTACAGTGGACGGCGGACAGTCTGTCACCACCTGCTATACCTCCACCGCCAGTATTCCGGCCAGTGCTCCCGATCCCGAAGCGGCCTGGGAAGCGCTTAAATACATCACCATCACCAACGCGGAGCTGTTTGCCGGCCCCAAGGCCATGCATCCTGGTTATCAGTTGAAGACGGATGAAGAAAAGACGGCCTTCAACGACTTGATTTTCAATGGAAAGCCCGGTCTGGACTATGATATGGCCATGTCGGTTATGGCCAGGGACCGTGACCTTGTGAGCAAGGACAATACGGTCAGAGCCGGCCAGGTTGCCATCAATGATGCTATCCGCAACTATATGACGCTGGTGTTCAGTGGCGAAATGAGCCCCGAGGAAGCCTTGGCCAATATCCAGGCAGAAGGCGACGCCGCCATCATGGCGGATTCAGGGAACTGAACTAACTCTTAATCAGAACCTTGAAATCCAAACCGAAAGAGCAGATGCTTCTTTCGGTTTGGATTTATAGGGCCTGCTTTACATTCTCATGGGTAAGGAGAGGATCCGGCTTGACTGTATTTGCGAAGCGGCCCGCCGCCCCCAAGGAGATGCGTCTTTCCACCAGGGAGAATCTGGCGGGATGGGCGTTTATCGGCCTGAATTTTATCGGGTATGTGTTGTTTAAGCTGATACCCCTCCTGATCGCGGCGGGGCTTAGTTTCTCCAAATGGAATTTTGCTTCCGATATCAAGAACCTGAAATTTGTGGGTTTTGACAACTATGCCAAGCTTGCCTCCGATCCGGTGTTCATGAAGTCATTTGTCAACACGGTGATCTATGGCATCGTTCTTGTTCCCGTTGCCATATTCCTGGCTCTGGTCCTGGGTGTGATTCTCAACAACCACGTGTTCGGCAAGGGCCTTTTGAGGCTGGCGTTCTACCTTCCCAACATCTCTTCCATGGTGGCCGTGTCCGTCGTCTGGATGATTTTGTTTTTGCCTTCCTATGGGCCGATCAATCAATTTCTGACATCGCTGGGCATAAACAATCCGCCCAAGTGGCTGAATTCTTCGTACACGTCCCTTTTCTCCATTATTATTGTCGGGGTGTGGCAGCGGATAGGGTATAACATCATCATCATCCTGGCAGGCCTGCAGGGGATTCCGCACAGCCTGTATGAGGCGGCGGAAATCGACGGGGCAAACGGGATTCAGAAGTTCCGGTTTATTACGATCCCTTCCCTGTCCAACACCATGTTTTTCCTGACCATGATTTCCTTTATCAGTTCCTTCCAGGTATTCACCCCCGTGCAGGTGATGACCCAGGGCGGGCCGGGCAACTCCTCTTCCGTTCTAGTCTATTATATCTACCGCACGGCTTTCATGAACAACAATATCGGCTATGCCAGCGCCATGTCCTGGATTCTGTTCTTCCTTGTGTTCATTTTCTCGGCGCTCAGGCTTATTTTCGCCCGGGCCAAAAAGTGAGGAGGAATGAAGCGCTTATGCGGAATAAAAGTAAAAAACGTTTGTTCAAAATCATTCTGACCATCCTGATGGCGGCGTTCTCGATCATTATGATCCTGCCGTTTCTATGGATGCTGTCCTCCTCCTTCAAGCCGGACAATCAAATCTTTCTGTTCCCCATCAAATGGATACCCGGCCAGATCACCTGGGCCAACTACGACAGAGTTTGGAATTCGAATGTGCCTTTCAGCGTGTTTTTCCTGAATTCCGCCAAGGTTACCTTTTTCAGCGTTTTGGGTGAGGTCGTGACCAGCGCGCTGGCGGCGTACGCTTTTTCCAAAATCAATTTCAAGGGCCGCGAGATCATCTTTTTGATTTATCTCTCCACCCTCGCCTTTCCCGCCCAAATGATGCTGATTCCAAGGTTTGTACTGTATAAGATCCTGGGGCTGTACAATACCCACGCCGCCCTGATCCTGCCGGGCATGTTCACGGCATTTGGCACTTTCATGCTGCGCCAGTTCTTTAAATCCATTCCGGATGAGCTGAGCGCGGCAGCCAAAATAGACGGCGCCGGGCACTTTACTGTATTTCGTAAAATTGTGCTCCCGCTATCCACCTCTGCTATCAGTGCGCTAATCATCTTTCAGTTTGTTTCTTCCTGGAATGAGTATGAGGCGCCCCTGGTTTATATCCGCAGCAAGGAATTGGCCACCATTCCCCTGGGGCTCAACTTTTTCAGGGACGAGAATTCCTCCAGCTACGGCGCGATCCTGGCCGCTTCCGTGTGTTCGCTGGCTCCCATCTTTGCCGTATTTTTGACATTCCAGAAACAGTTTGTGGCGGGCATTGCCGCCGCGGGCCTGAAAGATTAAGATAACCCTGGATGCATCCGGGGACAGAAGGCGGTGTGTTTGCTATGGACTCTCTAAAGATGAAGCTGTGCAATCCTGGTTTTTCCAAGGTGATTCAAACGGGGGTTGAAGAATTTCAAAGCGCGCTTGCGGAAAAGAAAATCCATTTTGAAATCGTTCCGTCCCTTCCCCATAGCGGAAAAGCGGGGGAATGGACGGTAGTAATTGGGACCGTGTCGGATTATCAGATGAAAGTCCTGCTGGAAGGCAGCCAAAAACAAATGCCCCTTGTGCCTGAGAGCCTTGGCTGCTTCCCAATAAGAACCAGTACTGGGGAGCTGCTTTTGCTGGCGGGCGCCGATGATGCGGGGCTTATGTACCTGCTGCTGGAGATGGCCAGGAAAATCAGGCTGTACGGCGCGGATGCCATTGAAAATGCCCGGGAATATACCGAAAGCCCTGAAAACCAGGTGCGCTGCATGGACCGTTATCTATTGGGCCAACTGGACAATGAGTGGTTCTTGTCGGAGGAATTCTTTAAGTACTACTTCAAGCGCCTGGCCCATGCCAGGTTCAACAGGTTCTGCCTGATCCTTGGCTTTGATACAGCCTACATGTCTCCCCCGTATCCCTTCTTCCTGCCGGTAAAGGGGTATGAGACCGTGGGCCTTACTGACCGGGTAAAAACCTCCAGGGAAGAAAACCTGTCCGCTCTGCGCAGGATGGTAGATGTTTGCCACCAATACGGCATGAAGTTTGTGCTGGCCACATGGCAACAGCGCCCCTGGACGACGGCGCAGGAATCCCTGGTGAAGAACCTGCCGGAATCGGAAAGGGAATTGAGCGAATATTGCCATGACGGTATTGTGGAACTGCTCAAAGCAGTGCCAGGCATTGACATTGTCCAGTTCCGGGTAAACCACGAATCAGGTGTCGGAACCCAGGTTTCCGCCGAGGATTTCTGGAACCACTGCGCTGACGCAGTGGCCGAAGCTGGAGATCAAATTGGCAAGCGCTTCACGCTGGACCTTCGGGCAAAAGGCCTTACCGAGTCCATGGTGGACCATGCCCAGGCGCTGGGATTGGATGTGGAAGTGCCCACCAAGTACTGGTGTGAGCACGCGGCGCTGCCTTACCACCTGTCCATCATGCGTTCGGAAGAGCTGGCACAGCTTCATAACTACAACCATTCCCGGCGGTATTCCTACGCCGATATGCTTCAAAAGCCCAAGAAGTACGATGTCATTTTCCGGCTCTGGAACTACGGCTCCACCAACCTTTTCCTGTGGGGAGACGCGGACTATGCCCGCCGTTTTGCCAAGAGCTGCTCCCTTTCCGGGGCTACGGGATACCAGGTGAATGCGCCTTTGTCGCTTAAGTATGGGCATGAATTATCTCACAAGGCGCCCTGGAAGATTTTCAAGGATGAGTCGCTGAATCAGGCGAAGTGGGAAGAGGAACGGTTCTGGCTGTGGTATACCCTGTATGGCCGGCTCGGGTACAATTCCAACACGGATGCCGAAGTATGGGAAGGGGAATTTGTCAGGCGCTTTGGCCAAAAGCAGGGGATGCTGCTTCAACAGGCGCTGACCGTGGCCAGCCGGATCGTTCCCCTGATCACCACGGTGCACATGCCGGTCCATCCCTCATTGCGGTATTGGACCGAGATGAATACAGGCTGGGCACTGTTCGCGGAAAACAATTTGAACAAAATGACTTCCTACGACTTTTATCAGAGTATCACCTATGGCTCCACAGAACCCAGCGACCACGGCCTGTTCTATGGGATCGACGAATACGCCCATGATGTGCATGCTGCGAAAATAGCCCAGGGCAAGTACACGCCGCTGCAATATGCCGCATGGCTTGAGGAGCTGTCCGAAGATACGGCACGGATGATTCGCTGTCTTAAGGAGGAAGGCGCTCAGGAAGCGGAACTCCGGTCCGCCTGCCTGGACATGGAAATGGTATCGCACCTGGGCATGTACCATGCGCAGAAGATACGTTCGGCCTATGCGCTGGCCTGCTGGAAAGAGACCGGACGCAAGGAGTTTCTTCAGGAGTGCCACCGCTTCCTTACCGGTGCCATCCATAGCTGGAAAGCGCTGTCAGAAACGGGGAAAAGGGAATACTACCACGACCTGGATTTCAGCTCAGCCGGTTCCACCACCCGCAGGGGAACCTGGGGTGACCTGGCCATAGAGTTGGAGAAGGACTTGGCCAGCGTGCGGCACTTATTGGAGAAAAGCGGCATTCCTGAGGCAGTGTTCGGTGAATTTGAACACGATGCGCCTGCCTGCAAGGCCCTTGAAATCACCGCGGATTTCCCGGCCACGGCGCAGGCAGGCCAGGCGATCCGCATCCGGGCGGCGGTGGCCGGCATGCTGGATTGCCCCGAAGCCCCTGTACTGCATTACCGGCATGTGAACCAGTTGGCGGGCATATTTGAAACCGTCCGGATGGAAAAGGCGGACGGCGCCTACTATGCGGAGGTTCCGGCGGAGTATGTAACCTCCTCATGGGACATCATGGCCTATGTCACCTTGCAGCAGCCGGGGCAGGCATGCTCCCTGTATCCCGGCCTGTATAATCCCCGGTATCCTTATCCGTATGCGGTGATTCAAACAATTTGATGGAGGATGAATGTATGAATCAAATGGCCTTCTATGAGGAAAAGATGCAAACGCCCATCGCCTACCAGTGCGACGTGGTAGTCTGCGGGGGAGGAACCGCGGGATTCATCGCCGCCCTGGCCTCCGCCAGGACAGGTGCCAGCACCATGCTGATAGAACGGAACGGATACATCGGCGGCTCCATGTTAAGCGGGGCCGGCCCGTTGCACAGCTTTTTCAACCTGTACAAGGCGTTCCCCGGCGCCAAAAAAGAGCACCTGGTCAGGGGTCTGCCTCAGGAAGTGATTGACCGGCTGGTGGAACAAAAGGCGTCTTACGGCCACCTGGAGCAGGAGAAGGGCGGCAACTATGATTCTGTAATCACGCTGGTGGATTGGGAAGCTTTCAAGGATATAGCCCTGCAAATGCTGGAGGAAGCCGGTGTGCGCATCCTTCTGCATACCATGATTGCCGGCGTCATGAAGCAGGGGGACACGGTAGAGGGCGTCGTGATTGAAAGCAAATCCGGCCGTGAGGCGATTCGGGCCAAGGTGGTAATCGATACCACCGGCGACGGGGATGTGGCGGCCCTTTCCGGCGCGGAATTCATCAAGAAGCACGGAACCACCTCGGTGGGATTCCCCTTCGGCATGATGAACGTGGATATGAAGCGGCTGGTAAATTACCTGGAAGAGCGCGGCATGGTCACGCAATTGATCCGCGGGGAAAAGGATGGAGACGATGATGTCATCCGCCTGGGGTTTGACCTGAAGAAAGACGAGCGGTTTAAGGAGTTCATGGAAAAAAGCGGGATGTGGGGGCCGCTAGGCTTCTCCTACCACGCCAACAATTTCAACTATATCAATACCGCGAACAAAAGGAACGTGGATGCCACCAACAATGAGGAATGCACCAAAGCCCAAATTGAGCTGCGGCATCAAGTCATGGAGCTGTCCCGGATGCTTGTAAAATATATTCCGGGTTTTGAAAACGCTTATGTGTATTGGACTTCCTACGGCCTTGGCGTACGCTATACCCGGGTGATCAGATGCGAACATGATCTTTCCTTGGAAGAGATCGTTAACTGCGAGCGCTTTGAGGATGAGGTTTTCCTGTACGGATTCCATGATTGCGCCCCCAGGATCATGATCAAGGACGCCGGATGCTACGGCATTCCCTACCGTGCCTTGCTGCCGGTGAAAATCGAGGGCTTGCTGGTGGCGGGCCGCCTGATCACCGGCGAATGGGAGGCGCATATGTCCACCCGGAATACCGTTTCCTGCATGGCCCAGGGGGAGGCCGTGGGTACCGCTGCTGCGCTGTGTGCCCAAAATGGTGTTTCGCCACGGCAGCTTGATGTTAAGAAACTGCGCGCCACCCTCCGGGAACATGGCGTATATCTGGGTGAATGAATCATCGGGAGGAAGCCTATGGACTTTTATATAAGGCCTGAATCCAGGGTTACTGCCAAGCAATACGACGTGGTGGTCTGCGGAGCGGGTACGGCGGGCGTGTTTGCCGCCATCGCAGCCGCGCGCCATGGCGCCAAAACGGCGGTAGTGGAGCACAAAGGGTATGTGGGCGGCATCGCCACCGAGGGGGGCTGCGGGCTGCACAGCTTCTTCAATTTGTGGAAAGCCTTCCCCGGCGCAAAGAAGAAAAAAGTGATCAGGGGCCTGCCGGAGGAATTCATCGACCGGCTGACAAAAGCGGGCGGCGCATCCGGCCACAACGAGACGCTTCTGAATTATGGTTACGATTCGGATACCCTCTGCGTGGATGTGGAAGTGTACAAGCTGACCGCCCTGGAAATGCTGCGGGAGGCCGGCGTGGATGTGCTGCTCAACACCATGGTGGTGGACGCGGTGGCAAAAGACGGCCGGGTGACTGCTGTGATCACGGAATCCCATGAGGGCTGCGAGGCGCTGTTTGCCAAGGCGGTGATTGACGCCACGGGCTTTGGCGACCTCAGCGCCCGGGCGGGGGCACAGTTTACCCAGCCCAATGACTATGCGGTAGCCAACAGCATGGGTATTGCCGGCATTGATATTGACGAATACTACTCCTTCCTTCAAAAGAACGGGGCCCTGAAGGAATATGCATTGGGCAACCGGGACGGCGAAAGCCAAAGGCTCATCCGCGTGGACGGGAACTGGGAAAAGCTTGATCCCGCTTTTTATCAAAAGGCAAAAGAGCTGGGCATGCATACCGTTACAACCACGATCCATGACAAGTATTTCATGTTCATCAAGCTGAATTACCAAATGCCCGCCTGTCCCGTAAACCGGGATGCGCTTGCGCAGGCGGAATATGAATTGCGCCGGCGGCAGTCGGAAGCGCTCAAGCTTTTGAAGCAGGTCATCCCCAACAGCCAAAACGCCTTTATTACCCGCACCGCACCGACCATCACCATCCGCAGGGCGCGCTGCATCCGGTGCGATTATGACCTTACCAATCAGGAGATCATTGACGGTACACACTTTAAGGACGATATTTTCGCCTATGGTTTTCACGATGAAGCGCCCAGGTTCCAAATCAAAAACGGCAGCACCTACGGGTTTCCACTGCGCGCCATCCAGGCAACAGGCTTAAAAAACCTATACGCTATCGGCATGATGGTCACCTCGGATCACGACGCGCACATGTCCACCCGCAACACCGTCTCCTGCATGGCTCAGGGACAGGCCGCGGGCACCGCCGCGGCGCTGATGGCAGCGGCCGGGCATCAGGACATGCGTGATCTGAAGTATGCCGCCTTGTACAGCACGCTTGCAAAGGATGGCGTATGGTTTGAGGATGAGCCTTTAACGGTTTCGGACAAGTGATTATGGCATAGCAAAAAACCAGCCCAAATGCCGGGGAGCACCGAAATATGCTCCCCGTTTTTTATTTGAGCCGTTAAGGCAGACGGCTCTTTTTGATAGTCACATGGCATTTATTGTCTGTATGCCTGCCGGTAAGCGGCGGGCGTAGTATTTTCATACTTCTTGAATTGCCTGAGGAATGTGCTGATATGCACATAGCCGCACCTTGCCGCCACCTCCTGCACCGGCATGGCCGTTTCCCTAAGCAGCGTTTTCGCGTTGTCAAAACGGCGCAGGGAGATATAATCGCTGACGGTGACCTGCGTGTATTTTTTGAAGTAATGGCTGAGGTTGGATACCGTCATGTCAAAATGGTCCGCCAGCGATTTGGCGGAGAAATTCTCCTCATGGCAGCCTTCATCGATATAGTGCAGTATCTCCTGCAGTTTCTCCTGCATCTCCGGTTCCTGGGGCTGCTGCGCCGCATGTTCACTGACTTCGTCAATAAACAGACGGATGATGTGAATCATTTCCTCTACGCCTTGGGAAGCGGTGTTGGAAAACAGCATGGGATACTTGGCGGAAAGCTTCTTGGTGGGATAGCCCATTTCTTCCATGGCGGACAGGGACGTGTTAACGATGTTGTAACACAGCCGCATGGCAAAAAAGTGGCTCTTGGTATCGCGTATGGTATTCAGCAGCGGTTCCAGTGCAAAGAGGATGCGCTCCCGCCCGGCGGTGAGGAATGTCTGTTTCAGCGCTTCCATGGCCTGCCGTGGGTATTCGCCTGTGCCCAGCAGATCCTGCTGATCGCTGGAATAGCCTGATATGCCCTCGCCGGCTTGGTCCGACGCCATATGACAGGCGCTGCGGGCCTGGCTTAACAGCCTGGATGCGGTTGCGATTTCACCGCAATCGCTGTAGCCTACGCATATTGTGAGGCCGAACAGCTCGCCCAGTTCCTTGCGCGCTGCACCCAAGTGCTCCAGCGCTTCATTCATTTCCGCCTGGGTACCGGATAACACCAGGTAAATCTGCGAGCTTTCCGGGTACAAAAGGTTCACGATCTGGCACAGGCCGATCACCCGCCGTTTGACAAGGCGCGAGATTTCATGATGGGTGTTGATCTGGACCTCGCCCGCTTCCCGTTGGGCAATACCCAGAACCAGCACCCGGAACAGCGGGCCGTTCAGCGGATAGGAAAGGCTTTCGCCGTGTTTTTTGAGCGCCTCCAGCGTTGGGTAGCAGGAGCGCAGCAGCCGAAGCGTAATGTCATCCACCTGCAGGGAATGATTCAGCCGCTGGACGCGTGTGAAGGCGTCGGCTACCAGTTCCAGCTCACCCATGGGTTTTTCCGGCGCACTGTGCTGCGTGACAATACTCACAAGGTCACGGATGGGCTTGTAATTCATGCGCGTAAAATGCATGATGACCAGCCCGCAAAGCGCCAGTATGCCAATGAGCAGCGTTATGGCTGAGAGCTGCATGGTCCTCACCGGGCGCATGATGGAGGTATAGGGGACAAATGCCATGTAGGAGATGGCAGCTACTTGCGAGGGCATGGAGAATACCACGTACTCCACTCCCGCAAAAGAAAAAGTCTGACCGGAGGCGCGGCCAGTACTGTTTTGATACGCTTCCCAAAGCGGAGCAGCGTCGGGCGAGCCGGCGTACAGCAGCGATCCTGCATTGTCCGACAGAACGGTCACCGTATCCGCCTCTTTCAGGTACCGTCCAACCAGCGAATCCAGCGTATGCTTGGACATTTGAAAAAAAACGGCGCTGTGCACGGCTTCTGCGCTGCACTTGTCGGTATACACAAACGTCACCGCCTGCTCCAGTCCCTGTCTGATGTTCTGGCATGGCAGCACATACTGGCGTTTGTTCTGAAGCAGCAATATTTGGGGTTCATGATCATATCCATAGGAAAACCGCGTAAAATCCTCATAGGTGTACATGGTAACGGACGTAAAGACATGGCGCAATTCATCGTTGATGTAAAAGGCGTTTTCAATGAAGCGGTTGGTATTTGTTACCGTGCTGAGCGCCAGTGTCACATCCAGGTAGTTGCCATAGGCCTCCTTCACCGCGGCGGTGGAAAGCGCGCGGTTGCCCAGCAGCGCATAGGCGTCTGCACCCATCTGTTCCAAAATCATGTCCATGGTGCTTTGCAGCCGTTCAAACTCCGTCTGCCGGCTCTTCAGTATGCTTTCACCATAGAACCCTGAAAAGCTGTGAAATGTGAAAAACGAAAATGTCATGAGGGGAATGATCAGCAGGGCGATATAGGACAGCATAATCCCATAATAGGCCTTCCTGCGGACTCTTCCTTTTCCAGGAGATTTCTTCATGTAAAATATTCCTTTGCCTAGTAAAATAGGTAAAAATGACATTAAACAGGCCGTTATTCAACAAATGCGTATTCCATTTATACAATGCGCATTGCTGCATGTCAAGTATTTTGGTACGATTGGAATATAAAAGTGAGAGACGAATAATCCGGGTGAAGGGATGATGCGCATGATTGGCAGAACTCTGCCGGCATATTCTGCCACTCCGTGGCAAAGGCTTTTAAAAAGGATCGTGGGCAATTGGGTGCTCTACCTGTTCCTGATCCCCTGCCTTGTATATCTTGCGCTGTTCAATTATTGGCCCATGGCGGGCATTCAAATTGCTTTTCGGGATTTCAAGGCGGCCAAGGGCGTTTGGAACAGCCCCTGGGTCGGGTTCCTTCATTTCCAGCGCTTCTTTGATTCGTATCAGTTTCGCGAATTGGTCTGGAATACCGTAAGCCTGAGCTTTTACCAGATCATCGCCGGCTTTCCGCTGCCCATCATCCTGGCGCTTTTATTAAACTATACCACCATTCCCAGAATGAAGCGCTTTGCCCAAACCGTGACGTATGCCCCGCATCTGATCTCCGTAGTGGTCATGGCAGGTATGCTCATTGTGTTTAGTGCGCCCCGGGGGCTTTTCAACCAGATCACGGGCCTGTTTGGCGCAAAGCCCTTTGCCATGCTGGGGTCGCCGTCGCTGTACCAGCCCATGTATGTCTGGTCCACTGCCTGGCAGCGCACAGGCTACCACGCGGTATTGTATATCGCCGCGCTTTCCAGCGTCAGCGATGAGCTGCATGAGGCGGCCATTGTGGACGGGGCGAACAAATTCAGGCGCATCCTTCACATAGACCTGCCTTCCATTTTGCCCACCATGATGATCCTGCTGATTTTGAGCCTGGGCAACCTGATGAGCATCGGCTTTGAAAAGTCGTACCTTTTGCAAAACAACCTGAACCTGTCGGTTTCGGAAATCATATCCACCTACGTGTACAAGATCGGCATCCAGGGGGCGCAGTACAGCTATTCGGCGGCGATCGGCATCTTCAACAATGTGATCAATCTCATGCTGCTGGTAACGGTCAACAAAATTTCAAACAAACTCACCGGCTCGGGCTTGTGGTAAGGGGGAAGAGCAATGGTCCTCAAGCAGCGTCAAAGCTGGGACGACAACCTGTTCGACTGGGTGGTCAACATCCTGCTCATTCTTGTGGTTTTGATCGTGTTGTACCCGCTGTATTTTGTGGTGATGGCTTCCATTTCCGACCCTACCGCAGTGCAGTCGGGACAGGTTCTTCTTTTGCCCAAGGGGATCCATTTTTCGGCCTACAAGCATATCATGACCGACCAGCGCATCTGGACGGGGTATCTGAACACCATCAACTACACCTTCTTTGGCACGGTATTGGGCACGGTACTGACCATCGGCGGGGCTTACGCCCTTTCCCGCAAAGACCTGGTGGGCCGGAACTTCTTCATGAAGATCATGGTGATCACCATGTACTTTAACGGCGGCCTGATTCCCACGTATATGGTTGTCAAGCAGTTGAACCTGATCAACAAACCCTATGTTCTGATGATCCTGGGCTCATTCGGCGTGTACAACCTGATCATTGCCCGTACGTTCTTCATCAGCAAGATACCGGATGAACTGTTGGAGGCGGCACGCATCGACGGCTGCGGCAACGGCAGGTTCTTTTTCGGCATCGTGCTTCCCCTTTCCAAGGAAATCGTGGCTGTGGTGGTCCTGTACATCGCAGTCATGCACTGGAACTCCTACTTCAACGCACTGATCTACGTCAACCGCATGCAGTTGTACCCCCTGCAGTTGTTCCTGCGGGAGATTTTGGTCAGCGCCCAAAGCCTCATGTCCGGCGGGGCGGACCTGGAAAACCAGGCGGAAATGCAGCGCCTGGCGGAAACCATCAAGTATGGCGTCATCATCATCGCATCGCTGCCCATTTTGATCCTGTATCCGTTCCTGCAGCGCTTTTTCATCCGCGGCGTAATGATCGGCAGCATCAAGGGCTGATTTCGCACGCGGAAGGTTTCAATCCGCCGGGTATTCCATTGCGGAAAGATGCGTTGATCCAAGCCGCCCACGGGCGGTTTAGATAAACAAAAGGAGGTTGTTTCATGAAAAGGCTTCTGGCGCTTACCCTGATGGCCGCCTTGCTTGTATCCATGGCGGGCATCACCGCCCTGGCGGAGGGCGAACTGGCCGGCAACATGTATGTCTCCGGCCCGCAAATTCTCAAGGACAAGCAGACCTTCACCATTGCCGTGACCAAGGATCCCTCCAGCCTCAACGGCTTTGCCGACAAGCAGGCCGTGATCGACACCGAGGCCGTCACCAACGTACATATCGATTGGATCGATATCCCCGCCGCCGCCTGGAAGGAGCAGGTGAATATCCTGCTGGCCAGCGGCAACCTGCCCGACGCCTTCTGCGGCGCCAATGTGGATATCCTCCCGAACCTGGAAATGTTCCAGCCGCTGACGGAGCTGATCTACAAGTACGCTCCAAACATCGTGGAAATGCTGGAAACCGATCCGGCCATCAAGGCTGCCATCACCGCGCCTGACGGCGAAATCTACTGCCTGCCCACCAACAAGGACAACCCTTCCGATTCCGTGAGCCCGCTGCTGTGGATTAACCAGGAATGGCTGGACAAGCTGGGCCTTGAAATGCCCACCACCACGGACGAGTTTGTGGCTGTGCTGCGCGCGTTCAAAACCCAGGACCCCAACGGCAACGGCATTGCCGATGAAATCCCCCTGCAGGCGCAGATGGACACCTCCTCCCGCTGGCTCTATCCGATGCTGGGCTCCTTTGGGGCAGTGGACAACACCGAGCACGCGTATGCCGTGGATGGAAAGGTCATCTTCGGTGCCACCGAGCCCGGCTATTTCGATGGCCTCAAATGGCTGCACGAATTGTGGGTGGAAGGCCTCATCGCCGATGACTCCTTCACAGCAGATACCGCCCAGGTCACCGCCAAGGCGCAGGCTACCGACATCCCTTATGGTTCCATCATCTATTGGATCCCTGACGCTATGGACAAACGCTACGCCGGCTGGGAGGTTGTGCCACCGCTGGCCGGCCCTGACGGTACCCGTTTGACCATCGCCACCCGCAAGCCGCTTGGCAACATGACAGGCTACAGCATCACCACCGCGTGCAAGGATCCCGCCGTGCTGGTCCGCTACTATGACTATTGCCTGTCCTTTGAACAGCTGATGCTCTGGCAGTGGGGCCCCGTAGGCGGCGGCTGCTGGAAGCCCGTTCCCGAAGCCGGTGAGTTTGCCTGGACGCAAACGCTGGAGTTCGTTCCCGCCGACATGAGCCAGGAATACTTCAAGCGCACCATCTGCCCCAGTATCTATAGCCCCAACTACATCTGGAGCAAATGGTCCAAGATGGAAGTGGCGGATGCCCGCAACGCGAAAAAACGCGCCGGCAATGCGGAATATCTGAAGTATGCCGCCGACGCGATGCCGCTGGGCATGGATGATCCCGACCGCGCCAACGCCCGCAATCTGCTGTTTACCGACATCGACAATTATGTCAAGAAGTTCTTTGCCACCGTCGTAGTGGACGGAATCACCGAGGAGCAGTGGCAGGAGCATCTCAAAAACTGCGAGAAGCTGCGCGTTGCCGAGTATGTGCGGCTCTGGCAGGAGTACTATGACGAGAAAACAAAGTAAACATTTCGAGAAAATGGCGAAGCCATTTTCTCGAGTTTACACGCTTCACTTGTATGCCTGCGCACCGTCCTGCGCTCCGCTCGTCCGGTGTTCCGTCTTGAAATGACTAAGTCATTTCAAGACTCCAGATTCGGGGATAAATCCCCTCATCCTTGCATACGGCCAGTGAATCGTGTAAGGAAAGCTTGCTCCGCAAGCGCCCCGCCCGGCCGGCGAAGCCGGGCGAGACGATTACAAAGGAAGGGGCTCCGCCCCTTCCTTGCATCCCCGTACGGTACACCGGCTGTTAATGTTCTACTGGGGGGCGGGGGGAACCCCGCCCCCAGCATCATGAAAGAGGAGGCTCCTTATGCAGGCACGCAGCGATTGGTGGAAAAAGCGCATGGTCATTGTACAAACCAACTTGCAGGCCGCAGACACCGCGAAGATCGATCCCGAAGCGCTGGCGGAGCAGGTATTGAACCTTGACGCCGACGCGCTGGTGTTCAACGTGGGCGGCATCTACGGCTGGTATCCAAGTACCGTTCCCAACCATCATGTGAACGAATTTCTGGACCTTGACGCGGACCTTTTGGGCCGGGTGATCCGTGCATGCCATAAGCGGAATATCAAATTCATCGCCAGGTATGATTTCAGCCTGGCCCACGATGACACCTACAGCCTTCATCCGGAGTGGTTTACCATGTCGCCGGACCGCAAGCCTACCCTGGCCGGGGAAAAGCGCCCCGGAAACTGGGACCTGCTTTTGACCACCTGCATCAATTCCGCCTACTGCCGGGAAGCGGTGGCCATTCCCGTATTGCAGGAATCCCTTGCCAAATATGACATCGACGGCGTGTTTTTCAACTGGCCGCATCCCCGCCAATGCTGGTGCGACACCTGCCGGCGCGCTTATAGGGCCCGCTATGGCGTGGAAATGCCCGCGGACGCGAAGGATATCGACCCCGCGTGGAACAGCCATCTATATAAAGAAAACATCTCGCTGCTGAACGATGCCATCAAGGCCGTGCGGCCGGATGTGCCGTTGATCCTGTACACCCTGGGCGGGAAGCTGGTGGAGGACCCCTATCCCGCGGACGTGATCTGCACCGAAACGCGCGATTCCCTTTCCCAGGAGCTGTGCGATACATGGATGCCCATCGTGCGCATGCAACATGTGGACATGCATCTGCCAGTAAAGGAGGTGCCCGGCTGGAGTTTTGTGCATACCGCGCCGGGGCTGGACTGGCGGCATGTGGGATTGCCCACGCCGGAGTTTGATTTCTGGCTTTCCCAGATTCCCGCGGCGGGAAACACCCTGGTGCACTCCGTTACAGGCGTCCCTGGCACGGTGTACGACAAGCGCATCCTGCGCAGCGTGGAAAAGGTCAACCGCGCCGCCCACAAGGTGTTTGAGGCAATGGGGGAAACGCGGCCCCTTGCCGATACGGCGCTGCTTTGTACAAGTGAGGGAGCACAATCGAAGGGCTGGACCGACGCGCTGTTTGACACTAACAGGCCTTATGCGCCCGTATTGACAGAGCGCATCAGCCGCGAGGCTCTGGCGGGCTTCCGCGTGGTGATCGCGCCCTGGGGGCTGCCGCTCACGATAGAGCAGGGGCAGGCGTTGTGCGACTATGTGGCGGAGGGGGGCAATCTCATTTATGAAGGAGCCATCCCCGATCATCTGCCCATGCTCTATCCTCTGCTGGGGCTCAAGCCTTATCAAACGCAAAGCGCCTACCTGCACGCCAGCTACTGGCGGTTTGAACAGGCGGGGGAATGCGTGCGCCAGGGGCTCAACGATACCCTCTTTATCGGCATCCGCGGGCCGGTTGCCTATTCCCGCGCAGAAGGCGCGGCGGTGTACGCTACCTTGGTGCCCCCCTTTGTGGATCCGCCCGAGCTTTCGGCCAAGCCGCCGGAGCGGGCAAGCATCCGCACGCCTCAAACCGAATTGGTGCTGCTTGGCATGAACGGATTTGGCAAAGGCTATGCCGCCTCATTATGCTATCCGCTGTCGGAACAATATCATGAGCTGAATATGCTGGAGCATCTTCTTTTGCTGGATAACCTGCTTACCCGCCTGAACCCCGCGTCCGCGTATACCGTCAGCCGCCGTCCCGGACTGTATGTTACCGCCAGGGAGGGAAACAGGCGCCTTTTGCTGAACCTTCTCAATGGCGCGGGAAAGCGGCCCCTCACGGCCAGGCTTCCGCTTGTGGACATAGGCATCACCGTACGCATGCCGGGTAAAAAGAAGCTTGACGCCGTGCTGGAAGGCCGCGCCCGGATCGTGAGCCAGGACGCGCAAACCGCCCTTATCCATGTCGACCGCCTGGAGGAGTGGGAATGCCTGGTCATCAAAGAGGAACACTGATGTTCTGGATAGGAGGATCATAAGATGCGAACCCAAAATGGCCAGCCCTGGTATGTCTGGGCGCGCCGCTGGGGGCAGACGAACCTGACGGAGGACGACCCGCAAAGGAACAATATCGAATTCTGGGAAAAGCAATGGGAGCGCACCCATACCCAGGGCGTTATCGTCAACTGCGGCGGCATTGTGGCGTACTACCCCAGCCAGTATGGCCTGCAGTACCGCGCCGCCACCCTGGGGGATGGCGATTACTTCAAGGTCTTTGCCGACGCGGCGGCCCGCCATGGCATCGTGGTGGTGGCCCGTATGGATATCAACCGGGCCACGCCGGAATTTTATCAGGCACACCCCGAATGGTTCTGTATGAAAAAGGACGGTACGCCCTATTTTTCCCAGGGGCGCTACTTCTCCTGCGTCAACAGCGATTACTACAAAAAGTACATCCCCGATGTGCTTACGGAAATTATTGAGCGGTACGCTCCCGTGGGGTTTGCCGACAATAGCTGGCGCGGGCTGCCCAGGGATCAAATCTGCTATTGCCCCACCTGCAAGAAGCTGTTTTGGGAGCGTACCGGGCGCGATTTGCCCGAAGGCGCCGACTGGAAGGACCCGGCCTACCGGGAATGGGTGCGCTGGGGGTATGAATGCCGCACCGCCAACTGGGATCTGTTCAACGAGACCACAAAACGCGCAGGCGGGGAGGACTGCCTCTGGCTGGGCATGCTCCACGCAAGTCCCACCTCCAACGGTTTTTCCGATTTGAAAAAGCTGTGCGGGCGATCGAAGGTCATCTTTTCCGACCACCAGTCCAGGGACATGCTGAATGGCTTTGAACAGAACAATTTGAGCGGCGCGCTCCTGCGCCTGGCCAGTGAGGAAAACGTGGTCGTCCCCGAGAGCTGGGCGAACTATGTGCGCGGCGACCGCACCTTCCGCCTGGCCGCCAACCCCTGGCAGGAAACGCATATGTGGATGGCGAGCGGCATTGCCGGCGGCATCAGCCCCTGGTTCCACCACATCGGCGGCGGCACGCGGGACAGGCGCCAGTTTGAAACGCCCGTGCCCCTGTTTTCCTGGCACGCGCAAAATGAGGAATACCTGTATGACCGGAAAAGCCTTGCCAACGTGGCCGTGGTGTGGAGCCAGGAGAACGCCGATTTTTACGGCCGGGCCCAGGTGAAGGAGCGGGTGGCGCTGCCATGGCGGGGCGTGACGGGAGCATTGAGCGAGGCCCGCATCCCCTTTCTTCCCATAAACGCCGCCGACATCGGCCGCTACAGGGACCGCTACCAAACGCTTGTCCTGCCCGACATCGCCATTTTGACCGGGACGCAGATTGATGAAATCTGCTCGTTTGCACAAGCGGGCGGGAACCTTGTTCTCTCCGGAATCACCGGCACGCTGGATGACGACGGTAACCCCCATGGCAACACAAAGCTGTGGGATATGCTGGGTTTATCCTTCACCGGGCGGGTACAGGGCAGCTTTGTGACCCAGCCATCCAACTGGGAATACCCCCTGGCCCACACCTACCTGCACCTTGGAAAGACACGCCACGAAATTTACGAAGGCTTTGAGGATACCGAGATCATCGGCTTTGGCGGCGGGCTGCATGAGATGGAAACAAAGGGGCCGCTTTCGGGCCAGGGCGGGTACGTGATGCCGTTTCCCATCTACCCGCCGGAATTCAGTTGGATCCGGGAGATCAATGACGGTATCCATCCCATTTACGCAGGCACGCTTGCAAGCGGCTCCAGGGTGGTATACTTTGCCGCCGACATCGACCGCTGCTATGGCCGCGACCGGCTGCCCGACCATTGCAAGCTTATTGAAAACGCCGTCCGCTGGGCGTCCCATAACGATCTGCCCATGCATGTCAATGGAAACGGCTACATCGACACGGCGATCTATCAAAAGGGCGGCAAGCGCATTGTGCATCTTGTAAACCTTTCCGGCTGCAACGAAAATCCGGGCTATTGCCACCGCCTGCTGCCCATCGGCGGCATCACTGTCACGCTGCCCATCCAAAGCCCAGGACAGACGGCGCGGAGCCTGGTGTCCGGCCGGCGGCTTCCCACCAGGGAGGTAGAAGGAAAGCTCGTCATCACGGTGGAGCGCATCGTGGACCATGAAGTGCTGGTGATTGAATGACGGGGGAGGGATACCCATGCCCTGGTGGCTGAAAAACAATCTGCGGCTGATACAGAACAACCTGCGGGATTTGGATGCGCAAATGGATGTGGATGCCCTGGTAAAGACCGTGAAAGAAGACTTTTGCGCCAATGTGCTCATGGTGGGCGCGGCTGGCATCAGCGCCTTTTACCCCACGAAGCAGGAATTTCAAACCGTCAGCCCCTATCTGAACGGGCGGGATGTCCTGGGGGAAATCGTTGAAAAGTGCCATGCCAAGGGCATTCGTGTCATCGCCAGGTTCGATTTTTCCAAGACCCATATTTCCCATCTTGCGGCACATCCGCAGTGGTATTACCGCGACCTGAACGGCGAAGTGGTACACTATAACGACACCGCCCAAACCTGCTGCTGCGGGCCGTACCAGCAGGAAAAATCCCTGGAAATGATCCGGGAAGTCATCGAAAATTATCCGGTGGACGGCATCTTTTTCAACATGTTCGGTTTTTTTACCAGGGACTACAGCAATGTGTACCATGGCATTTGCCAATGCGAAAACTGCAAAATGAAATTTCTCGGTTTCAGCGGCATGGAACTGCCCACCCGGGAGCAGGACGGCGATGAGGCCTTTGAAGCTTACAAGCGCTTCAAGGAATTCATTGTGGAAGGCATGCTGGAAAAGATACACGGTCTGGCACGCTCCGTCAACCCCGAGGTAGCCGTGTGCACCTATCACCACCACAAGGTGGATATGATCCGCGACGAATCCAACAGCGCGGTAGACAGGCCCCTGCCCTTCTGGCTGTATTCCGGCAGCGAGAACACCCAAAGCGTACACAACACCTGGAGCGATAAAATCTCCAGCAACTGCGTTATCAACGCCGTGGATATCTTCTACCGCTTCCAGGGCGTGTCGCCCTATCTTACGCAGATGCGGCTGTACCAGGCAATCGCCAGCGGCTCGGGGCTGGATTTTTGCATCATCGGTGCGTTTGAGGATTATCCCGACCGGGAAAACCTGCCTCTCGTGCAGGAGGTGTTCCGGTTCCATGCACGGCACGAGGAGTATTTTGGCCATATGGAAAGCGCGGCCAGGGTGCTGCTCATACGGCCCGGCCGCACCCATGCCACGCTGAGGGAATATCACGGCATGTACCGCATGCTCAAGGAGGAACATATCCCCTTTGACGTTCTGCGCTGGGAGAACCTTGAAGAAGGCTCAAAAAAACTGAGCCGTTACCGTGCCGTGATCCTGCCCGATATACGCCACACGCCCTGCGAAGCTTTCCTGAATGCGCTTGAAACAAGCGGCGCCCATGTCATCGCCACCGGCCTCCCCTTTGGCAAGAACGATGATCTGCGCCGGGGACTGTTCGGCATAGAAGGGGAGGAAACCGCTCCGCCCACCCGCTCGTCGTACCTGTACACGGAGCAGAAGGATGTGTTTACCCGCTTCCCGCTAAGGGACTGGGTCTTTGTGGACGGCGACATGCGCTATCTCACCGTAAAGGAGGGCATTCAAAAGCTGCTGCCCTTTGTATATCCGGCCATGTACGGCCCGCCGGAAAGGTGCTACGGCTACAGCGTCAGCCCATATCCCGGCGTCATTCTTCGCCCGGACGGGGCGCGTTCCTGGGTGCATTTTCCCTTTGCGGCCGGGGCGCTGTATGAAAAATGCGGCTATGCCGATCACAAATACCTGCTCCTGGACGTGCTTTTCTCCCTGCCGGGCACGCAAAGCGCTTTTACCACCAACGCCCCCGAATCGGTGGAGGTCTTCTTCAATCCCATCGGCGGGGGAAAATACATGCTGCAGTTGCTGAACATCAGCGGCTTCAACGGCTCCACCTTCGCCCGGCCGGTGCCGGCGCATGATCTTTGGGTTCGCTTTGACAACCCTGAGTTCTCCTCCTGCAAACGGCTGACAGAGGATGGCGGGGAATCGTGGACGCTTCATGACCATAAGTTGCAACTGGATTGCCTGAAACGCTATGAAGCTTTTGTGCTTGAGGAAAAATGAAAGTATCATTCCAAAACTGCCGGGGGTGATCCAAGCAAGACGCTGCCTGCGGTGTATGGAATAGTTTTTATCAAAGAAACGCCCGGCAACATGCCGGGCGCCTTGCTTTTTTTCTGAAACCGCTGCCGGTTTTTTTGAGTATCCTTTGCTGCAACAGCTTCATGGGACCCATACGCCATCGGGGTCAATATACATTCTTCCACTCCGCGATATTTTCGGGGGTGAAGCGGAACGGATCGCCGACAATGGTGAAGGAGCCGCCGTCGCCGGCGTCGTAGATTTCCTGTACACCCAGACGCCCGGCAGCAAAGGTCTCGCCCACTGCGCCGGTAATATCGCCCTTGGCGATGGCCACAGAGGCATACGCCGCGCAATATCCCAGGTCAATGGGGTTCCACAGGTACATGCCTTCGCAGGTGCCCTCGGAGATCGCCTCCGCCATCTCACTGGGCAGGCCAAGGCCCGTGAGCTTGATCTTGCCGGACAGGCCGTTGTCCTTGATGCATACCGCCGCGGCGGCAATGCCCACCGTGGTGGGGGAAATGACGCCCTTGAGGTCGGGGTAGGAGTTGATCAAGCCCTGCATCTCCTGGTAGGATTTGTCAGTAAGATCGTCGCCATACACGGTGGTTACCAGTTCGATCTTGGCGTAGGCATCCTTTTCCAATTCTTGCTTCATGTACTTGATCCAGGTATTCTGGTTGTCCATGGTCGCGCCGGCGGACAGGATGGCAATTTGACCTTCATTGCCGATCTGCGCGGCGATCTCCTCGATCTGCACGCGGCCGATGTTTTCGGCGATGGAGGGATCAATGTTCAAGTCGCGGCCCTCTGCGTTGACCTTGGAATCCCACGACACCACTTTGATGCCCTTTTCCCGTGCAGACTGCAGTACGGCCACAACACCCGCGGCGTCGTTGGCGGAGATGGCGATGACGTCCACATCCTGCTGGATATACCCCTCGATGATCTGGATCTGCCCCTCGTTGGAGGAGTCGGCCGGGCCGTTATGGATGAACTGGAAGCCAAGCTCAGCGGATGCTTCTTCAAAGCCCCTGACAGCAGCTTCGAAGAACGGGTTGCCGGTCTGCTTGTAGACCACGCCAATGGTGATGGCTTCCTCCGCCGCCAGGGCGGGGACAACGCTCAGGGCAAGCAACGCGGCAAGCAACAGGGATAGTAATCTACGCATGGGACCTACCTCCTTGCATATCTCAACAGGGTCACTCCCTGCTGGAAACCAGGGCCGCCGCGGCGCGCTGGCGGCGGAGAAGCCCGCGCCTTTTGAACCGCATCGCGAAATCCGGGAAGAGGACGATGGCGATGAGCAGCACGCCGATGGACAAATTCAATATGAACGCGTCGTTATAGATGAGCATCAGGCCGTTTTTCAGGCAGGTCATTAATACGAGGGCCAAAAAAATCCCCGGCACGCTGCCTTTCCCGCCGGCTGTGGATGCGCCGCCCAGCACGGCGATGGCGATAGCCTGCATCTCAAACCCCGTGGCAATGGTATATTTCACGCTGCCCGTGCGGGCGCACAGGAAGATGCCTCCCACTGCGGCCATCACGCCGTTGAGAATGAAGACAAGCATCTTGATCCTATCCGTGGGAAGCCCGGAGTAGCGGCTGGCAGCAATGTTGGTGCCGGTGGCAAATATCCGCCGCCCGGACGCGGTGCGGTGGAGCCATATGTAAAACACAGGCAGCGCTGCCAACAGGAAAAAGAGCATAACAGGCACGCCTACCCCCAGGAAAGGAACGGAATCGTAGCCCAGGTTCCTGCTGAACCAGCCCGGGAACCCGCCCGCGGACTGATCTTTGAGGATGATGTAGGCGATACCGCGGTACAGCGTCCCGGTGGAAAGGGTGATGATCATGGGGAAGAGTTCCTTGAACCTTATAACCAGCAGCCCGTTCACCGCGCCGCAGGCCGCGCCCACCGCCAGCATCACCGGCAGCGCCAGGGGAAAGGGCAGGCCCGCCTGGTGGCACACCGCCATCACAGTGCTGGCCAGCGCCGCGGTGGATGCCACGGAAATATCGATATCCCCCAGTATCAGAACCAGCAGCATGCCCAGCGACATGAAGCCCACATCCACCATGTATACGCGGGTCTGGTTGAGCAGCTTTTCAAATGTATAGGCCTCGGACATTTGCCCATTGAAGAAGAAGTAGACGCAGACGGTCATGGCGGCCAGGAGCCATTCCCGGCGCTTGAGCCAAGAGGGGATGGAGCGCGCCATCTATATGTTCCTCCTTCGCAGGTTTTGGCGGTCCATTACGCGCTGCAAAAGCACATTGGACACCACCGCCGCAAGAATCAGCGATCCCTGCATCGCCTTTTTCCAGAACTCCGAGCTGCCCGTCAGGCGCATCATGGTCAAACCGTTGTTGATGACGCCGATGGTCAGCGCACCCAGCAGCACGCCCCAGATCTTGCCCGAGCCGCCCGTAACCGCCACGCCGCCTATCACGCAGGCTGCGATCACATACATTTCATAGCCGGCGGCCATGTCCTGTGTGATTTTGGTATCACGGGAGGCGTACAGCAGCCCCGCCAGGCCGGCCAAAGCGCCCATGATCACATGGGCCAGCACCTTGCGGCGTTTGACCGGAATGCCGCGCATGGCTGCCGCCTCCATGTTGGAGCCTACGGCATACAAATTCCTGCCGGTGCGGAAGTAAGTGATGAAAAGGAACAGGAGGAGATATACCCCCGCCAATATCCATATCTTGCTGTCTATGCCCAGGGGCTCAGCCCGGGTGAACTGATAAAACGCGTCGCTCATGTCCTTTCTGTACACCGCCTGCCCGCCGCTGATAATATGGCTGGCACCGTAGATGATGTACTGCATGCCCAGCGTGGTAATGATGGGAAGCACGTTGCCGTAGGCGATGACCGTGCCGTTTAAAAATCCCAGCGCCGCGCCGGTGCTGATGCCTATCAGGACAAGAACCGCCAAAGGCAGGCTCTCCCGGAAGGTTGCCGCCTTTTCCACGCCGTCCATCACGACAGACGCCTCTCCCACATTCAGGAAGCCGCGCATGAGGATGCCCGTGGTCATGGCCGAAAAGGCCATGATGGCTGATATGGAGATGTCGATGGACCCCACCAGCAGCACGCACATCATGCCCGCGGCCAGGATAGCCAGAATGGCTGTGTCCTCCAGGATGAACAACAGGTTCGATGCCGTGGCGAAGGCCGGATTGCGCAGGCTCACCGCCACGACGATGAGGAAGAGGATGAACAGCAGGCCCAGTTCCCGGTACTTGATCAGCAGCGCGTACAGCGGCAGCCTGTTTTGCCCTTTTTCCATGCATGCCCTCCTCTTGTTAAGTGCCAAGGGGCATAGCGGCGGTGAGGATACCTTCCTGCGTCGCTTCCCCGCGCTCAAACTGCGCGGCAATACGCCTTTGCCGCATGACCAGGACGCTGTCACACATGTTGATAACCTCAGGCAGCTCCGAGGATACCATCAATATGCCAAAGCCCTGGGCCGCAAGGCCGCACATGATCTCATAGATGGCGGCTTTGCTCCCCACATCCACGCCTTTTGTCGGCTCATCCAGTATCAGTATCCGGGTGTTGCCAAAGAGCAGCTTGGCTGCCACCACCTTTTGCTGGTTGCCCCCGGAGAGTGATTCGGCGGTATCCCCGGCGGACCGTGCCTTGACGGCCAACAGGCGGATAAGCCGGTCCGCCTGATCATTCTCCTTCTTTTGGGACAGCAGGCCCCGGTGAACAATCCGGTCCATGGCCGGGAGGGTGATGTTCCTGCTGATGGCCCATGGCAGCAGCAGGCCATGCTTCTGCCGGTCCTCCGGCAAAAGCCCAATGCCCAGCCGCAGCGCGGCGCCGGGGCCTGGAATGGAAGCCTCTTTTCCCTGTACGAATATCTTTCCGGACGTCGGCCGCGATACGCCGCAGATGGCCTCCACCACCTCGGTCCTGCCTGCGCCTACCAGCCCGGTCAGCCCCAGTATTTCCCCGGCGTGCAGCGTGAAGGATACATCAGCAAAGTATCCGGTGCGGGTAAGGCTGCTCACGCGCAGAAGTTCCTCGCCCCGGGCCGTATGCTTCTTGGGATAAAACTGGCCAATATCGCGCCCCACCATATGCTTAACAAGCTGTTCGGCGGAAACATCCTCCACAGGCCATGTGCCGATATACCGCCCGTCCCGCAGCACAGTCACCCGGTCGGCAAGTTTGAACATATCCTCAAACCGGTGGGATATCAGCAGCACGGAGGTGCCCTTGGCCTTCAGGTTTCTGACGATTTCGTACAGGTCCTCGCTCTCCCGCCTGGAAAGCGCGGCGGTAGGCTCATCCATGATCAGAACCTTGGCGTTTTGCGAAAGCGCCTTGGCAATCTCCACCAACTGCTGCTGGGCCACCGACAGCACGCCCATGCGCTCCGCCGGGCTGATGTCCGAGCCCAATGAAGTCAGGAGTGCCTTGGCCATTGCGTTTGTTTTTTTCCAGCGGATATGCTTTGTGCGGGGTGATATCTGCTCGTGCCCCATGAAGATGTTCTCGGCTACCGACAGATGCGGGTAAGCGGCCAAATGCTGGTAGATGGCGGCAATGCCAAGCTGCTGCGCTACCAGAGGGTTGTGCATCACCACCGGCTTTCCCGCCATTTTGATAACGCCGCCGTCCGGCTGGTGCACGCCTGTGAGCACCTTGATAAACGTGGATTTGCCGGCGCCGTTTTCTCCCATTAGCGCATGGATCTCCCCCGGGTAAAGGTCAAACTGCACATCGTCCAGCGCTTTGACCCCCGGAAACATTTTTGTGATGTGTGATATTTGCAGTATCGGTTCCATCCAACATTTCCCTCACAAGGATAGAATAAGACCATCCTCCATGATTGTAGGCTGGCAACCTGTGCCTGTAAATGTTCAATTTCAATATATGGATGTATAACTTTAAACACATTGCAAATGGCCTGTGCAAGGTGGTAGGATCGATGTATAATGGTAACAACTTGGGGTGGAAGGTTTGGATTCGCAATGAGACGGCTGGGTATCAAAAAGCGCCTGTTCTTTGCATATTCGCTGCTTGTGCTGGTAGCAGTCTGCCTTTTTCTTGCAGTGATATACTCGCTTATCGCCAGCTCCAGTGCGCAGATCGAGCGCGCGAACCAGGAGGAAATCGTAGCGGGATACGTGCAGCAGGTACAGAGCGTGCTGCGGGAGATGGATACGCTGGCCCTGCAGGTAACAGCGCGCACGCAGCTTGTCAACGATTTTATTGCGCTCCTGTCCGATGGCGACGATTCCAATTTCTACGCCAGCAATATCATGGAATCCATCGATGCCAGCAGCCTTTTGGCCACGATCAACAGCGCCAATACGCCTGTGGCGCGTATCAGCGTATACAACTGGAGCGGCGATTACGTAAGTGCCGGAACGCTCTATGAAACGAGGGGCCAGGTGGAGGAAACGCTCCATGACAGGCAGAGCATTCTTGCGCAGCTTGACTTCGCGATGAAAAGCCCCCGGCGCATGTATGTGACGGACCTGATGAGCGATCCCTGGTCCAACAGCGCCTCCAACCGGCTGTTTTCCGTGATCCGCCCGCTAACCAACATCTCGTTCTCAGCCTTTTTCGGCCTGGTGTCGGTGCAGCAGGATGTGCGGGTGTTTGAAAAGATATTTGAGACCCGGAACGGCGCTATGACTATTTTGTTGGATTCCGCGGGTCATGCCATGCTGCCTGCGCAGCTTGACCCAGTTTATGTGGCAGCGCTTTATCAGGCGATTGCAGAAAATGGGCCGGCAGACACTGCTTCCCTGCGGATGGATTCCGGGCACACCGTCTCCTACGGCAGCGTGGACATGACTGGCTGGCGGGTGGTTCGGGTGCAGACGGTCAGCAACATGCGGGGCATGTTTTATGTGATGCTGGGCGGGGGCATCGCGCTGTTTTCCCTGCTGGTATTGGCGGTGTACATGCTGGCCCGCACGATTGTGCGGCCCCTGGAACAGTTCAGTGCCGCCATCGGCCGCGTGAATCTGTCCAATATGGACTGCGCCATACAAAACGGATACACGCTGCCGGAGGTTGCGGCGCTGAATCACTCATTCCGCAGCATGCTGGGCCGGCTGCGGGAGTCCATCGATCTGGAAATGAAGGCCTACCAGTATGCGCTGCAATCCCAGATGAACCCGCATTTTTTGTACAACACGCTGGCGATGGTCAGCGCAACCGCACAGGAGCAGGATGATGCGCAGGTAGTCACCATGTGCGGCAAGCTTTCGGCTATGCTTCGGTATCTTGTGAATTACGAAAGCGACAAGGTGGCGCTCACTGAGGAGATTGCCCATGTGGAAAACTACCTGGACCTGATGAAAATGCGGTATGAGGATGGCTTTTCCTATGAGATCACGCGCTGCGAGGGGATGGAGCGCATCCGTATCCCCAAGGTGATCCTGCAGCCGCTGGCGGAGAACTGCTTTCAGCATGGCTTCAAAAGCATTCGCCCGCCCTGGTTTATAAAGGTGTCGGTCATGGTAACGGAGGACCGGTGGGAGCTTTCGGTATCGGACAACGGGGGAGGCATGACCTTGGAGGAAATTGCCGCGCTCAACGCGCGCATCCATATGTGCCGGGAAAACATCGCATCGAATTATCCCATGCTTCGCCTGGGCGGAATCGGGCTGGTAAATACGATTCTGCGCCTGTCCATGATGCTGGATGGTGGCATCCTCTACAATATCGGTCAACGCCCCCAGGGTGGCACCGTCATCAAGATCGGAGGGACGCTCCATGATTCGCGTACTGATAGCTGAAGATGAGCCGCCCATCCTGCGGGCGCTGTGCTCCCTGATTACCAGAACCGACCCCGCCTTCCAAATCGTCTTCGCGGCACGGGATGGCGAGCACGCGGCCCAGTGGCTGGCGGAGCATCCGGTGGACGTGGTGTTCACCGATATCCGTATGCCCGTCATGGACGGGTTTGCGCTCATGGAGCGTATCAGGAGCAGCCAACCCAATGCTTTGGCGGTGGTGATCTCAGGCTACCAGGACTTTGAATACACATCCCATGCGGTCAGGATGCAGGCATTTGACTATCTGCTCAAGCCCGTCACCCAGGATGCGCTGACCGTGCTGCTCAGCCGGCTCAAGGAGGCGCACATCCAAAAAAGGCGGGAGGCAATGCAGGCCCTTGTGTCCGCCAGGATCCAGCGCGCCGCAGCCACAGATATCCAGGGCCTTGCACCCGAGATGCCACAAAGCCTGGGCGTCCTGCTGCTGTGCGCCGGGGGGATGCCCTATTGCCAGGATACCGAGCTGTGCGCCGGCGCCCAGTTTTTCGACGGCTTCCCGATGGAGGCCTTTGTAGCCGACACATTGCGCAGGTTCACACGCTTTTCCTGGGTGTTTCTGGGGGATTCGCCGGTGGAACGGTGCGTGATTTTTGAGGTGTCCGAAGGCGATGACCCGGCGGAGCTTTCGGAATACCTTCACGAGTGTTTGCTTCCCCATGCCGGCATCCCTCTATCCTGCGCATGCCTTCCCTCTCCCGTATCCCTCTTGGAAGTATACCCGGGTCTTGTCCGGCTGCGGCAAACACTGTTTACGCAAGTTCGCATCGGGCGCAGTGCGTTTTTCCGCATGGAGGAAAACACGGATGAAAAGGACCGGGAACCGCCGGGCGGCGCTGACCTGCCCAAGCTGTTTGCGCAATGGGAGCGGGAGGATTATACCCAGAAGGAGATTCACACAGCGCTTGCAGCTCTTTGCGAGCGTCTGCCTGACGGCGAAACGCAGCATGAGCTGCGTCAGGCCATCGACGAGGCCGTGAGTACGGCGCTGACCATCGCATCGCTGAAAGAGAATATTGGCGCGCTTTTTTCGGGCGCACTCTTTGCGCACAAGGGGGAGCGGGCCAGGTTTGCGGGAGAAATCGCCGCCTATCTGCGGGAGAACTACGAAAAGCGCATAACCACGCAGACGCTGTCGGACCTGTTTGGATACGTGCCGTGCTACTTAAGCGCCATCTTCCGCCGGGAAATGGGCATGTCGCCTTCGGAGTACCTGGTACGCCTGCGGCTTTCCGAGGCCAAGCGCATGCTCCGGGAAACACCGGAAATCAAAGTGAGGACGGTGGCTGCCCAGGTGGGATTCAAGGATCAGTACCACTTTTCCAAAACATTCCGCAAGTATGAGGGCATGTGGCCCTCCAGCTATCGGAGGATATCATGCGGCGTAGAATGATCGTATCCCTTGCGCTGGCCCTGCTTGCGCTATCGGGCTGCGCGCCCCAGCCGGCCACGACGCATATTGAGCAAAGCGCCGCCCCCGTGCCGGTGTACGCGCTGGTGCTCAAGGATACAAAGAACCAGTATATGCACAGGATGGGGGAGGGCTTTGCGGCGGCCTGTGCCGAGCTTTCGGTAACGGCGCGCATAGAGGGGCCTGCCACCTCCTCCGCCTCGGAGCAGGCGGCCATTATCGAAGCGCTGATCGCTCAGGGCGTATCGGCGATCGCTGTGGCGGCCAATGAAAAGGATGCATTGGATCCCTCGCTGGGCGCGGCGCTCCGGGCGGGCATCCAGGTGATATCCCTGGACGCGCAGGTCAATGTAAACAGCCGTAAGGTGCATATACAGCAGGCTGACCCTGAGAAAATCGGACGTGTCCTCATCCAGGCCGCCCACAAAATGATCAGCGGGCAAGGGCGGATTGCCATATTATCCACCACAGAAGCCATGCCCAATCAGGCGGTGTGGGTGCACTGGATGCTTAAGGAGTTTGAGGAGTATCCCGAGAAATACAAGGATATGCAACTGGCTGGCATCACCTACGGCCAGGATGAATACGAGGCTTCCGCCCAGGCCACGCGGGAACTGCTTGCACGGTATCCCGATCTTTCCGTTATTATCGCACCCACCACCGTAGGGCTGCTGGCCGCGGCGAGGGTGATTGAGCAGACGCGCTCGGACGTGCTTGTCACGGGGCTTGGCCTGCCCTCGGAAATGGAAAACTACATTTTGAAGGGTATCTGCCCATGGATGTACCTATGGAATCCCGTCGATATCGGCTACCTGTCCGCCTATGCCCTGGATGCGCTCAGAACGGGGACTATCACAGGCGCGCAGGGGGAAACATTTGCTGTGGGAAACATTGGAGAGAAGGTCATCACCCGGTCGGAGGACGGCGGGAGTGAGATTGTGCTGGGCAACCCGCTGAAATTTGATTCAGATAACATTGCGCTCTGGCTTGACACACTATGAACCGCATGAAAGCATCCGCCGGCCGTATGCGGCAAGAAATTACCGGGAGATGAAGAAATAACTTATGAACGCCTTCATTCTGGCCCATGACCTTGGCACAACAGGCAATAAGGCTACGCTGTTTTCCATGGATGGCGCGCTGATTGCAAGCGTTACCCGGGAATATCCCACCTATTACCCCAAAAGTGGCTGGGTGGAGCAGAATCCTGAAGATTGGTGGCAGGCCGTAGTGCTGTCAACCAGGGAGCTGATTGAAAAAAGCGGTATAGCACCCAAGGACGTGGCCTGTATATGCTTCAGCGGGCAAATGATGGGCTGCCTCCTTGTGGATGACAGGGGAACACCCCTGCACAACATGCTGATCTGGGCTGATACAAGAAGCGCCAGGCAGGAAGCGCAGATCGTAAGGCTATTGGGGATGGAACGCGTTTATCGCATCACCGGCCACCGGGCCAGCGCTTCGTATCCCGTGGCCAAGCTGTTGTGGCTCAAGGAAAATGAACCCGAGGTGTACAAAAAGGCGTACAGGATGCTGGGCGCCAAGGATTTCATACTGCACCGCATGACCGGCCGGTTTTTGACCGATTACAGCGATGCCTCCGGTACCGGCGCGATGAATCTAAGCCGGCTTGCCTGGTCGGAGGAGATTGTTGACGCTCTTCAAATTGCCCCTTCCCTGCTGCCCGAGCTGCATGCCTCCACCGACATCGCCGGCGGGCTGACCAAACAGGCGGCCGAAGCCCTTGGCCTGCTTGGCGGCACCCCGGTGGTTATTGGCGGCGGCGACGGCTCCTGCGCCAGTGTGGGAGCGGGCGTGGTAAAGGAGGGAAACGCCTACAATGTGCTGGGCTCCTCATCCTGGATTTCCATGGCCACCGCCGCGCCATTGTTTGACGAGGGCATGCGGACTTTTAACTTTGTGCACCTGGACAAGGAGCTGTTCACTCCCTGCGGCGCGATGCAAGCGGCGGGTTATTCCTACCGCTGGTTCAGGGATCAGCTTTGCGAAGGCATGCAGTATGATGCAATCAACCTCCTGGCCAAGGCTTCGAAGCCCGGGGCCAATGGTACGCTGTTCCTGCCCTATCTGTTAGGCGAGCGCTCCCCCCGCTGGGATCATGGCGCCCGTGGCGCGTATGTAGGCATTGGGGTGGCTACCAGCCGGGGCGACATGGCAAGAGCCGTGATGGAAGGCGTTGCGCTGAACCTTAAAATCATACTTGATATTCTGGGCGGCGCTTGTCCCATTGGTCAGGTGACTGTCATCGGCGGCGGAGCTAAGGGAGAATTGTGGCTGCAAATCCTTGCCGACGTCTGGCAAAAGCCGCTGCAATGCATCTTGAATCCTGGCGAGGCCACCAGCATGGGGGCGGCCGTTTGCGGCGGTGTCGGCATCGGCGCCTTGGAAGGTTTTCACGCGGTGCCCCTTTTCTCAAGGCCTGCCCGCGTAATCCACCCTCTTGCAGATAATGCCCGCCTGTACGAAAAGCTGTCCATCGCTTTTGAAAAGGCTTACGCCGGCCTGCGGGAGGCGGATAATGTGCTTTTACATATCCGGGATGAGGACAGTATATGACGCGAAACGGTTAAACAAAAACCGATGTATGCTTCTCCATATGGAATAAGCGCTTGGCAATTGGCAGGGCGGAACCGGATGCGAAATGGACGCCGTCACGCATCCTCCGGACGCTGCTGCGCAAGATGGATCAAATCACGGAAAAATGCGGTGACATAGGCTATAAATTCCCTTACGATAAGCATCCTGTCGAAAAGAAGGCCACCTTCCGGGAGAAGATGCACGCTACCCGGGAAGCATTGCCCGTATTGGTGCTTCCGCTGATCATACTGGGCGGCATCATATCCGGCATTTTCACAGCAACGGAATCTGCGGCGATTGCGGTGGTCTATGCTATCATGATTGCGGTCATCAGGAAGAAGATGAATTTCAAGATACTGCTGGATTGCTGCAAGCGCGCCGCGATGACAACGGCCAGCATCATGCTGATTATTGCGGTAGCTTCCATGATGGGCTACGCCATTACGGTGATGCGCCTGCCGCAGCTGGCCATTGAATGGGCCATGCAGTACATCTCCAACAAGTATGTATTCCTTTTATTTATCAATGTCCTTCTGCTTCTTTTGGGCTGTGTGCTTGACCAGACGCCGGCGCTGCTGCTGGTGGTGCCTGTACTGCTGCCTGTGGCAAATGCCTTTCAGATTGATCCGATCCACTTTGGCCTGATCGTGTGTTTCAATCTTACGGTCGGCCTGATCACCCCGCCTATTGGCATGCAGCTTTTTGTTGGCGCCAATGTCGCCCGTGTAAAGCTGACGAGCCTTTTCAAATCCATATGGCCGTTTTGTATCATGGCCATTATCGTGCTGCTCATTATCACCTATATCCCCGCCACGGCAACCTTTTTGCCCTCCCTTTTCTAGTTGACCGCGTAAATTTTTAAGAAGAAGGATGATTTGTTATGAAACATGCAAAAATCACCAATGTGGATGTGTACATCTGCGGTGAAAAGCCCGCCAGCAGCCTGGCCGATTCCACCAGGCAAATCGGGGAACTGGGTTATGTTATTGTGGACATCGCAACCGACGAGGGCATACACGGCATAGGCCTTACCTATCATGAAGTGGGCAGCGAAGCCGTACGCGCGTTTATCAAGCATACCATCGCTCCGCAGATCATTGGCATGGACCCCCTGGAAAACGAAGTGATCTATGAAAAGGTAATTGCGGATTTCCGCGCCGTGGGCAGAAAGGGATTGGCGTTCTGCGCCCTGAGCGCCGTAGACATCGCGCTGTGGGATATCAAGGGCAAAATGGCCGGCATGCCGCTGTACCGTTTGCTGGGCGGAAGCAGAAACCAGGTTCCGATTTACTCCTCCGCAGGATGGACATCCTACTCCACCGGGGAGCTTTGCGATGAAATGCTGGGCATGATTGCGGAAGGTTATACCTTCCTGAAGCTGAAAGTCGGCGTGAAAGGCGGCACCGATCCCAGGGAGGACGCAAGGCGCATTCATGCAGTGCGCAAGGCTGTCGGTCCCGATATCCGCCTGGCCGTTGATGCCAATAACATCTGGAAGGCCGGCACGGCGATCCAGTTTATGGACAGGATTGCGGACTGCGACGTGGAGTTTTTCGAGGAACCGGTGCTTGCCGACGATATTCCCGGCCTCGCTCATTGCAGAAGGTCGATGCGCGTGCCGCTGGCTACGGGCGAGCACGAGTATACCCGCTTTGGCGTAAGGGATTTGCTGACGGCCGGCGCGGCAGACATTGTACAGGCCGATGTGTGCCGTGTGGGCGGCTACACGGAAATGGTAAAAATCATTGCCCTGACGCAAGCCTTCAACGTACTGTTTGCTCCCCACTGCATGGAGCTGATGCATATGCACCTGGTCGCTGCCGCGACGAACGGTTTGATTCTGGAAAGCCTTACCCTTTTCAGGAATGTATCCAGAAACGTGTTCATCGATGCGCCGGAACCGAAGAACGGCTTTTTGAAGCTTCCCGATAAGCCCGGCCTTGGCCTGGAGCTGAACATGGACTATATCAGGAAGTTTGGGAAATGATTCCCTGGCGCACCTTTGGGCGGCACGGTCCAACCGGTGATCTGTCCTTCCTGAAAAAATTCATTCGACAACGAACGGCGGAATGTTTATGAAAAGCAGTTCTATACACGGTGTGATCGTCCCCCTTTTGACGCCGGTGGATGAAAACGAGCAAGTCATCTATTCCCATTTGGAGCGGCTGGTGGAATACGTGATCACAGGCGGCGTCGACGCCATTTTTGCCATGGGGACCACCGGCGAATTTGCCCGCTTTGACGCCGTGACCCGGGCAAAAATCATTGCCGCCGTTGTCCGGTTCACTGCCGGAAGAGTGCCGGTTTATGCGGGCGTCAGCGATTGCGGAACGGCACGTGTGACTGATCACATCAGGCGCGCGGAAGACGCCGGCGCCGATGCGGTGGTCACCACGCTGCCCTACTATTTCCCCAATACAAGTAAATACGAGGCGGTACAGTTCATCGGCAAGGTGGCGTCCTCCACCAAATTGTCCGTTATCCTCTACAATATTCCAGTGGCTATTGGCTCGGCGATCGCGCCGGAGGTTCTGGATGAGGTGTTCCCCATAGGGAATATCGCCGCCATCAAGGACAGCAGCGGCGATTTGAGCTACCTGGAATCACTGATGAAACGGTACCACGGCAAGGGAAAGCCGTTTTCGGTGATCGTGGGGAATGAAAAGGCCAACTTCGCCGGCCTGTCCATGGGTGCGGATGGCATGGTGCCCTCGCTGGCCAACCCGTACCCCAAACTGCTCAAGGCGGTATATGACAGCGCCGTGGCAAAGGATACTGTCAAGCTGAAATACTACTGCGATATCGTGGACGAAATGAACAGGCTGAACAGCTTTTCGGACAGCTGGATGTCCCCCAATATCTGGCGCAAGGCAGCGCTTGAGATGATGGGGATCATGAGCAGCTGCTTCACCCATCCGTACACGCCCCTGGATGCTGCTGCCAAAGAGCAGGTTGCAAAAACAATAGCGCAATACAGAACGCTATTCCAGTAAACAAATCATTCCATTGATTGCCGCCGGAGGATGTATGCTCAAGAATAAATGTGCTCTTGTTACGGGGAGCGGCACCGGCATCGGACGGGCCATTGCGCTGCGGTTTGCAAAGGAGGGAGCAACAGTTGTGCTCACCGGCCGCAAGCATGCCCCCATTGAGGAAGCCGCGCATCAAATCCGCGCATCAGGCGGGAAGGCCTTTGCCTTTGCCTGCGACCTGAGCGATGAAACGCAGGTGCACACACTCTGCCGCCAGGCTGCGGAAGCCGCGGGGAATATCGATATTCTTGTCAACAACGCAGGCATTTCCAAGGAAATGCCATTTATCGAGATGCCGCTTTCCTTATGGGATGAGATGGTGAAATGCAATCTGTACAGCGCCGTCTTGATGACAAAAGCAGTTCTGCCTCATATGATCAGGCAAAAATCCGGCGTTGTGATCAATATCTCATCGGGGGCGGGCCTCCGAGGGCTGCCGGGCAGCACCGCCTACTCCGCATCCAAGGCGGCGCTGATCGCCTTTGGCCAGGCTCTGGGCGATGAAGTGCGGCCCCACGGCCTGCGCGTCAATACGATTTGCCCGGGCCCGGTGGATACCGAAATGCTTAAGCAATCCGCCGTACGTGACTATTTGCTTAAAAGCGGCGTCAAGCTGTTTGATCCCGATGAAATCGCCTCGGCCGCCTTGTTCCTGGCCACGGACATGTCCGGAAAGATGAACAGCCAGGTATTGGTGATGCGGGACGGCAACAGATGGTAGGCGGCAGATTTGCTGATTTTTGCGGATGAATAAGGCCCCGCGCCACAAGTCAGGCGCGGGGCTGTTTCCTACGCTTGAACGCAATTCAATTGAAGAGACACAGGTATATTGCTTACTTCGTCTTATAGGCGTCGATCTGCGCCTGCAGTTCGGCAAGAATCTTGTCCAGGCCGGCTCCTTTTTCATTTGGATTATAGTACGCCAGGTCCTTTTCAGGATTCTTCGATAAGCCGCAGAGCAGGAATTTGCCGAATTCTCCAAACAAGGCGCAGCGTTTAGAGCCGCCGCATATTGCACTCATCTATCGCGTTTCGAGAAGCTCCACCAATCCAGCTCCAGGCCGGGGCTCTCGAATACAAAGTACACATCGTGGATGCCTTGTATGCGGTCTTGCAGCAGGAATTCCTGAGAAGAAAAAGCAGAAGCCGGGGAAATGGCGGCGGTATACACTGCATCACTGTCCAGCCGGTCCATAAGGATTTTGAAGGTAATGCTTTCTACGCACCTTGAATGTAAAATAAGCCTGTCAGCACCTTCATCACTGAAATTCACGCCCCGGACGCAGATATAGCCGCCCGCTTCGATGGCAGTGACGATGCCGTTGCCTGTGCCTGCTTTCCCGTCTGCATCAGGGGCAAGGCCGGTAGTAACGCCAGCCATGGCTGCCATGGTTTCCGCCTCCACCCGTTCAAAGGGGTTCAGGGGCTTTATTTGTTGGGCGCCGCTTCTGGTGGCTGTTACAGGCACGATGATACCCGTATCATCTACAGTCAAAGCATCGATAAAGGTACATCGGTAGCCATTTTTAAAGCCCATGGCCGCTTCCAGCGTCTGCGTATGATACGTGATATACCATTTGCCTGAAAAAGAAAATATGCAATGATGGTTGTTGCCCCAGAAGCCGAAGAAATCTCCGGGGTTTTTCAGAATCAGCCCGGCGTACGCAAAAGGCCCCAGCGGACTCTTGCTTGTCATGTAATGGATCTGTCCATTGGCTAGGCCCAGCTCCGCTTCCTTTTCACTGGGCACCTGAAAGTTTGTGCAGTAAGAATAATAGTACGTATCGCCGATTTTGTTGATGCCGGAATCCTCAAACAGGTAAGGCGCGTCAATGACAACAGGCTCGCCAACAATGCTTGTCATATCCTCTCCAAGCTGAACTGCCCGGGCGGTCTTGGGCGATGCTGCTTTGCCTTCCGGAACGCCGCCGCCAAAGTATAAATATGCTTTGCCGTCATCATCCATGAGCACCGCAGGATCGAACAGCCAGGTAACATCGGCGCAGTTGGGCGTTTGGCGGGAGACAAGCGGTTTTTTAATGGGATCCTCAAAGGGACCCGTAGGGCTGTCGCTTTCAAGGACACCAATACCGCCCGCGCTGTTGGCAAAGTAGAGATAGAATTTCATCTTTCCTTCGATTTCCTTTAAGGCCGCCGCGGGGGCCCAGGCGTTGGTTGCCCATTTTGCTGCGCCGCTGCCGCCCGCTGCCCGGATGGCGCCATGATCCGTCCAGTTGACCAGGTCGTCGGAAGACAGCACGTTGATGGTATTGATCTTGCTGTATGTATTGTTCTTCACCTTTCCTCCGGCGTCGTATTCCAGCACATCCCCCGTCATATACAGGTAGACCCGCCCATCATATACCAATGCGTAAGGGTCGGCTCCAAAGCGCTGGGTCATCACCGGATTGTTTTCTCCGGCGCCCTTGTAGCCTTTTTTGACGCCATTGTTAAGGGATGAACCCGCATCGGGCTGGGGCGCCGCTTCCGTAAGGCCCAAAGCTTCCGCTGCCTGTTGCAAGTATTCGGGTGTGTTTTGCATGGGGATGCTGTCATCCTGAAGCACGCCAAAGAATGCGGCCTTACAGGTGAGATCGGCGTTGAACAAAAGCGGATAGTAGGTATGCTCCTTATTGGAAAGCCATGACCTGTCGTCCGTGATCCCCCAGAAGGTAACGCTTGTAATGTTGATGCCGGCTCTTTCCTTCAGGCGGGTGAGCATGGAGAACATGCGGCGGTATTTTGACGCCAGGGCCATTTGGCCCATCAGGCTGTTATCCTCTGTTTTGATATCCAGCTCGGTAACCTGCAGCTCAATGGGCAGGGAACTGTACAGTGTGATGGCCTCCTCAAATTCGGTCAGGGAGGTATCTATGGCGATATGCCCCTGCATGCCAAGGCCGTCCACCAACCCTTTGTCCGCAAGCGATTTCAAAAGGTTGCGGATCAAAAAGAGCTTGTTTTTCAAAAAACAATTATAGTCATTGTAAAAAAGCTTTTGTTCCGGCGCGGCATATTTGCGTGCATAGGTAAACGCAAGCGCCACAAAATCATCGCCAAGGGTCTGATACCAGAGGTTGTTTTCGGTGCGCAAGCCATTTGGGTGCCTGTCACCGGGCTCAATGGCCTCGTTCACCACATCCCAGGCGTACACCACGCCGGGATATTCTGTATTCACATGCTCCATCACGTCACGGATGTAATTTTCCATGCGCTTTTTCATAACATCCCGCGAGGCTAGCGGAGCGTTTTCATCCTTTTCATAATTCGCGCTGAAAAACCAGCGGGGCACCTGGCTGTGCCAGACCAGTGTGTGGGCGCGCATGGTCATGCCGTTTTCCCTGGCAAAAGACAAAACAATATCCGCCTTTTGAAAATTCAGCTTAACCCGCGTTTTGTCACCGGCGGCGGCTGTCGCGGCATAATCCATGACAAAATCGGCCTTCATTTCGTTTTCGCAGGTGAGGCTGTTGAAATGGCTGGTGATGACCTTCACGGCAGCATCCGATTTCAGCCACATGGGGGAAACGGCAGCGCCGATTTTAAACAGGTCTTCATACTTTTTATAAAGGCTCGGTGCCTCTCCCGTTTTGAGATAGGCCTGATATGCGTTCATGGTGTTCCCTTCTCCCTTTGCCATGGCAAATTGGCCGTTCACCATGACCAGTATTGCCGCCATCCACAGGAGCCAATAAAATTTGCGGGTCACAGCGAATTCCCTCACTTCCTATCACCGGGCGGGACGACAGGAAAACCTGTCATCCCGCCAATGGCCTTTTGAGTACAAGCCGGCTGCTTATTTGCCGTTGGTGGCATCGAGGTATGCCTGCCACTGGGCTTTCATGGACTCCAGCTTCTCTGCGGGTGTTACGGCCCTGGCGGCCACATCCCAGTAGAAATCCGGGCCCAGGTCGTAGCCTGTGATCAAGGAATGGAACCAGGTGACGGCATGGGCGGAATCGCGCATCATGGCCACGGTTTCGTCCACCGCGCGGGTATCGCGGTACTTGGCGTAATAGCCGCTCTTCCAGTCATCCACATCATCATAGCCGGGGGTGGGGTTGGTGTACAGGTCGTAGGCGAAGGCGATCTTCCAGGCTCTGTCGGCGTCGTAGCAGGCGGGGATAACAGATACGTTGTCTTCCCAGACGTTGACATACGTATCCATCCTGGGCCCCTTGGGGAACATGACAAAGCCGAAATCGTCTTCCATGTTGCTGTTCAGGGCGCTGGCGTAGTAATCCTGATGCACCTGCATCGCGGCCGCGCCATTTTGGAAGGAGGCTTCGAAGTAGTTCCATTCCGAGCCCTCGGGTTGCGGATACTCGTAGTTCCGCAGCAATTCCACACCCCAGTTGGCTGCTTCCAGGAAGGCGTCGCTGCCGGTGGCGTTGATATACTTGCCGTTTTCATCGGGGCTTACAAAGCATGCGCCGTTGGAAGCCAGTGCCGCGCTCAGGAAGTGGGGGCCGAAGCTGCACAAGGCATACACGTCTGTGACGCCGTCGTTGTCGGTGTCACGGCTGATCTTTTTGCACAGTGCCTCAAAGGCTTCCCAGGTCCAGGTGCCATCCTTCTGCATATCGTAGAGGGATTCGGGATCCACACCCGCTTCCTCCAGCATGCGCTTGTTGAAGAATATACCGGTGCGGGGCTCGCCGGTCTCGGGCCGCATGCCATAGATGCTGCCGCCCTTGGTCATGAGGGCCGTGGTGGCGTCGTTCCACTTGGGCTGGGTGAAATCAAGGCAGTCTAGGGTGGCAAGGTCATAGAACAGGCCGCTGTTCATGGGCGCCGCCTGGGAGCCGGGCCTGGTCAGGAACACGTAGTTTTCCGGGCCGCCGGTGGTGGCAAAGTTGGTAACCAGCTCCGGCATGGTTCCCCAGTCGGTAATGGCCATGCGCTTAATTTTGAAGTTGTAGGTGGATTGTATCCACTCACGGTATTCCGCGGTGGCTTCCTCCTGGGCAGTGGAGGGTTCTGGTTGCTCGGCAGCCGTCCACCAGTCGCCAACGATGATTTCCATGCCGCCAAGATCAACGACCTTGCCGTCCTTGTCCAGGATGACATCCACACCCTCAAAAGGCGATTCCGCAGCGGCGGTGAGGCTTGTTCCGCCCAGCACCAGCAGGGCAATCAGTGTCAGCGCGATGAGCCTTTTCATTGTTCTTCCTCCTTATCAAATTTGGTCAGGCGGGGAAACCGGTTGACAGGAACGCTTGCTTGACGGACATCCCTCCTTTTTATCTTTTAGCACGAACCCATCGCCCAAGGGCAATGATTCGTGTAAGGACTACATCTTGATGCCCGTGAGGCTGATGCTCTGTACAAACCCGCGCTGGGCAAAAATGTACAGTAGAACCAGGGGGGCGATCACCATCAGGGTGCCGGTGGAAATGATCTGCTGCATGTACGCCACCGATGCGCCGCCAGGCACGCCCAGGGTCAGGGATACGTACTGGCTCAACCGCTCGCCCAGCCCTGAAACCTGCATGGACAAAAGGGTGGAGCCGCCCAGAAAAAGATTGGAGTAGAACACATCCGTCCATTGCCATACGAAGGAGAAAAGAAAGCAGGAAACGAGAATCGGCGTGGCATCGGGCAGTATCACCCGCCAGAAGGTTTTGAAGGTGCCGCATCCATCCACGTAAGCGGCTTCTTCCAGAGATTTTGGAATGCTCAAGAAAAATTGCCGGATCATGTAGATGTACAGCCCGTTTTTCAGCCCCATGCAGGTGAGGCTCATCATCAGATACGGCGTGATGGAGCCTCTCAGGTTCAGCTTCTGACCGCCGTTCAATGCGCTGATGATGCCGAAAACATCAAAGAAGCGGAAGTGCAGATACAGCGAAGAGGAAATGGTCTGGGGCGGAATGATGATCACCAGCACTACGCAGGCGAACCACAGCCGCTTCAAGGGAAATTCGAACCTTGCGAACCCATAGCCTACAAGCGTACAGGCCGAGATTTGAAATACCGATACCATCAGGCAAACCCACAGCGTACTTAACAGTGCTTTGCCATACAGCATCAATTGCGATGCAAGCTGGTAATTGGTTATGGTCAAATGCCGGGGGATCACCACGATGGTGGAATCATACAAATCGCTTTCCACCATGAAGCTGACGGAGATTTTGTCCAGAATGGGCTGTAGTATCATAAAGCAAAGCCCGAACAGCAGCAGCGCCCGTATCAGGCTGTAAACTTTCTGCCGCATTATCTTTTTCATAAGATATCCGCCGGATTTTCTGTTTCGCACAATAAAGCTGTCGGGAGTGTGCCTGCCCGGCATGGTGTTACTCATACGTCTGCACCCCCCTGGATATGATGAGGGAACTGATACCCACCAAGGCAATGGTCATGGCAAAATAGATCCACGACATGGCGGAGCTGAAGCCGTAGTTCAGGTTGATCACCATCTCTTCGGTGATTTTCTCCATGATTTGGTTATCGGATTTCATGAAAAAGTCAATGATCGTGTAAATGATATTCACAAACAGCAGCGGGGAAACGATGGGGAAGGTAATTTCCCAAAAGCTTTCCCACTTTGTGCAGCCCTCCACATCCGCTGCCTCATACAGCGTGGGTGAAATGGTTTGCAGGCCTGAAAGGAATACTACGATTTGAATGCCCGAGGCGATGACGATGTCGTACACCGAATCCAGCAGTGTGAACACGATGTCAAAGGCACGGCCGCCAATGCTGGTAAGCCTTAATATGGCGCGCATTTCGTTGGAGATGTCAAAGGTGCTAGCCGACTGGTTCACCATAGACCGTATACCAGAAAGGAGCGTATTGCTCGATTCGATGCCTACCAGCACGCCGGAGGCAAGGATCACCGGCAGAAAAAAGATGGCGCGTACCAGCGCACGGCCCTTGAACCGCTGGTTCAATACCAGGGCGATGACAAAGGCTACCACCAGGGTGGCCACAGAATGGCTGGCCATGCGGCCCAGCTCTTCTACCAGCATCCTGTTGAATTCAGGGTCTATGGTAAAGGCTTTGATATAATTGTACAGACCGATATACACAGGCTCCTTGCCAGAGGCGCTGAGCTTTACATCGCAAAGGCTCATGTAGAAGGAGTCGATCAGCGGCCAGGCCATAAAAAACACAAAGCCGATGATAAAGGGCAATATGAACAGTGTCCCTGCTATGGACCTGCGGGCCCGGATGGTGAGCTGCCTTCTCCCCTTCATGCTAGTTCACCCCTTTCGCCCTGTAGCTGCGCGGCGCAAGGACGATGCCGTCCACTAAAGCTTGCTGCCCGCCGTAGTTGACATATACTTTTGTACCGTCCTGATAGGTGGTAATGGTCACATCGTTTTCAAGCTGTCTATGATCCACAATGGGCTGATGAAACAGTCCGCCCAATTCCATGTCATACTTTTGATAGATATCCTTTGCTTTTTCAAACCACTGGGAGAAGGAGGAACCATAATATTCTGTATAGAGGGTATCCTGCAGTACGGAGACTTCCGACTTGATAAAGGCAAAGCTTAACCCCGCACCCGTTTCCGCGGAATTGAGCAGCTCCTCTTCAAAATCGCCGGCCATGTTCAGCGCTTCGCCGGTATAAGGGACATAACCGTGCAGCGCCATCTGGTAAAAAGGAACGTACGCATCCAGAATGCTGTAAGGCGTGCCTCGAAGGTCCATATTGGTTACAAGATCGGCATACGCCACCGCGTAATCATTGCCGGCATTGATCAATACTTTTTGGCCGCTGGCTTTGACATCCTTCAACGCTGATTGCTGATAGGCGATATTCTGATCGCGGGTGATGAGATCTTTGGGGTTAAAGTCCGACGATAGCAGAAATCCCGCATCCCGAAAGCTGACGCCTTGAGCGCCATGCCGTACGGCGGCTTGCGCAAGCGTCTTCATAAATCCATGCATCAGAGCCGGCTTTACAAGATAATAAGGTGTGTCCAACGGATCGGTGCCGTACCAAATGGTGGAATACTCCCTTAATTCCACTTCCTCCCGCGTGGTGAATTTTGCGGCGTCGCGAAAGGCCATGAATCCGTCCAGCGGGCCGCTGTCATAGGCAAACTGGGTTACGCCGTCCAGGTAAAGATCGATGCCGTTATCATCACACCAGGCCGTCAGGTTTGTAAATTCCGTCTCGCTGCCAAGGTCCGGCAGCAATGTAGCCTTGTTCAAAACCTTTTGCCTGATGCCGCCGTTCAAAAAGCCGGCGTATTTTACGGAAAGGTTTGTAAAGCCCGCCTCCGAAAGCGCGGTGAGCATTTCTTTTGCCTCCAGGTGGGTGGTCAGCTTAAACGGCACGGACGTGGGCAGCCCCACCCGCTGGAGCATTTTATCCACAGCGCCTACAATCTCGATGAGAACAGGGGTAGACGGTTCCTCTTTGCGCGCAAGGAACGGATATTTTTCCAAAAGATATCCCTGGTATGCTTTGGCCATGGCTACATAGCCAGGTGTTTTAACAAAGCGGTAGCGCTGTCGGATGACGCCTTTCGGCAGGGATTTTTCATACATCAGCACCGGCTGATTGGATTTTTGGGATACATCAAAGGAATCGGAATGCAAGAGCGTATACGTGGCATTGACGGTGTTGTAGCTGTTGTAACGCCCCGATATGTCTGCCGCAATGCCGGCGCTGCCCGCCCCGTCCTCCAGGATGCATAGGAAAGCTGAATCGCTTTGCGATACGCCGAATACCGGAAAGGCCGAACGGGTTTCACTTACCACGGTCTTGCGCATGGTGGCATAATCCCAGCCGTAGATGTTGGAATAATATGTGTTCTGCGTAAGCTTGCCGTTGTTGAAGCGGATCAGGGCACCGCCGCCCTCCGGCACCAGCATGAATCCGTCATCCGCAGTGCCGCCCGCGCCAAAGCAGGGCAGCAGCGCAAGCCTTGTGATTGGATAGCTGGCCTTATACTCGATCTCTTCATAAGGAACTTCCACCACCAGGTCGTTTCCTTCCAGGCGGTAGAGGAGTGTCACGTTGAATACGGGCTTGTCGGTTGTGGAGGCGGCGCTTGTGCGGGACATATCATAGGCATAATCCTCGTAGGTATATCCCGCCTTTTCCAGAAATTCTTCCACCCGCTTTTTCAAATAGTCGGCGGTGCCGTCCCGAAGGATGTACAGCGGCTCCGTGGCAAGATCGGGGTAGTTTTTCAGCAGCTCCTCCTTGTTGTCGGTGGAACGCAGTTTGTTTATATCAATCTTGCGGTAATACTCCTTTGTCTGCTTGGATTCGCTCTTCTCCATTTTGGCGAGGAAAACATCCATACGGGCTTCGGTGATGGCAGCGGGGATCACATAGGTTTTGTTCACCTTTCCCAGGGAGTATTTCACCTTGAGGCATCCATCCCCGGGTTCGATTTCATATATCCCCTTTTCAATACTGTAGGTATAGTTGTTAAATATCGTATTTACGCCGTTGATAGTGCTGTACACGATGGACAGGGTGGACTTTAAGTTGGCCTTGTCCGCCGGCAGGGCTTTTGGATCGCTGTCTGCCATGGGCGGATTGGAATACCACATGTAACCGTTGTCCTTCTGGGTAACGGTAAAATGGGTGGTGGTAGGATCCAAAGCAAAGAGCAGACGGTCGTTTTCCAGGGTATATGTCTTTTTCCTTTCCGAATAGCCATACACCCGTATGGCGCCGCCATCTCCTTCCGTGCCGGTTTGAAACAGCGGAATGAGAACAAAAACAGTAAGCAAAGCTAGCCCGGCGAGCAATATGGCGCCAAGGAGGGCGCGCATCAACCATTTCCGCTTCTTCATACGCAGCCTCTCCTTCCGCTAATATAGCCTGAATGTGATCTCACGGTACAGCGAAACGAAATAGTTGATTCCATTGATGACCAAATTGAAGAACAACAGGATCAAAAAGACAATTACCAGCATGCTGAAGATGGACATCACCGTAAACAGTATGGTTTTCCCAAAGCTGTAATCGTGGATCATCATCATGGCTATCACGATCAGAAAACCGGCCCAAATCATGGCAACTGAGTCAAGAACCATGTAGAACGCGCCTTCATCGGCAGTGATGACATTGCTAAGCAAGATCATTGGTAGCTGAAGCAATACGGTTGGGGTCATGGCATAGGCTGTGCCTATGTATACATCCCTCAAGCGTCCCTTGCCGTCGAACAGCGTTGTCAGCCCCCAGTTGCCAAGGCAGAAAACGGTAAGGGGCAGCAGTACTGATATGATTTGCTGAAAGATGTTTACCCGTGGCCAATAGACATTGAGAAACAAAAAGCTGGTGTACTGGAGGCGCAGTATCCTTGTCAGCAGCGTCATAAATATAATAAAGTTGGCCGCGGCCAGGGAACCCCGTTTTTCGTGGGTCAGGTCCCAAAACCCGTCAAAGGGGTGCACAATCACATACAAGGAATATCTGAGCGACCTTATAAAGCGGGAGTAGCCATCTTTATCGGTCAGCTTTTCCCGAAGGCTTACATAGCGCGTCACGCCCCTTCCACCTCCCGCTTGATTTTTTTGATCCTGGCCACTAAGGGAGGCAGCACCATCAATAAGGCAAATGCGATGAAGATAAGCGCGCTGTGTTCCTCCACCCATTCCTTGCGGTACAGCTTGAATGCTTCGGAGTAGTTTTTTCTGTCCCTGGTCAATTTGAAATAGGCCATGGCCTCCTCATATCGTTCCTGCCGAAGGAGCGCTCGGCCAATGCCGATGTAAGCCAAATCATAATTGCCGTTCAGGCTGAGCACCTCCCGCCAGCTCTCGGCGGAATCATCGTAGCTGCCCTGCCGGTATTCCTGGATGGCCTTGTAGATCTTGCTGCCATACGGGGTGGGCGTGAATATAGTAAGGCTCGATTCCATGGAGTCCAGCACCAGCAAATCGTCCCCCATATGGTCGATGGCGGCAGGCCGCCGGAAATATCCCGCCATGTTTCCGACACCGCCGAAGACCCATAAAAGCCTGCCCTGCTGGTCATAGCCAAAAAGCCTGCCGTGCACCCTGTCCGTTACGACATATACATCATTGTCCAGTACCGTGATATCCGAAAAGCGTGATGGCCCGGCATAGTCGGTGACCGTATCCCACTGCAAATCCCCGATAGGCGGGTAATTGCCGTTTTTGATCAATATGTCAGCGCCAAGGCCGTTGATGCGGCGGATGGGCTTGGCCTGGTCATCCATCAGCTCATACTCGCTGAAAACCCCCGTTACACAATAAATGAAGCCCTCTTGGTCAACGAAAAGATTGTCATATTCCGTAGGTACGAAGGAGGCCTGCTGGGCCCGCTGCTCCCTGGTGGACAAAAGGCGCCAGATGTAATCGTACCATAGGAATTTCACCGCGCTGGCCCCGATGAACCCGGCGAAAGTGCCGTCACTTTCGTACTTGATCATACCCTTGTTCACATTCCTGCCAAGTACAAAAGCACGGCCCGTGCTATCCGCCACTACCTTGATGGGCAGGAAGGATAAACTTTGGTCAAAGGTGGCATCGTCGGGCCTTGTGAAGGCCATCAGGAACTGAAGTTCCTTGTCAAGCTTCACCACGCGTTTGTTGTTGAAGTCGCAGATGAACATCTCTCCCGCCTCCGACACAAAGATATCATAGGGCGAGGAGAGAGTAAGGGGGGAGGTGTTGCCATAAAAGGAGCTGATTATGCGCTTCACACGGTAGCTTTTCTCCGCATACTCGATCTCCAGAATGCGGTTGTTCCCCGTATCGCAGACATAAATCATGTTCCCGCGCACAAACAGCCCCTGGGGTGCTTTCATGGGAATGTCCAGCCCCAAAAGACTGCTGGTCAAGACGGTTTTCACCCGGTAGGGATCGGGGGATTCCCTCAGATCGCCCCAAAAATCGTAGGTATACGTATAGGTGGTGTCATAGCCATCCTTGGCAAAGGCCGGGAAAGCGGCCGCTGTGAGCCAAACGGCCAGCAAAAGGGGCAGGATGCGCCTATACCTTTTTCCCATAGCGGACCTCCCTTCCTTTACGTTAGTCTTTCAGCCCCGAGGTTGCCATGGTTTCCAGAATCCGGCTTTGGGAAAATATAAAGGTGGCGATGGGCACCAGCATTACAACCACCGTGACGGCAGCAGCCTGGCCGGCCCTGGCGACACCGCCGCTTTGTATTTGCTGCAGCGCATAGACCAGCATCTTCTTGGCCTCGGAATACACCACCGTGGATGCCCTGGCGTTCCACAGGCTCTGCACGGAAAAGATGATCAGCGTCAGGGTGGCCGGCATCACATTAGGCATCACAATCTGCCAGAGGATGCGCATTTCCCTGGCTCCGTCCATCTTGGCCGACTCGAGAAGGGAGGCGGGAATGCCCTCCATGAACTGCTTCATCAAAAACAATCCGATGGGAGCCGCAAATGCGGGCAAAATCACCGCCCAGTAGGTATCGATCATATTCAGGCGGCTCATGACGATGTAATTGGGGATGGCCGTTACATAGCCGCTGAACATGAGGGCTACCACGACGATGGAGAAAAAGGTTTTCCTGCCCGGAAAATCGTATTTGGCAAGCACAAAGGCCGCCATGGAGGCAATGAGCAAATGCCCCGCCGTGCCCATCACTGTAATGAAAACCGTATTCATCAGGTAACGTGAAAAGGGCACCCAGGATTGGCCCAGTGTTACCATCAGATCGCTGAAGTTGGAAAGCGTGGGGTTTCTGGGAAAGAGCCTGGGTGGGAAGCGAAACAGCTCATCCAGGGGTTTTAAGGCGCTGGAGACGGAGAATACCAGCGGGAAAACCATCAAAAGGCCCGTAAACAAAAGCATCAGGTAGATGAAAAAGTCACCGGTCCGGGAACGGTTGGGCTTTCTGCGCCGCGCAAGGCCATGGCGCGGACCATGAACCCGCCGATCCATTTTGCGCTTTTTGGAAATGCCGGCAACTGTGCTCATGTGCCCACCTTCCTAAGCCCTGCCTGGATTAATTTGTTGCAGAGGATCATCACCAAAAACAGGAGCGTGGCAATGGCGGAGGCGTAGCCCATTTCAAAGCGCGTATAACCATAATCAAACAGATGTGTAACCACCGTGTGTGCCGCGTAATCGGTGCTTGGGTAGCCGGCCAGCGCCATGGGTACATCGGCTACGCCAAAGGCCTGGGTGATGGACATCACCGCGCCGAACATGAGCATGGGCTTCATGTTGGGCAGGGTGATGAAATACAGCTCCTGCCAGCGGTTACGGATACCGTCCACATAACCCGCTTCATACTGGGCCCTGTCCACGCCCTGAAGGCCGGCCACAAAGGCGAGGAAGCCCGTTCCCATGCTCATCCACAATATGACGGTAATGATCACCGGCATGATGTATTTGGCATTGATCAGCCAAAGAACGGGAGCATTGAGGATGCCCTGGTGCATGAGGAAGGCGTTGAGGTATCCGTAGGCGTCCCCGCGGAAAATGATGCCGAAAATATAGTAGGCGTTCCCGGCAATGCTGGGGACGTAGAATATCACGACGGCCAAGGTCCTGAGCCAGCGGGGCAGCTCGTTGATGAACCACGCGAAACCAAAGGAGAGCATGTATCCAATAGGGCCGGTGATGACGGCAATCAAGAATGTGTTCTTGACGGCAATCAAAAAGATATCGTCCTGCAGCAGCAGGTTGATATAATTTAAAAAACCGATAAAGCGGGGCGGCTCCAGAATGTTGTAATAGGTGAAGCTGTAATAGATGGAGGTCAGCATCGGCAGTATAAAGAAGGTGAGGAAAAGCAGCGCGTACGGCAGCAAAAACAGATAGCAAACCTTCGCCTGTTTGGCTTTGTACCAGGCGACGGCGGCCCGTTTGCGCTTGAGCGCGGCATATTTCTGGATGAATGACTGATGCATGGCTTGCCTCCCTTATTTGCCGTCAAGACCGAATTCCGCGCGTTTTTTTGCTAGCTCCTCGTTAATGACCCTGGCGTAGTCCTGCAATGTTTCCCTGGGATCCAGCTTGTCGGCGACCACCTTGCGCACGGCGTTGACAAGATGACGGCTCGTAAAATAGCCGCCGGCCACCTCCCGAAAGCCTACCGCCTGCTCCATCTGCCTTTTGATGATCTCCATCTGCTCAGCACTCCAGGCCAACTGCCGGAATGCCTGCTTGTTGGCCGTGGGATACCGTGCGGAGGCGCCCAGCACGCTTTCGATCTCCCTGCCGAAGCGCACTTGGCTATTTTCGCTGACCCACCACTTCATAAACGTCCACGCGTTGTTTTTTACTATTTGGTTGTCCGTAGCAATCATCATGCAGCTGGCTCCCTGTGAATGAACCGCATGATCTATATAAATGCTTCCATCCTCGCCGGTTTTTTGCACTCCCGGCAATACCGTAAAGCTCCACAGCCCGCGGATTTCCGGGGCGGATACCGCCAGTATATTGAAAGTGGTGTAATCGGCGATTCCAAGGGGCATTTCCCCGGAGCGGAAGCGGCTGGGAAAATCGAAGATGGATGGCAGGCCGTAGTCCGTATACAGGGAGGTATACAGCTTGAAGGCGTTCACCCCGGCTTCACTGTCAATGACTGTTCTGGAACCCTCTTTGTTGTAGATCGCCCCGCCGTTTTGATAGGTCATGGCATACATGGCAAACAGGTTTTGTGTATTCAAGTCGGGGAAGGGGATGCCAACCGTCATGTTGTTCCCCTGAAGGGTAGGCAGTATGGCGATGAGCTCCGCCCATGTCTTTGGCACAGGCAGACCGATTTCATCCAGTACATCTTTGCGGTAGAAAAGCACTGAGCAGACCTGGGTTTCCGGAAGGCCATAGATACCGCCCATCAGTTCAAGAGCCGCGTACGCGCCGAGGTAAAAATCAGCAATCACCTGCTCAAAATCCGGAAAGGTGGTCAAATCCACCGCGGCACCGCGCAGGGCGAAGTTGACAGGGTTCCAGGAATCGGTGTTCACCACCACATCGGGCCCATTGCCGGCGACCACGGCACCCAGCAGCGCGTTGGGGTCCACCAGCTTCAGGTTTACCTTGATGCCCGTATTCGGCACGAAGGTATCATCTATCATGGTTTTGAGCACGTTGCTCTGGTCCCGGCCGGCCATGCTCAACACCTGGTTCGCGCCGGCCATGATCCACACCTCAAGCGCATCTTCCTTGTCCGTGTCATACACGTTCCCCAAGGTGTTATAATCCACCGTATAGGAAGAAATCAGGGAACGGATCTCATGCAGCGCCTTGTCGATAAACCCTTCCCGGGTCTTTTCCACCTGTGTTTTTACGCCGGAAACAATGATGCAGTCGATGTCCAGCATGATTTCGCTCATGGCCTGCATGGAAGTGCCCAGGGCTGTGATATTATCCTTGAAATTGACAAAGGCTTTGGTGATCTTGTCAGGGTCCTTGACAAACTCCTCCAACTGCACAGCCAGCGTCTGGGCCACTGCGATGCGGTCGGACTTTTGTCCCGTAACGGCCACCGTATCATCCACCAGCTTATAAAGCCGCATGCTTTCCAGCCGCATGGCCTCGATAACCTCGGGGTACACCTTGATCAGGTTGTAGTCGCGGTAAACATCTGGCTGTACGCCTGTGAGCACAAGAATTTTGCGGTAGATTTGATTCAGGTTGAAAATGCTATTCTGCATCTGGGATAGAACTGGGCCCATGTCTCCCAGAGTAGCCTCCAGCCGCAGGGTGTGGCCGCCCTTGGCCAGGTAAAACCGGAACGGCTCTCCGGCCGCATCGGCAAGGGTCAAGCTATTCCAGGCGGTTCCATAGGGAAAACGGATAGCTTTCACTTCCTCAAACGGAACTACCCCGTCAATAAACAGTGTCCGGCAGGAAAGGTTGCCGCGGCTGAAGTTCTGCCGTCCCTTCAAGGTGATGTGGTAATACCCATCCTCCGGTACATCAATATTCCATTCAATCCACTGCCCGGCGCTTCTCCAGGGAGTGCCGCCAATAATGTTGAGCACCGTGTTTGTTACGCTGTAAGGCTCAGTGGCCGGGGAAGAACGGTCATACCTAGGATACAGGGAAGGGGAGGAGCGCAATACCGCATCCTCACCCTGCACCTTTTGATAATATGTTTCCCCCGTTGGGGTCATGGACAAATCCGGATGTTCCGAAATATATGATTTGTATGTTCTTTCGGGAAGTATTGGGGTCAGGGTAAGCGCCTTGATATAAACAGGTTCGTTAATGGCTGTGAGCGACAACGTGTGGTTACCTTCTTCCATGTAGAACTTGTAGGGTTCTGCCTCATGGCCCAGATGGTCGCGGAAAAAGGCAATCTGCCACTTAAATACTTCTTTCTGGGACGGGCGGATGTCGTTGCCACGATTATCCTTTTTTACATCCCCCGCATCGGTCCATAGACGTGAAAAAAATAGAGCATCGGCACCGGAAAAGGGGCTCAGGCCATCGATGTGCAATGATCGCTCGATATCGACTCCACGGGATGGGGTGGCAAGGTATTCCATGCGGATATTGTACAGCCCGCTTTGAGGTATATGGAGCTGCCATATGACGGTGGAATTGTCCCCGGTATAAAGGGCCGGGACATCTCCTGCTTCATCCTTGTAAACGGCGCCTTCCCCCAGGGCTTCAAATTCGAAAAGTTCAACCGTCACTTCTTCTTGGGCAGTATTTGCGCCGGCATGAAGGTGCAGGTATTGCGCATATGTATTATCCCTTCCCAATGTTCCCGCTTCATCAAAAAAGTCCGCACCAGCATATTTTACGCCAAAATTCTCCACAACGCCAGAAAGCATAACCCATGATGAGATTATTGCGGCCACTGCCAGCAGGATGCCGAATGTCAGCAGTAGTTTTCGCATTCCGTTGGGGAATGGCATGGAAGTTCCTCCTTGCATATCCAGATAGACGCTTCCCTTAACCATTAGCTGTAAATGGAGGACCTATATATACATGCATGCTTGTTTCGCCGGCCGTTTTTTTCATTATCGCATTATATATTCCGGCTTTCTTCTCAAATATTGCTGTGCGATGTTCATTTATTGCTTGATGTGCCCGTGCACATATGATAAAATACGTATAGATTTATGATCGTGTTTCCATATTTATTCTGAGAATATATCCCCGATCTGGCTCTTCCCAACTGTTCTGGTATGCCGCATATATTTATAAACCTGTAAACATATGGGTAAGTAATACCAAAAGGAGCATGCATATGGCTCGCAAAAAAAATGTCGTTACCTACCGGGATGAAGTGCGCACACTGATGCGGGATCTGGAATTTGTGGATTATCCTCCCAATTCCACATTCAGGGTGTGGTATGGCGATGTGCCTGATTATTTCGAAACACACTGGCATAGCGCGGTGGAAATTCTGATGCCCACAGAAGGGTGCTGCAAAGTGAACTATACGAATGCACAGTATCAAGTCAAAGCAGGCGAAGTACTCATCACGCCTTCCGGCGAGATGCACGATTTGAAAACAGATCCCCACACCAAGCGCTATATTTTCCTGTTTGAAATGGAAAGCCTGCTGAGCATACGGGATTTTGCAGACATCAAGTCCATGATGATGTTCCCGATCCACATAACAGAGGAGTCGCCTGTTTGCTCGCAGGTGCGAGATCTGCTCATGTCCGTTATCCGTGAATACGAAAGCGGCCAGCCCCTTCGGGAATTGAGTTGCTATGCCTCTATTTTGATGCTGTATGCGCTCATAGGGCGCGGCGAATTGGCTTCCGCTTACGCCCAGGTGAATACCCAGGCCGGCAGCCAGCCGGCATATCTGTCGGTGTTTCATCACATTTTGTATTATATCGACCATCATTACATGGAAGATATATCCCTGGAGTCTGTGGCTGGTGAAGCCGGTTTTTCCAAATATCACTTTTCGCGCCTGTTCAAACAGCATACCAATGTTACCTTTTGGCATTTCCTATGCTTGAAACGCGTTCAGAAGGCGGAACAGCTGCTGGCATCCACAAACCGAAGCATCGCGGAAATCGCACTCCAGGCAGGGTTTGACAGCATTCCTTCCTTCAACCGCATCTACCGCAAAATCCGAAACCGAACGCCCTCTCAGTACCGCGCGAAATGCCGTAACAGTCTTGTCTCATAGCAACGAGGCAAGCCGGTGGTGCAATGACTGGAGCGGGGCGACAACAAAAACCAGCTTGGCTTCCTCTTCTGTCCGGTGCCGATGCAGCCCATTGCTGTTGGAAAGACCTCCTGGATGAGCCTGTGGCGGATAAAGTGGTCTGTGGGCCATGAAACTGTTTGCAATCCGGGCATAGCCATGTTAAATTTGGGGTTTACGTACAGATTCCATTATAAAATCTGGCTGGGTGTACGGCAAGAAGCAGAGACGGTACCAAGTGTATGGGGATATTCGGCATTTTGACCGTATCTGCTGAATTGAAGGAGCAACAATGCGAGAAAATAAGATAATGGATATACTAAAAACCATTGGAATGCGCATCAAAAGAGATAGACACGGTAAAAAGCAATTTAACAAGGTATATAACCCTAAGCGCAGGGTGCTCTTTAGGTACCTTATTACCTATTTAATTATTATTACGGTGCTATTCGTGGTGATTGGAACTTTTTCATATGCCAACATCGTGAAAACCGAACAAGAAAAGGTGAAAATGGAGACGGAGCAGGTAGTTGCCACAGTGGTGGATAGCATAGAGACGAATTTGCAGAGCGTTTTGAAAATACAGTCATCGTTTTATGTCGATTTAAATATATCGCGCCTGAGAAAGCTCGACGCGGATTTTGAGCCTAAGGAGTTTATGCGCTTTTTGAGCATGTCTAATGACCTTGCGATGTATACCTCAACAAGTCTATTCTTGGACAGGCTGACGATATATTATCACTTTAACCATCTTTTTATCGCTTCTGATATGCTCGACAGCCGCCCTCAAATTTTCTTTAAGCTTAAGTTTTCCAACGAAAATAGACCGTATACACAGTGGCGCGAAGAACAGCTTCAGCAGACAAGCAATGCTTTTTTTGTAACAAAGGATTCACCAAATGGTTATGTGGATCTTTACTATAGATTGCCCTTCACGGATATAGTAAAAGGAGCGACTGTAGTAGCTGGGTTAAAATTGGGCGAGTTAATTCACAGCCTTGGTTTATATGACATATACAATGATTCGGCACTCATACTTGTAGACAGCGAGGACCATATACTCTATGCAAGCCAAGACAGGGCAATAGCACTTGAGCATTTAATGTCGGAGGCTCCCAAGAGCACGCGGCTGCGGTTGGGCAATGAAAACTTTGAGTGGTGGTCCAAAAAGTTGTCCCTGCTTGACTGGACGGTTATCTATTACGTTCCAACAGAGGCCATATATGCAGACAGCAGGGAGGTTCAGCAAAATCTGATTATTCTTTATTTGGTTGTGCTTTTAACCAGTGTCTTTTTGGCGTTCATTTTCTCCAAGAGCATATCGGACCCTGTGACATCGCTGCTGCGTTTGGTGGGTGATTGGGAAAATAAAAACGGTGCTAACCTTGCATCCAAGGGTGGTAACAACTTGCGCTATGTGGTAGGTAAGATGTCGGATATGACAAAAGATTATTCGATGCTTGCTTCCAGGATTCAGGAGTACAGGGATTCATCACGGGAGATCATATACAACCGGCTGCTTAAAGGAGAGCTGATACTTGCAGATGAAATGAGGATGATGGAGGGGGAAGTATCAATCCTTAATTACGCTTATTATACGGTTGCAGCGGCGCGAATAATGGCATTTGATAGCGATGTTGTTAATGTAGCAATGTTCGAGGTTTCAGAGGTACTCTCCGGAATGCGCGAAAAAGATCTATTTTTCTGCAAGACGGCCTTTGACAGATTTGTGGTGACAATGTGCTTTAAATCGATGCCAAGCAAAGAGCAAATCGAAGATATCATCTCAAATATTGAAAAAGAGATTTTGACCGATTCCGGCGTAAACCTGAAATGGGGAATCGGTGATACGGTAATGTATCATGATCAAATATTTATGAGCTACCGCAACGCAGAATATGTACTGTACAATATGAATATGCTGGGCAGAAATAATATTGCCTGGTATGACAGTTCTGCCAGCAAGAAAAATAGGCTGACATACAGCTTGGACGATGCACAACGGTTATGTAACATTATCAGCTCCGGCGATTCCAGTGCGGCGATGCAGGCGATCAAAGAGTTGGTTGAGAGAAATAAGGATGTGCTGGAAGCATCTAAAGTCCAGCGGGATAGGTTTATTTTCCTGCTTTCCGAAACAACGCTTTTGCTTGAATCAAAGTTTGCAGACCTTGACAGCGAGAAAATCAAGGAAATAGAGTTGAGCCTTAAAAATATGAAAGGCGCGAAGGACATAAGCGAGATTATGCAGTATATGTCTACAGTTATTAATATATATTGCTTTTTCATTGACATGCGAAATAACTACACGTATCAGCGTCTGAAAGATAAAATAATCGGATATATAGAGGAAAACTACAACGATCCAAACCTCGGCCTTGCATCCATCGCCAGCTCGCTGTGTATGACTGAAAGCTATGTTTCAAGCTTCTTCAAGCAAAGTAACGGTACCAATATTCATCGATATATTGAGCAAAAACGCATGTCCCGGGCAGTTGAATTGCTCAAGGGCACAGTGTTGACCACGGCTGAAATTGCGGAAAAAGTAGGTTACTGCAACCTAAACACATTCTACAAGGCATTCAAACGCTGCTATGGCATTACACCAAGAGGGTATAAGGAAGACGGTGAGTAATGTTTAGGAGCCGCAATAAGAAAATCAGGGTTTTGCCTGAATGCCTTGACTTGCTTCATACCATTAATTGAAAAAGCCCGGCTGATGCCGGACTTTTTCTGGATACCTTGTTGTTTTTTCGCTAAATTGGCTTCATTCAAAAGCCTTTTGCATGGAGTTAATTAGCTTTGTCGTAGCGAGCCTGAACAATAGAAAGGTACTCTTCATAGCCTATTGCTTTAAGCTCGTTAAGATACTGCTGCCACTGGTTGTCGTCGTTGGGATCTTTGACGCCAGTTACAAACTCCGCCAACGCATTACGCACAAAGCTGTTCAGATCCGTGTTGATCTCGGAGAGCTTGCGGGCTTCTTCCGCCTCGAAGTAGAGCCTGGTATTGTGGCACATTTCGATCGGAGGCTTATAGGGAGCATAGTTTTCGATTGTTGCGTTCCACAGGTACTGCTGCAGTTCGTAAGGATCATCCGTCTTGACGCCCTTGTTGTCGAAATCGTTGTAGGTTGGACCAATTTCATCCCATCTGGCCGAGTTGATCTTGCCCCACGGTAAGATAGGCGAGTATAGCGCTTCCCCGCCGTCAACAGCGATTTCGCCTTTGCTTGGGATGGAGTAGTCTACTCCTGGTTCGCCAAGGCGGTTTCTCATACTGACATCCAAGGAGTACATGAAATCAGCGAATCTGAAGGCAACTTCGGGATTCTTGCAAGCACTGGTGATAATCCACTCGTTCAGGTAGTAGCTTCCGAATGGCTCATAGTAGGTATACTGTACGCCTGCAGGTCCCTTAAGCGGAGCCAGGGGAGCATATTCCCTAACCCTCTCGCCATCCATAGGCGCCCAGATGAACGTGCCGCCGCCGGTAGCTAAGCCGATAAGCGAGTAATCAGGATTGTCAAAGAGCTGCTTCATCTGATCATTGTCTTGGGTATAGGTTGCAGGATCCAGAAGCCCTTCAGCGCATAGTTTGTTCATGAACTTCAGGCCTTCACGATAAGCATCCTTGTCATAGGAGGCTTCGAATTTGCCGTTATCCAGATAGTAAGGAGCGTTTCTGCTATACTTTATGAAAGAGTTGAGAAGGAACTCCTCGGGGTATGCGGACCAACCGTTTGTGGAACCCATCACACCGATTTCGTCTTGCTTGCCGTTGCCGTTAGGATCTCGTTCCTTGAACGCCTTGAGAACCGCATAAAGTTCATCTGTGGTGGTGGGAACGGCAAGACCAAGCTTGTCAAGCCAGTTTTTGTTTATCCATGCGCGCCTTGACATTGCGTTCGGCTCAGACAAAACAACCTTGGGCATTGTATATTCATGACCGTCGGGAAGCTTCATCAGATCCGCTATGAGGGGATCCTTTTCACGAACCTGCGCATACCAGAATGCGAGCTTTTCAACCATCTCATCAAGCTGCAGGAACAAACCTTGGCCAGCCATGTCCGCTACGACTTCGTTGGAGATGCCGCTGGGTACCATGATGACGTCGGGCATATCAACCTGGCTTGCCAACATCAAGTTGACGCGCTGAGTTGCATCCTGTGAAGGAATGATCATCCAGTTGATCTTGACACCGGTCTGTTCTTCCATGTACTTGGTCATCTTATTGTTGACATAATCCTCGATGTTTGCATGCTGCGCCACCATGATTGTCAAAGTAACAGGTTCTTGAACGATGGGGAGAATGCCGGGAGCCGTTACCCCTACTCCGCCATGAGTAGACGGAATCAAAGCATCGTTGGCGGATCCGGCAAAACCGGTGGTAACCACAGCCAATGCCAACAGAAGGATACTCAACAAACAAGCTGCTCTTTTCATTGTAAGACCTCCTATTTTTTTTGTAGACCGCTACTATTTGTCAGACGTATGATGCACCCAGGGAAATCATGATTGTTATCCCTTTTTTCATTGTAAACCTCCCTTGTTCTTTATTGACCTCCCTTTATTTGACAGACGTATCATCCGCCTGTAACAAATCATGCTTTTATCCCTTTACAGCGCCTATCATGACACCCTTCACAAAATGCTTGGCCACGAAAGGATAGGCAATCATAAACGGCGCACTGGACACAACGATGAGCGCGTATTTAAGCAGCTGCGCCATGCCCGCCTTTGCCTGATACAGTAATGGATCTGATATAATGTCATTCACCTGATTGAGAATCAGGATATCCCGAAGTACAATTTGAAGCGGGTATTTTGACTTGTCAGAGATATATAGGAATGCCTGGAAATAGGAATTCCAATGGCCCAATCCATAATACAACACCATGACCGCGATAATTGCTTTTGATAGAGGCATTACCATTTGCAACATGAATCTGGTGTGGCTGCAGCCGTCTATCATAGCCGCCTCCACGATCTCGTCCGGTATTGTCGTTTCAAAGAAAGTACGGCAGATGATAACATTAAACACGTTAATTGCTGTTGGGATGATCATAACGGCGCGCGTGTTGATAAGTCCAAGCTTGGATGTAAGCAGGTAAGATGGAATGAGACCTCCGCTAAAAAGCATGGTAAACGTAAACATAAAAAGTAGGATGCGCCTGCCTGGCATTCCCTTGCGTGAAAGAGGGTAAGCCGCGCACATGGTCATGATGATATTCACTGCCGTGCCCACAACGGTATAAAATATGGAGTTGGCAAATCCGGTTAATATGGCTTTGTGGCTAAAAACCTCCTCAAAACCTCTTAACGAGAAATCAACCGGAAACAGCACAACTCTACCTTGCGACACGGCAGTGGGTGATGAGAATGCAGAACTTAATATATAGATTAGAGGATATAAAACGATGAGTACAGCTAAAAACATCAGCCCGTCGTTTACCAAATTGAATGCTCTATCTTCTGGTGTTGCTCTTATTTTGTTTCTGGCGTTTTCTATAGCAACCCTTGACATTTTGCTCCTCCTTTCTACCAAAGGCTGATTTCGTTTATCTTCGAGTTCACTTTGTTTACGATGGATATAAGCACTAAATTGATTACGGAGTTAAAAAGACCTATGGCAGCAGAATAGGAGTAATCGGGCGCTGCAGAGGCAAGGCCTGTTTTGTAAACATAGGTTGATATAATTTCAGAGGTGGAGAGATTCAAGTTGTTCTGCATAAGGAACGCCTTTTCAAAACCAACGCTCATGATACTGCCCATGCGCAAAGTAAGCATGATGGTAATTGCCGGTAGCAATCCGGGTATGTCTATATGCCACATACGCTTAAAGCGATTTGCACCGTCTACCAAAGCGGCTTCATGCAAGCCTGGGTCGATGGATGAAAGCGCAGAAAGATAGATAATAGCGTTCCATCCTGTTCCCTGCCAGATATTTGACCACACATAGATATGTTTAAAATATTCCGGTTTTCCCATAAAATCAATTTCTTTTCCGCCTAAAGCCATTATCGCGTAGTTGACTACACCTACCTTTGGCGATAGAAACTGTATGATGATGCCTACCATAACAACCGTAGATATGAAATAAGGCATATATGTAACGATCTGCACAAACTTCTTATAATGTGGTCTAAGACAGTTGTTGAGCAGCAGCGCCAGTATAATGGGGAAGGGAAAACCCATAATAAGGTCGTATATGCTAATTGACAGCGTGTTCTGTATCACTCGGCTAAAGTTATAGCTCTTAATGAACTTTTCAAAATACATGAGTCCAACAAAAGGACTGCCGACTATACCTTTACTTGCGCTGAACTTTCTAAAGGCGATCTGCACGCCGTACATGGGATAGTAGCTGAATACCAATAGCCATATCACGGGAATTGCAATAATTGCATATAGCTCCCAATTTAGCTTTGCGCTACGGCGCAAGGACCTCCATTGCTTTGCTCTTTGTGAATCCATCATTAAACTCTTCTTAGTGCTAGTCAAATAAACTCACTCCTAAGCGTTATATGATTGTGAGATAAAATATTTCGAAACTCTGTTTTGTTTTATCAAGTGTAGTGGCGATGTGTCATATCCGTCACATGTAAATATTTTTGATCAGTGGATATTTTTTATATTTTGTATCTTTATATTGAAAAAAACTATGGTTTATGCGCAAATTTTTATGTCCCCATATGCTTAAATGGCGGGTAGAGGAAAAAATCTTGTTTTGTGTAAATTCTTAAGATTTGAACTGTTTCCCATTAGAAATAGCCAGATGAATGTATTTTTGTGTATACTCATTAAGAATGAGTATTTGCATTGTGACATGGTTCTGCGAAGAGTTCGCACACGCAAAAAAAGGGATATACCTCAGAATACTTGAGCTATTGTAAATATTCGGCTATAATTATTACGATAGGTTTGCTTATTCATACAAATAATGCGAATAGGCGAAAAAAGCTTCCTTCCAACGCAACTGAATTCCTTGTCAGGGCTGTGCTGTAGAAAGTATACCTGAATCAGTGATAAGGATTGGTCCGGAATTATTATGAATCTGTATGTATTGAATGTACGATGGCTGTATGAGGAACACAATTTTTTCAGCCTCCTTGGTTGTGTTGGCGAAGACAGGCGCAAAAAAGCTTTATCCTTTCACTTTGTCAAAGACAAGGCACTTTCGCTGGGTGCTGGGCTTCTATTGAATTTTGCACTTCTTAGCGAAGCACCGGGGTTGATGATACCGCCTCGTTTTCGCTTAGAAGCGTGGGGAAAGCCTTTTCTTGCAGAACATGAGGCGCCGGCCATTAGCCTGACGCATTCCGGAGAATACGCAGCCTGTGCTATTGGGCGTGAAGAAGTAGGCGTAGATATTGAGCAAGTAGGGTCCGCGGTTGCAGACGTTGCGTGCCGGTGCTTTGTGGGGCAGGAGCTTTCTCGCGTTATGCCGGATGGACATCACCTGGATGCGGAGGAGTTTTACCGCCTTTGGACAATGAAGGAAAGCTTCATTAAGCGAATCGGAACGGGCCTTTCACTGGATCCATTGCGGTTTGAGATTCTCACAGGGGAGCGGTTTCTCGTTCGTCAGGATTATGACACGCGGTGCTATCACTGCAAGCTATATGAGGAATTACCAGGATACAAGCTTGCACTTTGCATGTCGGACGGTGAATTCCCGGAGAAGGTAATGAACATAAAACAGGATGAGCTTTACGCAGCAGTAACACAGAACATAAAATACAGAAAATAAGAAAACCGCGGGGTAGATAGATTCGCCGCGGTTTTTCTTTGTGCGATGCGAAATTGAGGAGATCCAGGCGCGCATTAGGACAGTTTTTTCGTCAGGGTCAGCACATTTCGGCCTTTCTCGTGCCGATATAAAACCTCGTCCACGTTCTTCTTTACCATATAGATTCCCAGACCGCCAATTTCTCTTTCTTCTGCGGGAAGCGTAATATCCGGGTCGGGAATTTCCAGTGGGTTGTGGGGCGTGCCATTATCCGAAAAGACCAGCTTTACCTGAGGCGGATCGTCCGATATGTCCAGGGAAATGTCGACCTTGCCGTCTTGATCTTGATAGGCATAGTGCGCAATATTGACGAACACCTCTTCTGCTGCGAGGGAGAGCTGCATCAGTGTCTTTGGCAGACAGTTCTTATCAGAGATCGCTTCTTCGATGAAGGCTAAAATGGATTTCAGTTGATCGGTTCTAGCCGCGACGGTTATTTTTTTCATGTCATCCCGCCCCCTTCTGTCCACACGCAAGGCCAGCATTGTAATATCATCGAACTGCGGAGCACCGTTTGCAAAGCGATCGATGTCCGTCTTTACATTACCCAGAAGTGCTTTGAGGTCTGTTGAGCCGGCTTGGTGGAGTATTCTTTGCAGCCGTTCCTCTCCATATAGCTGTTCATCGGGGCTGATGGCTTCGGTGACGCCATCGGTGTACAAGAAGAGGAGATCTCCCGGCAGCAGATTTGTCTCCGTTTGACAATAGCGTATACCCTCCATGCCCGCCAACACAAAGCCGGGACGGGATTTGAGCAATTGGAACTCTTTATTCTTGCGGCGTAAAAGTGGGGCGTTATGGCCGGCGTTGGCGTAGGCGAATCGGCCGGAGGATATTGTAAGAAGGCCGATCCAGGCTGTTACAAACATGCCAGCCTCATTGTTTTCACAGAGCCGTACGTTGGCTTCGTTGAGAACCTCGGCTGGCGTCATGCCGGTTTGTGCCAGTGTGCGGATGAGGGTTTTGGACGTCATCATGAACAGCGCTGCAGGGATGCCCTTGCCAGACACGTCTGCGATGACCACCATCAGGTGGTCTTCATCCACCATGAAAAAATCGTAAAAATCGCCGCCTACCTCCTTGGCGGGGATCATTGTTGCATAAAGGTCAAACTCTGCCCGGTCCGGGAAGGGCGGAAAGATGCAGGGGAGCATGCTCGCCTGGATTTTTGTTGCGATGTTCAGTTCCGCACCAAAACGTTCCTTTTCAGCGGTTACGCGGGTAAGGTTTTCTATATAGGATCGAAGCGAAGCAGTCATCTGCTCAAAGCGTGTGCCTAGCAGTTCGATTTCATCCCCGGTGCGAATACTGGAACTGTATTCAAGGTTTCCGTCCCCGATGTTCTGAACATCCTTGGAAAGTGTCAGGATGGGATGGGATACACGATCGCATGTGCCACGGACAATGGCGACGGAAAACGCGGCCAGCAGGAGGAACAGGCCCAGCATGATAAGGTTGAGCCAATTGATCATTCGGTTCATGTCGCCCAAGGCATGTTCACTTATCGTCCGGATTGCATGGTCGGCATCTTCAGCCGGCTTCAGTATCTCGCCAACCGGCATAACCACCGCTAAATTCCATCCGGTGGCCGGGATAGGCGCATACAAGAGATAGACATCCAGCTGGCCGATTTTGCTTTCTACAAAGCCGCTTCTATTCGCCTTCATTGCGAAAAGCGCGTCATCAGCACCGGTTCCGAGAAAGGAACCCGGTGAATTTTCTTCCTTGCTCAGCCCATTTGCCGAGATCACATCTCCGTCGCCGTCAAAAAGCATTGCATAGCCGCCTGCGCCATAACGGGTGCTAAGTATGGCGCTGTTGATGCTTTCGATGAGAAGATCCACGCCCAGGACGCCTTTGAATTCGCCGTTCGCGTATATCGGCTGGGCAAGCGTAACGGTGAGGCCTCTGCCAAAACTGTCAGGGTATGTTTTCGAGATGTACAGCCTCCCGGTCTCCTTCACGGACCTGTACCACACCAGATTCCGGCAGTCGAATGCACCGATGCCTGTTTTCAGCGCCGCATTCCGGTCGTAGCCGATGTTTGCTCCGGACTCGTGAGCCGTATAAATACTGGAGATTTCCGGAATGCTGTCGTACATTACTGAAAACATTCCTTCAAGGTTTCCCAGCAGGGCGTTTTCGGCCTGCAGTTCATCCTCTTGAATATCCTTTGTGGCAGGCAGGTAGTGAAGTGCCGGGCTGCCTGTTAGGCCTGCCTGCACCAGCTCGTCGGGAGTGGGGACGGGATGCGGTAAGAAAATATCTGGATGCTCATACAGATAAACGGTATAGGCCGCCATTTGAGCTGATGCACGTACAAAGGAATCCAGCGTCTGGCTGATGGTCAGTGCTTTTTCAGTGACAAAGCTGCCGGCAGCGTTCAGAGCCTGGTTCACCATCATCTCGCGGTTGCTTTGGGAGGCAAGGGTGGCCAGCCGTTCCTCACTTTCCTGAGCCGCATCCCGAAGAAAGCGCATACCGGCAAAGGAGAAAGCGCTGCTGATGATAAGCAGCGCTGTGAGCAGCAGCATAAAGGTTCGTAATAGCTTTGTGCGTATTGAGTGCTTCATGCATATTTCTCCATCATCATACCTGCAGCTTGAAGTGTTTCATTGGCCACCTTCAGGGAAGGATTGAGGTCCCATCTTACGATCTGCATTGAAATAAGCGCATCAAATCCATCTGCATGAACGATGCAGGGGGGGAATTCTCCTTCCAGCCTGCAGCCGGTACGCGATAGCATCCGAAACGACGCTTCGTTAAATAGCCCAACTATGTGCTCGCCTGTGCTGTCAGTCATGGTGTGAACATAATACACCTCGCCGCAGCTTTGCTGAAAGCCTCGGGTGTGAAAAAAACGCATGGCGGTATTGATCAAGGCTTCCGAAAGGCCACGCCCACGCCGGTCTGGATCGATGATAATTTCCTTGCTGAAGTATATTGTTCCATCGGATAGGCCGCTTTCAATGTGGCGGGGCAGCGCTTCGCAACCATCCTGCGGCTGGATGCACGATAGATTTTGATACTTTTTATCGGTCAGCCCGCACCAGAATGCACCAAGCGGCTGTCCACCTTCGCGAATGACCCAGACAAACTCTGACGGGTCAAACAGAAGAGAGGCAAGGCTTTTAGCATCCTGAATCCGAAACATGCCGCCAGTTTTTTTAAAGTTCATTTGTTCGCCGGCGTCCAGTACGCGCAGGGCCATATCTCGCCGTATCCATACCTTCCGGTAGATGGAGGCCAGCGGATAGATGTCAGCCTCCGTCATTGGGGAAATGACATACCGCCTGCCATCCATTCCGGCCAGTTGAACGGCGTCATGAAATTGCCGCACAGGTAACACGTCCTCTGAAGGTAAATGGGAATAGCATTTACTCAATGGTCAGAATGTCCGAAAAGCCGGTCATATCAAATACATCCATAACAGCATCACATACGTTGATAACGCGCATTGCACCCTGCTTCATCATCTGCTTCTGGGCAACAAGCAGTACCCTGAGCCCCGCAGAAGAGATATAGGTGAGATTTTTGAGGTCAAGAATCAGGTTCACCATACCGACCAGTGAACTGGTCAGTTCGGCTTCTAGCTGCGGCGCTGTGGTGGCATCAATCCTGCCGTCGATCATAAGGGTAAGATTGCTGCCGTTTACGTCTTTGATAATGGTCATTGCATTTCCTCCTCAATTATCCGGAATATAGTGGCTGTTACTTATCGGCTGCCTTCTTCCATCAGGCAAAGCGTGTTCCGGAGCTTACCCGTCTTGCCGAGAATAGGTTCCTTCAGGCTGAATGTGATGTCAAGCACGTCGAGTCCTTCAAGGGCAAGCTTCTCCCTTGTAACCATCAAAAGATGGCGGCACAGGTCAAGGTGTCCCTCACCATTTTCGGGGGTACAGCGTATCTCCAGCGCTTTTGGTGCCTGCTGAATGAACTGTACCTGGCCGCAGTTGGGCGCGTGCATGGAAATCATAATAAAAAGCGACGAAGGCACCTGCACCCAAAGCCCTTCACTGTTTAGAAAAGATAGGATGTCTTCCTTACGGCCCTCGATATCCATATAGGGGAATGGTGAACCGCAGGCACAGGGTTTGTCATGCAAAACAATGCGGTCTGATATATAGTAGCGGATGATGGGCTGCACCAGGTTTGCAAGGTTGGTCAGTAGGATTCCGCTGCTTTGCACACCCGGCGGAACCGGGCGCATGTCCTGATCCACCGGCTCTACAATCACCCAATCGGCGTTCACATGCATATGGTTTTCACAGCATAACATGGCCACCTCTCCACCTTCGGTAGAGCAATAATTGTCCAGAACCGGGCAGTTGAAACTCTCCTCGATATAGCGGATGTCCTCCAAAGACAAATGCTCTGCGCTGCACAGAACCATGCTGGGGGATATGTGCAGCCTGCCTAGCCGCTGCTGTGTGGCCAGCAAGCGGATATTGCTGGGATATCCTGATAGGATCACTGGTTGAAATGCGTTCAAACTCGTGACCATCTCACCGGTACTCATCTCCACATACAGCGGCAGGATATCTCCTGCGTGGCCTGCGGCTTCATAGGCTGCCTTGCTTCTGAGGTAGGACAAGTAGGTGGAGTGATATCCGCCGCTTGTCAGCACACCGGCATGACGCGGAAAAGGGGCTCCGGGCAGGGAAATGCCCTTTGTCTTGCTGCTGCCGAATAAACGCTGTGCCATCAACGCATTGTGAATCATGCTGTGGCGGTCGTCTCGTATCATGCGCAGGGGGATCCCTGTAGTGCCGGAAGTGGTCATCACCCGATACCTGCCAAGAAAAGGCTTGCTGATGGATGCCTCATCCAGGTTTACAAGATAGCTATTAAGCGTTTCGGTGGTAACCTCCGGGTCGCATACCCAGCGATCGAACTGGGGCATGACATCCTCCCTAAGGATGACAGGAATATCCTTTAATGAGGGGCAGGCGGGCAGGTCCCTGTATTTCTCCATAAAATAAGGGGAGTGCTGCCGAGCGTAGTCCACAAGGATCAAAAGCCGCTCCTTTTGAAGGGTTGAAATATCATTGGGAGACAGTCCGCTGGCATGTTGCACCAGCGCGTTTGCAAGGGACGGTGTCATAAGTGGTGTTTGAAGCATGCTGCCCTCCTCTATTCAGTTGGATTTTGCCAGGCTGGGACGCTCGAAGAAGCCCAGCGTGATCAAATCCCTCAGGAATTTGCGCAGGTATTCGTTGTCGGTCATGGGCCAGCGCCAGCCCATGCGCAGCAGTACTTGGGATGTATAACGATTGTCCACCGGCACGGTTGATACACTTTGCCCCTTGGCGATGCCCTGATAGGCGATCAGGCTGGTCAGGTATTCAGCGCGGTTGGGGTCATTCAGGGCGTCTGACAGTGCCTTCTGGTATACGTCGTCCTCCACGAGATCAATGAGGATGCCCTCCTCACGCATGATCATGACAATGTCACCCAGGAAAATCGAATGGTCGTTGTAGGGGTGGAACACACGGCATTCGTTACTGGTTTGGCTCAGGAGGAGTACAGCCTTAGCAGTGCTGTCAATGGGAGCCATCCCGGCTGAAAGCAGGTAGGCGGAGTAAGGAAAGCAACCAACGACGCTGTAGGCTCTGAGCCGGCCAAGGAAGCTGTTTGCAGCAGCGTTCATCTGGAATTCACCGTCGCTGTTGCGGGCCATGAGGTTGCCCACGCGCATGATCTTGCCGTCCAGCCCCCGGGAGGCGCAGGCTTCAAGCAATGCACGCTCCGACAGGAACTTGCTGTACACATACTGGTTTTCCATGTTCTGACCCAGATACAGGTGCTGCTCTGTGAGCCTTTCTTCCAGGCCAGGCCTACCGTTCACAGAGAAGCCGGAAACACTGCTTGTGGAGATTTGAATGAGCCGTGCGCCGCAATTAAGACACAGGCTGATCAGGTTTTCAACGCCGACGGTGTTGGTGCGGAAAATGCTGTCATCCTTGGCAAAGTGGGTGACATTGGCCGCGCAGTTGATGACAGTCCCTATGGAGACAGCTTTGAGGTGGGAGAAGGATTCCTGGTCAGTCACGTCGCCTTCCAATGGGATAATGCGGCTGCCAAACTGCTCCTGATAAGCGTTTTCAAAGTAATAGAACAAAAGCTGTTTCAAGCGCTGCTCACAGCTCTTGTGCCGGCCCTGGCGCATCAGACAGTAGATTTTTTCCGTACCGCCGCTTCTAAGAAGTATTTCGAGTATGTGTATGCCCAGAAAGCCTGTAGCGCCTGTCAGCAGGATGTCGCCCAGCGGGCGAGTTGTGTCATGGCGATAGGCATCCAGTGTGTTTTCCCGTAGGAGGGCATTGATTGATTTGTAATCATACCTGCCGGCATCAATCTCTGCAGTTTTTTCCCGGTTTTCGCCGCGCTCAAGAAGAGAGGCCAGTGCCCGTGGCGTGGGGTTCTGGAACACATCGCCAAAGGTGATGCTCTCTCCGCCTGAAGAATGGAAGCCGTTTTCCTTCAGTGCGATTACCACCCGTGTGACAGACAGCGAGGTTCCGCCGATATCAAAGAAACTGTCCAGCGCGCCGATGTCGGCGGGCTCGAGACCCAGCACATTAGCAAATATCCCGCAAAGCCGCTCCTCCTGGGCGGTCGCCGGCGGCACATATGCCGCCAACCGCAGCGGACTGGGATCGGGCAGGTTTTTATAGTCGATCTTGCCATTTGGTGTTTGGGGGAATGAGCTGAGCTGCAGCCAGGCACCTGGCACCATGTAGGGAGCCAGCACTTTGGACATTCCGGTCTGCAGCCTTGCGGGATCGATTGGCCTGTCGGCGGTGTAGTAGGCACAAAGCTGCTCAACGCCTTGTACCGTTTTGATGACTACCGCGCCATTTTTCACATCGGGAATGGCTAGAAGAACGGCTTCCACCTCGCCCAACTCGATTCTCAGGCCGCGCAGCTTGATTTGTTTGTCGTTGCGGCCCAGAATCTCGATTTCACCATCGGGCGTCCAGCGGGCCATGTCGCCGGAGCGGTACATCCGGATTCCATCCCGCAATACAAACCGCTCGGCTGTCATCTCCGGAAGATTGACGTAGCCCCGGGCTACGCCCCGCCCTCCGATCCACAATTCACCGACGACACCAACTGGCAGTTCGTTGCCGTCGGCATCTGTCACACATTCCGTCACGCCCAAAAGCGGTGAGCCAATGGTAACATGGGCAGCGTTAGTCAGTTCCTTGGCGTTGCAGGATACGGTGATCTCGGTAGGACCGTAGGTGTTGAACAGGCGCATGTGCTGTGTACCGTTGCCCCGGAGCCGCTCCATCAGCGCCAAGGGATATTTCTCGGCCCCTGCCATCACTACCCGGCAGCCACGGATGGCTTCAAGCAAAGCCGGGTAGGTAGTGTATTCCATCATGCGGGACGGGGTGGCGTTAAAGGCGTCGGCCCCAGTCTGTGCAAATAACGCGGCCAGGCGGACGGGGTCTTGTGCAGCTTCTTCATTGGCGAAGACCAGTGTAAGGCCGTTGCACAATGCAGCCATGCTTTCTTTGAGGAACATGTCGAAGGTGACTGTGGTAATGGACATCATGCATGAGGCATCCTGAACCAGTGCATGGATGTGGCGGTTTTGCGGATCCGGCGTCAGATAATTGGCGATGCCCAGATGCTCAATCATAACACCCTTGGGCTTTCCTGTGGAACCGGAGGTGTAGATGATATAGGCCAGCTGGCTTGAGGATACAGGGACTTTGGGCCGAGCAGCATTCAGGCAGTCAAAAAGCGTTTCGACATTCACCGAGACGGGGTAGTCGTCCAGAAAATCCTCTGTTGTGATGAGGAACTTCGCTTCGCTGTCCGCGAGAATCTGTTCCACCCGTGCTCTGGGGTATTCTGGGCTCAGCGGCACATAAGCGCCGCCGGCCTTTAACACACCCAGCATTGTCATTAGCACGCGGCCTGTGCGGGGCAGCATGAACGCCACCCTATCCTCAGAGGAGAGGCCACGTGCAAGCAGCGCATTGGCGATGCGGTTGGCCTTCTCATCCAGCTCGGCGTAGCTGTAACGGCCCTCGCAGGCAATCAGCGCCGTGGCATCTGGTGTATGGTCTGCTGCCCTCTCGAACATCCCGTGCATTGTTTCGCAAGGCAGGGGCTTAAGCCGGGAGGGGCGGAAGCCCGCAATGTGGGCAGACTGCTCCTTAGACACAAGTGATATGCTGTTGATTTTCGCCTCCGGCGCAGCGATCATGTGAAAGAGGGCTGCGGCAAGGCAGTCTGCGAAGCGTTCCATCAGCAAAGGGGAATACAGCGCGTCGTCGTACTGCACGCAGAATACGGTATCATTCCCGCGTTCCTCGACGTGAACGGAAACCTTGAACTTGGGCTCATCCGGACTGAGCCCTTCAAAACGGGCTTTATGACCGCCGATGCCGTAGTCCGCAAGCACGCCCAGTTCGCAGGCGTACATGATGCTGGGCTTGAACCCGTGCTCCTGGGCGATACGGGTATAAGGATACGCCTCGTGGGCCATTGAGCCGCGAAGGGAGGCCTGGGCACTTAGGATGTAGTCTGCTACCGATTGACCATCCTTCATTTCAATCACCAGGGGCAGGGTACGCACGAACATGCCAAAGCTGTTCATAAGGCGGGCATCGCTCCTGCCGCTGCTTATGGTGGACAGGCTTACGGTTTGATCGCCAGTCCAACGTCCGATGGTGTAAGTGGCGGCTGCCAAAAAGAGCCCGGCCGGCGTGATTCCTTGGCCATTGCAAAAATCATCCGCAGCCTTCCGGTTCACCGGTATTTCTGCCATCATCAAGCGTCCGCCAGGCCTTCCTTGAAGGTCCGCCGTTATTTCACTGGCGTTTTCGAAGCCTTTCAGGATGTCCTCAAAGTAGGATTTGTGAGATGCCCATGCGCCGCTGCGTTCCTGAGATTGCTCCCAAAGCCCAAAGGCGTAACCCGGCAGCTCTTCTTCAACAGGCTTGCGGCCCTCATAAGCCTCACCAACCTCCCGAAGGAACAGGTCCAAGGATGCGCCGTCGAATACAATATGGTGAAAATCGGTAAATAGGATCACGGAATTGGGGCTGGTAATTATGGCCGCCCGGTACAAAGGCCCTTGATTCAGTGTAAACGGGCGCGCAAAGCCTTGGGCATATCCGGCCAGTGCTTCTGTGGACAGATGTAATCGCTCCACGTGAACATCATGGTGAATCCTTTCCTGCATGGGGCCGTCTGCCGTATCCACGATACGGATCAGAATGCCGGGGTGGGCGGACAGCACCAAACGGACGGCGTCCGCCAGCCGATCCGCATCCACGGCCAACGGGAGAATAACGCGGGAGGGGATGTTGTACACCAGCGATCCCGGGTTTTTCTGGCAGTCCAGGTATACACCCATCTGGCTTCCGGACAGCGGATAGCCAGTGTCTTTGTGACTATCCACTGTATATTGGGTCTCTATGGGATCTCTTTGAGGCTGCGCAGCCTTCTTTAACAACTGCCCGATAATGCTATTTTCAATGAAAAGCGGCGTTGGGTCGGCCAATAGCTGCTGAACATCAGGCGAAGCGCCGAATTGCTTTTTCAAAAGGGTACAGAGTTTGATGGCGCTCAGCGAAGCAAGGCCAGCCCGCAACAGGTTGGTGGAGGGACCGAACTGGTCATGCCCCAACACGGTGCGAACCACTTGCGCAATGTCTTTACCCAGGTCTGTTTGTGCCATCACGGGCGATTCCAAAGCCTCCTCCCTAGCGGTGAAGCTGGGGGTAGGCAATTTCCGCCGGTCCACCTTGCCATTGGGATTCAACGGGATTTTCTCTACCTGTACGGTTGCGGCAGGTACCATATAGGGCGGGAGTTTTTTCTCTATGAAATTGTTAAGAGCGGTGATATCCAGCGGAGCATCCGCTACCACATACGCTACTGCGCATTTGCCGCCTCCAGGAGCATCCATGGGCAGTACCGCCGCATCTTTGACTGACTCAAAAGCACGAATACGGCCTTCAATCTCGGTCAGCTCCACGCGGAAACCGCGGATTTTCACCTGAAAATCGCGCCGGCCAACGAAATCAAGATTTCCATCAGGCAAAAAGCGTACCACGTCTCCGCTGAGGTAAATGCGGTTATAACCCTCCTCGCTTGTAAAGGGGTTTTCAATAAACTTTTCTTTCGTCACGTCGGGGCGGCCTAAGTACCCTACTGCGACACCCCGGCCTGCAATGCCCAATTCTCCAGGCACGCACACAGGCGCAAGCCGGCCGTATTTATCCGTCACATAGGTACGCATATTGTCGATGGGTTTGCCAATGGGAACGCGGTCATACAGCCGGTCGATGGGGAAAGCGGTGGATATAATGGTACATTCGGTCGGCCCGTACAGGTTATGAAAGGTGTAATTCCTTCCCGGACCAATGGGCACCAGCGATTCGCCGCCGGTAGACAGATGCCGGAGGGAGCGGTTGTCCATCCCTTCTGCAAACTGGCGTCCCAGTTGCGTGGTCATAAACGCAAGGGTGATCCCATGCTTATTGAAGTAGTCATTCAACTGGTCGATATCCAGACGCATTTCCTGTGGGATGATGTGGATAAGCGCACCCGCGGACAGAGCGGGATACAAGTCCATCAGACAAGCATCAAAACCAAAGCTGGCGTAGGCGGCCACGCTGTCAGCTGATGTTACGCCATAATAGCGGCGATACCAAGCGCAAAAATGGGTCAGATTATCGTGGCATATGGTGACTCCCTTGGGCTTGCCTGTGGTGCCGCTGGTGTATAATATCACATAGGGGTCCTTAAGGGAAGGGCCCTCCGGCGCTGATGCTGCGGGCAGGCTCCAAATAGCTGTGCTGGATAGAAAATCGCCGGTATAACCGGGAATGGCCCCACGCAGGCTGTCATCAGCCACCACCAGCCGGACTCCGGCATCTTGCAGCATAAACTCAAGGCGGTCGGCGGGGTAGCTGGGATCAAGCGGCAGATAAGCTGCTTTGCTCTTTAAAACGCCCAGCCCTCCAATGGGCATCATCTCGCTGCGGCCCACGAGCACACCCACACAATCGCCTCGACCAAGACCCCGGCGCGATATCTCTGCGGCGAGCCGGTCGGTGATGTCGTCCAGGGAGGCATAATCCATCACCTTATCCCCGCAGCGCACAGCGGGGTTTGCAGGCGTGAGGCGGGCCTGTTCGCGGAATTGATCCACCACTGTCATATTTTGTTTTTCGCTGTTTTCGGGGGCTGCGAAGTCTTTGAGAATTTCCAAACGCTGATCGTCCGGCAATTCGGCAGCATCCACTATAAGAAGTGTATCGTTTTCACACACGCGGGCAAGGCTTGTCCGAAGCTGTCCGGCCATGTTTTCGGGCACCTTTGACATGTACAGCGAAGCAGCGTAGGAGAGGTCAAAACGCAAGGAATCCTTCTCCCGGTAGATTTCCAGCTGCAGGTCCACAGGCAGGCGCTGGTTGAACAGGTGCCGGTATTCCGCTTCTACTCCCTCCGGATGGATTTCGGGCAAGCGGCTGATATAATTGACCAGCATGTCGTATATGACGTTGCGGGAGGGAATGCGTTCCACGCCCAGCGATTGCACAAGGGCATGGAAAGGGTAGTCCTGATGCTGCTTGACTTCACCCAGGACCTTATCAACCTCTGCCAGGTACTCGGCGAAGGGGGATAGGCCCGCTGGCTTCAGGCGCGCCACTACAGTGTTGGCGAACATACCGACAATGGAACGGCTGGCGGCGGTGACGCGGCCGCTCATAGCGGTACCGAGTACCACATCCTCACTAGCCGTATATTTGCCCAGCACCATGCCTATCATTGCCATCATAAGCGTATAAGTTGTTACACCGTAACGGCGCGCCGCCTCATCGATAGTCCTGGCAGGAAGCGACCAGCTGATGGTTTTGTCACCCACTGGCTGAATCTCCGGCCTGGTCGTCCGGGTCGGCATATCATATTCTGGAATGCCGTCGCGGAACATTTCCTTGAAGTATTTTTCGCTTTCAGGTCTTTGCGGATGCTGCTCCCGCCAGACCGCCCAGTCAAATATGTCAGGGCCTGGCAGGTCCATGGGTTTTCCGTTGTACAGGTCCTCAAGATCCTTGATCAGAATGCCGATGCAGGAACCGTCCAGGAGGATGTGATGAAAGCCAAGGTATAATACCCCGGTATCTGGCCCAGTTTCAAACAGGGCAAAGCGAAACAGGGGGCCATTTTCCATATCGTAGGGCAGGCTTAAGGCTTTCATTCGGGTCTCGGCTTCCTCCGGCTCACAAAAGATATGAGCCAGTTCCACCGGCATATCATCCCTGATTACGTGAACGAACTCACCCTCCTGCATGGGGTATGATGAGCGCAGGATGCGGTGCCTGGCCACCAGGCCGCGCAGCGCATACTCCCAGCGGCGCACATCCACATTTCCCTTGAGAGTAATGGTGTTATCTATATTGTAGGCAAGTGTACCGGGATGCAGCGCATATTCCGCTGCCATCTGCCTTTCGGCATCTGTCAACGGCCAATATTTACGGTCGGTCGCGATAGTCAGAGCTGGCTCCTGATCGTGCAGATGCTGTGCCATTGCTCTTGGCGTACGCAGTTCCAGCACCTGAGTAACTGTCATTTCCGGCACCAACGCCTGGAGCCGCACTGCAGAAATGGAGTCACCACCCAACTGTATAAAGTCGTCCAGAGCGCCTACACCATCAAGCCCCAGCACAGAGGCAAAGGCATTGGTGATGCGCACCTCATCGGGATTGGCGGGCGGTTCGAAGGCAGCTTTGAAGCGCTTTTTATCCGGCGGTGAAATGGACTTCCGGTCTATCTTGCCGTTAACGTTCAGCGGCAGAGCTTCCACCTGCTCCATGAACGATGGCATCATGTAATCGGGCAAGAAGCCCCGGATGGCGTCTTCCACAGCCTTTGCGGGGAGCGGTTCATCGGCGGTATATACCGCATAAAGGCTTGTTTGCCCTGAGGTGTTTTCAAAGCCTACCACCACCGCCTGGCGGGCGGGGGTGCGGGCCTTGATGACTGCCTCGATCTCGCCCGGTTCCACCCGGAAACCGCGCACCTTCAGCATCCAGTCTTTGCGCTGCACATACTCCAAAACGCCATCGTTGCGCAGAAAACCCAAATCCCCCGTGCGAAACAGACGGTTATCCCCATCTCCTTTGGAGAAGGGATTTGGGATGAATTTTTCATGTGTCAGGTCTGGAAGATTCAGGTAGCCGCTGGCGATCTGGCCGCTGACGCAAATTTCACCCGTCACACCCGGCGGCATCAGGCGGCTCTCATCGTCCAAAATGTAAATGGCGCTGCCTTTGCCAGGCAGCCCGCATGGCGTGGCGGTATAGGGCTTGTCGATGGGGAAAGAGGTGAAGGGGCCACAGGTCTCGCTAGCCCCATATAGACAGTACAGCCGGGTAGTATCGCTATATAGCATGGATACCTTTTCAGAACCCGTCATGATGCTGCGCATTGGCACTTCACCTCTTGAAAGCACCTGCGCCAATAGCTGGGGAGGGATAAATGTCGTTGTGATGCCATGCTTCACAGCATATTCGCGCAGCGCATCCGCATCCCGGCGGACTGCGTCAGTCGCAATGTGCAGCGTTGCACCAAGGTATAGTGCTACCAGCGCGTCGACTATAATCCCTACGAAAGAACAGGAGGCTGTCGACAAGAAAACATCCTCCTGGGTGCGGCCGCATACCGCTGCCTCCAATGCCAGGTCCAGCGCACGCCAACTGTTAAGCACACCCTTGGGTTTTCCTGTAGAGCCGGAGGTGTACACCACAAGAGCCGGATCATCTGGTTGGTTATCAGCATCTGAAATGTACTGCGACAGGCCTGTGCACGCGGCCATGAACGCTTCGTCGATGGGATGGATACCGCCTGTGTCAGAAACAATAAATTCAATTCTGTCTTTTGGATAAGCAGTATTGATGATAGCAAAAGCTGCACCAGCCTTCAGGATGCCTATTGCTGCTGCCAGGACCTGAAGGCCGCGGGGCAAGAGAACCGGTACGATGTCGCGGGGACGGATACCTTGATTGCGCAACTGCGTCGCGACGGCGTCAGTGGCGGCATCCAGCTGGGCATAAGTCCAGGATTGCCCTTCAAAGACGAGAGCTGGCTTTTCCAGCTTGGTTCGGGCGTGATCCTGAATTGCGGTCGTAAAACGGTTCATCTCATCATCCTCTCTAACATTAAAACGCTGTCCAAATAATCCCAAAATCCGGGATCAGCATTTGCATAAACAAGCGGCAGCAGACTGTGAAAAAGCAAGCATTTTGGGCACAGCACTGGCAATGCGCTCAACAATGAAAAAAGTATACCATATTGTGGATTCAAAGTGCAACATGTCGCAAATTAAGTAAATTTATCGAAATATGGAAAAGGAAGAGGAAAACGAGGCAGAGAGGGCGTATAGGAAGACATGCAAATGACATAAGAAAGCGTATGACAGTATACTATTTTTCCTGTTGCCTTGTGATATGGCAATAGGCACGCAATTCGTTGTGTTGCTTAAGTCATGCCAATGCAGTGCTGGGATGTGTATGGACAATGACGAACCGGTAATTGGCTGGGATAATTCCAAAGGTGCTTTTTACATTCCTAAGCAATACAGGCAGGTTCTAAGATTTTCCTGTGAATCTTCGAAAGGTTATTAGCCCTTTGGGCTTAAGGAGGTTATTGGCGCATGTACGAGCGCAGTCCATTGCTGGTGACGAGGAAATACAAGGAATACTTGCTGTCCGCTATACTTATGTCCTCTGCTGTCTCGCTGGCGACCGTGGTGGACAGCATGCTTGTAGGTATCCTGCTTGGCAGTACCGCACTGTCGGCGGTGGGGCTGACGGCACCGGTCATCTATGGCATTAATTTGCTTTTCCTGCTGTTCTGTGTGGGTGGCTTGACCAGCGCCTCCATCGCCAAGGGTAGAAGGGATCAAAAAAGCGCAGACGTTTTTTTCACTGTAAGTCTTATAGGCAGTGTTGTCTGCACGATGATATATGCTGTTGTAATTTGGATCGTTTTAGATCCTTTATCGGCATCGCTCAGCCAAGGAAATGCCCAAGTCAAAATGCTGATCAAGAACTACATGCGAATGATTGTACTGGCAGGCCCTCTGATCACCATCGCTTTTGGGCTTGCTCAGTTCAATCGTGCGGACGGGAAACCAAAGGCGGCAGCGGTGGTTGCCCTTACGTCCAATGCCGTGAACTTGGTGCTCGATTATGTACTGATCCGATATGCAGGAATGGGAATTGCAGGGGCAGGGCTTTCTACCGCGCTGGGGTATGTGGTTGGCGTGGGACTTGTGATGCCCTATCTGTTATCGAATAAGCGCACCTTCCACTTCACCTGGCCGGGCCGGGATTTTTGGGCACGCCTTGTTCGTGTTCTGCGTATCGGGCTTCCTAAGGGTCTCAACCAAGGGACGTCACTTCTTCGGTCCATGGTACTCAACGCCATCATCATGGCATCCTTGGGTTCTCCGGGGATGGCTGCAATGGCAGTTTGCATCAACGCGCTGGCAATCGCCACCATCTTCATCGGCAGCGCTTCAGATACCATGCTGCCCATAATCGGCACACTCTATGGCGAAGGGGACGCCGTCGGTATTCGCGGTGCAGTGAAAACCGCCAGCCGGGTCATGCTGATCGCAAGCACGCTTATCGTGCTGTTCTTCCTCAGTTTCCCCAAGGTGGCGGGTGGGTGGTTTGGCATCACATCAGCACAGGATTTAGCCGTAATGATTCCCGCGCTGCGCATGTTCGCGCTGAGCCTTCCCTTCTTTGCAATGAACAATTTGCTGCAGAACTTTTATGCTACCACCGGCCGCGAAAAGCTGGCATCAGCGATGGCCTTACTGGATGGTTTTATCTTTGTGGTGCTTTTTGCGCTGGCGCTTACACATATTGATGGCCGGCTATTCTGGCTTTGCTACCTTTTATCCGAGATTGCCACCCTTGGTGCGGCGCTTCTGATGGGGCGGCGCGTGCGTCGTAAGGAGCCTGTTCATGGCATGCTGCTTTTGCATGAGGACGAACCCGGCGAACTGTGGGAGGTTACGATTCCCGCCGATGTGGAGGCGGCTACCGGCGTATCAAAGCAGATTATAGAGTTCGGTGTACGCCAGGGACTGTCGCCAGTACTCGCAAACCGGATGGGCCTGGCTGTGGAGGAAATGGCTGTGAACACCGCCGTGCACGGCGCCGATAAAAACAAGGGAACTTCGATGGACATTCGGGTACGTATGACGCCTTTACAACTGGTTATCAGTCTGAGGGACAACGGTATCCCCTTCAATCCAACGGTATATGAGGAAAATGGCGAGGAGCCCTTTGCGATTGGCGGCATCGCAGTAGCACGCCGAATAGCGGCAAAGACAGAATATACCCATCAACTGGGCTTCAACACCACCGTGCTGGTATTTAATCGCGAGCCGTCAGCTGTTGCACTGTAATTCCAATCAGAGAGCTAATGAAAAATGAATTCCAAGGCAAATATTTATCCAGCGTTTCTACTTGCAGGCTCCTGTACATGTCATTGCCATGAGGATATGTGAAATCACTGTTCCATGACGTGCTCTAGCTGGTGGACTATGGGGAAGTGCTTGACACCTTACTGGGCAGGTATTTCACCGAGAAACCCGCGCTTTACGATTGGCGGTTCAGCGTACTAATTTGGTGCAAGAGTTGTTCATCCACGAAACCGTGGAAATATGCGGGAAAAAAGTGGCAGGAACTATCTGGGAGCATTATTTTTGAAAAAAATTGTAAAAAAGTTGCAGTGGCTTTTTTAGAGGCTAATAATAGATTATATTACATAAAGAAAAGACCGCTAAAAACCTAGTGTTTTCAACGGTCTTTTGACTGGTCTGGGTGAGAGGATTTGAACCTACGTCCTCTTGAATCCCAACCACAAAAAAATGTAATTTAGTATCGCGAATTGTCCTGGAGAAATAAGGATTTGTAAGTCTTTGATCGGACACAGGTGACAGAAAAAAGTTGAAAAAAGGTTGTAATGCGGAAGCAGAAAAGTGTCTAGTGGCCGGAGTCTATTGCAGATCAGGATTTCACATCTATCGCAGATTCTATTATTGACTCAACAAATGCAAGTACAGCGTTGGCCACCTGCTTACGATATGGGTGATCCTTGCTGACAACACCGTCATTGACTGGGGAAGAAATATTGCATAGTCAATCGGGGCAGAAAAGCTACTGTTGAGACCACTTTGTCATGTGAGCTTGTGTGGATCATATCCAGGTATCAAAATGAGGTTTTCGCTCCCACTTCCGTTTGTTTTTTGTAAACACACTGGTTACCAGCTTCCATTGAAAAGCAACTGTGATTCAATAAAACAAGCGGCTTTGGAATAGTGCCCAAGTCTCAAAACTGGTTTGAGCGCTATCATTCGAGTGCTACGGGCGAGCGGATACGGCTGCATTCATTTGTTTCCATAAATACTCTGTATATATTTATAGTGAAATGTGTTAGAATTACAAGCTGAATATTGTACAAAAAGCTTTGAAATTCTGTTTTGGTATGGCTGTCTGGCGAACTGCTTTGTTTTTCACCACAGACTTTGACGGGTGAGATTGAATGGCTTTTACCTGGAGCTCTCGTTCTATTGCAGATGCAAGGCAAGCAACGATCTCCAAAACAACATACGAGGATGGTGACTTGATGGAACATATTGTTCAAAGCATAGGGCTGGCCGTTGCGATTGGTTTTATCGTTTTCAGTATTGATGAATTTATTTGGGATATATGCAATATTATTCGCAACATCAGGCGTGGGGTAGATAACCGCCTGCCAATAGACCGTCTTGATGCTGCACCGCCCAAATTGCTAGCGGTGATTGTTGCAGCATGGCGTGAAGACAATGTGATTGAAGATGTCATAGAAAATATGTTGTTGTCAGTCCAGTACCCCAAATCCATGTACCATGTTTTTATCGGCGTATATCCGAACGACGAGCCGACCATCAACGCTGTAAAAAGCCTTACCCAAAAGTATGAAAATGTGCATATGGTCATAAATGCCCGATCAGGCCCAACCTGTAAAGCGAACAATATCAACAATATCATACGGTACGTCAAGCAATATGAGAGCGAGCGCCAATGGCGCTTCAGTTCCGTTACCATACATGATTCCGAGGATGTTGTACATCCTTATGAACTCAAACTTACGAACTACCTGCTTGATACATACAACGTGATACAATTCCCCGTGATACCATTGCAGAAAATGCCCGCATTATTGAAGAATATTTTCCAGGGTATGACGACCGGCACGTATGCCGACGAATTTGCGGAAAACCATTACAGGGCGATGGGCACACGGGAGGCAATGTCTGCCGTCGTTCCATCCGCAGGGACCGGCTATGTTATCTCGCATGCAATACTCGACCTATTTGGGGATGAACCGATTTTCCCCGAGGACAGCTTGACCGAGGACTATAAACTATCTCTGATTCTGGCCCAAAAGGGTTTTCAGACACATTTTGTTCTAGAAAAAGTCCCTCGCTTGATGGATAACCATACGGTACGATGGGATTTCGTCGCGACAAGAAGCTTTTTTCCCAGTACATTCCAAACAGCCGTCAGGCAAAAAACACGCTGGATCTACGGCATCACGATGCAGTCCGCCAAAATATCTGAGATTTTCAAGCCCGGCTTACTGGGGTTCGCGGGTAGATATTCGCTTTATAAGGATTTGAAGGCCAAACTGAGCAACATGATGGTGCTGCCCGGCTACCTCGTTTTTCTCTATTTTGTTTTATCGCTGTTAGTTGCGATCCCCTTCATGTATCCACAGGGCTCGCTGGCGTATGGGCTATGTGTAGCGCTGACATTCCTGATGGTTTTCCGTCAACTGATGCGGGCCGTAGCAATTGCGAACTTCTACGGCTTCAAAAGTATGGCTGTTGCATGCCTGCTTCCCCCTCTGCTGCCGATTCGCCTGGTTTGGGGCAATATTATAAACATGGCCGCAACCTTTCAAGCATGGAAGCTTTACTGCCTTGGAACGGGAGCCAAAAAGAAAAATAAGAAAGTCACATGGAGCAAAACTGACCATACGTTTTTGCAGAAGCAGGTTTTGCGTCGCTACTACCGGAACATTGGAGACGTATTGCTGGAAAAGCAATATATCGGTGTCAGCACCTTGAGCAATGCGCTCCGGCGTAGCAAAGAGGATGGATTGCGCATCGGCGAAGTCCTTATACGGCAAGGCCTTGTGTCGGAAGAACAATTGATGGAAGCTGTCGCAAATGTTCATCACATGATCTTTGTCGGCAAACTTTCGGTTTTTGCCGGCAATCATTCGGCCGCATTTGATAAAGCGTCCCTTGAGAGGCTGCTCATTTTCCCCCTCCTGAAAACGGGGTCCCGATATGTTTTTGCCATGACAGAATCCTCCAATATCAAGGAAATACCTGGAGCGCTCGGCGTTCAGGCAGAAAACTGCTTTTTTGTTTATACGACCAAAGCTAACATTCTTGCGGCCATTCAATGCCAGAATGAGGGCGCGTCCCTGGTGTATCAATCCGTCAGCCAATATCTTGATATTGGTGCAATTACATGGGAACAAGCTGTGCTGATAATGGATAAGTATCATTTCGCTCCGGACATACTAGCCTACATGGGACTGAAAACGGATGCTTATGCTGCGGAGAAACCCGTTGCTTTTGCGGCGAACGTGGAGGTTTCGGTAGCACAGCAGTTGGGGATCTGACGCATTTCGGATTCCCATTTTGTATTGGGAGGCGGGTGAAATGGCAGCAAAGAAGGACTGGTTTGCCGTTCCGGCAATCGTATTATTTGAAATCTGCGTGGCATACGCTTTGTTTAGCGGTATTATGCATATTGCTGATTCCAAAGCATATCAGTCTCTTTGGTATGGCGGGGCAATATGCGTTCTTGCAATCGCATGGATGGTTGTCCATTTCGCGTCCAGGTGTGTGGCGCGGGTGAATCTTTTTATCCTGAAGCTGAATAAAAAGCGGCACGCTGTCATCGCTGAACGGACCATTTTTGCTTGTGTAATAGCTGCAAGCGCCTTTATCAGGATCTGGGTAATCTCAAAACTTCCGATCTCCCCATCGTCGGATTTTCAATCCTATTATCAGGTTGCAGAATTGCTTCAAAGAAGCAGCCTTGGCGGTTCGGGCTACAGCGACTACATTGCACAATTTCCGCATGTCATCGGATATCCGTTTATCCTGTCGCTCCTCTTCAGGATCACGGGACCTTCGCTTCAGGCTGGTCTTTATCTGAATCTGACGGCTAGTTTGATCAATGTTTTTTTGACCTATCGCATTGCCCGTACGCTGTGCGGGCGCGTGGGCGGTATGATCGCATTGCTTATGGCGGCATTCTGGCCTTCCCAAATTTTGTATGGGGCGATCCTTGCGTCCGAGCCTGTCTTTACCTGTATGCTGCTGTTTTCTATATGGCTTTTTATTTATTTGTATCGGTATCCGGTTAGATTGGATAATAGGGAAGGTTCCATATTCTTGTGCTTCCTTCTGGGCAGTTCCATTGCACTGGCCAACGCCGTCCGGCCCCTGTCGCTCTTACTGCTTGTTTCGGCGATTCTCTGTATCATACCCTTTACCGTAAAATATGATGAAAATGAGAAGATGCTCAATAGCAAACTAAGCCGGGCGTCCAGCCAGGGTTGGTTCCTCGCCCTGATGATCACGTTTAGTTTCTTTCTTTGCAGTCAGCTGATTTCCGCGTCCATTTCCAACACGATCGCTCACAAACTGCCCGGGAGCAGCGTATCTTTTGGCTACAACCTTATGGTCGGCGTCAATATTGAGGCAAAGGGAGCATGGAATCAGCAGGATGCGGATTTTTTTGCAAATGAGTTTGCATTGGCAAACTCAGCACAGGCGGCCCATCGGGCTAGCGTAGCCGTTGCGCTGCAGCGCATTAGCAGTGATCCTTATGGGGTTCTTAATCTGTCCATGGAGAAATTTACATTCCTCTGGGGAAACGACGATTATGCCAAGACATGGACTACGCTCTTTCTGGAACAGCAGGGCGAGCTGACCAAGGAACGTCAAAACATCATCCATCGATTTACTCAATGGAATGAATACTTCTATCTTCTGAGCATTTTCCTTTCCTCTGTTTTTGGGTTCCAAGCATTGAAACAGAAGCATGCCGGGCCGGTACAAGCGCTGATTATGCTGTTTGTCGGCACGGTTATTTTGCATATGTTGCTGGAAAGCCAGAACCGCTATCACTATTTTATGCTGCCTGTCTTTACGATCCTCGCTTCCATGAGCATTGCAGAAACATACCATAGCTATATCCGCGTTTAAATCCAAGATTCAAAACAGTCTTGACAATCTTTTAGTCTAAAGAATGGCTGTCTTCAAACTTTTTGGCCTCACTAGGTGCCTTGTTTGCAGAAGACAATCCATACCCCAAAACAGATCAGAATACAGTAAGGATTGCGCAACCGCCATGCAGATCGTCTATTTCATAACGCTTATAGAAATATTCCCTGAACATGTGTTTAACAGTATGTTTCCAACGATTATCCTCATGAATTTGCATGATATTGCAAGAGAGCTGCGCGAGACAGGCTATGTGCAACAGGCTACAGGCTTTATCCCCAGTGGCAGACTTTATTTTGGAAAACCCGATGTTGACCCGAAAACTCCGGAGTGGCAGGGAGAGAACGTGATAGACTTGGGTAACGGCCCTTACTATGGCCATGGGATCGGTATCCATGTAGCAGACGGTTTTAAAAGCGCGCTCAATGAGAACCGCAGAGCAGGCGCGGGGAAAACGGCGTATCTTATGGATTCGGCCGGCAGGCCTGCTTTACGAGGCTATTCACACTGTACGAACGCTATGCTGATATAATCTCAGGCCATTACAAGCATCGCGGTATCTGCCCGCATAAGCGCCTATACCGAGATCGGTCATGCGAACCGGGTGGGTGATTCGTATGGAAGATTTCAATTATGGTATTATTAGTGGAAATATGCAAATAAAAAATACAGGAATTATCTGGGATCGCTAATTAAAAAGTTGAAAAAAATTAAAGTAACCATTTTATCAGTTAATATAGATTATGTATCATAAAGAAAAAACCGCTGAAAACCTAGTGTTTTCAACGGTTTCTCTTTGGTCTGGGTGAGAGGATTTGAACCTCCGGCCTCTTGAACCCCATTCAAGCACGCTACCAAACTGCGCCACACCCAGGAATCTTTTCACAGACTTGCGTCATGCGAACAAAAGCTATTATACTGAAGGGGAGGAGCGTTGTCAAGGTTTTTTTATGGGGAACATGATCCATTTTTTTGGTACTTTGCCCGTTTTTGTGCAAACCGGAAAGGAAAGAGCGGCATCGAAAAGTATATTCCAAGCATGAGGCGGAATAGAACGGTTTTGGGATGAAAACATACAATGGGAGCGAGACCCCTTCCACAGAAAAACCATGCTTTGCCTAAATGCAAAGTCCCTGGAGGTTATAGCCATGGTGAACCGTCAATGTAACTGTTCTGCGTGCAGGCCGTCCAAGCAGCCTGACCGCAGTCCGCCTTGCGCCCCCACATGGCCGCAAATGGATAAGTGCGTGCCTTGTCCGCCGCCGTGCCCTTCTCCCTGCCCGCCGCCGTGCCCTCCGCCTTGTCCGCCCAAGGACCGCTGCAAGCATGAACCGGATCCGGTCCAGGTATTGCTGCCCAGAATCATCTGCAGCGGCCGGGAATGGCAACGGCGGCTGTGCACCAAGCTGAGTGTGAGCTGCGTGCCGGAGTGTGCCCGGCCTCCATTCCAGCTTGTATCCGTGCAGCAAAGCGGCGCGCAGCCCTGGTGGGAGCCGTCCAAGTGCAATACGGGACGGGGCCAAGCGATGTTCCATGTGTTTATCCCCGTCTGCGCCTGCGTACGGGACGCCGCCGGCTGCGAATATTTTTGCCCCGCGGTGGTTGAGATGGATGCCTGCCTCCGCCTGAAATGCGCTCCTGCGGAATGCTGGCGCCATAACCTGATCATCGTACCTTGCGTGCGGCTGGTGTGTGCGCCGGTATGTTCAAACGATCTTTGCTTTGATGTGGAGTTGGAGGTTGTACTGGAATTGTTCCTGATTCACTGGGAACCCTGCTCCACCAAACCGCATAAGCCTGAATGCCGGGAGAAGCCCCTGTATCCCCAGCCCTGCCATCCGGGCTGCCATTCGCCTTATCCTTCCTAAGCCACGATACACAAGAGGCCCGGCCCGGTAATGGATGGCCGGCGCCGGACGGACGGGGCTGATGGCGCCTTCAGCCGGATGGAGCAGCCCCTTCAGGCGGCCAGGCAGTTCTTGCGCCTCGGCTGCCGCCGCACATGGACAATGGAGAGGCGGGTTCTGCTTTGTAAAGAGCGGGATACCGCCTCCCCTGTCATGGCGCCGGCGCATTGCCGTATTTTTACATATCCGTCCGGACGGGAATAGTTGACAAAGGCTATGGGGTGCTTTACTATAACATATGAGAAACCTTATGCCATTTCAGGCTGGTTTTGGTATACGGAATGAAAGCCTGTAGAACAGGCTTTTGTTTTGATGGAGGAGCACATATGAGGCGCCGGCAAAAGGACAAGGCTTTCATTTCGCGCAGAACAAGGTGGATATTGTTGGGTGGCGGCTTGATTCTGGCTGCCTTTTTATCATTCCTGACAGCCGGTGCATCGCCCGGCGGGGAGGTTGCGCTTTCCGTATCCTTCAGGGGACTGAAGCTGAACGCGCAGCTTCAGTGGCAGACAGTGCCGCTTGGCGGCACGTTTGAAGTGCTGTCAGGGGAGACTGTGCTGGGGGAGGTCACTGCCAACCGCACGCAGGAGCAGCGGGATGCAGGAGTACCGGAATCGCTGACCGTAAAAACGCAGGATGCCGGGCTTGGCCTTTTTTTGCGTCCTGTTAAGGAGAGCATGCCAAGCTCCTATGTATGCCAGGATATCATTCCCGTAGCCTGGAACGGAGAGGGCAGCCTGCGGGCGGATGTGCTGGCTTATGCCCGGGAAGGCCTGTTTCGCCTGAGCAACACGCTTGCGCGGGATGGACAGCCTGCACAAAGCGCAGAATTCAGCGTTCTGGATGAAAGCGGGCAGACGGTGTATTCATTTGCCACGGATAATGAAGGCATCTACAACGCGCAGATGCCGCTGCCCGAAGGTGTATATACCCTGCGCCAGACGCTGTCGCCGGAAGGCACGGTGCCGGCTGAGGATATGGCTTTGGCCATTGTTCCTTACTTGGGCACGGAGGACAGCGTGACAGGCCTCACAGTGCAAAATGCGCCTGTACCCCTGCACGACCGTCTGCGGGGAGACATGGCCGTTGAGACCAGGCCCGCCGGGAATTTGTATGCCGGGGATCAAACAGCGGAATTCCTCTTTTCAAGCCATTCGGATGAGGGGAACACACTACCCCTGCAAAACTATACAATAGATATCAGCCAATTGACTCTGCTGGACCAGGTTGGGAATGCGCATCCTGATCAATCAGGGAAAGAAATAAAAAGCCTCATCGTGACGCCGGGCACCCAGGGGATACAGGCCAGAGCCCGGGCTTATGACGAACAGGGGCTGCAAATAGGCGGAGAAAGGCATTTTGCGCCGGGGCAGGAGCTCAGCCTGGACGGGCTGAAGGCATCCTCCGTCAAGATCGTCTATGTCGCGGCGGATGGACAGGCTCTTGTGCCAGAAGCGTTTGATCCGGGTTCTATACACCTGAAAGTGGGCTTGGCCCGCCGTACCCCCGATCCAAGCAAGGCCAGCGTGGCCCAGGCAGCAGTCACCATGAAAGCTTCCTGGCAATACCAGTATCCGGGCCGGGACAGGAACATAGTCACGGCCTACGGGGAATGCAACAGCTTTGACCTGCGAACGAATGTATTTGACAGCCGGGCGGTGGTCAGCGTTACAGGGGCGGCGGATGCTCAGGGCCGCGTATCGGTTACGGTGCGCCATGAAGGCGGCCCGGCGCTTGACGGCCAAAAGCTCGCGGTACAGCTGCCCGATGGCTGGCGTGTGCAGGATGGTAATATCCAACCGCCTATTGTGGCGGTCAGCCGTGGTAAACAGGCTGATATCCTGGCGCTTTCGCTGCCCGGCACGCTGGCGGAAGGCCAGGAGCAAACGGTAACATTCTCCGCGTCCCTGGGGGCAGGGGATGGGGAAGGCGCGTCATGGGTCTTGAGCAGCGCTGGCGTGGCTCCCACTCTGGACAATCCGCTGGGCCTTGCGGTATGGGGCGAGCGTGTGGAAGGCTGTCCTGTGGCGGATGCCGCGCTGGGCCTTGACCAGCCCGAAATGTATGCCTATGCGTCCTGGACTGCGAAAAATGATTCAGATACGGCCGTGTCGCAGCCGTTTGGCTATCCTGGAGTTGGCGGAGAGGCGGCTCTGTCCGGATGGCTGTTTGACGATGCCAACGGCAATGGGCAGCATGAGGAAGGTGAGCAGGGAGCTGCCGGACAGCTTGTGATGTGGCGCGGCTCCGCCAACCTTAGCTATCACACCTATACGGATGCGCAGGGGAAATTTGATTTTTCCGGCGTATCGGCTGACGGCCAAATGGGGGAGCTGTACGCGCAGCTTCCGGAAAATACGGTCATCGCCGGGCAGCGTGGCACCGGCGGGCTGTATCTGGCGGCGCAGACGGGTTTGAGCAATCAAGCCGAGATTCAAATCGCATTCTCCAGGATGTGCGCGCTGTACGGCCGCGTGTATGAACAGGAGAGTCATGCGGGCATTGCCGGGGTTGAGGCTACATTGATTACGGGCGGCCAAGCGGCTGCGTCCGCGCTGACAGACGCGCAAGGGCAGTACCGCTTTGACGCTCTGGCATCGGGAGATTACCAGGTGGCCTTGAAGCTGCCCGACGCGCTTTCTTCACAGGCTGGATTCTATCCCGGCGACGGATACGCGCAAGCTTCCGGCCTTAAGGCACTGCTTCCTTCTATTACATTGCAATATGGCGGCGAGGTCATGCAGGACGGACCTGTGCGCCGGTACGGCTCGTTGGCCGTAAGCCTGCAGGGCTATACATATCCTTTAGGTACCGCGTCCCTGTTTAGGGAGGGCCGCCTTCTGGCCGAATCGGCCCCCGCCGATGACGGTTCGTACTATTTTAACAGGCTGTTCAGCGGCGCTTATACGCTTAGCTTGCAGGTGCCGCAAGGGCTTGCCATCCGCGCGGAGGGCACGCAGTCCTGGCTAAAGGGGCCGGTCTCCCTGGATGCTGAGGTCCCTGCGGGGGGAGAAAAGCAGCTTGCGCTGGAGGAAACGGTCACAGGGTCACTTATGGTAGCATTCAGCGGTACCGGGGTCGCTGATATTCCGGTGATGATTTCGGGGCCGGAAGACCGGCAGGGAGTGCTGGACGCAAACGGCCGGTATGTTTTTTCAGACCTGATTCCCGGGATGTATCAGGTGCAGGCGGCACTGCCCCAAACGGTGCTTGAGGACCAGTCGGGGGCATGGCGGATTGAGCCTGCGCAGGGGAGCATGACCGCATCCCTTTTCGTGGAGGTTCTCCCCGGCCAGGAAACGGCGCCGCAGGAAGCCTTGCTTTTGCAGGCCGCCACGGTCGCGGGCGCCGTCTTTGAGGATTCCGACCAGGATGGCGCGCTTGGAACAGGGGAAGCAGCCCTTTCCGGCGCGAGGGTGGAACTTTTGATGGAGCAGGCCGGCACATGGACGCAGATCCAGTCGGTGCAAACGGGCGGGGATGGGCTATTTCACTTCGGAAACCTGGTGCCCGGCCAATACCGCCTGTCCATCACCCTGCCCAAAGGCAAGGCGCTGGCGAACCGGCAGGCGCAAGAGCCCTTCACCCTGGAAAATGGACAGAATATTCAGGTCTTTGCAGGCGCTGTTTCCCCGGCGGCGCTTGAAGCCAACGCTTTCTGGGATAGCAATAACGATGGTTTGCAGGGCATATATGAGCGGGCCATCGAGGGAACACTGGTGGAAGTCCTCCCGGCGGAGGGTGGCGATGACACCGTGGCCGCCAAGGGCATGACAGACAGGAACGGGCAAATCTCCTTTTACAACCTTGCCCCCGGCAATTACTGCATCCGTTTTACGCTGCCGGAGGGTTACTGGCTCTCCCGGCAGGGGGATGTGAGTGGTTTCAAACGAAACACAGTGCCCATAGCGGACAGCCGCCAGGGAGTAACGCAGCCCTTCACCCTGAAGGAGGGTCAAAAGGCGGGGTTTGGAGTGGGCGGCATAAAGACAGGCACGATCAGCGGCCGCGTCTGGCTGGATGTCAATGCCGACGGCATCATGACCGACGGCGAGCCCGGCCAGGCTGGGTGCACAATCACGCTGTCCGGCAGCCGAAATGGACAGAATTATATCTATACCACAGACGATACGGGGCTGTATGCCATTACCGCCCGCACCGATACGTATCTGTTCACCGTAAAGGGGCCGGATGGCATGAGCTTTACCCGCTCCAGCGCCACGGGCGGGGTGAACCGCTCCATCATCACCACTGAAGGCACGAGCGCCGGGGAACGCAAATATGTGTTTGAATCCGGCACCCGGGAGGAAAACCAAAACATCGGTTTTGTGCCGGGGGCGGTTCTTCATGGCGTGGCCTTCCTGGATGAAAATTACAACGGCGTCTTTGACAGCGGCGAACAGCTTCTTGACGGCGTTACCCTGGAATTGACAAGGACGGGCAGCAGCAAAGCGCTGAAATCCATTGCAACCGGATCAGACGGCGCATTCCGCTTTGACAGCCTGTGGGGCGGCGAATACGATTTGCGGGCCGTTCTGCCGGATACGGGCGTGGTCTTTACCCGTGTCCCGGACGGCGGCAGCGAACATGAGAACCTGTTTGCCCGGCGCAAAGGCAAGCGTGAGACGACCGTTACCCTCTCGCTTTCAAGCGGAGAGCGCCGGGCTGTGGGTGCAGGCGCGGTCGTGCCGGGTAGCTTGTCAGGCCTTGTTTTCACCGATACAAACTACAACGGGCTTTACGATCATGGAGAGCCGCCTGTTTCCAGCGTGCTTATAAGGCTGCTTGACCAGGACGGAGAAACGGTGGCCAGCGTGGAGACCAGTGCCGCCGGCCAGTATACCTTTGACGGACTGATGCCCATGGCCTACACCCTGGCGGTGGAAAAGCCGGCGGGCTACATGTTTACCTGGCAGGGCAGCGGCGAGAGCAGAAGCCGTGTACAAGCGCTGGATAAAAACGAGGGATTGACCGGGGCGATTTCCGTAGCCCTGGGTGAGCAGGTAAAGAGCGTGTATGCGGGTGTAATCTTGCCTGCCGGCGTACAGGGCAAGGTGTTTGGCGACTTAAATGACGATGGCCTGCTGTCCCAGGGAGAAGGGGGATTTGAGGGGGTAAAGGTGAGCCTTATGAATGAGGCCGGGCAGGTGGTACAAAGCTTTACCACAGGCGGGAGCGGAGATTTTGCTTTTGCAGATCTGCATCCGGGCCGGTACACCCTGTCCTACTTGCTGCCCGAGGGCGCCGTATATGCGGTAAAGGTCAAGGGCGGAAACGAAATCGCCGGGGAGGACCTTACTGCTTTCGGTGAGGCTTTTGATCTGAAAATTGGGGAAACAAAGCGCGCCCCCTTGTGCGGGGCTGTGGCTCTGGGCCGGATGTCCGGCATATCTTTCCACGATGCCAACGCAAACGGTGTTCGGGAAGAAGGGGAAAACACCCTTTCCGGTGTGCGCTTCATTCTCACAAGCCGGCGAACCGGGCAGGAAGCCGGGAATGTGACCACCGGTCCGGACGGTGCGTTCCTGCTTGACCGTCTGCGGCCCGGCGCATACACGCTGAGCGTATCGCTTCCCGCGGGGATGGTTTTCACCAGGGCCGGTTCCAACATTTTGATGGATTCCATCCTGGGGGCGCAGGGGAGCCTGGATATGGACATCCGCATGGGGGATAAGCTGGACGGCCGCCTGGTGGGCGGCATGCTGCCGGCGTCCCTGGCGGGCCATGTTTGGCTGGATGAGAACAACAATGGCCTGGAGGAGCCGGGGGAGGCGCGTTTGGGCGGCCTCAAGGTACAGGTTCTGGATATCCTGACTGGCAGCGTCTTCACCACCTTGACAACCGATGAAAACGGCGCCTATCATGTGCCTGTTATCCGGCCTGGAACGTATGACCTTACGGTGAGCCTCCCTGAAAACAGCATTGCTGCGGACACCGCCGCCGGAGAGAACATATTCCATGACGGCGCGCCTGGCACCGTGACCCTGGCCAACCTTATGCTTATGGAGGGTGAGGAGATTGCGGATATCCGCGCCGGAGTGAGACAGTATACCTCCATCCGGGGAATGGTCTGGGCTGATGTGCAGGGCACTATATCGCCTCTTGACGGCGTGCAGGTATCGCTGTATAAGGCTGATGATCTTGAGAAGCCGCTGAAGACGGTGGTGACGGCGGAGGACGGAGCATACCGCTTTGACCGGCTGATGCCCGGGAAGTACAGGATCGGTGCGGCTCTTAAGCCGGGATATCTGTTTGTGAAGCCGCAGGATGAACGGCTGATGGCAGGCGAGGCGCTCAGCATCATATCAGACACCACCTCGGGACTTGGGGAAGCGTTTGATTTGGTTATGGGAAAGAATCAGATAAAGCAGGACATCGGCGCTGTCAGAACCGGCAAGCTGGGCGATTTTGTCTGGCTGGATGAAAACAGGAACGGGCTTCAGGATACGGGCGAGCCCGGTATCCCCGGCATGTCCGTAGTCCTCATACAGGATGGGCAGCAGGTGGCGGCGGTACTTACCGACGCTTACGGTTATTATCTGTTTGACAATGTGTACCCCATGCCGAGCCAGGTGCAGGCTGCCATGTACACAGAGCTTATACCCACAACGCGGCGGACGGATTATCCTTTGCTGGTAAGCGCGCTGGACGGCTTTGAGGGGGATAAGGCCTATACCGTGGATGTGATGGTGACAAGCGGCGGGAAGAATTTCAACTGTGACCTGGGCTTTGTGCTGAAGGAGGGAAGCAAGCGTCCCGATGCCATAAAGCCCCCTCCGGCGCAAAAATGGGATTAGGTCCGCTTTGTGAGAAAAATGGGGCGGGAGGCAGTTGCTGCTTACCGCCCTTAAACTATCAACAAACATAGGCAATCCGGCAGCGCTATTTTCTCAAAAAAAAGAACCCGCCTCCATAAGGGAAGGGGTTCTCGGAAATACATATTTCTATCCTGCAATTCACTGAGCCACAGCTTTGGAAAGACTGCGGGCCAGGCGGGCCTTTTTACGGTTCGCCGTATTCTTGTGCAGAATACCTTTGGCAGCCGCTTTATCGATGGCGGAGGTGGTTGCGCTCAACTGCACGTTGGCGGAACCGGGGTTCACAGCCAACTCAACCTGGAATTTCTTGATGGCGGTCTTTACCCCGCTCTTGATCATCCGGTTGCGCAAATTCTTCTTTTCACTGACCTTGACGCGCTTGATGGCGGACTTGATGTTCGGCAATTTCATTCACCTCCTTGAATCAACGTGAATCAGCAAAAATTATTTTATCATGTCTTGGCACGTATTGCAAGTATTTTCTTGAGAACAAAGCGCAAAAAAATGTAAAATAGCGCATTCATTTTGAGGAAGATTGTTACCGGAGCCGGCATGAGTCAGGACAGCCGTTCCATCCGTGCATCATTTACGCTGCCTTTTCACAGATTAGAAGACGGATATAAAGGAGGTGCATGATGGAAGCGTTCTTTTTTGCTTTGCTTGCCCTGTTTTCCCTTGCCGAGGTTTTTATTGCCGTCCGGTATTCGAAAGCCAAAAAATCAAGCAGCTTAAAACATGCGGTCGCACCGGCCGTTCTTTTTCTTTTCTATCTGCTGGTGTTGTGTATTATTCGAATCCGCGTTCCTTATTTTGTTTTGACACTTGCCATGCTCACTGTCTTTTTGCATACCTTTGTGGGTCTTTATCTGGATCTGTACCACCGGTCAAAAACCTTTGACAGGTACCTGCACGGATTCGGCAGTTTTTCCTTTGCGCTGCTTCTCTACCTGACATTGTCGAAAGTGACCAGTCCGGGAGGATCGGTGCTTTTCCGCTCCGTTTTTGTGGCGGTCATGGGCATTGCGGCAGGTGCTGTATTTGAAGCGTTGGAATTCCTGCACGATTCAAGGAACAAAATGAAGATGCAGCGGGGATTGAAAGATACCGATTTTGACTTGATATTTGACGTCATCGGCTCGGTCGCTGCCGCTATCCTGGCAGCCTTTACGTATCTGTAACAAAACCGCCGAAGCATTTTGCTTCAGCGGTTTTCCTGCACATCGGCCGGCTGCTTGAATCAGAAGATGGCGCGAAAGGCCAGGCCCACGGCAAGCAGGATCAATGGAATGCCGATGACCGCGCCAATGATGGTCATACACAGCGCTACGCCGATGGCGCCAAGGATCAAGGCAAATATCAGCGAAAACAGGCCGCCGATGGCGCCCAATATGAAGCCGATGATTTTCCCGGCAAGGCCCAACGCACCGCCTATGATACCGATAACCGCCGCGAAAGGCCACAGTAAGCAACCCATACCAATCACCTCCTACGTGAAAAGTATACGGCTGAACTATGGAAAAATCAAAAAGGCCGGCATTAATTTTCCATGAGAATTTTCTCATTTCTGGAAGCCACAAAAAAGCCCCTGCATGGGGCAGGGGCAGGGTGGCTACATCGCACTCCAGCCGGATGTCTGGCGCTTTCTTTTTTGGGGCAGGGGGCGCATCCAGTGAAAAATCAGCCAGCCTACGCCAATGCCCAGGAATATGTCGCCGATGCTGGCCAGCCCGGAGTGCACAAAGGGAATCACCAGCGCATCGCCCAGGAACAGGAAAGGAGCGCCTTTGTCCACCAAAACGTACTCAAATATTTCGCCGGACTGTATGCGCTCAAGCACAGAGGCCATCTCCGGGAACTCGTGGATGATGGGCGCCACAGGCATGCGGAAGCCATACCAGGCAATGACGAAGAAATTCAAGAAACTGGCCAGAGCAATGAGGCGGACGGGTTTCCTTTTCCAATTCAGAAAACAAAAAAGAAAAATGAGCACGTATTCCAGAGAAACTGCAATCCACAGCCATTGGGATATTGGCAGCGGTATGCGGCGCTGCATAAAAGATAAAGCCGCCTCTATCGCGAACGCAAGCGGCGGCAGCCAAATCAGCCGCAGTGGATTCTCCGCAATGTACCTGAGCCGCCCGCCGCACAGGAAGCTTAGCGGGATGGCCAGCAAAATGAAGTAGGCAAGAATCATGCTTCAGCCTTTTGCTCCTTTTGGGATTGATATACCTCATTGAATGCGTCCACTACAGCGGGATGAAACTGCTTTCCGCTTTCCTCCCTGAGGATAGACAGCGCTTTTTCCTCGGACATGCCTGCTCGGTAAGGCCTGTCGCTGATCATGGCATCAAATGCGTCCGCAACGCCCAGAATATATGCTTCAAAGGAAACGGAGGTATGATTCAACTTATCCGGATACCCATTGCCGTCATACCGTTCATGGTGATGGCGGATCATTTCCTTGATCCCTTCGGAAAGCCCTACCTTTTCCACTATGTTTACACCAATGGCGGGATGCTCCTCGATGCGCTGGAATTCCTCCGCCGTCAGTTTTGCTGGCTTCCGCAAAATGATATCCTCAATGCCGATTTTTCCGATGTCGTGCAAAAGTGCCGCGATTTGGATTTCTTTTACCTTTTCCTTTGGCAGTTTCAGCGCCCTGGCGATTTGCACCGCGATTGTCTCCACGCGGCGGGAGTGGCCTTCGGTATAGGTATCCTTTGCTTCCATGGCGGATACGAAAGCATGGATCAATTTCATGTGCTGCACCTGGGATTCCAGGTACAGCGCCCAGGCATACCGGGCCAGCAGGAGGGGAAAGAGCATCAGTATGGCGAGCCAGTGGCCATTTGGCATCACAAACAAAAGAGCCATCAAAAGCCCCAAGGGCATAGCAAAAAGTACGTTGGGCAGCAAGCCACGAATCATGTCAACCGCATCACCCATTGTGACCCGTTTATCCAGCAGAAACATTAGTAGCAAAATGAAGCTGTTAATTAAAAAGGCAAACGAAGAGAATAGGAGCGAGGGCAATAATACTTGTGGCAGCACTGGCGCGCCGGGTATGCCGCCGGCCAATTGGAAAAGCAACCCGGAAGCAAAGATGGCAATGGTAAGGTTGCTGTTATTGAAAGCGGATTTTATGAACGGTGTGTTATACAGATGATGATATGTTTTTGTACCCTTGTTGTATTCAATGGTGAACAGTGAACTGACCCAATAGACGCACATGGCGGCATACGGGCCTTTTGTGATGACGGCGGCCAATATGCTCACAACCGATACATCCAGCCCTTGCCGCCCATCGCCAATATAAATGGGCAGTGAACGGCACAAAACACAGAGTATGATCAGGCACAGCATCTGCTGGATTTCAAGGGACAGGTTTTCGTGTTTTACATTGACTATATAGGTGTAAAAAGCATAAATGGCCAGCAGAAGACCAATGGCAATAATGAAGTATGCATAAAACTGTGCCTTTTTGGCCGTAAGGATCACCTCAATCACCTAAGAATAGAGGAGAGCCATTATATATGAAAACAGGTCCGCCACGCCCCAATGCATTACTTCCAGGTCAGGAAAGCCCCACAGGACAAAACCAAGGAAACCAGGGACATCAACGCGACAACGATCTTGGCCTTCTTCACGGATATAGCCTCCTCTAAAGGGCTCTGCCATTCGCTAATAGGACAGGCTATATTCACTTCGCTTAAGATGCAGCGCGTCAAGGCGTGGTCGGACCTGTTTTCAACTGGGATTGGAGGCCATAAAGGCCAGTTTGCGGTTCAGGGCGGAAAGGGTAGCGCGCACGATGGCCTGGGATTCATCGACGCTGCATTCCGCGGCGCCGATGAGCACCGGCGCGGCTTGCATATTCATGCACTCAATGGCTACCATGACCACCTTGATACTGGAAAGCTGCGAAAATTGCACGGACAGCAGCAGGAAGACATCTTCCACGCCAAGGAAGCTGTGTACTGCCTGAAGAACGGCGGTTGCCACCGCCCGGGGCCGCTGAATGGGCGTGTTCCTGCAGGAGCAGCGGCCAATGTATTCGATGTCGTCCCTAGTCAAGGAAATCTTTACATTGTACTGAGTGCCCACCACGTTCTGGGAAAACTCATGGATGTGCAGCCTGACCTCGCCCGAAGGCGTCGACACCACATGCTCCTCCGACTGTACAGGATCCTGCCGGAGCTGGGCAATACTGATAATACGGTGGTCCACCGTAACACCGTAAGCCGAAGCCAAAGCCGATTGCACATCCCGCATGATTTGCTTGGGATGGCGCAGGCTGCTGCCCAGGATGTGGATTTCGGTAATAGAACCGTCCGGAGCAAGATGAACGTTCGCGGCAAAAACACCCGTAAGGCGCATGAGCAGCTGCCGGTACATATCTTCCTGGGATTTGACGGACTCGGAAAATGCATCAATGGCCATGTGGCAGCCTCCCTGTGCAAATTGAATGAAGTCATTGGTACTGTCAGTGCTGGAAATGTACACCATTAATCCTTGTTACATTATAGACTAAAGATGTTAATTATGCAAGGAACGAATGAAAAAAAATATTCATTTTTTTGAAGGAAGGAAATATTTCGTCATAATATTGAAAAAAATTCTCAATTGTGTGTAAAATCATTGCAATTTTCTATGTGTCTGCATGCTTGGCTGGAGAAATGCCTATGGATAATCATATGATTCTAACTGTCATTCCGGCTTAGCCGGGCCTGTTTTTGTTCCGGATGATTGCGGGCTGCACCGCGGGCCCGTTTTTGATGCGGCCGATGCTGTCAAACCGGGAGCCGTGGCAGGGACAGTCCCAGCTTGCGGTGGCGGCAACGTATTTGAGCTTGCAGCCCATATGCGGGCAGCGCGGCGCGCTTTTGCGCTTGCGGCCGGCAAGATACGCAGCGGTGGTCGCCCCGAAGGTCAAAAGCACCGGGAAGGCACTGTGGCTCATGGTGCGCGCTGGATCGTAGATTTCCGCTTCCGGCAGCGGCGTGCCCAGAATGCGGGCGCTGACGGCTTGGGCTGCCGCCATGCTGCTTGTCATGCCCCATTTAGAAAAGCCCGCCGCCACAAAATGGTTAGGCGTTCTGCGGCTGTAGGGACCGATCAGAGGCAGGCCGTCAGCGCTCAAAAGATCCTGGCTGTGCCAGGCGGCCATGGGACGGGAATTGGGAAAAAGGTCCGCGGCCTTGCGGCGCAGCAGCCCTTCGTGATCTACATCCGTCTGTGAGCCGCAGGTATAGTCATAACCGCCGAGCAGTGCCAGGCTGCCCTGCCTGCGCAGGGAGAAGCCGTCTTTTGCGATATGCAGGTACATCCCTTCAAAAGCCGGCGCATCCCAAAGAGCCACCACATGGCTGCGCTGCTGCCTTTCTCTTAAAAAATACCAGCCGGGGATGTTGATAATGGGGAAATGGGTGGCGATGATTACGAACGGAGCATGCACGGAACCCGTTTCGGTGGCCACGCTTTGCGTGCTCACCGTCGTTACCCGGCTGTCTTCATAAATGCGTCCGCCCATGGCGGCAAAAGCGCCGGCCAGCGCTTGCAAATAGGCATAGGGATCGAACATGGCCTGGGCCGGCACGGTCAGCAGATTACGCACCGGAATGGGGCACTCCCCGGCCGGCTTCATCGATGCGGCGATCCCGGCTTCCTGGGCAGCCTTTTCCTCTCTTTCCAGCAAAAGCTCCTCCTCGCCGTTCAATGCGGCCAGCGACGCGCTTTGCCATTCCCAGCCGCAGGGGATTTGCATTTGTTCTACAAGACCGGCCATGGCGCTCAGCGCGCCTGACTGGCTGACGGCGTAGGCATTAGCTACCTCCCGGCCCCACTGCTTTTTCAGGCGGCTGTAGATAAGTCCGTGCTGCACGGTCACCTTTGCCATGGTATGGCCGGAAGCGCCGTGACCCAGCCTGTCCGCTTCCAAAAGCACTACGCGCAGGCCGCCCCGGGCCAGAAGGTATGCGGTGGCAACGCCGCACAGCCCGCCGCCTGCCACCACGGCTTCCGCGTTCTGCCTGCCCCGCAGCGGCGGATAAGCTGCATTCCCGCCTGTCAGCCAAATGGGATGACCGTCCATATTTCTACTTCCTTCTGCGCAAGGGTATCGAAAAAGTGGTTGTACCACTTTTTCGAGTTTGCGCTATTCCCTTGCGGGCTATGCTCGCGGGCAGGGAATGACGTAAGGAAAGCTTGCTCCGCAAGCATCCCGAAAGAACACCTGAATTGTTTGTGGAAAGATATTATTAAACGAGTTTTGAAACTCGCCGTATATTTTTATACTTCATTCCGATTGTCTTGCCATCTCAGATTGCACCTGCTATAATGGGCAGCAAAACGGGCAAAGGATGCGTGCATGATGGCGGAGATCGTTGTTACCCACGGCATTCCGGCCGGCGCCTTTTCTATACTGGAAGGCCACAAGGTATCCCATCCGGAACCTGGCCGGTCGTTTTCAAGGGAGGAACTATTCCCCCTGCTGGCTGCCGCCGATGCGGTGCTGGCCTGCGGGCCGATGAGCGCGGAAATGATCAACGCGGCGCCGATGCTAAAAATAATCAGCAATTATGGAGCCGGATACGACAGGATCGATGTGGCGGCGGCTACACGGCATGGAATCCCTGTCACCAACTGCCCGGAAAGCACGGCCCAGCCTACCGCGGAAATCGCCATCGGCCTTATGCTTTCCTGCGCCCGGCGTATCGGCGAACTGGACAGGGAACTGCGCAAAGTCCCGCCGGAGTCGCTTTTCGGTATGGGCAACTATATGGGCCTGGGGCTTGCAGGGAGGACGCTTGGCATCATCGGGCTGGGAAATATCGGCGCAGTCATGGCGCAGTTCGGCCGCATGATGAATATGCACATTACATACCACAACCGCCGCAGGCTACCAAAGGATAAAGAGAATGGCGCGGAATATCTGCCTTTGGAGGAACTGCTTCAAACGGCTGATGTCATCAGCATTCATTGCCCGCTGACGGAGGATACGAACAATCTTTTATCCGCCGCGCGCCTTTCCTTGTTGAAGCCCACGGCCATTCTTATCAACACGGCCAGGGGCGCCATTGTGGATTACCAGGCGCTGGCGGCTTTGATCCGGGAAGGAAAGCTGTTCGCCGCCGGGCTGGATGTTTTCCCCCATGAGCCCCATATCCCGGCGGAGCTTTTGACGCTTAATCGGGTGGTTCTTACGCCCCATATCGGCACCAATACGAAGGATGCAAGGGATGCCATGGCCCATGCTGCCTGCGTGCGCATCCTGGAGGCGCTTTCGGGAAGGCGGCCTCCCAATGTGGTGAATCCGGAAATCTACAGATAAGAAAAAGCCGGAGGGATGTTCCTTCCGGCTTTTTGATGCGTGAAAGCTTGCGGGTCTAGTTTGCCGAGGTCAGCTTTTCAATGTTCCTGGGCACCAGCAGGAACAGCGTTCCGCCCACGATGAACATCATCAAAACGGGAACCACGCCCAGATAGGACTTTTGCGTGGTGTCCCATACCAGGCCAAAGAGGAAGGGGCCAAGCACGGCTGAGAATTTGCCGAAGATGTCATAAAAGCCGAAAAACTCGTTGGCGGATTCCGGCGGTATCAGCTTACCGAAAAAACTGCGGCTAAGCGCCTGAATGCCGCCCTGGGCGGTGCCCACCAGCACCGCCAGCGCCACAAAGCCCAATAAAAGAGGCGTCTTGCCAAGAGATCTCAAGGGTTCAAGGAACATGGCCAAAACGCAGATCACCATATAGGTGAGGATGCCGGTGAGCAGCATGGCCCGAACGCTCCAAACGCGTGCAAGCAGCCCATAGAATATGGCACAGGGGAAAGCTACAAGCTGCACCAGCAGCAGGATGACGATCAATTCCGTCTGCCCGAGGCCCATGCTTTTTCCGAAGATGGATGCCATGTGTATGATGGTGCCCACGCCGTCAATGTAGAAGAAGTAAGCCAGGAGGAACAATAGCACGGCCTTGTTGGTTACTATGCGGCGGGCAACCGATGCTAGACGGGAAACGCTTTGCATAAGAAGGCTGCCCCGCTGCTCTATAAAATGCTTTTGCTTAACCGACCGCCACATGGGAATGGTGAATACGATCCACCACACGGCGGTGATGAAGAAGGATATCTGGCAGGCCGTATCGGAGGGGATGCCGATCTTATCGCCGAACATGACCAGCGCCAGGGCGATCAAAAGGGGAATGGTGCTGCCCCCGATGTAGCCCATGCCGTAGCCGTAGCTGGAGACCATATCCATCCTGTCTTCCGTGGTCACATCCGGCAGGAAGCCGTCATAGAACACGTTTGAAGCGTTGAAACCGATGGAGCCCAGGATGTATAAAACCAGCATCATCTGCCAGTTGGCGGTGAAGGCCAAAAGCGCCGTAGCCGCGGCGCCCAGCAGAACAGAAACGGTGAACAGGCGCATTTTGTAGCCTTTGTAATCGCCCAGCGTACCAAGGACAGGCGCGCTCACCGCGCTCACCAGGGAGGCGATACTGGTGGCATAGCCCCACCAGGGACCGGCGTTCGGCACATTTTGCGCCACTCCTTCATAGAACGGCGGCAATACAATGGCTAGGATGATGGCGGCGAAGGCGGAATTGGCCCAATCGTACAGAATCCAGCCTTTTTCTTCCCGGGAAAATCGCTTCAGCACAAACAATTCCTCCTAAAATGGCCATTTGATGACCAGCACCAGGGTACCCAGGGTAATCAGCCCACCGCCGATAAGCTTTTGCACATCCATCTTTTCGTTAAGGAAAAGAAATGCAAGCACCATGGTGATGACGACGCTGAACTTGTCAATAGGCACAACCACGCTGGCGTCGCCCGCCTGCAATGCATGAAAATAAAACAACCAAGAAAGCCCCGTGGCGATGCCGGAGAGGATCAAAAAAATCCAGTTTTGTTTTGTAAGGCTGCCCAGGTTGTGGTGCTGCCCCGAAAAGAAAACAAGGAGCCAGGCCAGGAAGAGGACCACCACCGTGCGGATGGCGGTGGCAAGATTGGCATTGATGCCGGCCATGCCGATTTTGGACAGGATGGCTGTCAGGGAAGCGAACACAGCGGACAGGATGGCATAGACAATCCACATACGGCCCCTCCAAAACGATGACAATAGGACGACCCATGATATTTTCCTCATTATAGCAGTACAGGAAGCAAAGGACAAGAAAGAAGGCTGTGAAATTTCATCCAGGAAAGCATATGGGGAAATAGCTGCTTTTCAAAGCGTGGAGCCCATACGCTTTATGTTGTCACAATTCCTATGGGCGATGACTGCCGCATCATACGTCCCCGGCCTTTGGCAGCTTCCATTTCCCCGGTAAATTGCGATCAATTGCCCCAAATTGACAGGGGAAAAGACTTGACACACCATATCTTCCTTGTATAATAAATCAACGGTAGCTATTTTTGTGGCTGTGCCGTAGAAGGCGTTTTATCGCTTGTTGTACGGAAGATTGGAGGCACCGCATGCAGGAAATCAAGGTGACGCTGGCCGAGGAACGGAAGGCCAAGCCCGTTGATGAAACAAAGTTGGGATTTGGCAGGATCTTTACCGATCACATGTTTTTGCTGGACTATGCGCCGGGCTTAGGCTGGCACGACGCCAGGATCGTTCCTTATGGCCCCTTTGCCATGGATCCCGCTTCCATGGTGCTGCATTACGGCCAGGCGATTTTCGAGGGCACCAAGTGCTACCGCGCAAAGGACGGCAGCCTGCAGCTTTTCCGGCCGAAGGATAACTTTTTGCGCATGAACCGTTCCGCCGAGCGCATGTGCATGCCGCAGTTGGACATTGACCTGTGCATGGCGGGCCTTACCCAATTGCTTCAATTGGAAAAAGAATGGGTACCTCATACGGCGGGTACGTCGCTGTATGTCCGTCCCTTCATTATTGCGACGGATCCGTTCCTGGGGGTGCATGCCTCCAAAGCGTACCGCTTTGCCATCATCCTGTCTCCCAGCGGTGCTTATTATCCCGGCGGGCTTGCACCCATCGGCATCTATGTGGAGGACGAATTCGTCCGGGCCGTGCGGGGCGGCGTGGGCCACGCCAAGGCGGCGGGCAACTATGCTGCTTCCATCCTGGCGGCGCAGAAGGCGGAAGAAAAGGGCTATGTCCAGGTGCTGTGGCTGGACGGCCTGGAGCGCAGATACGTGGAAGAAGTGGGCGCCATGAACATGATGTTCGTTTACGGCGACAAGATCGTAACCCCGGCCCTGAGCGGAAGCATCCTTCCCGGAATTACCAGGGACAGCATATTGAAGCTGGCGTCCTCCCTTAATTACAAGGTGGAGGAAGGGCGGCTGGCCATTGATGATATTTTTGAGGACATCAAGGCTGGCAGGCTTACGGAGGCTTTTGGCACGGGTACCGCGGCTGTGGTTTCTCCGGTGGGCGGACTGTGCTATAAGGGTGAAAAGGCGACGATAGGCGACGGCGGGATCGGCAAAGTAACACGCCGGCTGTACGATACGCTGACGGGAATCCAATTGGGGCTGGAGCCCGATCCGTTCGGATGGGTGGTCAAGCTCCCGGAATGATTGTATTGGATGGGGAGGTTCGGCCATGCAGCGCGAGGAAAGCGTGCGCGCCTTGAACTGGTGCGAAAAGACAATGAGTGTGCTGCGGGAGAAGCAACTGGAGGCGTGTGAAAAGCGCTTGAGCAGCTATCCCAAAACGGGGCTGTTCGATGGCTGCACCCTTTCCGATATTCAAAATCTGTGGGATATTTCCTATTACGCCATGGAAAACCCCGGCCTGATGCGGCTCCATCAGGTGGAGGAAGTTAAGGATCTGGTGCTGCGCAGGCTTCCCCAGGAAGTTTTGTTCGTATCCGTACGGGAGCATATGCTTCTGGAGCGGCTGCTGTCATTTGAGGGCGAAACGGAGCTTTTGGACTGGGACGAGGCCGGCGCGGCGGAAGCGCTGGTGGCAAGGCTTTGGTGCACACTGACTGTTGAAAGCGAGCATATCTATCTGCATCTGCCTCAGGTGCTGCATATTCCCATGCTGGAGGCCATGAACCGCCCCGAACATGCGGAAACCAGGGAAAAGATATTCCGCTTTGATGCCACCATGCACGGGCTTTTGTATATCGCCGGATTCCTGCATGCCCAGCAGCCCACGCTGCACTTTCTGCAGGAGGTATGCTTAAAGATGGATGAGGAATCCTACGATTATGCACAGCGGTATCTTCGGGCCACCTTTGATTATGTGACCGATGTACAGGGGGAGATGATTCTCGTCCATCCTGGCCTTGCGGACCCCGAGCATTTGATGCGCCAGGTGCGCAGCCATGGCATCCTTTCCCTGGAATTGTCGGAAACGATGATGCTGGGGGGCATGAACGGCATCTTCCCGGAGGAAGTGCCCATCAGCGAGGAGATGTCCGGCGTATTAAAGGGTGCGCTTCGCCCGGAATACACCCCGGAGGAAGCGGTGGAGGACTTGCGGATGCTGGCCAAGCAGGGTGTTTCCCTGCCGGAGATGGAAAGCGTGCTCTCCTCCATGCTCTGGGTGCTGCCTACCCCAGCCATGTTTAGTGCCCTTGAGAAGCTTACGGTGCAGACGCCCCGCTGGGCCGGGCTGCAGGCGGCTTTGAAACACTGATGTGTTTCGAGAAAATGGCTGAGCCATTTTCTCGAGTTTGCACGATTCACTTGTGTGCCTCACACCATCCTACGCTTCGCTTGGCTGGTCTGAGGCACACGGCCAGTGAATCGTGTAAGGAAAGCTTGCTCCGCAAGCGCCCCGCTGCCCATCTGGCTCAATCTCCGCGCTGGTTCGCTACCGCTCCCATCGCTCGTTTCGCCAGCCTCCTCCACCCCGCCCTTATCCGCCACAGGCGGGGGCAGGGTTCCGGAGCCCGGCAAAGCCGGGCGAGACGATTACAATTGAAGGGGCTTTGCCCCTTCAATGCATCCCCCTCATTATTGTTCCGCATATTGGTCGTTGTGGCACTGGAGGAAAATGTGTCCGTACTGGAAGTTGTCATTCCCGATGATTTGCCGCCCATGCGGCTGGACAAATACCTGATGCGCGCGCTTCCCGGACTGCCCGCCTGGGCCATCCGGGAAGCTTTTTCCCGCCGGAACGTAAAGATGGATGGCCGGCGGGTGAAGGCGGACGCGCGAACGAAGCCTGGCGCGCAGGTTTTGGTATACGGCGTGGGGGAAGACGGCGGATTGATGCTGGATGTGATATATGAGGATGAGCATATTCTGCTTATCAACAAGCCGGCGGGTATCAGCGTCCAGGCGGATAGCGGCGGGGGAACCACGATTGAGGGCCTGTCCTTAGGCCATGTGCGCAAGGAAAATCCCGATGCCCAGCCTCCCCGGGCCTGCCACCGGCTGGACAATCAAACAAGCGGCCTTTTGCTTCTGGCCAAGACAGTGAGGGCTGAAGAACTCATGACGCGCGCCTTCAAAGAGCGTAGCATGAAGAAAACGTATACCTGCCTGGTGAAGGGCACGCCTGAGCCCGGAGAAGCCACGCTGCATGCTTATTTGAAAAAGGACATCAAGGCCGCCCATGTGCAAATATTCGGCCATCCCGTTCCCGGCGGGCTGCCCATCACTACAGGTTACCGGGTGATGGAGGCGGGCAGCATTTGCCGCCTGGAGGTGGATCTGATTACCGGGCGCACCCATCAAATCCGCGCCCACCTTGCGCATGCCGGCCATCCCATCCTGGGGGATGACGCTTATGGCGACCGGGTGTTCAACCGTGAGCACGGATCGAAAAGATTGATGCTGTGCGCCTCGTCCATTACGCTATCGGGGAAAAGCGGACTTGCCTACCTGGACGGGCGGACGTTTGCCATCCTGCCGCCATTTTAATTTTATTACAAAAGGAGATTGGCATGGAGAAATTACAGGTACGTTTAATCGCCATCGACATGGACGGGACTTTGTTGAACGAGGACTGCCAGATACCCGAAGAAAACATATGGGCCATGCGGGATGCGGCGGAGGCGGGTATCCGCCTGGCTATCATCAGTGGGAGGATACCGGAGGACATAAGCTTCTTTATGTCTGACGCGGGATTTGAAGATTGTTTTGTGGTGGGCTTGAACGGCGGCTATTGCCTGGACAGGCCCCATGGAGAGGCAATTTTTACGCAATACATGGATGACAGCGATGTGGAAAAGTGCATCGATATCCTGGAGGAGGAGCGTGTGACCTATTCCGCCTTCGGGCGCAGCCATGTCGCCATCAGCCGGCCCTTTCTGACCGGGGAAGAATTGGACCATTGGGGTACCCATTTGAAGCGCAAGGGCAATCTTTTGTATACCTATGGCATGGATGGGATCATGCAGCAGCGGGCCATCGGCACCAACAAGATCGTGTACATCGACCGGGAGGACCCAAAGCGGCTTTTGCGTATCCGGGAGAAAGTCGAAAAAATCTCCGGCGTTGAAGTCACCAGCTCCTGGATCAACAACATTGAGATCATGCCGCGCGGCGTTCACAAGGGGGCTGCTCTAGCAATGCTTTCCCAAAGGCTGCATATCGAACTTGCCCAGGTGATGGCGATAGGCGACAACGACAACGACATCCCCATGCTGACCTTGGCCGGCTACGGCGTGGCCATGGGCAACGCGCTGGAAGGCGCAAAGGCCGCGGCGGAGTTTGAGACCTGCGACAATGAAAACGCCGGGGTGGCCAAGGCCATCCGGCGGTTCGCGCTGTCTATGGATAAAGCATGATAGCTTGGAGAACAAATATGCTGGTTTGAGTATCCTGAATGTTATAACCTAAGTGTTTTATTTAACTTTTTCTTGTATTGGGAAAAGAGGATTGCCCCTGCCGCCATCGATACAACTCCCATGAATATAATATAGTTCGGCTGATATCCCAGTTGCTCTATGTCAGCTTTGTATTGGGCAATGGAAAGAAGCGGACTGAAAATAATCCAGATATATACAAAGGTGGACCAAACGGCGGAATGGTGGTACCGCTTCGCAGTTAAGCATATCCAAAGCAGTATGGACAGAAAATACACCGCTAGCCTTACCGTAAACTCTACATTTATTATTTCAAGCGCATGCGCAAAGATAAAGGATGCGGATTTGCTTTGGATGAAAGCGTAAAGAAGCGTTGTGATCAAAAAGTTTACGCCAATTCTTGCTATATTCATAATTAAAAGCGCCCAGAACCAATGCATGCCAGCCTTTTTGGGCGGGACGGCAAAAAGGATATTCGGTTCTGCCTGATGAAAAACCTCACCGCATTCCATGCAGAGGTTTGCTGTTGGCGGATTGTCTTTTCCGCAATTCGGACATGCTTTCATTTCTCTGTACCTCCGCATAAAAAGCGAACATTTTTTCTCTATTAAATTATGCCGGATGAAATTGTCAAGAGATGTAAATTTTTTTGCTCGCCAGATGGCATTTTTGCGTTTTATTTTCGGACAGGAATTTGATGAACAGGTATTGAATATATATTTAAAAAGATGTATAATAATTCAAATCCCCAAACAGGGCGGGCAAAGGTGGGAGCATTGATGCAAAAAGGTTACCTGCTGCTGGAAAACGGGCAGTTATACGAAGGCAAAATCTTCGGCGCGATACGGGAAGCGTCGGGGGAGCTTGTGTTTACCACGAATATGACGGGCTACCTGGAGACCCTGACAGACCCAAGCTATTACGGCCAGATGGTTGTTCAAACCTTTCCCATGATCGGGAATTATGGGGTGATCCCAGAGGATTTTGAAAGCAAGGCTCCCCGGCTGTCCGCCTATATCGTGCGGGGATGGTGCGAGGCTCCCAGCAACTTCCGCTGCCAGGGCACGCTGGATGCGCTATTGAAGAAAGCAAATATTCCCGGCCTGTATGATCTGGATACCAGGGCGCTGACGAAGGTTATCCGCCAAAAGGGCGTGATGAACGCTATGCTTTTGCATGAAAATCCGTCAGACATCGAAACTCTGACACAATCCATGAAAGCCTGGCCTTCTCCCAAGGTGGAGGATGTGACCTGTGTGTCGGTGGAAAGGGAAGTGCCGGAGGAAATAAAATTCCGTGTGGTGTTGATGGATTTCGGGGCCAAGGGGAGCATTTGCAAAAATCTTGTCCATCGCGGCTGCGAGGTGGTCACGGTGCCCTCCTACGCCACGGCGGAAGAGGTCCTGGCTTATAAGCCCGACGGGGTGATGCTCTCCAACGGCCCGGGCGACCCAGCGGACAACGTGAACATCATCGCTGAGCTGCATAAACTGTGTCAAAGCAATGTGCCCATCTTCGGTATCTGCCTGGGGCACCAGTTGCTGGCCCTGGCCAGGGGCGGGATGACGGAAAAGCTGAAATACGGACATCGGGGCGGCAACCAGCCGGTGAAAGACCTGGCAACAGGGCAGATGTACATGTCCAGCCAGAATCATGGCTATGCCGTATCCGTGAACCATTTACCCCAGGGCAGCCGCTTGCGTTTTGAAAACGGCAACGACTATACCTGCGAAGGCATCGACTATTTGGACATCCCGGCCTTTTCGGTGCAGTTCCACCCGGAGGCTGCCTGCGGCCCGCTGGATACCCGTTTTTTGTTCGACCGCTTTCTTGCGCTGATGGGAGGGAATCAAAATGCCGCTCAATCCTGATATCCGGCGGGTGCTGATCATCGGCTCCGGCCCCATCGTCATCGGGCAGGCGGCGGAATTCGACTACGCCGGCTCCCAGGCCTGCCGGGCGCTGAAGGAAGCGGGACTCGAAGTGATTCTCATCAACCCCAATCCTGCCACCATCATGACCGATCGGGCCATGGCCACCAAGGTATATATCGAGCCGCTCACGCTGGAAACCATCCGCCGCATCATCGTGAAGGAAAAACCCGACAGTCTGCTTTCCACCCTGGGCGGGCAAAGCGGCCTAACGCTGTCCATGCAATTGGACAAGGAGGGCTTTCTTGCCGCCCACGGAGTGAAGCTTCTGGGCGCCTGCCGGGATACCATCGAGAAGGCGGAGGACAGGCAGCAGTTTAAGGATACCATGCAACTGATCGGCCAGCCCGTGATCCCCTCCAAGGTTGTGACGAAGGTGGAGACGGCGCTGGAATTTGCCGCGGAGACCGGCTATCCCGTTATCATACGCCCGGCGTATACCCTGGGCGGCAGCGGCGGCGGCATCGCGGCTGATGAAAAGGAGCTTGCGGAAACTGCCGGGAACGGCCTTCGCATGTCTCCCATCGGGCAGATATTGGTGGAAAAGTGCATTTCCGGCTGGAAGGAAATCGAGTTTGAGGTCATGCGGGACGCCGCCGGCAACGTGGTATCGGTGTGCAGTATGGAAAATTTCGATCCCGTGGGCATACACACGGGGGACAGCATTGTGGCGGCTCCTGCCTTGACGCTGGCCGACAAGGAATTTCAAATGCTGCGCCGGGCGGCGCTGGATATTATTGATACATTGAAGGTGGAGGGCGGCTGCAATGTGCAGTTTGCGCTGCACCCTAATAGCTTTGAGTATGCCGTGATCGAGGTCAATCCCCGCGTTTCCCGCTCCTCCGCGCTGGCCTCCAAGGCCACGGGATATCCCATTGCCAAGGTTTCGGCGCAAATCGCCATCGGCTACACGCTGGATGAAATCAAAAATGCCGTTACAGGCAAAACCTGCGCCTGTTTTGAGCCAGCGCTGGATTATGTGGTGGTGAAGCTGCCCAAATGGCCCTTTGACAAGTTCGTGTACGGACGGCGCACCCTGGGTACCCAGATGAAGGCCACCGGAGAAGTGATGGCCATCGGTACATGCTTTGAACAGGCGCTGATGAAAGCGGTTCGCGGCGCGGAAATCGCCCAGGACACGCTGCGCATGAAAAAGCTGAAGCGCCTTTCCATACAGGAATTGCTGGCTTTTATCGGCGGCACCACCGACGAGCGGCTGTTTGCTTTGTATGAGGCTATGGACAGGGGAATTTTCCTGGAAGAGTTGAACCGGCTCACGAAAATCGACCTGTTTTTCCTGCAAAAGGTCAAAAACCTGCTGGATATGGAAAAGCTGCTGTTGCAGGGAAACCTCACAGAGGAAACCTACCTGCGAGCCAAAAAGTACGGCTATCCGGACGCGGCCATCCGGCGCATCAGCGGGTGTGAAATTGCAAATCCCCGCTATCCCGTATACAAGATGGTGGATACCTGCGCCGCGGAGTTCGAGGCACAGACGCCCTACTTTTACGCCACCTGCGACGACCAGAACGAGGCGGAGGAATTCATTGCCCAAAAGGGAGGAAGGAAGCCCTGTGTGGCGGTTTTGGGCTCCGGACCCATCCGCATCGGCCAGGGCATCGAGTTTGACTATGCCTCCGTCCATTGCGTATGGACTTTGAAGCAGTACGGCTATGACGTGGTGATGATCAATAACAACCCGGAAACCGTGTCTACGGACTTTGATACCGCCGACAGGCTGTACTTTGAGCCCCTGACTCCTGAGGACGTGATGGGTGTTTTGCATACCGAAAAGCCCCTGGGGGTGGTAGTGGCTTTCGGCGGACAGACGGCCATAAGGCTTACGAATTTCCTTCATAAGGCGGGCATTCCTATTCTTGGCACAAGCGCGGACAGCATCGACGCGGCGGAGGACCGTAAACGCTTTGATGAAATTCTCGAACGGGTGCACATCCGGCGTCCCGCGGGCTGCACCGTGCGCACGCTGGAGGATGCGGTTGCTGCTGCGGAACAGTTGGGCTATCCTGTATTATTGCGCCCCTCCTACGTGCTGGGCGGCCAGAACATGATCATTGCCTTTACCGGAGACGATATACGGGAATACATGCAAATCATACTTGCCCAGGGCATCGAAAACCCTATCCTTATCGATCAGTACTTGCTGGGCGTGGAGGTGGAGGTGGACGCCATCTGCGACGGGGCGGATGTGCTGATCCCCGGCATCATGGAGCATATCGAGCGCGCGGGCGTGCATTCAGGTGACTCTATTGCGGTCTATCCCGCGTGGAATCTGAACGGCGCGCTGATCCAGCGGATTCTGGAGGCCACACGCGCGCTGGCTGTGGAAATGAACACCGTGGGGCTCATCAACATCCAGTACGTGATCCACCACAACCAGCTTTACGTGATCGAGGCCAACCCCAGGGCTTCCCGCACGGTGCCCTATATTAGCAAGGTGACGGGCCTGCCTGTGGTGGACCTGGCGGTGCGCTGCATGCTGGGGGAGAAGCTGTCCGATATGGGCTACGGTACAGGGCTTTTCCGCCAGGCGCCTTATTACGCGGTGAAAGTCCCCACCTTCTCCTTTGAAAAGCTGGCAGACGTGGATACGCACCTGGGGCCGGAAATGAAATCCACCGGAGAGGTGCTGGGGGTGGGCCGCACGCTGGAGGAGGCGCTGTTCAAGGGCCTGATCGGGGCAGGCTACAAGATGCGCAAAACGGGCGGCCTGTTGGTTTCGGTGCGGGATAACGACAAGCGGGAGGCGGCGGAGACGGCGCGCAAGTTTGCTGCCCTGGGCTTTTCCCTGTACGCCACCCCCGGAACCTGTAAGGTTTTATTGGAGGCCGGGCTGAAGGCAACGGAAGTGGACCGGGAGGATACCGCCGCTTTATTGGAGCAGGGATATGTGCACATCGTGATCTCCACCTCCAGCAAGGGGCGGTTCCCGACCAAAAACAGCGTAAAGCTCCGGCGCAAGGCGGTGGAGCGGGCCATTCCCGTCTTCACCAGCATGGATACCGCCAACGCGCTTTGTAATTCTTTGGCCTCCCGTTACTCCCAGGAGAGTATGGAACTGGTGGACATGAACCACATGCGCAAAACGCGGGAGAAGCTGCATTTTATCAAAATGCGTGCCACGGGCAACGATTACATTTATTTTGACTGCTTTGAACAGGAGATTTTGAGTCCTGAGTCTTTGAGCGTGCGTGTATCCAGCCGGCGCAAGGGCATTGGCGGCGACGGCATTGTACTGATCCTGCCCTCAGAAAAAGCGGACGCGAAGATGCGCATGTTCAACGCCGACGGCAGCGAAGGGCAGGTAGCCGGCAATGCCATGCGCTGCGTGGGGAAATACCTGTACGAATCCGGCCTTGTGCGTAAGGAGTTTATCACGCTGGAAACGGGCGGCGGGATGAAGTCATTGCAACTATACATTCGGGAGGATACGGTGTACTCCGCCTGCGTCAAGATGGGCCAGCCGGATTTTACGCCCTGGCGGGTACCGGTCATGCTGGAAGGCGAGGTCATCCGCCGCAAGGTGCAATTGGCGGGCGGAGAGTGGGAAATCACGTGCCTTTCCATGGGCAACCCCCACTGCGTGATCTTTGTGCCTGACGTGGATCAAATCGATATCGAGACAATCGGCCCCGACATGGAGTATGATCCCCTGTTTCCCCAGCGTGCCAACATTTCCTTTGCCCAATTGATCGACCGCAACACCCTGAAAATGCGGGTGTGGGAGCGTGGCATCGGCGAAACATGGGCCTGCGGCACGGGCGCCTGCGCCGTTGCCGCCGCGGCGGTGCGCTGCGGCCTTTGTGACAGGGATACGGATATCTCCCTGCGCCTGATCGGCGGGGAACTGGTGATCCGCTATGATGACGAGGGCATCTGGATGACAGGGGACGCGCAAAAGGACTTTGAGGGGGATATTGAGATTTAGACTGTCCTTCCGATTTGTTTGGGTACAAATATAGTGGCTTCGTGCCCGAGGGCAATCGGAAGTTGATACGAGTCATTAACAGGTTTTGAACTGGCATGAATGCATAAAGAAAGCGCCGCCTTCGTATGTTGGAAGACGGCGCTGCACTTTCTATGATTGTTTAGTTCAGGCGTAGCTTTCAAACGACCTTCCATAAACGGCATCCTTCATGAATGTTACTCTTCCGGCCACAAATAGAAAAGCTCATCAGTCATCAGTTTTTCCGCCTGCCCGTCAGTCAAGGTATCCAAAAGGGACAGGACGGCAGGTGCGTCTTTTTCCCGCATGAGAAGCGTGGCAGTCACCGTGGCGGCGAACTCGGTTTTCTCAAGGTTTGCCGGCTGGCTTTTCAGGTGGTGCAGCGCCTTGTCCCATTGGGGATAGGCAATCTCCACCCACCAGCGCTGGCTTTTTTCCATCACCGCCACCTGAGCGGCATTCAAGGCCAGGGAACAGGCATGGCTGTAGGCCCTTACAAGACCGCCCGCTCCCAATAATATACCCCCAAAATACCGTGTTACAACAACGCATACGTTTGTAACGCCCCGGGCGCGGATCACTTCCATCATCGGCATGCCGGCGGTGCCGCCCGGTTCCCCATCATCGGAAAAGCGCATGATACCGGCATTCTGCCCGATCACATAGGCGAAGCAATTGTGGCTGGCATTCCGGTGCTCCTTTTGTATGCGCTGCAAAAACGCCAAGGCCGCCTCCTCGGTTTCCGCGGGGGCGGCATGGCCGATGAAGCGGCTTTTGCTGATGATATACTCGTCACTGGCCGCTTGTTTTACGGTTTTGAAGGAATTCATCCCTTGAGCACCAAACGGCAGTAGTTCTTTTTGCCCTTGCGCAAAAGCAGGCCGTCGCTTGCAATGGATTCCGCCGCGACGCGGTATTCGATGTCGGTGACCTTTTCTTCGCTCACAAGGACTGCTCCGGACTGCACCATCTTTCTGGCTTCACCCCGGCTGGTACACAGGCCGCACAGGGCAAGAAGTGTGGTCAGGCGGTTGTCCTCTTGGAGCTGCGCGCTTGTTACTTCAAAGCTGGGCACGTGCTCGCTTTCCGCGCCGCCGGCAAACAGCGCTTGGGCGGCGTTTGCAGCTTTCTGCGCTTCCTCCTCGCCGTGGATGAGCTTTGTGATTTCAAAGGCCAGCACTCTTTTTGCCTCGTTGATGGCGGAATCTTTGAGGGCGCCCAGGCGGCGGACCTCCTCCATGGGCAGGAAAGTCAAAAGCGCCAGGCATTTTTCCACATCCTGGTCGTCCACGTTCCGCCAGTACTGATAAAAATCATAGGGCGAGGTGCGTTCCGCGGACAGCCACAGCGCGCCCGCTTCAGTCTTGCCCATCTTTTTGCCGTCGTGGGTCATTAAAAGCTTGAAGGTGAGGGCAAAGGCATCCTCCTGCTCCTTGCGGCGGATGAGGTCGGCCCCGGCCAGAATGTTGCTCCACTGGTCGTCGCCGCCCATTTGAAGCCGGCAGCCGTGATCCTGGAACAAACGCAGAAAGTCATAGCTTTGCATCAGCATATAATTGAATTCCAGGAACGTGAGGCCCTTTTCCAGCCGCTGTTTGTAGCATTCCGCCGTCAGCATGCGGTTGACGGAAAACAGCGCGCCGATGTCCCGTAAAAAGTCTACATAATTCAGCTTCAGCAGCCAGTCGGCGTTGTTGAGTAGCAGCGCCTTGCCGTCGGAAAAGTCAATGAGCCGGGCGAGCTGCTTTTTGATGGATTGGGCGTTTTGATCGATATCCTCCTTGGAGAGCATTCTGCGCATGTCGGTTTTGCCGCTGGGGTCGCCCACCATGGTGGTGCCGCCACCGCACAGCGCGATGGGCCGGTGGCCCGCCTTTTGCAGGTGTGCCATGGCCATGATGGGGATATAGTGGCCCACGTGCAGGCTGTCGGCGGTAGGATCGAAGCCCACGTAGTAGGTGACCTGCTCCCGCTCCATCAGCTTGTAGAGATCTTCCTCAAAGGTGATTTGGGCGACAAAGCCCCGTTCCTTTAAAATATCAAGAATGTGCATGGCTTAAGCCTCCCTTATTTCGTTGCCTGGGCGATGACATCCCGCAAAATCGCCATACCCTCGCGGATTTTTTCAATGGGGCTGTTGGAAAAGTTCAGCCGGATGGTGTTGTCATGCCCGCCCTCGGCGTAAAAGTGGGTGCCGGGCACATAGGCCACCTTCCGCTCCACCGCTTTATGCAAAAGGGTAGTTGCGTTGATGATTTCGGGCAGCTCCGCCCATACGAACAGGCCGCCTTCGGGCCTTGTATAGGTGGTGCCTTTGGGGAACAGAGCCAATTCCTCCAGCATGGCGTTCAACTGGTGCCCATAGTTTTCACACAGGGAAGCCACATGGTTGTCCAGCAGGCCTTCCCGCAAAAAGGCGTCCACCACGGCCTGGTTCAGCGTGGCGGTGTGCACATCGGCGGACTGCTTGCCGATAACGCACTTGCGCAGGATATTGGGATGCGCGGCGATATACCCCACCCGCATGCCGGGGGAGATCAGCTTCGAAAAGCTCCCCAGAAAGACGACAAGGCCGGCTTTGTCGTAGGATTTGATGGAAGGAAGCGGCGTGCCGGAATAACGCAAATCCCGGTAGGGGTCATCCTCCGCCACCACGAAACCGTACTTTTCCGCAAGCTCGGCGATTTGGGGCCGCCTGTCCGCAGCCAGCGTTTTGCCGGTGGGGTTCTGGAAGGTGGGGATGGTATAGAGCATTTTTGGATGATGCCTTAAAACGGCTTCCTCCAGCTTGTCCACGCGGATGCCGTTTTCATCGCTCTCCACGGGCACCACATTGGCCTGGTACAAGCGCATGCACTGCATGTTGCCAAGGAAGGTTGGGTTTTCCACCAGGATCACATCGCCGGGGTTGATGAGCGCCTTGCATAATAGGTCCATAGCCTGACTGGAGCCGGAAACGGGCAAAATATCCTCCGGCTTCACTTCAAACGAAAACCGCCGCGTCAAATACGGTGCAAGGCTTTCCTTCAGCGGCGCGTATCCTTCTGTGGCCCCGTATTGCAGGATATTTTTTCCGTTCTCTTTCAGCACCTTTTGGCACAGGCGCGAGACCGTCTCATCCGGCAAGGAGGCGGAGGCGGGATTGCCGCCGCCAAAGGAGATCATGCCTGGGGTGGACATGAGCTTCAATATTTCCCGGATGGCACTGCCTGTGATGCCGTCAAACCGTTTGGCGAAGGTCAAATCCGCTGCGTTCATGGTTTCCTCCTTTAGCTTTGCGGGGAAAGAAAAACGCCTTCCCCAAATAAGGGAAGGCGGCATAAGCCACGGTACCACTTCCGTTCGGCACGCCCTTGCGGGAGGTGCCCTTTGCGGGAAAAATGCATCTTTCCCAAGCGCTGTATCCGGCGCACCGGCTTAGCCTACGCGGCAAATGCTTTCGGCCTTGAGCTCCGGGAGGTATTCCCCTGAAAACCGCCGCTTCCTCGCACCTTACGGAAGCTCTCTTGAGGCGAATGGATCAAGGTACTTGGTCCCGTCATCGCTTGTTGTTCCCCATTATATGCGGGGCGGGACGCACTGTCAAGGGGCTGACGGGAAGGTTTCATAAGTCATTTTTTGCGGTAAGATGCAACATAGCGTATTATATCCGCGCATAGGGAGGGTATGCCATGCAAATCATCAAGCGAAACGGGAGCACCGAAGAATACAGCGGTGGGAAAATTACCGCCGCCATGGCAAAGGCATTCGCGAGCGTTGGACAAGCCCCGGAGGAGGAAACGCTCCAGGCGCTTTTAAGCCATGTTCAGCAGCACATGGATACAAGCGTGCCAGTCACTGTGGAAGCCATACAGGATCTGGTGGAACAGGCACTGATGGCAAAGGGCTACTATCAGGTGGCAAAAAGCTACATTTTATACAGGGAAGACAGGGCGCGCCTTCGGGGCGTATGCCGGGAACTGAACGATGCGCTGAAAGTTTCCGGCCTTCATGAATGCCTGGTCAGGATACAGAAGGATTTCCCGGAGGAAGCCTGTGATCTGGGCCGCCTGCTTGCCAAGTACGCGGCTTTCAGGAAGCCGGACATGACGGAGGCCCAGCGGCTGGATGCCCTTATAAAGGCCGCCGTGGAGCTGACCACCAAGGAAGCGCCCAGGTGGGAATTCATCGCGGCGCGGCTTGAGTATTTCCGCTTTGAAAAATCGCTTCAGGAAGAAATGGACAGAAGAAAGATCGGCAGCTTCTATGAAAAAATCCGCCACCTTCAGGAGGAGGGGCTATACGGCGCGTACATCCTGGAGCATTACGCCAAGGCGGACATCGACCTGTATGAAACGTACATCGTAAACGAACGCAACCACCTTCTCAATTATTCCGGGTTGAACCTTATATTGCAGCGCTACGTCGTGAAGACCCGCAGTCATGTGCCCTTGGAAACGCCCCAGGAGATGTACCTTGGCATTGCCATGCACCTGGCCATGCAGGAAAAGCAGGACAGGGACATGTGGGTGAAGAAGTTTTACGATATGCTGAGCCTTTTGCAGCTCACCATGGCGACGCCTACCCTGGCCAACGCCCGCAAGCCCTACCACCAGCTGTCAAGCTGTTTTATCGACACCATGCCCGACAGCCTGGACGGCATCTACCGCACCGTGGACAATTTCGCCAGAGTGAGCAAATTTGGCGGCGGTATGGGCGTTTACATGGGCAAGGTGCGCGCCAATGGCTCAAGCATACGCGGCTTTGAAGGCGCGGCAGGCGGTGTGATCCGCTGGATCAAGCTTCTCAATGCCACCGCCGTTGCGGTGGACCAGTTGGGCATGCGCCAGGGAGCCGTAGCGGTGTATTTGGATGCCTGGCACAGGGACCTGCCGGAGTTTCTCCAATTGCGCACCAACAACGGCGACGACCGGCTGAAAGCCCATGACGTGTTTCCCGCCGTCTGCTATCCGGACCTTTTCTGGCGCATGGCCGGGGAAAGCCTGGACCAAAGCTGGTATTTGATGTGCCCGCATCAAATACTCACCGTCAAGGGCTACGCGCTGGAGGATTACTGGGGTGAGGAGTGGGAGAGGCGTTACCATGACTGCGTGAAGGACGCACGCATTTCCAAGCGGGAAATTGCCATCAAGGAACTGGTGCGCCTGATTTTAAAGTCCGCCATCGAAACGGGCACCCCCTTCGCCTTCAACCGGGATACGGTGAACCGCCTGAATCCCAACAGCCATGCCGGCATCATCTACTGCTCCAACCTGTGTACGGAAATCGCCCAAAACATGAGCGCCATAGAGCTGAAAAGCCGTGATGTAACGGTGCAGGATGGGGAAACGGTTGTTGTTACTGTCACAAAGCCCGGTGACTTTGTGGTATGCAACCTGGCCAGCCTTTCCTTGGGCGCGCTGCCGGTAAACGATGACGAGGCCATGCAGGAGTTGGTAGCCACCGCCGTGCGGGCGCTGGACAATGTGATCGATTTGAACTATTATCCTGTCGAGTATGCGCAAATTACCAACCGGCGCTACCGCAGCATTGGCCTTGGGGTGCACGGGTATCACCACATGCTGGCAAAGCACTTAATTGCCTGGGAAAGCCAGGAGCATTTGGATTTTGCAGATAGGGTGTTCGAACGCATCAATTACGCCGCCATCAAGGCCAGCAGCCAACTGGCCAGGGAAAAGGGCGCGTACGGCCTCTTTGCCGGCAGCGGCTGGCAGACAGGCGCGTACTTTGAAAATCGCGGCTACACCGATTCCAAATGGCAGGCGCTGAAAGCGGAAGTCGCCCGAAACGGCATGCGCAACGCTTATCTCATCGCTATCGCGCCCACCAGCTCCACCAGCATCCTGGCTTCCACCACCGCCGGGGTCGATCCGGTGATGAGCCGGTTCTTTCTGGAGGAGAAGAAGGGCATCATCCTGCCCAGGGTCGCACCGGATCTTTCCATGTCCACCTATTGGCATTACAAAGGCGCCCATCAAACAGACCAATCGTATTCGGTGAAGGCGGCGGGCGTCCGCCAGCGGCACATCGACCAGAGCCAAAGCCTGAACCTGTACATCACCAACGACTACAGCCTGCGCCAGGTGCTGGACCTGTACCTTCAAGCGTGGGAAGCAGGCGTGAAAACAGTCTATTATGTGCGCAGCAAGGCCTTGGAAGTGGAGGAATGCGAAAGCTGCGCCTCATGAAAAAATATGTGGAGGAGAAAATGCATGGCCATCCTTAAGAAAAAGCCCCTGTTCAACCCGGAAGGGGATACGCAAGTCCATTTGAGGCGTATGATTGGCGGCAATACCACCAACCTCAATGATTTCAACAATGTCAAATACGCCTGGGTCAGCGACTGGTACAGGCAGGCCATGAACAATTTCTGGATCCCCGAGGAAATCAACTTAAGCCCCGATGTGAAGGACTATCCCAGGCTGGAAAAGGCGGAGCGCACCGCCTACAACAAAATATTGAGCTTTCTGATCTTTCTGGATTCCATTCAGACGGCCAATCTTCCCGCTATCGGCGAATACGTCACCGCCAACGAGGTCAACCTTTGCCTCACCATCCAAAGCTTTCAGGAATGCGTGCATAGCCAGAGCTACAGCTACATGCTCGACACCATCTGCAGCCCGGATGAGCGCAACAGCATCCTGTATCAGTGGAAGACGGATGAGCATCTTTTACGGCGCAACACCTTCATCGGCGACTTGTACAACGCATTTCAAAACGACAAGGATGATTTTACGCTTTTGAAGGTGCTGGTGGCCAACTACATCCTGGAGGGCATCTACTTTTACAGCGGTTTCATGTTTTTTTACAACCTGGGCCGCAACGGCAAAATGCCCGGCTCCGTTCAGGAGATACGCTACATTAACCGGGATGAAAACACCCATCTGTGGCTGTTCCGAAATATCCTGCTGGAACTGAAAAAGGAAAAGCCGGAGCTCTTTACGAAGGAGCGTACCGCGTATCTTCAGGAGATGGTGGCGGAGGGCGTGCGCCAGGAGATTGCCTGGGGACAGTACGTGATCGGCGATTCCATAACCGGATTGAGCAGCGCCATGGTGGCCGATTATATCAAGTATCTGGGCAACCTGCGCTGCCTGGGTCTGGGCTTTGAGCCGCTCTACGAAGGTTATGAGCGCGAACCCAAATCCATGACCTGGGTCAGCCAGTACGCCAACGCCAACATGGTGAAAACGGACTTTTTTGAAGCGAAGAGTACGGCCTACGCCAAGAGCACCGCTTTGGTGGATGATTTGTAAAATGATCGTTCTGCCTGAAATAAAATTCAAATCATTGAGTCCGCCTTGCTGTGCTGAATTGTATTGGTGTTTCTTGGTTTTGGCTGCTATACAGGCGCATGAACATGCATTGCAAGGCTAAATCTAAGGAGACACAAATACAACTATGCAGTTGCGGTTTGGGCTAAAATCCTGTATACTAGGATTTGACCTTGCAGGACGAGTGCTTTTTGTGCGGCTATGCCGCTTAAAAGCAGGTTGATGTGCGCAGGTTTCTGCTGGTTGTTTGGCGGACACGCGGCAATTGCTGCTCAAGGAGGCAAGGATGATGGAATGTAAGATAAAGAATGACATCGGCACGATTTTTATCACCGAGGACGTCATGCTCAAGGTGGTGGGCTATGCCGCACTGGAATGCTACGGCATCGTGGCCATGTCCAGCAAGCGGGCAAAGGACGGCTTGGTGGAATGGCTGGGCCGGGAGAACCTGTCCAAGGGAGTTCAATTGCGCCTGGTGGACGACATGCTGGATGTGGATCTGTTCATCATCGTGGAATACGGCATTTCTGTGGCCGAGGTCTGCAAGACCATTGTGGAAACGGTGAAGTACAAACTGGAAAGCATGACCGGCGTAACGGTGCGCCGCGTGAATATTTCGGTGGAAGGAATCCGCATTTAAATTATGCCACCCGACGGGAGGATACGCCCTTGATTCAGGCAAAGAATATAGACGGCCTTTTGCTGCGCGATATGGTGACGGCCGGGGCCTCTCTACTGGAGAAAAATCGGGAGGCTGTGGATGCTTTGAACGTATTCCCTGTGCCGGACGGGGATACGGGCACCAATATGTCCCTTACGATGATGTCAGCCATCCGGGAATTGAACGGAAAAGAATATCTCTCCGCGGGGGAAGCCGCCGAGGCGCTGGCCAAGGGTGCTTTAAAAGGCGCCCGGGGCAATTCCGGCGTGATCACTTCCCAACTTTACCGCGGTTTTGCCAAGGCGTTGGAGGGCGTGGACAGGATCACTCCCGTCCTCTTTGCCCAGGCGCTGAAAAGCGGCGCGGAGACGGCCTACAAAGCGGTGATGAAGCCCAAGGAAGGCACCATTTTGACCGTGGCCCGCGTTATCGCGGAAGATGCCATACGTCAGGTGCAGCTTGCCCCCGATGATTTTGAAGGTCTCATGAACGTGATCCTGACCAGCGGCGATGCCATCTTGCGGCGTACGCCCGACATGTTACCCGTTTTGAAGCAGGCCGGCGTGGTGGATGCCGGCGGGCGCGGTCTGCTTCTCATCTATGCCGGGTATGCCGCGGCACTTCGGGGAGAACATGTGGAGAATACCGAAATCGACTTCCATGCCGGCGGCAATGCCACATTCGAAGACGATCACGACGCGCTGGAGGATCTCAAGTATGTCTACTGTACCGAGTTCCTGATCCAGAACCTGCTGCCTTCCGCCCAGGAAAGCGATATTGATACCTTCCGCCGCAGGCTCAACCGCATCGGCGACTGCGTGTTGGTGGTGGGGGATTTGAGCCTGGTCAAGGTGCACGTACATACAAACGACCCTGGCAAGGCCCTGCAATATGGCCTGACACTGGGCGAACTTTTGAACCTCAAAATTGAAAACATGGTGGAGCAGCGCCGGGAGCGGCAAAAGAAGATGGAGGAGGAAAAGCAGCCGCCCAAGGACTATGGCATGGTGGCCGTATCCCTGGGGGATGGCTTCTCTCAAATCTTCAAGGACCTGACAGTGGACGCCATCGTGGATGGCGGCCAGACCATGAACCCCAGCATTGAGGATGTGCTGGCGGCGGTGAACAGGGTCAACGCCAAGTGCGTTTTCATTTTCCCCAACAACAGCAACGTGATCCTGGCGGCCCAGCAGGCGGCGGAACTTTCAGACAAGGAAGTCCACGTGATCCCCACGAAAAACGTGGCCATGGGCATCGCCGCCGCCGTGGCTTTCCAGCCGGAACTGGATAGCGCTGAAAATGTGCGGCGCATGAGCGACGCGGCCCAAAGGGTCAAAACGGGTACCATCACCTTTGCTGTGCGCGACAGCGAGTACGAGGATATCCATATCAAGGAAGGCGACATCATCGGCTTGTTCAACGGCAAGATCCACTGCTCCGGCAAGAGCGCCCGGGAAGTGGCGATGGAGCTGATGCGGGAACTGGTGACGGACGAAGACGAACTGATCACTATCTATTACGGCAAGGACACCTCCACGCAGGATGCGGAAAGCCTCTCGGAGGAGATTTCAGAACTGTACGGCCACTGCGACGTGGAGACACACATGGGCGGCCAGCCTTTGTATTATTATCTGATTTCGGTGGAATGACATGGATTTAAAGGATTTACGCGGCGTTGGAAAAACGCGGCTGGAATCGCTTAGCGCAGCGGGAATTCTCTCGCTGCGCGATCTTTTGTTCTTTTTGCCCACCGGATACAAGGATACGACGGCCATGACGCCCATCGGAGAACTCACGCCGGGGCAGACGGCGGCGGTGATGGGTTCCATCAAGGGCAAGCCCAGGCTCAGCCGCTTCAGGGGACTTACCAGTGTTACCGCTTCCATATGGGATGAGACGGGGCATATCGCCTGCGTATGGTACAACCAGCCCTGGATGGAGAAGAACCTTCAAGGGCGGGAGCAGGTATTGCTATACGGCCGTGTGGAGGAGCGCAAGGGAAAACGGCAGTTATTGAATCCCTCCCTGGAAGAAGCTCCCGGCATCGTCCCCGTCTATAGGCCGCTGGAGGGACTGCCGGGAAAGATCATGCGAGGTCTGGTGGAGACCGCCCTTTCCCAGGTGGAGGATACCTGCCCGGAAACGCTGCCGGGCTCTCTCCGGCTGCGCTACAGCCTTTGTGAAAAGAATTACGCCATCCGCCAGGCCCATTTTCCAGACAACAGGGAGGCGCTTTCCGCCGCCCGCCGCCGCCTCTCCTTTGAACAATTGCTGTTTTACCAGACGGCCCTGGGGCTGCTTAGAAACCGGAAGGAGCAGGGCATTTCCTTCCCTATATCCCCGGCAGAGCTGGAAGCATTTTGGCAAAGCCTGCCTTTTGTGCCTACCGGGGCACAGTGCAGGGTGCTTTCACAGATCGCGGCGGACCTTATGTCCCCTCATCCCATGACAAGGCTTATACAGGGGGACGTGGGCTCCGGCAAGACGGCGTTGGCCTTCGGAGCGCTTTTTTTGACGGCGCGACATGGCTATCAAGGGGCGCTGATGGCCTCCACGGAGATTCTGGCACGGCAGCATCTGAAAAGCGCCAAAGCCATGCTGGCGCCCTTTGGTATCACCTGCGGGCTCCTGCTTGGCGGCATGAAGGCTTCGGAGCGGCGGGAAGCGCTTGCTGCCATCCGGGATGGCGTCTGGCAGGTGGTGATCGGCACCCACGCGCTGATTTCGGAAAAAGTGGAATACCGCAATCTGGGCCTTGCGGTCACCGACGAGCAGCACCGCTTCGGCGTGCGCCAGCGAACGGCGCTTGCCCAAAAGGGAACGAACGGGGCAGGGGAATCCCCCCCCAATGTGCTGGTGATGTCCGCCACGCCCATTCCCCGCACACTGGCGCTGATCCTCTATGGCGACCTGGATCTTTCTGTGGTGGACGAGCTTCCCCCTGGCCGCACGCCCGTTACCACCCGCATCGTGCCGGAGGCAAAGCGGGAGGCCATGTATGGTTTCATCAAAAATGAGGTGGCGCAAGGCCGGCAGGCGTACATCGTTTGTCCCCTGGTAGAGGATAGCGAAGCGCTTAATGATGTGAAGGCCGCCCAAAGCCATTATGCGGAGCTGGTCTCCGGGCCTTTGAAAGGGCTGCGGGTAGGCCTCACCTATGGCGGGCAGCCGGCCCAGGAAAAGACAGAGGTGCTGGACGCCTTCGCGGCGGGGGAATTGCAGGTACTGGTTGCCACCACCGTCATCGAGGTGGGCGTCAACGTTCCCAATGCCACCGTTATGGTGATCGAGGACGCCCGGCGTTACGGCCTGTCCCAGCTTCATCAATTGCGCGGCCGGGTTGGCCGGGGCAGCGCCCAAAGTTGGTGCTTTTTGCTTTCTGAACCCAACGAGCGGCTGAAGACGCTCACCGCTACCAGCGACGGGTTTGAAATCGCAAAAAAAGATTTGCAGCTTCGCGGGCCGGGGGAATTCTTCGGCATAAGACAGCATGGCGCGCCGCTTTTGCCCGGGCTCTCCATGGACGGGGATGTCAGGCTTCTGGACGAGACGCAAAAATGTTTGCGGGAACTGCGCAACCAAAAGGAATACCGGGTGGAATGGGCGATCGTTCAGGCCCAGGCGCGACAGGATTTTGCCCACAGGCTCCAAACGGTGTCGCTTAGCTGAATGAAACGGCGAAAATCCTTGGTATGATATTGCCAAACAGGGAAAAAGATAGTATAATCAATCGAATGTTAGGAAGGACAAGCCCTGGCATGCTTCTTTTTGTATGCCCGATGCTTTATCCGCGGCATGGCCAACATGCGTCACCATTACATGGAGGAGGACAGACGAAACATGGGAACAAAGTATGTATATCTGTTTAAAGAAGGCAACGCCGGCATGAAAAATCTGCTGGGCGGCAAAGGGGCCAACCTGGCGGAAATGACCACCATTGGCCTGCCTGTTCCCCAGGGCTTTACCGTTACCACCGAGGCTTGCACCCGTTACTACCAGGATGGCAAGCAGATTGCCGCTGAAATCGTGGAACAGATTTATGAAGCCCTCGCCAAGACGGAAGTTATCTGCGGCAAGAAGTTCGGCGATCTGGATAATCCCTTCCTGGTTTCCGTCCGCTCCGGTGCCCGCGCCTCCATGCCCGGCATGATGGATACGATCCTGAACCTGGGTCTTAACGATGTTGCAGTGAAGGGTCTCAGTAACCAGACTCAAAATGAGCGTTTCGCTTATGACAGCTACCGCCGCTTTATCCAGATGTTCTCCGATGTTGTTATGGAAATCAAAAAGTCCAACTTTGAAGCCGCTCTGGAAGCCGTTAAGGAAGAAAAAGGCGCCAAGTTCGATACCGACCTGAATGCCGATGACCTCAAGGAAGTCGTCAGGCGCTTCAAGGCCATTTATTTGAAGGAAAAGGGCGAGGAGTTCCCCCAGAACCCCAAGGTACAGCTCATGGAGGCCATCAAGGCAGTATTCCGCTCCTGGGACAACCCCCGCGCCATCTACTACCGCCGCATGAACGACATCCCGGGCGACTGGGGTACCGCCGTCAACGTGCAGAGCATGGTGTTCGGCAACATGGGCAACGATTCCGGCACCGGCGTCGCCTTCACCCGCAACCCCTCCACAGGCGAAAAGAAGCTCTACGGCGAATACCTGTTCAACGCCCAGGGCGAAGACGTGGTGGCCGGCATCCGCACGCCTCAGCCCATCGCCTCCCTCCAGGAATCCATGCCCGAAGTGTATGATCAGTTTACCAAGATCGCCAACACTTTGGAGAAGCATTACCGCGACATGCAGGACATGGAGTTCACCATCGAGCATGGCAAGCTGTACATGCTGCAAACGCGCAACGGCAAGCGCACCGCCGCCGCCGCTTTGAAGATCGCCGTGGACCTGGTTGAAGAAAATATGCTTTCCACCGACGAGGCTATTTTGAAGGTGGAGCCCAAGCAGTTGGATACCCTCCTGCACCCCAACTTTGACACAGCGGCCCTCAAGAAGGCCGAAGCCATCGCCAAGGGCCTGCCCGCCTCTCCCGGCGCCGCCGCCGGCTACATCTACTTCACCGCCGATGCCGCCGCCGATGCCGGCCGCGCCGGCAAGTCCGTCATTCTGGTGCGTGAAGAGACCACGCCGGAAGACATCGAGGGCATGGACCTGTCCAAGGGCATTCTCACGGCCCGCGGCGGCATGACATCCCACGCTGCCGTTGTGGCTCGCGGCATGGGCCGCGCCGCTGTTGTCGGCTGTGGTGAACTGCACATCAAGGAAGCGTCAAAGACCCTGACCGTTGCAGGCAAGGTGTATCATGAGGGCGATGCCCTGTCCCTGGACGGCTCCACCGGCAATGTGTACGCTGGCCTCATCCCCACGGTGGAAGCCTCCGTTTCCGGGGACTTCGCCAAGCTGATGAAGTGGGCCGACGCTGCCCGTACCCTGAAGATTCGCACCAACGCCGACACCCCCCGCGATACAAAGCAGGCTGTGGAATTCGGCGCCGAAGGCATTGGCCTTTGCCGAACCGAGCACATGTTCTTTGAGGCCGACCGCATCGCCGCCGTGCGCGAGATGATCCTGGCCGACACCGAGGCACAGCGCCGCGCTGCCTTGGCGAAAATTTTACCCATGCAGCAGGGTGACTTCGAAGAGATGTACAAGGCACTCGAAGGTCGTCCCATGACCATCCGTTATCTGGACCCGCCGCTCCATGAGTTCCTACCCCAGAAGTCCATGACGGAAGAAATCGCAGCTTTGGCCAAGGAACTGAACACCACTCCCGAAAAGATCGTGACCAAGATCGATGCGCTGCACGAGTTCAACCCCATGATGGGCCACCGTGGCTGCCGCCTGGCCGTTACCTTCCCCGAAATCGCAGAAATGCAGACCCGTGCCGTATTGCAGGCTGCCTTGAAGGTGAAGAAGGATACCGGCTGGGATATCGTACCCGAGATCATGATCCCCCTGGTCGGCGCCAAAAAGGAACTGGCCTTCGTCAAGCAGATCGTCATCGATACTGCCAAGAAGGTCTTTGCCGAGGCCGGTGAGGAACTGAAGTTCCAGGTGGGTACCATGATTGAGATTCCCCGCGCCGCTGTCATCGCCGATGAGATCGCCGAGGAAGCCGAGTTCTTTTCCTTTGGTACCAACGACCTGACCCAAATGACCTTCGGCTTCAGCCGCGACGACGCAGGCAAGTTCCTGGACGCCTACTACACCAATAAGATCTTCGAGAGCGATCCCTTCGCCCGCCTGGATCAGGAAGGCGTGGGCAAGCTTGTGGAACTGGCTGCCAGGCTAGGCAAGCAGGCCCGCCCTGATTTGAAGCTTGGTATCTGCGGCGAACATGGCGGCGATCCGTCCTCCATCATGTTCTGCCACAAGGTGGGCCTCAACTACGTATCCTGCTCTCCCTTCCGTGTGCCTATCGCGAGGCTTGCTGCAGCTCATGCGGCCATTATGGAGAAACAGGCCGGGAAGAAGTAAGGCCTTTCAATAAAGGACAGGGGCGCTGCATAAGCGCTCCTGCTTTTTTCTGTTTTCATCTTGACATCTACGCAAGAAGAGATATAATATCATTGTTACATAACGATGTTACCTAACGAGGTATATACACATGCCGCCCAGACCTCAGTTAGCCCGGCAAAAAATACTGGACAAGGCATTCGAAATGACACGATCATCGGGCTTTGACCGCCTAACCGCAAGGGGGCTTGCGCAAGCGCTCGGCTGCTCCACACAGCCGGTTTTTCATCTTTTTGGCAGCATGTATGGCTTGAAGCAGGCGCTATACGCTAGAATACAGGAGTTTTTCGGCGCTTATATGGCGAGGCCGATGGAAGGCACGCCAATGTTTTTAAGCATGGGTTTGCGCTATGTGGAGCTGGCCCGGAATGAATCCCATCTGTTTCGCCTGATGTGCATGTCGGATTCTTTTCATCTGGACAGTCTGTTTGATATTACCCGAGGAGTAAAACTGCAGGACCCCAAATTATTTGCAAAGGTGTGGATATTTACCCACGGCATTGCCTCCATTGTGGCGGCCAATAGCACGGCGATCCCCCAGGATGAAATCCGTTCCCTTTTGGTTGAGGCATATACCGCATTTTTAAAAGCAGAGGCGTCTCATGTCAAACATAATCCATAGGCGAAGCGCTTCTCCAGGCAATTTATACCCTGCTGACTAAAGCACTTTTGGGCAATGCCGTAAAAGTACATGATCGTATTGCAGTACAGGGTATCCGTAAGGGCACCCTGTTTTTTACATCTGCAAAAAAAGAAAATAATAGGAAGATTTGTAACGAACAGCGAATTTAGCAGATATATGCGGTAGGGCAAGGAGGGGAGGCCGTGGGATCCATGGAGGAGATTTATCAGGAGTATGCAACGCCGGTATACCAATACCTGTGCAGCTTGACCCGCAGCGCGGACACAGCCCAGGAGCTGACGGCCGAGACCTTCTTGCAGGCAGTAAAGTCCATGAAGCGGTACAACGGGGAATGCAAGCTGCTGGTATGGCTATGCCAGATCGCAAGGCATTTGTGGTACCAGGAACTGGACAGGCGAAGGCGGAAAGGCACTTTGCATCTGGAATCCGTTCCCGAACCCATGGCAAAAACAGTTTCGCCGGAGGAAGCGCTATTAGGGGAGGAAAGCCGTGTCATGCTGTTCCGCCGGATGCAGGAGCTGGACGAAACCACCCGCGAGGTGGTGTACCTCCGGCTGATGGGGGATTTGAGCTACCGTCAGATCGGCGACGTGCTGGGCAGAACAGAAAACTGGGCCCGGGTGACCTTTTACCGGGGCAAGGAAAAGCTGCGGAAGGGATGGGATGAGCGTGTGTGACAGGCTCAAATGCGAAGTGGTGCGCGATCTTTTGCCCAACTATATCGAGGGCCTGACCAGCGCGGAAACAAACGGCGCCGTCCATAAACATATGGAAGCGTGCGATGAATGTAAAAAGTTGCACGACAAGCTGAAAACCGACATGGCCGTGCCCAAAGTGGAAAAAAAGGATTTGCTGCGGCTTTTGCGGGCGATCCGGAAAGCCAGGATCACTCAAATGATCCTTGCGGTATTGGGTGGAATCATCCTGACTTGGACTGTCATCTTTGTTATGAGTTCAGGGTTCAGCGTCGTTTCGCCGGGCGAAATCCAAGTACAGAACATTTACAGATTATCGGACGGCTCCATGGTGGTTGCCTACAAGGTGCCCGGCCTGGATAGCGGAATGTTGGCTGGCGTTTCGGGCAGGCAGTATGGAAACGGGGATTACGATTTTGAAATAACAACCTCGTTCTGGAACCGTCTTTTTGGAAGGAGCAGACCGGAACGTGAGATATTTTACGAGCTTGTCCACAGCGCCAGGAGCATTGATTTGCGCGGGAACCTTTATCAGGAGGATGAGCCGCTCATCATTTCCTATGGGTATGGAAAAGACAGCCGGGAGCTTTGGCGCAAGAGTGATCCGGTGGAAATCGCCACACCGGAATTTGAAATATATATCAGCAGAGGTATCCGCCAAAAATATGAGGATTTTCTGGAAGACTATCTGTGGCGGCAATCCGTCACAAGCCCATCCCCAACGCCGGACCCGGAAGGTTCTTCCGGCAAGGCGGAACCAATACAATGATTTGTATGATCACTATGGAAAAAGGAGAATGACCATGAAAATGAAAGCGTTAGCCATCCTTCTCACTCTGTCTCTTATGCTGGGTGTGCATGCGGGCGCGTGGGCCGCCCCGGGAGATGCCGTTTTGTTTCCACCGGTTGAGGAGGGCGTGTTTGAAAACAGTGTCCAATCGCTTATGGCTGTGGGAGATACTTTGTACCTGCTTACGCACAAGGGTTTGTATGCCTGGCAGGTTGAAGACACGGAACCTGTTCTGATATCCGAACAGGTTACCATGCGCTATGCTCCCGGCAGATGGGCGGATATGTCCAAGGATGACCAGGAGCATTGCAAAGACAGCGTCAACCTGCTGTTGGAGAAAGACGGGAAGCTTTACGGCCTGAATACCATAAAAGGGGCTTTGCTCTTGCTTTCCGTGACGGCGGATGGCGTAGACATCAGCGAGGTTGCCGTGTTTGATTGGGATGATATGTATATACAGGAAGCCGATCACGCCTATACCCGTCAAATCTTCAGTGCTGCGCTGACAGACGACCGCCTTTATCTTCTGGCACAGCAGCCGAACGACAATTGGAATGATTACGATCTGCTGGCCTTTGACCTTTTGGCCGGCGTGAAATCGAAGATGCAGGTTGAAAACGTGCATGCCATTGCTGCGTATGAAAACGGGCAGCTTTTGTGCAATGTATTCGACTGGGAAAACATGTATACAACAGACGGCAGAATGATACCCCCTGTCCTTTCGGTGCTGGATCCCGCCACTCAAAAGCTTACGAAGCTTGCAGATTTTCCCGCGGGACAGGTGGGCGGGTTATGTTATGCCAAGGAAAGCGGCACGGTGTATGTGCTGGGAAGAGGCGAGCTTTTTGCCTGCAAGCCCGGCGGAGCTTTTGAGACCGTAGCCTATATACCGGTCGACTATCCCGGCGATCAGATGCCCGCTTCTGTTTTGGCCGGCGGGCTTTATGCGGCCATTCCCAATTACGGCTCAGTGTATGTGCGCAATACCGATCCCGCATTGAAAGCTAACAGGGTGCTTCGTATTGCGGGGGGATATTCCGATTCCGTTGCCCAGGCATTTCAAGCGGCCTATCCCGAGATTCCCGTCATTTTCATGGAGGGATACTTCAGCGGCGCGGAGCAAATCGCCCAGCAGATGGTATCCGGTTCGGACAGCGCCGACCTGTTCATTGTCAGCTTGTCCTATGGCGGCTTCACCTCATTGCGGGATAAGGGCTATGTAGGTGATTTGAGCCGGAATGCGGTCCTTACGGAAGCTGTATCCAAGATGTATCCTCAGTATGTGGAGGCGATTTTCAAAGAAGGCAACCTCATCGCCTTTCCCTGCCGTTTCAATTCCTCTGCCCTGGGGTATTCGCCCGCCATGCTCACTGAGCTTGGCATTGAAAAGCCGCCTCAAACGCTTTTTGAGCTGATGGACCTGTATGTGGACTGGGTGGAGGAGTATGGCCCGGCGCATTCCACCTATACGTTGCAAGAGAACATTTACAATATCCGCACGGAATTGCTCAGCACCATTCTGATGACATATCTGGCCCATTACGCCCGCGCCGGGGAAGACCTCGCCTTTGATACACCATTGTTCCGGTCTTTGCTTGCGAAGTTGGATGAGGTTTCCCCCATTTTGGAGGAACTCAATCCCTCCGAGAATGAGCAACAGGGCGGCATGGTGTATTATTACAACGAAGGTGAGGAGAGCACGCCTACTTCGCTGATATCCAACTCTTACAGTTTTTATCCCACGCAGTACGGTGAGGGCAGGGGATACGTGCCTCTGCCCCTGGCATTGGACGAGGGATTGGAGCCGGCCCTTTTTGGGCAGATTGAAGTGTTCGTGATGAATCCCAAGTCGAAGAATCACGATCTTGCCCAGACCTACCTGGAATTCTTCGCTCAAAACATGCCCAGGGACATCTCCATCACCTTCTGCCCGGATGACAATACACCGGTGGAGCATCCGTGGTACGCAAGGGAAATTCAAGAAATGAAAAAGAGCATAGATGAATTGAAAGAGCAAATAAAAACAGCCGGTCCCGACGAGCTGAAAGGTTTGGAGGAAATTCTAAAAAGCCAGGAAGATTACCTGGCCTACAGAGAGAAAAACCGCTTCAGCATTACGCAGGAAGCGATTACCCGCTATCGCGCGCTGGTACCCTATGTATGTGTCGATACCCAGAACCTTGATTTCCTGACCAGTTCTCCGGAAGCGCTTACGCTGTTTCGGCGGTTTATGCAGGGCGAAATGAAAACCGATCAGTTTGTACGTGAGTTTGACCGCAAGCTTCAAATGATGCGGCTGGAAAACAGGTGAGGGAGTACCGCAAAAAAGGGGCTGTCGTGCTGGAGAGAATTCTCCAGCACGACAGTTTTTGTTATAGAAGAATAAACAGCGGTGTCAAGGAGCGAGGAATGAAGGAAAAACAGGGATAGGAAACACAGCAAGCCGTGT
>JAEYOV010000079.1 GCA_023411395.1 Bacillota bacterium
CCTACGACTCTGACTCGTATTGTCTAGGTTCGAATCCTAGTTCCCCAGCCATTTTTTATGCCTCCGTGGTCTAGTGGCCTAGGACACCGCCCTCTCAAGGCGGCAACACGGGTTCGAATCCCGTCGGAGGTGCCACCTAATCACGCAAAAAGTGATACAATGAAAACCGCCATGAATTTGGCGGCTTTCTTGTTTTTGGCGTCATAGAAGGGCATGCAGTGTAGAATTAGTGCTTTCTTGAAATTATGATGTTGTGTTCATGCAAAATATGTTTCTGACTATCGATTCCTATCCTTCTATAAAATGATTTCTAGCGCTTTTTCTTTGTTCAGACGTCGGCACTGCGCCGGGGAGGGGTGTGCATACCATTACACGATTGTTTTTAGCCATCGATCTCCGAGCCGTCCTTAAAGATAAACTTCATCGTCCCGTTCTCGCTGATGCCTTCTAACGCATCCATCGTCTTCCCTGCTGTCAGGCGCGCCCATCCGTTCGGAACCGCGGTCACCCCTTCGCTTCGACTGGCCAGCTCGGTACACGCCGCCTCTCGTAGTTTCCGCTGCCAGTAAAAGTACGTGTTCCTGCTGATCCCGCTTGCCTCGCAAAACGCCTCGATGCTTTGCCCGCTGCACTGTCGCGCTTGAAGCGTTTGCGCCCATTGCGCCATTCGGTACTCCGTCGCTACTTTCCGCGTATCCATTACAACCACTCCATCCCCGGTTGAAAAACTTGCATTACTTTCTCAACCCGTTCAAAACGATTGTACTCTCGTTACCCTCCTGAAGCTATGTGACCTCCCGCTTGACGCTTACGCTATTCTGTCCAGATTAGCGGATTACCCTTGAAAGTCACACCCATTTTTGATAGAATTAGGCAGAAGGTAGCCGGCGGTGCTGCTAGGTGGACAAGGAATGATCACTGTTCGGGGAGAAATATTACGCAATCTTTTATAGCGGCATATTCGATTTTGACCTTTTGCAAATCACTGGGTATATCGATGATGCTGTTATAGTGGCCTATAATCTAATAGAAAACGAAATCAGCGATGATATATCCATACAAGTAATTTATGACTTATAGGCTCATTCAGTAAGTTTTTAGCCTGGTCAGTGGATTAACGATAAGTCATGCGGCGCTTGCGAGTTCTGGGATGGGTTTGTACCGGTAGGCGTGCTCGGGATTCCCGGCACCTTTCGGAAAGAGGAGAACAAGAGGAGATAACCACCCCAATATGGAAAGAGGCGGCGCGCGGGTGGGCAGGATACTCAAGGTGACCCCGAACGACGACTACACCCTGCTTGTGGAATTCGAGGGCGGCAACAAGATCATCTTCAACATGAGGGATTAGATTGCGACCATGCCTACGAAAGCCTTAGCGATTTGAGCCGTTTCAGGGACATCACGCTGGAGGAAAAGGCCATTCGCTGGCCCGACCCCATACCGGGCACGCTGTTCCCCGTGCGGCTGACCGTGGACAACATGCTGTTCGCCATAAGGGAATGAACATGAGAAAGGAAGGGATTTACCTATGTCAAAGAAGATTCTGTCGATGCTGCTGTGCGCCGTACTGTGTGCAGCGCCGATAGCGGTGCATGGCGAGGGCGCGGCCGATCGGGTCGCAGCGGTGGCCAGAACCGAGATCTGGAAGGCGATCTCGAATGGGGCGTCCAGCGCCACGGTAGCCATTCTGGACGGCGGGGAGATCGTGTATTCGGAAACCTTCGGCATACGCGACCGGGAAAATTCCATCCCAGTCGACGCGCACACCCAGTTCAACATCGCCTCGGTCAGCAAAGTGTTCACCGCCGCGGTGATTCTGATGCTGTGCGACGAGGGGAAGGTAAAGCTGGACGAGCCGGTTACAACCTATCTGCCCGAATTCACGATGGAGGACGAGGACTATAAGGACATCACGGTGCGCATGCTTCTCAACCATTCCTCCGGCCTCCCCGGCTCGATCATGAAGGATGCTTTGGGTTCGGTGAAGGATGACGGCTATATCGGCTTGACGCTCGAGGTGCTTTCCGAAAGTAACCTTAAGCACACACCGGGGGAATTGAGCGTCTACTGCAACGATGCCTTGACGCTAGCCGAGGCGATCATCGAGCGGATTTCCGGGCAGTCCTTCGGCGAATTCCTGAACGAGCGCGTCTTCCTCCCGGCGGGCATGGCGGACACGAGTTGCAACTACAAGGAGGGCAACGAGAACATCGCCCGGGCCTATGACAGCCAATCGGGCGGCGTCTATCCGGCGGAGTATGTGCATGCGAGGGGGTCCGGTGGGCTTTCATCCACCGCCGAGGACCTGTGCCGATTCGCCCGGACGATCTTTGAGGGCGGACTGCTGTCGGAGACGGCACTTACGGAATTCCAAAAGCCGCAGTTCGCGCCTGAGACCGTGCCGGAGGGTCCGGCGTTCTACCAGTACGGCCTGGGTTGGGACTTCGTCTCGCTCGAAAGGTTTGAGAATCAGGGCATCCGGGTGCTCTCGAAGAATGGGGGAAGTTCGCAGTTCTCGTCCCAGTTCTATGTCGCGCCGAAGGAGAGGTTAGCGGTGGCCCTCTCGGTCACCGGTGGTGTCGTCAATGTCGCGGATATCTGCAATAAGATCCTGCAGGCGCTGCTTATGGAAAAGGGCTTGGCGAAGCCAGAAGCGCACCGGCCCGCGCTCCCGCTCGAGTCGGCCCCCATCCCGGAGGAACTGCTCGGTTTCGAGGGATACTACGGGACGAACAGCAGCATCACCCAAGTGAAGTTCGACCGCGACGCAAGCGCGCTGCTTTACAGCGTGTTCGACGGCAAGGGCTTCGCTCCGCGGGCGAGCTACCCCTATCAAGAAGACGGCACCTTCTACATGGGCGGCGCCAGGATGTCCTTTTCGGAAAAGGACGGCGTGAAGTACATGATAGCCTATCCCGAAGGGAACCGGGGAGGCCTGGTCCTTGCTCAAGAGCTCCCGCCAAGCATTCCGACGGCGGAGACGGACTTTGAAATCAGGGAATGGATTGCCTGGGTTCCCTGCAATCTGAGCGCCACCGAATTCGAGGGCTTTATGTCGGCGACCGGTCTGATCCCGGGGCTTCCCGGCTATATCTATTACCAGAACAATGAGAGTTTGGGCGGCGATACCGCCTATGTGCCCTGTAGACTGAGCGGGCCGCGCAGCACCCGGATGTGTCTTCGCAACGCGGCGGATCTGGTCGAACCCCGAATCACGGAGGAAGGCGGCAAGCTGATGCTCAAGTGCAATGGCTTCCTGTTCACAGACGCCGCCGACACCGCCGAGCTGGCCGAAGGCGAGACCGTAGCAATCCCGGAGAACGGGCGCAATGCGGCCCGCCGAATCGCGAAGGACGCGGCGTTCACGTGCGACATCCCGGAGAGCGGCCGTATCCTGATCTTTTCGCCCGATCTAACGCCCGCCTACGACAGCCTGAAGCACGGTCCCGCCGAACTGGTCGTGAGCGCGGGCTCCTATATCGTCTTCATCGGCACGGCAGGCGACGACTTCCAGACCGCGTTGTCCCGATAAATCTAAAGGTGCGCGCCGGGCAATGACGCGCCCGGCGCGCACCGCGCAACCCAAGCGAAGGAGGCGGCGCAATTCGACGAGCTGCTGTGGTATGGAACGATGGATCAGGTATGGGCGACTCAGGATTGGAGCTGCGGTTCATCTTCAAGGACGGGACGGAAATCGAGAAATAAGCACCGAAGATCGCCGCAGGTTCATCATGAACTGCACCCCTAAAGTTAGACAGTATGTAGATCATGACCAAGCGGAACTGGTTTCAGGAATATACTCCCAGATAAGCGCATATCGATATCTTCATAATCAACAGCAAATCATGAAAAAACCTGCATTAAATACGCATACAATAACCGTAGCCTACCTTTCTACAAATACGTTCGAAAAATAGGCTACGTTCAATTTTCGTCCCATATCGGGTCACCGCTCATCAATATATTGAATCACCGTAATGCGCTTGCAATCAACGGTTTATCATAAAATTGTTGACGTGCGCTTATCACGCTTCCCTGCGAAGCACGATCACACAGCTATCAAAATCGCCTTGAAGACTCATGCGTAATCCTGCGTTCATCAACGTGAGCCCACTCATACTTTGCTGTCCATCAATCAGATACCGGGCATGGGGAGACAAGCCCTGAAGGCACACCAAAGGAAGCGGATCGCCAAACCGACGCCTAATCATATAGCCAAACACTATAGCGGTTTGCCCATCCTCCGAAACATAGGAAACGGCAGAAAAGTCATGCTCGTGGGGTGAGCGCAAGCGGTACAGCGTACCCCGTTGAACGACCTCGCGAATATTTTTGTACTGGTTGATATATTGCTTGCAGGTCTCGGCTTCCTCTTTTGTGAACTTGCTGATATCCGCGCCAATGCCCAGTCCTCCCTGCATGGCTACATGGAACTTATAACGCAAGCTGTCTCGTCCTGCTTTGAAGGCGTTTTTGGGCGTATCGGTGACCCAGCACATCATGGTACAAGGAGGATAGAATTGGGTATAGCCTTCCTGGATAAACAGCCTGTCGTAGGGGTCTGTGTTGTCGCTTGGCCAGAACTCATCAGCCCAGTGCAGTGCCCCAAAATCCACCCGTCCGCCGCCGCCTGCACAGCATTCAAGCTCCACATGGGGAAATTCCACACGGATCATCTCCCAAAGGTCATACAGTGCCTCCGTATGCTTGCGCCACTGGCTGGGATCAAGCCCCCAATCAGTCATGGGGCGGTTCATGTCCCACTTTAAGAAAGTAATCGCTTTATTTTGAAGCAGCCTGCGCAAAGACTGTTTCAAATACTCCTGCACCGCCGGCAGCGATAAGTTGAGCAGGTACTGATTCCGCCGCAAAGCAGGCTCCCGCGAGGGTACCTGATAAATCCAATCGGGATGCGACCGAAACAGGTCACTGTCGGGATTGACGGATTCCGGTTCCACCCAGATGCCAAAGCCCATCCCCAGGGAGATGACATAGTCGGTCAATTCTTCCAAGCCATTGGGGAATTTTTGCGCATTCACCACCCAATCTCCAAGTCCGGCCTTATCGCTATCCCGTGCTCCGAACCACCCGTCATCAATCACAAACAGCTCTACGCCCATTTCGCTGGCACGCTTGGCCAGTTCCTTTTGGGAATTGACCTCCACATGAAAGGCAGTGGCTTCCCAGGAGTTGTACAGCACCCGGCGGCATAGATTCCGGTCCATCACAACCTGCTGTCCAAAGCGATGCAATGTACGGCTCATGCCACCATAACCGCCCTGGGAAAAGCCCAGATAGAAAACAGGGGTCGCAAGGCTTTCGCCGGGGGCCAAGCACTCCGCAGCGTCAAAATCATTCCGGCCAGCCAACATTCTGGTATGACCAAAGGGTGTCTTCTCAACTTCCATGCGCCAGTTCCCGCTATAGGCCAGCACGCCAAAGTAAACGGCGCCGTGATCCTCATCTGCTCCTTTTCCAAGTGCCAGGGCAGGCGTTGAATGGGTGCCCGAAAAACCGCGGCGGCTTTCCAGGCTGAAAACGCCTTCGCCTACCGGCTTGCTGATCAGCCTGTTTTCGCCCGCCCATTTGCCGGATAGGTATCGCACTTCCCCCTCAAATCCAAAAGGCAGAACAGCACAGCCTGAAAAGAACCTGCGTACCTTCACCAAAGTATCAGCCTTGTTGGTCAGTTTTGCGCTTCGGGCAAGGATGTCATATTGCGGGTAGAGCCGATAAGTAACTATCAGCTCAACACCCATATCCGGTTCAACAAAGGTAATATCCAGCGTCTCATCCTGAATAGAATGGGCATCGTAGCGCATATGGCAGGTTTGCAGTCCAAAAACGTCCTCCAGCTGCAAACAGAGTTGGGCAAAGTGTTGTCCGTCATCCACCGCGTATTCGCTTCGTTCCATCCCGGTATCCACATCAAAGGAGCTGTGAAACACATGCGCCGAAGCTGGATCAAAATCATTGGAATCGACAGGCGCGCCCCAATACAAGCCGCGCACCTCCTCGCCCAGGTGCAGGATACAGGACATATTGCAGGTCTTTAGATGAACGATCCGGCTGTGATGATCCCATGTAATCATGTACGCACCTCGCCATGTCAGTATTTTTCGCTTTTTGGGGCCGGGCGTGAACCTCCGCCCCTTGGTGACCAGGGCATCGGACACGATATCTATCACCGTATGAGGATAGACCTTGCCACTGGAGCCCTGACAGACTCTTTTTCCCCAAAATAGGGTTTTTATCAGGCTTCCCCACCTGATAGGTAGGGATGATCACTTGTTCCGCCCACACGCTTACTTGCATAATGTCCTCCAATTATTTCATTCGCATTACTTTCTGAGCGTACGTATCAATCATACAATCGAGCAAGCTTGAGGCATAGGGAAAAGTGCCAGCGTTCTCCTGGCGCCAGATATTTCACGGTTCCACTCTTCTCGGCCTTGCTCAGGCTATCGTAGTACCCGCTGGAAGGCTCCAAAGCGCAATTAAAATCTCCCCGGTAGCCCCCTAGTGTCTGCCACATGCCCAGATAGGGCAGCTCCTCATGCCCAAAGGTTAGTTGTACTAAAGCCCCTTGGGCAGGATAGCAATACCCGCATTCTCCGCTTGGGCAAGGATTTGCAAAGTAGAACTTTGTCATACCAGGGGGATTTGATTGCGGCAAGGTCTTAAGATCATAAGGTGTTTCGCGAATGTTCCTGAACTCGCCAGGTGCTCCCAGGACCCCTCCCAGCACGTTTTCAATGGTGTTGCATCCAACGGGATACACAAAGCGCATGTCCGGCTGTATTGCCACCAGGCAATGACAGGTCCACAAGCACGGGAAGACTTGATCACCCTTGTTCTCAATGCAGTATTCATATTGCACACTGCCGCCGTCCAAACGTACTGTCTTTTCATATACATAAGGCAGCAATCGGCCCTGGGCAATGAGTTGTATCGCTCCTGGCAGTACAGTGAACGCAAAAGGCAGCGTCCATACCTCACCATGGTCCGGGTAGCTCAGCGTCTGCCCGCCTATTTCCACTTGCTCAGGTACGATGTTTGGAAAACAATCATCGAAGCCGGATGAATCACCCAAAGCAAAGTCCATGCCAGGTTCCAATGGTGGATACCCTCGATCCTGCGGGCTTTGAAACAGCAGCTCATACCCAAGGGCCTTATGGAAGATCGACGCGGTCTTTCCGCCGCGCTTTGGCAATACAGCCACTTGAAGCACATCGTTTTCAAGCAGCACAGCTGCTTGATCGCGATATACGCCTTCCCGAATATCGACCGCAGACATCAGCCCTGGGCCTCCCAGGTCAGCGCCATGCCCCGTATGTGTGCCATAGGCCCTTTGGGATTGGAGAGGGTGATGGTGTTGGCCCCCGCATGAAGACGGATAAGTATTTCTTTGCCCTCAGGCCGATCCCAGCAGGGGAAATCCCAGCCACTGGTGGGGTGAAGATATGTTTCGACCACTTGATCTTCATTGGCCTCAAATCGAATGTCCCGGGCAGCACCGGCACAGTAATCGACACGTAAGACGTATAAACCAGCCTTATAGAGCTGAATATCTGCATAGCGCATCACCGCGCCGCCACCCAACCCCACCGCTTCTAAAACACCATCCGCCGCCTGCGTAAGCTCTGCCTCGCCAGTAAGCTGTGCCGCCTGAGCTGGGAAGAAGAGGGTTTCCTCCGGGTCGTTGTCGATCAGCAGCATCTTGGTCAGCGCAGGCACATGGCCATCCACTCGATCGATGCGCAGGGTTTGGCGCCCCTTATCCAGCATCATGGTCACTTGATGGGTGATAAAGGTTCTGTAATGGCCAGACTTGGGCATGGACTGGGTCACACGATGGGCTCCTGCTTGAACACCCAAAGTCCATTTCCCTTCTGCCGCATAGAAGAAGCGAAGGGTATAGCGCTTACGCTCCGGCACATCAAGAACAAATTCCGCCCCGGCATTGAGCAAAAGACCTTGCAATTCAGCATCCCAGGCCACCGGCTCGCTGCCCCCGCGGGGCTTGGCCTTAAAAGCCGGATACTCGGTCACGCGCGGGCTCATATAACCTGAGCAGACGCCCTTTGGCAACTCCCCCACATGGGGGGCAATGTACAACCCTGCACCACCGTTTTCAACCAGATTCAGCTCCAGCGTGGTGTCTTTATTGACCCGCAAACGCCGCATGCCAATCGATTCGCCCTTCCCTTCATCCTCGTATAGCTCGGCTTCAAACTCACCTTCTGGCAGAAAATCAAGAGAAAGGGGGAAAACCCGCTTATGGGTGTTGATCACGCCCACCAGGTATTGATCTCCGGCGTAGCGCAGGATGGCGGCATGATCCCCAGGGTAGCCGCTCAGCACACGAACCCCGTCGTATTTGTTAAGTGTGCGCCGAAGGAAATCGGTGCCGTGCCAAGCCTCCAAATAATACAGTGACAGCGAATAGTGGGTGATGCCCGACTCAAAAACCACCGGCAGCGCCATTTGATGGGCCATGCTGGTGTTGCGGTTTTTATTGGAGAAACCGGTGGGGGTGTAATCCATTGGACCCAACACGTTGCGGGTAAAAGGCACGGTGCAGTTATGCGCCGCGTTGGGCAGGTTGCTCCACTTGTAGTGCTCCAATCCCAAAATGCCCTCGCTTGTCATATAGTTGGGCCAGGTGCGGCCCTCGCCCATGGGCTTGGTTGCGCCATGGAAATTGATCATCAGCTTATGCTCGGTCATCATGTCGGCAATCATGTTATACTGCCACATGGTATGGCAGGAATCGTTTTCAAAAAAGTCAACCTTCAGGCCATCCACACCCCAACTGGCCCACAGCGGAATGCGGGACAGCGCCTTCTCATAGGTACTCAGTTGCTGCATTCCCGTCCAAATCCAAACCTGAACATTTTTCGCATGGGCATAATCGCACAGCGTCTTGACACAACTGGCATCCCATGGGCAATCCAGCGTGACTGCCTCAAAACCCATGGCGGCAGCAACATCGATGTATGCTTTTGACTCGGTGTAAAGCTGCGCAGCGTTCTCATACTCCCACCAGGCCCATAAGGCCCGTGCAGGGCGTATCCAGCTGATATCCGTAAGTGTGGAAGGCGGATTGAGGTTGTAGTTCATTGTGGTATTGACCAACTCATCCAAGCTGTCCGCCAAGACTATAAAACGCCAAGGTGAGGTGAAGGGAAGGGAAGTAACAATGGGGTTGCCGCCCTCCTCGGGAGCAAAGGCTATATCCAGCCGCTTACTCTGCGTGCCCACCAGGTGGGCTGAACAGTAGGCTCCCTGGGTGGACAGCACATGTGCTTCGCTGATCATCATCCAACTGCCCTGCTTGCTGTTGTGCAGAAGGCTGGGCATGCCAAAGTGCTGATGTGATAGCGTATGGTCCCAAATCCGGGGATGATACACGCCCTCGTAGGACTTCACCCAATCCTGAAGCCACAGCTGGTCAAAACCCTGCCCGACACAAAAGTTGGTCGCCTCGTTCGCAATGGCAATTTTTTGCGGGCTGTCGACCGGTATCTCATATCGAAAGGCAACACCCTCCTCGTATGCACGGCACCGAAGGACAAAGGGGGCATTTCCTTGCCTGAAAGCAAGCATTAGCTCGTAACAATGGTTTACATAAACAGCCTTTTTACCTGCCGGAAGGCTGTAAGACTCATTAATCTCCTGCTGCTGCGCCTGTTCAAAAATGAAGTTTGCAGTAAAATCCCCAAGATCGCTTACAAGCCCCAGGGGACTATCCGTAAGTGCCAAAATCCCGTTCTTTTTAACACGATAGGCCAATCCCCCGGCCTGGCCCAGGGAGATAATGACTTCCAGCCTGCCCTGGGGAGATGTGAGACGCCACATGTTTTTTCCTCCTAAGTTGCAATAAAATAATGCCGAACGCACGCGTTGTAGCTCGCCCGGAGAGTAATTATGTAAACAATTCCGTCATTATCGCCATGATGGCAATGAACTGTCATACAATACATAAGCGTGAACTGACAAAATTGGTGTGTACAAATTCAGTGGGGCATCTTCCAGTCCCGGCGCGCGGTGTCAAGGGGTTCCTTGACACCGGCGGCGGAACGGCTTTGCGCATGTCCTGCGCGAACCTTAACAGAACCTAGACATTGCGGTTTACTTGGCGGGGTTGCTTTCCGCCTGGTCATACAGCATCTTGCGGGCAGCGTAGTTATCCGTGTAGATCTTTTCCACAGTAGCGGCATTGTTGGCATCCATTTGCGCGATCATTTCGTTGTAGATACGTTCCACTTCCTCATGGGAGGATGCGTTGACCATCGCTGCAAAGCTATTGTCGATCAGGTCGCGAATCTTCTGCTCGGCCAATGCTTCCAACGTGCCCGCTGTGGGTCCGATGTCGTCATACAGTGCGGTATCCCAGTTTGAGCCAGCCATGCTCTTGAGGCCATGCAGATTAACCTCATCGCGGTTATAACGGAACATAAGGTCATAAGGCGTGCCGTCCTGGCCAAGGCCGTTGCGGATCATCCAGGTCCATTTTCGCACGCCGCTTTCCTTGGAGAAGGCAGCCCAGTCAGCGCGGATGGCGTCCAAGGTTTCCTGGGTGGGCGTGTGTACACCGTCCACCATGTTCCAATTGACCCCTTCCAGGCCCCACATGAGCAGGTACTGCCCTTCTTCACTGGCCAGGAAGCTCAAAAGCTTGATGGTTTCTTCCGGATGCTTGTTTTTGACGGTGATGCCCACACCGTCCCAGCCCAGAGAGCTTCTCGGCCCATAGGTGGTCTCATTGGGCGCTATGCCAGGCGCGGTGACGTTGAACATATAGAACAGCTTGTTCGTGCCCTCGCCCTCTACCTCGCGGAAATGGGCATTGGCATCCGACACATTGCCGCCAGGTACGCTGAATACACGGCCGCTCATGAGCTTGGAGGTGTAGAGCGCGTTATTGGTGATGCCCCACTCGGCGTCCAACAGCCCTTCCGTATACAGGGTGTTCATGAACTTCATCATGTCCAGGTATCTGGGATCACGGGGCAGGAACCCGATGGCGCCATCGTGCTCAAAGTAGTTCTTGAGGCCATACATGGCCTTAAAGGTACCCACAATGGCAGGCAGGTAGTCGGCATTCACGGTCAGCGGGATGCTGGGATTGAGCGCATCGCCCGGGTACGCTTCCTTAAACTTGCGCAGCAGGTCAAGATACTCTTCCTGGGTAAAAGGCTCGCCGGCTTTTGCGCGGTCCCCATAGCCAAACTCCTCCAGGATATCCATGCGCATATTAAACGCCCAGTTCGGATCGGGATCTACGCCGTACCAGTTATTAAAGTAGTAGTTCTTTCCGTCCTTGTACGCGCTCTTGGCCAACACGTCACCGTAGCGCTCATAGAGTTCAGGCGCATACTCCGCAATCAGGTCATTCAGCGGTACCAGGGCACCGGCTTCAATATACTTATTGAGTGTCGCAACGCGGCGGTCGATAAGTACGATGTCCGGCAAATCGCCGCTGGAAAGCATGAGGTTGAGCTTCTCGTCGGGGTTGCCGGTCGGCTGCTGCACTTCAATCACGATGCCCGTGCGGGCGGTGATTTCCTTGGCAACCGGGTTGGTAAACGCGTCGCCGGTGTTCTTGTCAAACAAGGTCAGGGTAATGGGCTCGGCACTGCCGATTGCGGGTACAATCATCAACAGAGTCATGATGAGCGCCAGAATTGTAGCCAGACTTCTTTTCCTCATTTGGATTCCTCCTCTTATTATATGTTCGGCGTGACCCGGGTCACGCTTAACAACGCCTTAACTCTTGACAGCCCCCACCATGATACCTTTGATAAAGTACCGTTGAAGGAATGGATACACCATGATGATGGGGATGGTTGACACCATGGTCACCGTCATGCGGATGGTCTCGCTGGAGACCGGCAGTTTTTTCGCCTCGTTGGCCATCTGCTGCGAAGCCGACAGCATATCGCCAGTCTGGTATTGATTGAGAATCTTGACCAGCACTGCTTGCAGTGTTTTGAGGGAGGACTTATAGGTGTAGATGTAGGAATCATACCAGGAGTTCCAATGATTGATCGTTGCGAAAAGCGTAATGGTAGCAAGGATTGGCAGGCAAAGCGGCAGGATGATCCGATAAAGGATCAGAAAATCATTGGCTCCGTCGAGTTTCGCAGACTCCTCCATTTCGGCAGGAAGCCCCTCCATATAGGTTCTGACCAATATCATCCAAAATACGTTGATCAATCCCGGGAAAATAAACACCCAGAACCTGTCGATCAACCCAAGTTCCTTCACAATCATGTAGGAGGGAATCAGTCCGCCGCTGAAATACATCGTGAAGATAAAGAACAGCGCTATTCCCCGGCGCCCCGGCAGGGTTCGCTTGCTGAGCGCATAGGCACAAAGCGTGGTCACAAGCACAGTCAGCGGCACCCCCACAAAGGTTCGAAGCAGCGTCACCCCCAGCGCGTTAAAAATCTCCGCATCCGCGAACACGGCGGCATAGCTGCTGGCGGTGAATGCGCGGGGCCAAAGGATAAATCCGCCGGTTTGCGTATCCCCCGCCTCATTAAAGGAAAGCACCGCGATATTCCAAAAGGGTAGAAACGTAATGATAAAAATCAACAGCAGAAAGGCATAAATTACAAACTCGCCAAGATACCAGGTAAAGTCTTTACGCTTCATGAGCCAACCCCCTTTCGGCTGAAATGTTAAAACAGATGGCTCGTGCCTGCTTTTTTCGCCAGCATGTTGGACATGAGCACCAGAAAAAACGCTACAACGGATTTGAACAAGCCTACCGCCGTGGCATAGGAATACATGCCATTTTGAATGCCGTACCGGAAGGAGTAGGTATCAACCACATCAGAATACGCACGGTTCATGCTGTTGCCCAGCAGAAAGAACTGGTCAAAGCCGGTGCTCAGCAGCTTGCCGATGGATAGAATGAGCAGCACCACCACGGTAGGGAGAATCGAGGGCAACAAGATGTGCCATATCTGGCGAAGACGCCCCGCGCCATCCACCTGAGCTGCTTCGAAGATCCCTGTGTCGATGGCCGCGATGGCTGCCAGGTACATGATGGAGTTATACCCCATATCCTTCCAAGTGTTCGAAAGTGAAACGATGGCCCAGAAATATTTTCCATTCTGCAAAAACGGGATGCTTTTTTGGGTAAGGCCCAGCCGCAATAGTCCCTGATTGATTAGGCCAGAACCCGAAAGCATCGTGACGATGATGTTGGAAGCAATGACCCATGAAACAAAATACGGTAAGTATGACGTGGTTTGCACAACGCTTTTCACCACGCGGCTTTTGCACTCATTGAGGAATATCGCCAACAATATTGGCATGATGAAACCCATCAGCAGCGTCAGCACGCTGGTTACCAACGTGTTGCGCATAACAACCAAGAAATCATTTCCCGAGAAAAAATAAGCAAACCACTGAAAACCGACAAATTCGCTGTTAAACAGCGCCGACCAAAACTGACCCAACCGAGGAGTAAAATTGACAAAGGCCATGTAAAGCCCCAACAGCGGCGCATACGAAAACAGCAGCACACACACAGCCCCGGGCAGCAGCATCAGATAGAAATATTTGTGTTCATACACTCGTTTCCTTAGATTTTTATTCAAAAAAACCACTCCTCCGCAGCCTTTTCAAGCGGATTTTCAAACGAGCCGCAATTCCGTATGTCTATAGTCAGACATTTCACATTTCCTGGCAATACTTACAACGTCCGTTGACATTCCTCATTCAGTAATATAACATATATTCAGCGCTAAGACTTCCGGTATATTGCTCCATATTTATTTGAAATTGCGATTTCAAAAAGGAGGTGGCGGCAAATGAAAACGCTCGAATTTGGCGTAAACGATGCGTCCAACGTCTACATACATACAGCCAGCCGCTTCGCGAAAGAAGCACTGTACTACATATTGCATATAGGGCAGTATTTTTGCAGCCCTGGTTATATGGTTGCTCGCAGTACCTACATTAGCTTTTTATGCATCATGGTGACCAAGGGAAAGGGATACCTGACGTTAAGTGAACAGCAATATGTGCTGCACGAAGGCGAAGTCGCCTTTATTGACTGTACAAAACCGCACACCTTTGGCACAAATGACGGCTGGGAAATACTTTGGATGCACTTTGACGGTGCACAAACCAGGCGAATATTTGAAGAAGTCTCCGTCAATATTGGAGATGTTATCCTGCCACGTGATTTTCTGGCCGCCAAATTCCCAGTCGAACGCATTTTTGACACGCTTCACAAGTCCGAACCGATCAGTGAAATACTGGTTTCAAAGTACATCTACTCCGCTCTCACCGAGTTGATGCTCTCAGTGCCCGAGTACAAAAAGCTAAAGGAAAGCGACAAACCAATTAATATGGAGAAGATCCTGACGTATATTCAAGAAAACATCACTGAGGACATCACCGTTGAAGCGCTTGCAAGATATGCCTCGTTCAGTCCATACCATTTTATCCGGATGTTTAAGAGCAGCACCGGCTTTACCCCGCATGAATATATAGTCTCCACGCGCATCAACATGGCAAAGCGCATGCTCAGGCTAACCAACCTGTCCATTCTTGACATTGCAATACAATGCGGATTTGCGGGCAACAGTTCATTCTCCATGTGTTTCAAACGCGTGGTCGGTACCGCGCCGTTGCTGTATCGAAAAAATGAGCAGTAATGCATCATTTAAAAAAGAAATGTAAGAATGGTTATCGTGCAATGATGCACACCACCTCATGGTAAGGTTTATTCCCTTAAAAAACCTCCAAGAAAAAGCAGCATGAGCTGGATCGGCAAAAACGCGGTTCTTGGAACGGGATCAATCCTGTTACCCGCAAACCGGAAGACTCAAAAGTATATAACCGAAAGAAAGCGCACAGCTGGAAGAAGGATAACGGCTTTGCGCTTTTATTTTGCGCATAGACACAGGAACAAGTAAAGCCAGGCGGTTTACCAGGCATTCTGGTTATTAAGATCAAGCTCTCATACCGATATGATGGAGAGATTAAGCTTGAAAATGTTGGAAATTATAAGGTATACTATTCGCAAATAGCCGAAAAAAGTAATATTAGGGAGGATAACGAAAATGGTTCTATATTTCTTGTGGTATGCTATTACTGCTATTCAAACCTTACTTTCATATGGAACAGCATATAGATTAACAAAAAAGGGCAGCGATAACGGCGTTGCGCTTTTTGGATGGTTTCTCGTTTTGGGCCTTGCTTCATTGATTCCCGGTTTAGGCATTTATCTGTGGTATCGGTACAGAGATTAAAGACAGCTTGACATAAGCAAAACAAGGCACGCTATCCATGGACGATTATTGGTCTGCGATTCATCGATCCATACGCTCTGCCAATTGAGTCAAGGTAAGCCATAATCAATTGCCATGATACCAAATCAAATGGCGAGTGATTCCCTATCGGCCTAAAGTTCAACAGCTCTTTGTTGCTTTGATTTCTGCAATGGCGCAGGGGGATGAATGCCTAGGCGAATGGCCTCAATCAGCGCTGGTGTTTGCGCATCCAGGGGGACGCCGGGTTCATAGCAGATAGGTTTGCTGACGTGAAAGAGGTGGTTCTTATGATCCAAATGCACAGGATAAAACTTGAGTGCTATCCCAAGTGTGCGGTAGGCGAGAGGCGCAATCTGTAAAAAGCCTTCGTTTATCCACGTGTGATGGGATTGATAGCCTGAAGGCTGCTCAGGATAGATAATTAAACAGTTACCATTTTTTAAATGCTGGATGCTTTGGCGAAACGTCTTAACACCCCGTGCGTCATGGTAAACAGGTACGCCTGGCGCACTTTTAAGCAGAGGCGGCAGGAGGAATGCAGCAATATAAGGCAGTGTGATGTTATAAAGCGGTTCCATAAAGCAGCCAGGCTGCCACCAAAAATCCTGACGGACATAGGCCGGAACGGCTTTGGGGTCCATCATATCGGCGTTCATCCATGAAAAGCACTTGTCGCGCAAGGGAAACTTCGTGCTCATATCAATGGGACCCAAAGCACCTGCGTGGTTACATAAGAATACACAGGGCTCGCCATCATAAGGGACATCCCAAATGGTCTTAATCTTCTTCGAAAAAGTGCGTATCACAGCGCCTGCTGCCTTAAACAATTTTCCCATTTGACAGCTCCTTGTCGGCAAAAGATTGCATCTTTCTGCCTTATCACTATAATATATGAACTTAATACATTGTCAATCATTCCCGCAATTACAATGCGATCTGCGATACACAATTTCAATCGAAAGCTTTGAACAAATACACGCATTCCAGGGATCCGTGTATTCATATCAACGAATGCCTCTTTATACAGGAAAGGGACATTGGTTGGCGCAAAGAAGCCCACCGGTTTGTTTGCGGGGGCTTCTTTGTATGCCTGCAAATTGCCCTTGAAATGCTTGTCTCCAGGCGCTGCAAACAGGCTCACGGGCGATGTTTGGGTGTGGGCAGGTGGCAGGAAAATGCGCCTTTAGAAATTTGAAAATACGCGCATATCCAAAAGCGTAAAATATAAACTTGATGTTTCCAAAGGCCAGAATACGCGGTTTATAGAAGGCGCTGGAGCGGGGCGATGCCGCCTGTGCTGAGCGGAAGGCGACGATGCCCCGCGCTGGAAGAGCCGCCGCAAAGGCGTATTTTCGTATTATATCATCAGGATTTCATCCATGGCTTTGCCTTCTATATCGCCCAATTCCAGGCCCAGCACCCTGGCAAAGGTGGCCGCCTGATCGATGAGGGGCCTTCTTTCTACCACGGCGCCGGCACGGAACCGGGGGCCAAAGGCCATCATGGTGGGCTGGGGCCCTTTGTCCGGATGGTGGCCGTGGGTGGCGTGACCGAAGCGGTAATCGGTGATGTCCTTGTTGCGAACGATGGGACGGACCCAATCGTTGGTAAAGGATGAGTAGCCGTCGCTTTCGATTACAAAGGAAAAGCCGCCTGCCAGATGCTCTTCCCGTTCAGCCTCCTTTGCGGTATACACACGGCTTATGCCATAAATCCCTTCTTCACACATGTGGTTCAGCAATTGAAAGGTTTTGTCGTAAGCCTTCTTGTCATCGGGATTTTTCAGGTACACCTGGGCGGAAAGGGCGGTGGACTTGCAAAAGGCGGTGTAATCCGCCACGTTCCCGTCCGCATCGACTTGAATCAGCCCATGGTCGGCAAAAACCACATTAGGGGAAATGGTGCGGCTGATGTTCAACTGCCCGTGGTCGCTGGTAATGACAAAGTCCGTGTCCTCAATGATGCCCGCATCCCGCGTGGCTTTGATGATATCCCCCAGCCACAGGTCGATTTCATGGAGCCCGTGGGTTACAAGGGGGGAGAACAGCCCGGTACTGTGGCGGTACGCATCGATGTTGGCGGGATGTATCATCATAAGGTTCGGCTTGAATTCCCGGATGATGGAGCAGGCGCAGGCATGGATAAACGCGTCGCAATAGGGATGGACGCGGTTGACCAGCATGGGAAGGTGCTTTTCCACCACCTTTTCCATCACTTCCGGGCTGCTGCCTGAATTCGCAAAGCAGTCATGCGTTGTCTCCTCCGGGCTTTGGGGCCAGTATTCGTTTACAAGATAATCGATGGAGGGATGATTGCCCGTCACCGGCCAGAACACGGCGGCCGTGGTCAGACCCTTTTTCTTCGCCGCATCAAAAAGATCCGAAACCCGGACCGCATCGTTGAACAAAACCCAGGGGGAGCTTTTCTCTAACAGCGTGTTTTGTTCGTTGTTGATAATCCCGTGACGGGCTGGATATACCCCTGTGCGCATGCTGGTGTGGCATGGATAGGTCAAAGTGGGATAGACGGAGCGCACCCGGTTCACCCGTGCTGTTTTTTCCCATATCGCCGAAAAGTTCGGCAATGTCTTCAGCGTTTCCAGATCCTCATATACCAGGGCATCCTCCGAGATTACAAATAAATGCCGGCTCACGGTGCAATCCCCTTTACAAAATCATTCTTAAGAATCCATATCTTATGCCGTCCAGTGTTTAAGCAGATATTGTTCCGCCTCAAGGCACCACAGGCCGCCGTTGTTTTTTACAATCCGGTCCAGTTCTAAAAAACGCCCGTCTTCCGGCGCTTTGAGATGGAAATCCGCGATCGCGGTCAGCGGCATGTTGATGTGCGTATAAATCAGCTTCTTCCCGCCGGGTATGTGGGGCAGGTGCAAGGTAGTCTCTCCTGCTGCGTCCAGGCCGCCCACATGGGTCACCATGACCGCGGGGGTAATGCGCCCGGCCGCCGCCAACTCCAAAGCCTCAATCATATCCTGGGTATTGCCGCCGGTGGTGCCGATGACGTGGGTGGAATTGTAGTGCACATCATAATAGTTGAGCTCGGCGCGAAACGCTGGGTCCTCCGGCCCGGCAAAAAAATTCAGGCAGCCGTCGCGGCCCAGGATGCCGGTGGCCGTTTCCACTACGGAGCGCACAGGGGCATACACAAATACGTCGTCAAAGCCCTCCCGGCACAAAGAACGCAAATGCACCGCCGGGTCTTCCATAGGAGCTGTATTGATAAATTCCAGCCGGATGCCGCTTTCCCTGGCTTTTTCCGCGGGAAAAAGTTCCCTGGCCCTTTTTAGGCGTTCTTCGTTGATATCGGTGACCACCAAAAGGCCGGGCCGCCTATCGCCATGCAGGGCGTAATCCACCGCGCCCAGGCCCATGGGTCCGGCGCCTGCGAGGATCGCCATCTTCCCGCCTTCCCGGATGCCCATGTCATGGTGGTACACGCCCATCCTGGTATGGAAGCAGGCATGAAAGGCGCCGATGGAACAGCTCATGGGCTCCGCCAGGGAGGCTTCGAAATAAGCGCCGCCCTTGTATTCCAGCAGGCAGCCCAGCTCCATCACCTCGGCCGGAATGATGCAGTACGTGGCATCGCCCCCGAAATAGCGGTAGGAATATCCCGGTGACGCCATGCTGCCCTTGTAATTCAGGGCCGGCTGCAGCGTGAACTTCATGCCCGGCGTGAACTGATGCTGATGCGCCCGCCCCACCTGAACAATATTGCCGGCAAACTCGTGGCCCATGATTACCGGGTGCTTTGCCACATCCTTGGGGACACGCTTGTGCTTCTCCCCCAGGACGGCGCATTTGTAGGTGGACATGCAGATGCTGTCACTGACCACCTTCACCAGAATCTCATCCTCCCGGATCTCCGGCAACTCAAAAGTCTCCAACCGCAGGTCCGATGCTCCGTATAGTCTTAGCGCCCGCGTCTTCATAGGGTGAATTCCTCCATTTTTACTTGCTGCATGAGTTTTTGCACAACCCCGGCCGATGCCGCCTCGGTGCCTTCGCACATGACGCTGGCCGCACCTGCCGCAATGGCCAGACGGACGGTGTCTTCCCAGGGTTCTCCACGCTCATTCCCAAGGACCAATGCCGCCATCGTGGCGTCGCCGGCACCCACCGTGCTCTTTACCGGCACCTTGAGCCCCTGGGCGTGCAGGACGCGACCGCTCTTGACAAACAAGGCCCCTTCCGCGCCCATGGAAACCGCGATCTGCCCGATCCCACGGCGGTTCAGCTCCACGGCGGCCCGGGCAATCTCCTCCAGGGCCGTAAGCGGTTTCCCCACAAGGCGGGAAAACTCTTCCTCATTCGGCTTGATAATTTCGGGGCCGGCCTTGATCCCATGGAAAAGCAAGGGCCCGTCGGCATCCATGCATACTTTGGCTCCCAGGCTTTTGAGCTGCACCCCCCAGTCCAAATAGACTTCATCGCTTACCCCCGGGGGGGCCTTCCCGGCCAGTACAACGGTATCTCCGGGGGATACCCTGGCCTTCAGCCTGTCCAGCATGCGGCGCATGGTCCGGCCTTTTGCCATCATGCCCCCCTCGTTGATGTCCGTATTGGTCATGCGCTCCGGATCGATAATTTTCAGGTTGGTGCGCGTTTCCTCCTTCACAAAAACAAAATCATTCTCAATCCCCGTTTGATCCAAACAGGCTTTGATATATCTGCCGGCGGCGCCGCCCAATATGCCCGTGGCAATGCTTCGCCCGCCCAATGCCGCAATGACTTTTGATACGTTGATGCCTTTGCCGCCAGGGTCAAGGCGTATCCGCTCAATCCTGTTCACGCCCCCAACGGAAAACGCCGGGATCGTCACCGTTTTGTCCAATGCCGGATTCAACGTTACGGTTACTATCAATCTCTCATCCCCTTTTCAAGAAGTATGGGCACATATGTCTTGAGAGTTTGTATTTCACGCGGATTAGTTTGTATCAATCATAACATACATCATATCATGTTTGTTTCCATAGTCAATAGGGGTATTTTCAATCATTCGAATTTTCCGCAAAAAAGCCGCCCGGTGATGCGGGCGGCGGCGCCTGGGATGCGAAAGAGCAATCCAAATATCCGATGCGGTCAGCAGATGAGGATGTTGTATTTTTCAAACTCCTGGCGTGTCTTTTCGCTGAGCGCGGGATCGGTGACCACCACATCCACGTCCTCCAGATTGGCGAAGGTGAACGTGCTGGTGATGCCCACCTTCTGCGCATCCATAAGAACGACAACCTTTTCGGACTTCCGGATAACGGCGCGCTTCAGCTCGCAGTCCTCCTCGGAGCCGCAGGTGAACCCGCGGCCGTGGATATATCCGGTGACACCCAGGAAGGCGGTCTGAAAGCTGATGTTCTCCAGATATGTCAGGCTTCTGGAGCCGTTGACGCTAAGGCTGAAGGGATTAAACCGGCCGCCCACCATGTATACCTGGGTTTCCGTAAGGCGCGCGAGCTCCAGCGCACAGCTCAGGCCGCTTGTGAACACAAGATACCGGCCATCGGGGAATGCCTTGGCAAACTCAGTGGCGGTGGAGCCGGAGTCTATGAATATGGATGTGTTTTCGCTCACCAGCTCGGCCGCCTTGCGGGCAATGAGCTTCTTCGCCTCGGCGTTTCTGGTGCTCCGCTTGTAGAAAAGATCGTCTGTGCCGATCACTACCTCTACGGATTTCGCCCCGCCATGAATGCGGATGATCTGCTTGATGCGGTCCAGGTACTCAAGGTCTCTGCGCAGCGTCATCTCCGACACCTGGGGAAAAGCTTCCTTCAGCGACGAAAAGCTGACCGAACCCTTTCCGTTGATCAAATCAATCATCGCCTGCTGCCGCTCTTTCATGTTCATCGCCTGCTCACCTTTGCCTCTTGTATTGATTCAGCTATTATTGATTGCTTATCAGCAGTTCCCCGCACCGCCAGGCACTGCCAGGCATCCATTTCAATCATCATGGTTGAAATTCACACGCATATGGAAATGGTAAGGGGAAACCATGTTTTTGTCAACCGTTTTTGATGCCCTGATACTCCTGTGTCCTGCAGGGGAGGGAAAAGGCCGCGGAGTGTTTGTTCCAAGCCGGTTCCAGGCTATACCACAATGCAGCACGCCGAGCCGGTTTTCATGCTGGGGGGAAGGGGCGCGTCGGTGATAATATAGTCGGCCTCCCGTAGCTGAATCAGATTAAAGACCGAATTCCTGAAAAACTTCGTTTGGTCACACAGGAATACACGTTTGGCCGAATGGCGGAAAACAACCTTGCGCATTTCTGTTTCCAGTTCCGAATAGTCCACAATCCAGCCCTTGTCATTGATGCCGTAGGAGGAGAAAAAGCAAATATCGATATTGAACTTGGGGATCATTTCCTGTGCGTAATTGCCGCCGAAAGCCAGGGAATGCTCGATCAATATCCCGCCTGTGCAATAGGTTTTGATATTGTGTTTGCGAAGGTGCACCGCCGCCTGGATGCTGTTGGTGATCACGCGTATGTTTTCGTATTTTTGCAGATGATCGATGATGTGCAGCGCGGTGGTCGATGCGTCAATAAACAGGACATCCCCGTTTTTTACCAGGGACGCGGCGCTCTGGGCAAGCCTTTGCTTTTCTTTTGACCGTATCGCGTTGCGGAAATCAACGGGGATTCCAAGGCTGTTATCCCCCGCGGCCATGGCGCCGCCGTGGATGCGCACGGCCAGGCCCTGCCTGTGCATTTCGTTCAGATCGCGGCGGATCGTGGGCGGGCTGACGTACAAAGCGTGGCCCAACTGCTCCACGGTCATGCTTTTTTCCTGTCCCAGCAGCTTTGCAATCGCTTCATAGCGCGCTTCTTTGAGCATGGAGCGTTCAACCCCGTATCAAAAATGTAGTGTGTTCATTATACCACCGTATTTCTGCAGGCACAATATTACGGGCAATGATTGTGATCATATTTGATCATTTTCCAATAATTGCGCCATGTTTGACTATTTGTCGATCAGTATTTATAATAAAAATAATCGTATAGCGCGTTCGGCGGAAGGGGCGGCTTTGTGGATATACACGCAATAAAGGTTATTGCATTGGATTTGGACGGAACATTGACCCAGCACAAGACCCAGCTAGAAGAAAAGAACCGTAAAACGCTTGATTTGTTGGGCATGCAATACCGCATGCTGATGGTAGGCGCAGGACAGTGCACCCGTATCTTTATGCAGATGGACCGGTATCCCATCGACATTATCGGAAATTATGGGCTCCAATATGGCAGGTACGACGCAAGCGCCCGGAAGCTGGTAACGGTATTCAACAAAAGCCTTCCCTGTGACCGGGAGGAAGTGGCCGGGAAGATCACGAAGCTGCGGAAGATACTGGGCAGGGAGCAGTTCACCGGCGATACGGTGGAATTCCATGATTCGGGCTGCGTCACTTTCCCGTTGCTGGGCACGGGTGCGCCGCTTGACAAAAAGCTGTCCTTCGATCCCGACCGGGCCATTCGCAGAATCATGTATCCCGAAGTGGTGAACGCTTTTCCGGAGTACCGCGTGTTTATTGGTGGCAGTTCATCCTTCGATATGGCGCCGGCGCCATATGACAAGTATTACGCACTGGACGAATACTGCCGCAGCGAGGGCCTGTGCCACGAAAATGTGCTGTATATTGGCGATGATTACGGCATCGGCGGCAATGACGAAGCCGTGTACCGCTCGGATTTCCCGTTTCTCCCCATGGATGATTATCGAAACTTTCCTGCGGCTGTGGCAGCCCTTTTGCCTGCTTTGGTTCACCGGCATATATCCGCCGAAGCGTGAGCCATCAACCGGCATAGCCCTATGGCTGCGGTGTCCGTTTCTCACGCTTATGTAAGGGTTATGTTTGTGATTTTCACAGAATTATGTTTGTATAGAACATAAATCTGCTTGACAAACACATTCATAGGCGATATGATAAGGACAAATCACAGGATTGTGCAGCGTATAAACGGGGCCGCCGTTTTCAGGATATAAAATTTCGGCATAATGCATCACGCGATTATTTTCAGGAGCCGGAGGCCGGCGCATTGCATGGATGCTTTCTGACTTAATGCCCGGGATAAAATGGTCACATGTGCCATTTTAAATTAGAAGAACCGTAAAAGGAGGAATCCCCGCATGAAGAAGCTGGTATCCCTTGCCCTCGCCCTGATCATGGTGCTGTTGCTGGCGCCCGCCGCTTTCGCCAGTGAACCCATCACCGTCAACTTCTGGCACACGGGCGGCTCGGGCGCTTTGCAGGAAGCTGTCCAATACGCGGTCAACAAGTTCAACACGACGGTTGGCGCTGAAAAAGGAATCAATGTTGTCGAGACGTACATCGGCGGCTACGATGCCCTTACCTCCAAGATCCAGTTGTCCATCCAGGCAAATGAGCAGCCCCAGGTGGCCATCCTGGCCAACACGATGGTGGGCTGGTTCATGGAAGACGAGGTTCTGGCGGATATGATGCCCTACGCGCAAAAGGACGGCTTTGATGTGGGTAACATCATGGCTCCCTTCATGCTCACCATGGGCAACCAGAACGGCGAACTGCACTCCGTTCCCTTCTTCCGTTCCACTCCGCTGCTTTACTACAACAAGAGCATGGTTGACGCGGCCGGCCTGACGCCCCCCACCACCATGGAGGAACTGGAAGCCTTCGGCAAGGCGCTGTACAAGGTGGATGCCAGCGGCGAAGTGCAGGTATGGGGCTTCGAGTGCCTGAAGGACTTTGGTTACTACAACGCCGCGAACCTGTGGCAATTGGGCTCCAGCATGTTCAACGAGGATGGCACCGCTTCCCCCGCCCTGGAGGACGGCGCGATGCTGAAGGTTTTGTCCGACTGGCGCCGCTGGGTGGACGAGGGCTGGTGCCGCCCGTTCGATTCCACGGATCAAAGCGCGAAAATGCAGGAGCTTTTCTTCCAGGGCAAGCTGGCCAGCTTCTGGATGTCCTGCGGCGGCCTGCGCAACGTAATGAAGGGCTGTGCGGATGCCGGCATTGAGCTGGGCGTCATGCCTTTCACCACCTATGATGTGAACAAGCCGGTTTCCGAGATCGGCGGCGGCAACGTGGGCATCATCGCCGCGAACAACAGCGAGGAACAGATCGCGGCTTCCTGGGAATTCATCAAAATGCTTTTGTCCGACGAAGTTGTGGCCAACACCGCCATCACCACGGGTTATGTGCCCGTCACCAACTCTGTGGCTACTTATCCCACCATGGTGGAACAATGGACGAACAACCCCCTGTCGAAAGTCGCCTATGACCAGTTGGCGACCGCCATGCCCCAGGAGTTCCCCTATGTGCCCTTCCTGCAGGATTTCACCATCGTCTGCTGGGATGCGACCTCCCTGCTGATCCAGGACAAGAGCATCACTGCGGAAGAAGCCGTGGAGTACATCAAAAAGAACACGGCGGACCTGTTCTGACCAGCTTCCTTTGAAGCCCCGAAATCCTTGCCCGGGCTCCAATTTCGGTGCTCAACAGCCCTACGCACTTAATAACCATTTTGGAGCTTCGGGCCCCAAAGAACGTGCCGCAGGCACGTTCTTTGGGATTTGGCAGATGGAGTTGAACTGCCTGGCCAGTTCCTTTCGCGGCTGCGAGCACTCCTGCCCTTGTATACCTGTTTCTGAAATTCTTACATCGGGGGTAGTCCGCATGGCTGGAATCGAGTTCAAAAACGTAAGCAAGTCCTTTGGCAATCACAAGATCATTGAAAATTTGAACCTATCGATAGAGGACGGTAAATTCACCGTTCTTGTTGGCGCATCCGGGTGCGGCAAGACGACCCTGTTACGCATGATCGCCGGGATCGGCCCGGCCACCTCTGGCCAGGTCCTGATGGACGGCCGGGATATCACCGACCTTGATCCGGGAAAGCGTGACATTGCCATGGTGTTTCAGAATTACGCGATCTACCCGACGATGACCGTAAGGGAGAATATAGAGTTCGGTCTGAAAAACAACAAGGTGCCCAAGGAGGAAAGGGACCGCCTGATCCGTGAAGTGGCGGAAACGGTGAATCTGGCGGAGTACCTGGACAGAAAGCCGGGCACCCTGTCCGGCGGCCAGCGCCAGCGCGTGGCCCTGGCCAGGGCCATGGTGAAAAAGCCGAAGGTGTTCCTGATGGATGAACCTTTGTCCAACCTGGATGCGAAGCTGCGCGTACAGATGCGGGTGGAGCTGATCGAGCTTCATGAGAAGCTGAAAACGACGTTTGTTTACGTCACCCACGACCAGGTGGAAGCCATGTCCATGGCGGATGTGATCGTGCTGATGGACAAAGGCAGGATCCAGCAGGTAGGCTCACCGGAAGAAATCTACAACGATCCCAACAGCGTTTTCATCGCGCAATTTATCGGCTCCCCCGCAATGAACATCCTGGAGATTCAAGGCGGGCTAAAGCTCGGATTCCGCCCGGAAAAGGCCGTTGTGGCAAAAACGCCCAAAGCCATGCAGTTTATACGGCGCGGAAGGATCACCACCAGGGAAATGCTGGGCTCCGAGACGATTTACAAAATCGTCATGGGGCAGTATACATCAATGATCAAAAGCCTGAGCGACGACTTCGCGGTAGGCGACGAGGTGTTCGTACACGTTGCGTTTGAGCATCTGTACTTCTTTGGCGGAGACGGATTGCGCATCCGCGAAACGGATGGGAAGGCTTTTCGAAATGCGCAAGCCATGGCGGAGGAATTGAGAGATGTTTAAACAAGCTACTGCCGGACCGGCCGGAAGGCGGCGCAAGGTATGGCGCGATTATCTGGTTTCGTACACGATGATCGCGCCCGCCGTCCTTTTTCTGATGGTGTTTATCATCTATCCGATGTTTCATATCATTGACCTGAGCCTTCATAAAGGCAACGCTACAAATCCCTACAAGCAGTTTGTCGGCCTGGATAACTTTCATAATATTTTTTTCGTAAAGATCGACTTTCTGGAAGCGTTGAAAAACACGGCGATTTACACCGTATTCATTGTTGTCCTCTTGATTTTCCTGTCCCTTCTGTTTGCTGTATGGATGTTTCAGGACCGCAGGATCAACAAGATCGCTCAAACCGCATTTTTTACGCCGCACCTTGTTGCATCCGTCTCCTGCGCGTTCATTTGGAGCTGGCTGTTCAATTCGGACCCCTACGGCCTTTTCAACACGGTATTGAAGACATTCGGAATCGCGCCGATGAACTGGCTGGGCGATACAAGAACGGCCATGGCCTGCATCATCGTGATGAATACCTGGAAGGGCATCGGCTATTATGCGCTTATCATCCTCTCGGCGCTCAAGGCGATACCGCCCGAAATTTATGAGGCCGCAAGGCTCGATAATGCGTCCAGGGCAAAAACCTTCTGGAAGATCACGCTCCCGATGCTGTCTCCCCAGCTTTTCTTCCTGCTGATCACCATCACCATCGGTTCTTTCAAGGTGTTCGATTCCGTTCGCCTGATGACGGGCGGCGGCCCCGGCACCAGCACGCAGGTGATCTCCCTGTACATATACAACTACGCGTTCCAGCGCAACAATTCGCTGGGCATCGGCTCCGCCGCTGGCGTTGTGCTTATGGTCATTCTGATTCTGATTACGATGCTGGATTTCAAGGGGCTGGAAAAACGGGTCCACTATCAATGAAGCGGAGGCAGAAAACGATATGATGAACAGTCGTATGGAGGGAAGGCAATGGAAACGCAGATTCTTCCTTTATCTGCCGAAATTGCCGGGGGATCTGCTCAAGATCGCCGTCCTGCTTGTTTTTGCGTTTCCTTTTTACTGGATGCTTATCACGGCATTCAAGACCTACGGTGAATCAATTGTTACGCCGCCTACGCTTTGGCCCCGGAACTTCACGCTGGAAAGTTTCAGAACAATCAGCCAGTTGGGCATCGGCCTGTGGCGGTATGCGCTGAATTCCATCATCATCACGGCGTCCATCGTCGTTTTGCAGATCATTGTAATGGTCCCCGCGGCCTATGCGTTTGCCAAGCGCAGGTTTCCGCTGATGGGCATACTCTTTGGCGTTGTGCTTGTGGCGTTCATGATCCCCGAGCAGATCACCTACATATCCGTGTTTCTGATGATGTCAAAGGCGAAGCTGATCAACACCCTATGGCCACAGATCATCCCCTTCGGCGCAAACGCCTTCGGCATCTTCATGCTGCGGCAGGGCTTCAAGCAGATCCCCGACGAAATCGTGGAATGCGCAAAGCTCGACAGTGCCAGCGAGCTTCAGGTCATGACCCGGATCATGCTCCCGATGAGCATGTCCTCGATGATCACCATCGGCATGTTTTCGTTTATCGCCCATTGGAACGCCTATTTCTGGCCGCTGGTCATGACAATGAGCGATGCGGTCCGCCCGCTTACCATGGCCATCGAGAGGCTCAAGGACGCCGAGCAGGGCCTGCTCTGGAACAACATCATGGCATCCAATACCGTCCTGGTGGTCCCGGTCATCATCGTATTCCTGTTCGCCAGCAAAAAGATCATTTCCGCCTTTGCATACAAAGGCGTGAAATAAAACCCGAAAGTTACCGTCCAAACGGCGCGCAGACGCAGTGATGCGGCCTGCGCGCCGGGTTTTACTGCCCTGGCAGCCGGCGGAACATACATGCCAGGATAGAATATTCTATCGGAAGAGGGAAAAATCATGGACAGGCAAAAAACAATCCTGCTCTCGGCACACCGGGGGAACTCCGCCTATTATCCGGAAAACACAATGCCCGCCTTTGAATCTGCGCTGAAACTGCCGATAGACATGCTGGAGTTCGATCTTCACATGACCAGCGACGGTCAGATCATTATGATGCATGACCACAAGGTGGACCGTACCACCGACGGGGAAGGGCCGATCCGCAGCTATTCCCTTGCCCAAATCAAACAGCTTGACGCCGGCGCCTGGAAGGGCCCGCAGTTTGCCGGTACCCGCATCCCCACCTTCGCGGAGTTTTTGGAGGTGCTCAAAGACCGCCCAGACATCGGCCTGTGCGTGGAGCTCAAGGATTACCCGAAGGACGGCGCGGAATGGGCATTTGAATCGGCGGACAAAAGCATCGCCCTGATCGAGCAATACGGCGTTGCCGAACGCTGCGTGATCAATTCCTTCAGCGCCGAGCTTTTGGAGTACGTGGATGAGAAATACGGCCACCGGTATAAACTGCATGGCTACCATCCCCTGGACCTGATGGGCCTGGAAAGGAAGCGCGACCCGTACGGCTACCTGTACTGCGTCTGCCTGTTCGGTACAAAGGAAGCGCCTGTGGTGGACAAGGCCGCATTTGATTACGCCTGGTCGCGCAATGTCCAGCCGTGGGTATATTATCCCAATGATGCGCAAAGTTCTTATGACGGCGCAATCGCAAACGGCGCGGTACTGATCACGGCAAACGATCCGGAAAAAGCGCTGGCTTATCTGCGCGCGCGCGGGCTTCATCAGTAACCGCATAAGGAGAATGACAGTATGAGCGTTATCACAATCGTAGGCGCCGGCATGATGGGCTCCGCCATGAGCTATCCGGCTTCGGACAACGGGCACGAGATCCGGCTGGTGGGCACGCCCCTGGACCGGGACATCATCCGTCACGGGAAGGAAACGGGTTATCATCTGACACTGAAGCGCCAATTGCCGGACAGGATACGGTACTTTCAATTTGAGCAATTGCAGGAAGCGCTGCATGGGGCCGACCTTATGATCAGCGGCGTCAGCAGCTTTGGTGTCGATTGGTTCATGGACAATGTATTGCCTGCCATTCCCGAGTCCCTGCCCGTGCTCTCGGTCACCAAGGGGCTGATAGACACGGAGGACGGCGGGTTGGTTTCCTTTCCCCATCTGTACGCGCAGCGCTGCGCAAAAAACGTTTCCTTCAACGCGGTCGGCGGCCCCTGCACAAGCTATGAGCTTGCCGATCACGATCAGACCCAGGTCTGTTTCTGCGGGCCAGACATTGCGCTCCTTCGCAAAATCAAGGCCATGCTGAACACCGGCTACTACCACATCAGCCTGTCCACGGACATCATCGGCGTGGAATGCGCCGTGGCGCTGAAGAATGCCTATGCGCTGGGCGTTACGCTGGCCATCGGGCTGTCCGAGCGCCTGGAGGGGGTCGGCGGCACGCAGCACTACAATTCCCAGGCGGCTTTGTTCGGGCAGAGCGTGCGCGAAATGCGCAAGCTGATCGCCCATGTAGGAGGCGGCGATGACAACATCGTCTTAGGCGCGGGGGACCTGTACGTAACCGTGTTCGGCGGCCGTACGCGTCTGATCGGCACGCTGCTGGGACGGGGATATACCATGGAACAGGCCATGAAGGAACTCAACAACGTAACGCTGGAATCCCTCGTCATCGCAACGCGCGCCGCCAGGGCGGCACGCAGGCTCATAGAGCGCGGCGTCATTCCGGCGGAAGATTATCCGCTGCTGATGCATATTGACAGGATCATCAATTTCCATGAGCCGGTCCAAATTCCCTGGGATGCATTTGAAATCGAGTCCTCCCGCTGAGATCAGGCGATGGTGCCACCGGAACAGGCCGGCGGGATGCGGGCCTTTGCGTACAAGTATTTGCGGCAGGGATAAAGGAATCTGAGCCGGGAGGAATACCATGTCTGTGAGGATGCTTCATTGTGATGCTGCCGTGATCGGCGCGGGTCCCGGCGGCGTTACGGCAGCGCTCGCCGCAGCCAGGCAGGGCGCAAAGGTCGTGCTGGCCGAGCGCAACGGTCATTTGGGCGGCAATCTTGTAATGGGCCTGCCGCTGCTTGGCTTCCTGGATCAGGATGGCCGCCAGATCATCGGCGGGATCGCCCAGGAGCTTGTGGATGATCTCATTCAGGCGGGGCATTGTTACGGGCATAGCCGCTGCCCGATGCACAACTCCATCACCATCCTTCATCCTGAAATGCTGAAGCTGCTGCTGTTTAATAAATGCAGGGAAGCCGGCATTCATCTTTTGCTGCACAGCGAGCTGACGGATGTTTTTGTGGCCGGCGGGAAGCTGAACCGCGTCACCATGACCGGCAAGGGCATGCATACGGGAATCCAGGCGGATGTGTTCATCGATGCCACGGGCGACGGCGACCTTGGCTACCTGTGCGGTGCGGCCCATGAAAAAGGTGCAGCCGGAACAGGCGTGATGCAGCCGCCTACGGTAATGTTTTCTTTGGCCGGCGTGGAGGAGGAGAAATTCTTTGCCTTCCTGGACGCGCATCCTGAAAATATGAGGCAGCTTGAAAGCGTGACCGTAAGCGAAGGATACAATACGTCGCTGTGGCGCAGCACACCAAACCATGTGTTTGTCGGCATGCAGGCGTATCTGGAGCAGTTGCGCCGGGAACATGACCTGCCGGTGCTGCGTGAAAATATTATTTTTATCAACTCCACGCTCCCCGGCAAGGTATTTGTCAATACCGTGCGCGTACCCGGCTGTGACGGCAGCGATATCGATAGCCTGACTCGGGGCGAGATCGAAGGCCATCTTCAAATCCCCGGCATCCTGGACATGTTCCAAAGGTATGTGCCCGGCTTTGAGCACTGCCATCTGGACAGCATCAGCCCCGCCATCGGTATCAGGGAATCCCGCCGTTTCGCGGGGGTTGATACTTTGCGCATCGGCCAGGTGCTGGACGGCATCATCCCCGGCGACGCCATTGCCCTGGGCGGATACAAAGTGGACATCCACAATGGGGAGGGCAGCGGAACGATCCTGAAGGAAGTCAAAAAGCCCTACGGCATCGGCATGGGCTGCCTGATCAGCCGGGATATTGACGGGCTTCTGTTCAGCGGGCGCTGCATTTCCATGGATTCCGAATCCCTGGGCTCGCAGCGGATTATGCCCACCTGCATGGCCGTGGGCGAGGCCGCCGGCATCCTTGCGGCAAAAGCCTCTTTGGGACATATCTCCGTCAGTGCTGTCAAGGCAAAGGATGTACAGGAGGCTTTGATATCCAAAGGCGCTATTCTATCGATCCGTATGAACAAATAACTGTTTTTCATTTGTACCAATGACATATCCCCCCTTTGGCATATGACATGAAGCAGCAATGCTTTGACGAAAATTCTCCGCCATGTAACAACGGATATGGTACTTCATATAATTTAATGGAACCTGTGAAAAATCCGTGGCGGAGGGGCTACTGTATTATGAAAGGTAAGGTAGCGATTTATTGTCATAACCTTTATGCAGGTGATATATTATGGGGGTTTACTGCAGCGGGCTATGAAGCGCACATAATAAAACCTGATTCTATTGATAATTTTGACAAGTTAATGGAACAAATAAATCCTGATTTATTGATTCTTTCCTCCTGTATGGATTATTTTGAGCATTCCATGCTTAGGCATATCGGTTCCAGAAACGCATCAGATTACAAGTGTGTTTGCTGGGATACAGAAGGAATCGGCCAATTCAATTTGCAAATGACGGCTTTTGAATTGATAAAACCCGATATGGTATTTTCAATTTGTCCGCAAATGCTTGAGAAGCTGAAAAGCAAAAACTTCCCTTGTGAAAGACTTGATTTTGCTTATAATCCCACAGTTCATTATCCAAAGACAATGTTTGAAAATGGTAATATCAGCCTGGTTGGCAATGCATGGCTATGGTATGCAAACACTTATCCTGCGCATTTCCGTTATAGCAAGGCCATGCCTGTTTTATTGAAGCCTTTGATTGAAAACAATTATACAATAGATTTTTATGGCACTACGGAATATAAGCCTGTCATAAAAAAATTCCTGAATCTGGATGTGCCTATTGAATGGTTTAAAGGTACAATTCCTTATGAAATGACCTGCGACATATATAATCATTCCTTTCTGAATTTGATCACACAGAATCATGAGCAAACGATAACAAGGCGGACCTTTGAAATTCTGGGCTCCGGAGGGTTCGGGCTTTCCTGCTACAATACTGCGCTAAAAAACATGTTTGGCAACAGCGGCGGGTTAGCCCTTTCAAATTCTCCAAAAGAGACGCTTGATTTATTGGAATATTACCGCAATGATACGGATGCTTATATAAAGGTTCGGGAAAATGCTGTTATAAGCGTGCAAAATCACACTTATAAAGACAGAGCCGAAGAAATAGTCAATAAGCTGTTTTAAGCAGATGAATGGATGGGAATGATTTGTTTTGAGGATCCCATCATCCTCATCCCCGCTTTCCTCATCCCTTGACCGCGCCTACCGTGATGCCTTTGACAAAGTATTTCATGAAGAACGGGAACAGTATAAGCATCGGTGCCGCGCCCAGCACCGCCACCGCCATCTTCAGCCCCGTGGAAGGCAGTTGCGCCATGATCGCATTGCCCGCGCCGGAAATGGTGGTGCTTTGCAGGTACTGCACATCCATCAGCATCTTGTTCAGCAGCACCTGGATGCTGAACAGTCTTTCGTCGTTTACGTAATAGAAGCCATTCATCCAGTCGTTCCAATACGCCAGCGCAACCAACAGGGAGATGGTGGCGAGGATAGGCAGCGACATGGGCAGCACGACCTGCATCAGCGTCTTTGTTTCGCCTGCGCCGTCGATGCGTGCCGCCTCAATCACCGAATCAGGGATGTTGCTGGTAAAATAGGTGCGTACCATAATGACGTTGAAGGGGCTCAGAAGCAAACCGGGCAGAATCAGCGCCCAGACGGTGTTCTTGACGTGAAAGATCTGCGTCCACATGATATAGGTGGGCACAAGCCCGCCGCCAAAGAGCATGGTGAAAAAAATAATGAATGCAAACAGGTTTCTGCCCGGCAGTTCCTTTCGGGAGAGCGGGTATGCCAGCAGCAGCACGAGCATGACATGGCACGCCATGCCGGACAGCGTGACAAATACCGTGATCAAATAGGCGCGCAGTACCGAGGCGGAATCCGACAGCAGGTATTGATAGGCCAGAAAGCTCAGACGGCTGGGGATGAACGTGTATCCATTCTTAATCAGTGAGGATTCCTCCGTGATGGAGGATACCACCAGCAGGCACAAAGGGATCAGGCAAAACAACGCCAACAGGATCATGACGCCATGGGCGAAGATAACAAAGCCCTTGCTCCGCTCAACCATTTTTCTCCTCCTTCCTTAGAACAGCGAGCTTTCCGCATCCATTTTCTTAACGGTCAGATTTGCCGTGAGCACCAGCACAAACCCGATGACCGCCTGATAAAAGTTGGCCGCCGAGAACATGCCCACATTGTTGTTCCTTACCAGCCCGCGGTATACGTAGGTATCGATGGTGTTGGTAACGTCTATCAGCGGGCCGCTGTTGCGGGGAATCTGATAGAACAGGCCAAAGTCCGAGTAAAAAATTTTACTGATGGACATCAGCACCATGATGATCAAGACCGGTTTGAGCAGCGGCAGCGTGATGCATGTGATCTGCTTCCACCGGCCCGCCCCATCGATGGTGGCGGACTCATAGAAACTTCGGTCAAACCCCACAATGGTGGCGAAGTAGACCACCGAACCGTATCCAAAGCTTTTCCAAAGGTTCACTAACGTCAGGATCACAGGCCAGTACTGCTTTTGGGCATACCAGGCGACCGGCGCCTTATGAATGGCCGGGAGGATGCTTTTGTTCAGAAAGCCGCTCTCCTGGCTCAAAAAGCCGTACACCAGATAGCTCGTGATGATGATGGATACCATGAACGGCATCAGTATGATGGTTTGATAAGCCTTGCGCGCGCGGTTCTGCCTGATTTCATTCAGCAGTACCGCCACCGTGACCGACACCGCAATGCCCAGCGTGATGAAGACCAGGTTGTATAAAATCGTGTTGCGGGTAATGAGCCACGCATCCTTGGTACGAAAAAGGAACTCAAAATTCTTCAGCCCCACCCAGGGGCTCAAAAACATGCCCAGCCGGTAATCCATCTTTTTAAAGGCAATCACGATGCCGGCCATGGGGATATAGTTATTGATAATAAGATACGCAAGCCCGGGCAGCATCATCATATACAGCGGCATAAAGCGCAGCCACCTGCGCAACGGCGTTCTTTTGATCCCGGCACTGAGCCTGTTGTTGGTCCTGCGGGCAGCAATCATCGTCTTTTCCTTCCGGCGCTCCTCGGAGCAAAAATGATCCCTATGCGAGGCGGGATAGCGCAGCATCCACAGAATGCGGACGGCAATCCGACTGACTTCTGGTAAAGTGCGCTATCCCGCAAAGCTTTCATGCCATTGTGCACGCGTGAGGTGATCCCATGATTATAACGGGTGCTTTCAAATCATTCCTTTTGCGAAAGCCACGCATCCAACTGCTTTTGCTTTTCCGCGATCACCGCGCCTATCCCGGCATCGTCCAGCTCCTTGTAGAAGACCTCCAGCGTCTTGTCGGGGTCCAGCACGCCGCATTGCAGCGCGAGGTCGTACTTGGCAACAACATTGTTGCAGGCAGTCAGCTCTTTCAGAACCGCCTCGGGATTGAACTTGAATCCCTTGGCCGGCGAGGGATGCGCATTGGCATTATACTCCGTCAGGTACTGCCACTGGTCCTCGCGCTCGCCGGCCCAATTGTAGGTGATGGCGGCGTTGGGCCATGCCCAGGGCAAGCGCATGTAGGTGGTGGTGGAGGCGTCCACGCCATCGGGATAATCAATGATGCCTCTTGCCTCATCCACGATCTGATAATTCATGCCGTTAAGGCCGTTGATAAGCAGGTTGGAAACCACGGGATCGGTATAGGCAAGATTCAGGAAAGCCATTGCCTTGGCGGGATCCTTGCTGTTGCCGGCAATGCACCAAACGATGTTCGCCACGTGGCCGGTGATGGAGAAAGGCTTGGAGAACGGATACGCAACAAGCTCCTCACCCAGTTGCGCTGCAAAACTCTCCACGTTGCCGGGATTGAAGCCCATGAAACCGCCCATGACCTTGCCGGCCCGCATCAGGCTCAGGCGGCTCTCGGAATTGTTGGAAGCATCCGGTTGCACAAGGCCCATCTGCGCCCATTTGTACATCCGCTTCACAAAATTCACATAAGTATCTGTCTTGAACCAGTTGACCACCGTGGTGCTGTCGCTGAAGGAATCTTCCAGCACGGCCAGGCCGCCGTCCAGGTTGTCCATCGTCAGGGGCATATACACATTGGTAAAGTCCATGCCGATGGGGTACATGTCGGGATGCAGCGCCTTGGCCTTGACCATCGCATCTTCCAGCTCGTCATAGCCCGTGATACTGTCTGCCGTGAGGCCGATCTCGTCAGCTACGCGCTTTAGCATCATATAGCCAAAGTTCGTGCCCTTTTCCTTGACGGAGGGGAAGCCGTAAATATTTTCGCCCACCGACGCGCACCGGAAATCCTCGATGGGGATGCCGGCCTTGATATCCTTGCCCTCGTTATCCAAGTAAGGATTCATCGGCACAATTTGGCCCCTGTCCGCAAGGTCGGTGGTGGAATGGCCCAGCGTGCAGAACACATCCAGCTTTTCATTGGACGAGAGGGCCAGGTTCAGCTGGTCGCTGTAGGAACCAAAGCCGATACGGACGATCTCCACCTTCATGCCGATCTTTTCAAGCGCGATCTTCGACACCTGTGCCGCCACCTCATTGGTGGTCTCCGTTGCGGCGTCGCCAAACATCATGACCCGTACCGTGTACGGTTCTTCGGCGCCGGCCTGCGAAAGGAGGCCGAACGAGCCCAGCGCCAGCATGATGGTCAGGAGCAACGAGAGGAGTCTTTTCATTTTCTTCACCTGTTCCTTTCATTTTCAAGCTTTGTTCCGATCATACACGATGCGCGTCATGCACGCTATCATATTGGTTATCCCATATTGTTGCGAATGTGCACTTTTTGAAGTGCGCTACGAAGCATTATCAAATATCGAGCCTGCATTGTCAATTTTGTATCCTATATATTGGGAAGCAGATTGCATTTGCTCAAATAGCTTATATAATGAGGAAAAAGGCGCGCGCCCGCCTGCAAACAAAAGGAGCATGCATGATGAAGCAAAAGTTGCGCCTGTCCGCCGGTAGGATGGCCGTTATCGGCTTGCAGCTGCTGCTGATCCCCACGCTTACCTTCTTCATCGTGTACAATATCTTTACCGTAAACGCGCTCAACCGCCAGATGTATGACGCCAACCGCAACGTAGTCTCGCTGTATCAGCGCATCCTTAACCATGAGCTGAGTAAAATCGAAATGAGCCTGCTGGAGATTGTAGCCAATAACAGCGATTTTCAGCAACTGCTCAACAAGGCGACGCAGCTTGAGGCGCACGTTTCATCCTATAATATCATTCAGCAGTACAACGCGCTGCTGAATTTGTTCCCTCAGGTCGCGGGGCTCCACATTCTGTCCGAAAAGAACGGCATCTACCGCAGCGTCTACAACGAGAATTACAGGTATCAGACGAAGGTCGCCCTGGAAGCGTATCTGCGGGAGCTGGTCCAAAGCAAAGGGCACCTGGAATATTCCTCGTGGTTTGCCCACGACATCGGCGGAACATCGTACCTGTTCCGCATGCTGTGGGTCAAAGAGACATACGCCATGTGCTCCATCTCCATGGATAATCTGCAAACCGCCTTTGATCCGGACAATCCGGAAGGCTTCTTTGCTTTTTTCACCGATGACGGCACGCCTTATACCCAAGTGGGCCGCGTCAGGCAGGAAGGCATCCGGCTTGATCCCGGCATGGGCCCGTATTATGTGTCCGGCGCATCAAACAAGTACTTTGTCGCGCAGGCCCCGCTTAAAAGCGATCTTAACATCCACCTGGCGTACATCGTGCCATACGGCGGCATATGGCGCCTGATGGACCGCCCTCAAATTCTGCTGCTGGCCGGCCTGGTGATACTCATCACGCTGGTACCGCTGTACCACAAGCTGCAAAGCCGCTTCTATTTTAAACCGCTGCGCGAATTGGTAGACACCATCAACGCGATTAGGGGCGGCCGGATCGGCACCACAATGCGCATCGATTTCACGGTGGAGGAATTCAACCAGGCGGGCACCGCATTCAATGCGATGATGGATGAAATCAAAGACCTCAAAATCCTAGCGTATGAAAAGGAGATGCAGCGGCAGCGGATTGAGATGCAGTACCTGCAAATTCAAATCCGCCCCCATTTTTTCCTCAATTGCCTGAAGAACCTGTATGGCCTTGCGCAGCAGGAGAAGCATCGGGAAATACAGGAAATGATCGTTATGCTTTCCGACTACATCCGCTATATGTTCCGCGACAGTTCCATGATGGTGCCCGTGCGCAAGGAGCTTATGCTGGTGGAAAGCTACATCCGCATGCTGATAAACTCCACCGCCCTGCGTCTTCTTTATGAAACGCAGGTGGACGATTCGCTATTGGACCTTCCCATTCCCCAAATGGTGATTCTGACGTTCGTGGAAAACTCCGTCAAGCACGGGGCGCGTAAGGACCAGGCGCTGAAAATTCATGTGAAGGTGCAAAGCATATGCAGTGAAGAGGACCGCTTTATCAACATTGTCATTCTGGACAATGGGGTCGGATTTTCACCCGAAACGCTGGAGAGGCTGAACGTATCCGACCGCAATGAGGCCGATGGCGATCACATCGGCATCGACAACGTCAAAAACAGACTTTCGCTGCTTTACGAGGGCAAAAGCAGCGCGTTGTTTTCCAACACGGCAACCGGTGCGTGCGTGGACCTGTATCTCCCCTGCGCCGCCCCGCACATGCCAAATGCTTGAATATGCAGGAGGATGACATGGTCGTACTGGTGGTGGATGACCAAACCAACGTGGCCGCCGGCATCGTATCCGGCGTCCGTTGGGAAAAGCTTCTAATCACAAAGGTCTGGACGGCTTACAATGCACACGAGGCAAGGGAGATCCTTGAAAGCCATCCCGTGGATATCATGCTCTGCGACATTGAGATGCCCGTGGAAGACGGTTTGTCGCTGCTGCGCTGGGTCAAGCAAAACGATATCCCCGTGCTGTGCATTTTCCTGACCGCTCATGCGGACTTCATCTACGCCAAGGAAGCCGTGCGGCTGGGCGGCTTCGATTATATCCTGCAGCCGGCTCGGTATGAGGATATTGAAAAATCCATTCAGCGTGCCCAGCAGGCAATCAATAAAAAGCGTGCGTTGGATGAGTATTCCGCCTACGGCCAGTTTTTTTACCGCAGGAGGGAGCGCCTGCTGGACAGCGTATTGCAGGATTGGCTGAAAACCTCCTCCTCCGCGGAGGCCCTGAGTGTGTACGACGATCTGAAGGCGCTGAACATCCCGCTGAGCGGGAAAACGCCAGCACATGCCGCTGTGCTGCGCATCGTTTCCTGGCACGAGGGAATTGAGCCATGGCCACTGAAGCTTATTCGCTATACGCTGGAAAACATGCTGGCCGAGCTGTTCGGGCATTACGGGCAGAGCGTGCTCCTGATCGAGTGGGACGAAAACACAATGATCCTGCTGGTGGTCGGCAAGCAAGGAAATTTGATCGACAGGGAAGGCGCGGTGCGCCAGCTTGCGCGCCTTCAGGGTATATGTCAAAATGAGCTGCAATTTGAGCTGGCTTTCTGCATGGAAGACCCCATCCCCGCGGCCGGTATACCCGCGCGGGTTGCGCGCCTTGTAAGCGCGCTTGCTAAGGACGCCGGTGTGCCGGTAACCCTTCCCAATTCCGCCACAGGCGGGGATGAAGTTCCGGAACCTGATATGAAGGACTGGGCGCTGCTTTTGGCGCAGGGCGAAGGCGACAAGGTCAGGCAGGAGGCGCTTCATTACCTGCATCGTCTCTCCTCAGATAACGCCGGGGCCGCGGAGGCCCTGTTCCGCTTCTACCGTCTGTTTGCACAGGCTGTTTACAGCGCGGCCCGGCGCGTAAACCTCCCGGTGGATGAGATGTTCCTTCAGGGGGATGATACCGGAACGTCCAGGCAAACCTTGTCCTCCCTAAGCGGGATGTGTGACTTCGTCTCGTTTGCCACCGGCTTTTTTGACAAGGCGGTACAATGCGGCGTAGACCAGAAAACCATTGTCGGCCAGGTGGTAGAATACATTCAAAACAACATTGAGCAGGATATACGCCGTGAAGACATCGCCGCCGAGATATTTTTCAGCAAAACCTATATCTCCAGGCTCTTCAGAAGAGAAACCGGCGTCACGCTGAAGGAATACATCGTAAAGGCCAAGATGCAAAAAGCTCGGGAACTACTCACGGCCACACGGCTGCCTGTCGGCGCCATTGCGGCCAAGGTGGGGTATGACAATTTTTCGCATTTCACACAGGTGTATAAACGCATCTATGGGATTACACCCACCGAGGAGAGGAAATAGACTCTGTTCGCCAGGCAAAACACAATACCAGTTAATGATGCGTTACTGCCTGTACAGGGCGTCCTGCGTTTTAACCTCGGCAATAAAAAAAGGCTGTCTCTTTGCGGTTCCCTCGCATTGAGACAGCCCCTTTTGCCGCGCAGCCTTGCCCGGCGCATGTCAAATCAATAAGTGATATTTCCGTTCATCGTGGACAGGATGGAGGGCGGCAGGTTCTGCATGATCTGGCCCATCTGCATCATCATGTTCATGGAGACTTCCTGATACCAGGCCTGCAATTCTTCCACGGTCATCTTGCCAGGGCGAACGCTGTCTTCGCCGATGGCGGGGACTTCCACCGGTTCACCGGTGACGGTGGAGTACAAAACAGAGGCAATAGGCGCGCTTTGGCCGGTAAGATAAATATCCAGCTTGCCATCCGCCTTGATATCCGCGCCGCTGGGGACGGTGTTCTTGGTGTTGTCCAGAAGGAAGCCCATCACCTGGCCAAAGTTGCTGATCTCCGCGCCCAGCTTCCAGGATTCCGTGACGCCGAGGCCTGCTGTCTCCTGCTGTCCAACAAAGTCCAGCTTCATGCCGAAGATATCCATGCCCATCTGGCTCACATCCACCGCTACATGCCACTGGTCGCCACCTTGGGCAGCTTCCTTGGTGGAAAGCAGGAAGGCAAAGCCGTCGGTGCCGGAGGTTACGTCAAAGGTAAGCTGGGTGTTGAGGCCATCGGTTTGGGTCTTTGTATAGTAGCCGGCCAGAATGGTGTCCTTGGGATTTTCCTTGTCCTCGCCAAAGATGCGGGCCTTTAATTCCAGGGCTACCAAATTGCCGGTGCTGTCCAGCCATGTGGTAACGGTGAAAGGTTCGGGTAAAGCAGGGGCGGCATCCTTCAAGAATTCTTCGGGCATTGCTTTGAGCGCTTCCTGCATATCCGCCTTGGCGGCGGAAAGGTCGCCGGCATCAAGGTCCAAAGAGGAAATGTAGTTGATGAGCGTATCCAGATTTACGTCCTTGCCGGCCCAGTTGGCCACAATGGTCAGCAGGTCGGAAATCTGCGCCGCGGACAGGGAATACACCACTTGCATGGCGGCGGTGTCATGCTTATCGCTCTCAAAGGTGTCCGTCGTGATTTCGGGAGCCGACATAAGGTTGGTGAACCACTCTGTCAGAGGCATCACCAGGTCCTGCTGCAGGCTTTGGGGATCGAACTCCGGCAGTTTGGGAAGCTCACCCTTCATCAGCGAGGCATAGAACTGTAAATATGCCTTGTAGATGGCCAGCGTAGCTTCATCGGCGCCTTCCATCTCCATTTGGGTGATAAAGAACTGCACGTATTCTTCCGGGGTGAAGGAAAGCGTCTTGTCTCCAAACAGGTTGCTCTTGAGGTGGAATTGGAATGGATCCGGTTCCACCAGTTCGGTAAAAGACAGGGAGGGTTGATCCTGCAGGATTACGTCCGCCTTAAGCAGGACGGCGTCCATGTTCTGCTGCATGACGGTTTCCAGGCGCAGCGCTTTGAGCAGGTCCGCCACCGGTGCCAAGGAGGGATCCTGCGCCATCGCTTCCCCGGGCTCGAAGGTGACGGTGGTCTTTACGCTGCGGCCTGCGCCCATCGCCTTGTCCAAAATGGAAGAAGGCGCATTTTCCCCCAGGGAAAGAACGGGGAGGACAAGCAACGCCAGTACCAGTACAAAGGCGGTAAACTTGCGTGTCTTCATGGGAATCTCCTTTCCTTATCCATATCGCATGCAAGCAATATAGTCAATGCCATTATATATTCAAAATACTGCCTTGTCATCTATTTCCTGATCGAGATGTGCAGGAAATTGTTTCAAACCAACCATGGAGACGTACAAAAATCCCCGGCCCGGCGGGCCGGGGAAAGGAATTCCGCTAGTTTGCCAGGGTGATGCGCCCGTCTGCCGCAGGGCTGATTTCGCCATGCGTCTGGAGATAAGCCTTCAGCGCCTCGTCCAGGCCGCCAAACAGCCTGCTCACGGGGGCGTTGGCGAACATGGTATACCCGTCGCCGCCGGCAGCCATAAAGTCGTTTGTGGCCAGCAGGTAGGTCTTGTCCTCTTCCAGGGGAACGCCGCCAATTTCAATGGAAACCACCCGGCTTCCTGCTTCCCTGGCGGGGTCGAAAACGGCTTTCATACCGGCGATTTGGGGGAAGCCGCCATTTTGGTCGGGATACATCCTAAAACCATGCTCCAAAGCGGCCTTGAGGTCCGCCCCGGTGATTTCCTTGGTGACGACGATGTTTCCAAAGGGGAAGACGGTGACCACATCCTTCAAGGTGATATCCCCGGCGGGAATGCCGGCGCGGATGCCGCCTCCATTTGTGATGGCCACTTCCGCCCCGGCGTATTCCAGGATGGCGTCGGCTGCCACGTTCCCCAGGTTGGTTTCCCTGGTGCGTACGTTGGCCCGCTCGCCGTCAAGGTCCACCTTGGTTTTTCCTACTACCTGAAGCAGCGTCACATCCTGGGCGGCCTTGACCTCATCAATCACTTTGAGTACAGCCCTGTCCTCAAATACCTTGGGGGCCGGAATCAGTTCCGCCTGCATGACCGGGCCATCGGCTTCAAACGTCATTTTGACCATGCCCAGGTTGTTCAGCTTTTCTCCGGCGGATACGATCAGGGCGCCGCCTTCCACCGCATGGCCGGCGGCCCAGGCGTCGTGGCTGTGGCCGTCGATGACCAGATCCACTCCGTCAAGCTTTGCAAGCGCTTCGCTGGTAACCACTTCTCCAGTGATGCCCCAGTGACACAAAACGATGATGGCATCCGTTTCGCCCTGAATTTGGGCAATACAGGCTTCCACTTCCCCGATGCCTTTGAACGCAATGCCCTGGATTTGGGCGGGATGGATTTTGGGTACCATGTCCGGGGTTGCCGCGCCGATGATGCCGATTTTTTTGCCCGCTATCTCCTTGATGATGTATGGCGTGAAGGCCCGCGCGCCGTCGGCGGTGTAAATGTTGCAGTTGATGATGGGGAAGGGGAGGGAGGCTTCCAGTTCCTTCAGCCGGCCGAATCCATAATTGAAGTCATGGTTGCCGGGGGTCATGGCGTCGTAGCCCACTGCACTGAGCACCTGGGCGATGCTTGCACCGCCCACCGTTGTGGCAAATACCGTGCCGTGGAAGGTGTCGCCGGCATCCAGCACCAGCACGTTTTCTCTGGCGGCTTTTGCCGCGTTTATGTATCCGGCCATCATGGCGTAGCCCATGCCGCCGGAGGAGGCCTCTGCGTTGGCGTGCACGTCGTTGGTGTGGAAGATGGTGATTGTAACAGGCGCCGATGCCTGCTCACCCATGGCGGGCATGAGGGTCAGTGCCAGCAGCACCGAAAGGAGAAGGGACAGGAGCTTTTTCATGAATGCAGCCACCTTTCTCATGGTTCTCGGAATGTAAAGCTGAGTGGATGGTTTACAAGAAAATTATACCATATACATTGTTTTAATATGTACAGTATCATGGAAAAATTCAGATAAACAATAAGTGAAAAGGGAAACAATTTCAATAATGCATAAAATTATCGGGATTTAGTATGCAATCTACTACAAAATTCGCAGAATGATCGATATTTTCCAGAAACCTGCGCAAATCACCATTTTCTCATGCGCGTTTGTGCGCGTTTTTGGCCAAATGCCCATGGAATGCTTACAAAGGCTGTGTTACAATAAGAACGCAACATGCTTGTTATGCTGTCTTCGTAATTGATAGCGGAAGAATTGAGGCGATCTTCATTGCACCTGGATGTTTTAATCATCGGCGCCGGCGTGGTAGGATGCGCGCTGGCGCGCGAATTATCCCGCTTTGACGCAAGCCTTGCGGTGCTGGAGCGGATGGCCGACGTGGCGGAAGGCGCCAGCAAGGCTAACAGCGGCATTGTGCACGCGGGGTTCGACGCCAAGCCGGGGACCTTGAAAGCCCGGCTGAATGTGGAAGGCGCGAAAATGTATCCGGACTTGTGCAGGGAACTGGGCGCGCCCTACCAGCAGCCCGGCGCGCTGGTGCTGGGGTTCACGCAGGAGGATCTGCATACCCTGAAGGAATTGTACGATCAGGGAATCTTAAACGGCGTGCCCGGCCTGAAGCTTCTGACGCGGGAAGAAACGCTCGCCATCGAGCCGAACACCAATCCCGAGGTAACGGGCGCGCTGCTGGCTGAGACCAGCGGGCTCACAAGCCCCTATGAACTCAGCTTTGCGCTGGCGGACCACGCGGCGCAAAACGGCGCGGCCTTTCATATGGAAACGGAAGCGCAAAAAATCTTCCGTCAAGGCGGTGTGTGGCATGTCAACACCAGCCGGGGGGAGTATACGGCAGGGGCGGTCATCAACTGCGCCGGGACCCATTCCGCAAAGCTGCACAACATGATCTCCGGGGAAAAATACACCATCATCCCCCGCCGGGGTGAATATTACCTCATGGACAGGATGGCGCACCTGCCATTTTCCCGCACCATGTTCCAGTGCCCGACCAAAATGGGCAAGGGCATACTCGTCAGCCCAACGGTGCATGGGAACCTGCTGCTTGGCCCCTCCGCCGAGGATATTGACGACGACGCGGATACCGCCACCACCGCACCGGGTCTTAAAGACGTATTGGAGAAAGCCCGGCTCACATGGAAGAACGCTTCGCCCAGGGGCACCATCACCACCTTTTCCGGCATCCGCGCCCATGAGGCAAGCGGTGATTTTATCATCGGCCCCGTGGAGGGCGCGCCCATGGCCTTTGAGGCGCTGGGCATTGAAAGCCCCGGCCTTTCCGCCGCCCCCGCCATCGCGAAGATGCTTTGCGGCCAGGTGGTTTCCGCATTGGGCCTGAACGAAAAAGAGACATATCTGTCCGCGATTCCAAGACCCAAGTCCTTTCATGCCATGAACCTTGCGGAGCGGGCGCAGGCGGTATTGGATAATCCCGAAAACGGCAGTCTGGTCTGCCGGTGCGAGCAGGTCACCGAAGCGGAGATACGTCAGGCCATCCGCCGGCCTGTGGGGGCGCGCACCATCGACGGGGTGAAGCGCCGCACCAGGGCCGGCATGGGCCGGTGCCAGGGCGGTTTCTGCAGTCCCAGGGTACTGGCGATCCTTTCGGAAGAACTGGGCATTCCCTATACGCAGGTCACCAAGTGCGGCGGTGAAAGCCGCCTCCTGCTAGGTACGATTGCCGAAGCCGCGCTGGGGGGAGACCTGTATGAGTGAATGTATGAGCAGTGATTTGATCCGTGTGGCTGTGCTTGTCATCGGCGCCGGTCCCGCGGGGCTGGCCGCAGCCATCGCCGCAAAAGAGGCCGGGGTGGACAGCTTGCTGGTGCTGGAGCGGGAAGATCAGCCCGGGGGCATCCTGCGCCAGTGCATCCACAACGGGTTCGGGCTGCACCGCTTTAAAGAAGAACTGACCGGCCCGGAATACGCCCAGCGGGACGTTGACAAGGCGCTGGAGATGAATATCCCCGTTCAGTGCGGTACCACCGTATTGTCTGTGGAGGAAGACCGTACCGTGACAGCCATCAGCCGGGAGCACGGTTTGCAGGTGTTTCATGCCGGGGCCGTCGTGCTGGCCATGGGCTGCAGGGAGCGGCCCAGGGGCGCGCTGGCCACGCCGGGCACCCGGTGCGCCGGCATCTTTTCGGCCGGCACGGCACAAAAGTTTGTCAACCTGGAAGGCTATATGCCGGGCAGGCGGGTGCTGATCCTGGGTTCCGGGGACATCGGCCTCATTATGGCCAGGCGCATGACGCTGCAGGGAGCCAAGGTGCTGGCCTGCGTGGAGATCATGCCCTTTTCCAGCGGCCTGAACCGCAACATCGTGCAATGCTTGCAGGATTTCAATATTCCTCTTATGCTCAGCCACACCGTGGTGGATATTAGGGGCCGGGACAGGCTGACCGGCGTCACCGTGGCGCAGGTGGATGAAAGCCGCAACCCCATCCCCGGCACGGAGAAAGACTTTGACTGCGACACGCTGCTTTTGTCGGTGGGCCTGATCCCGGAAAATGAATTGAGCGAAGGCGCGAAGGTGAAGCTATCTCCCGTTACCGGAGGTGCGGTGGTGGACGATACGCTGCAAACCAGCGTGCCGGGCATTTTCGCCTGCGGGAATGTGTTGCACGTACATGATCTGGTGGATCACGTCAGCGCGGAAAGCTTGCGGGCCGGGAAGGCGGCGGCCGCCTATGTACAGGGAAAAACGCCCGCGGGCTGCGAGGTGGGAGTGCTGGACGGCGCGGGCGTGCGGGGAGCCGTGCCCCAAAGGCTGCATCTGCCCGCGGAGGGGGAAGCGGCTCCGCCGGTGGATATCATGTTCCGGCCTTCCAGAGTGTTTGAAAACGCCACGGTGGTGGTGCGCTCGGGGGAAACGGAAGTACTGCGCAAAAAAAGCCGCATCCTGACCCCCGGCGAGATGGCCGTTGTTACCCTTTCGGAGAAAATGATTCGAACGTTGCCTGAAAAGGATATTACGGTGGAGATCGTGCCGTAAAGACGGGAGTATGTCTGTGAAACAGTTGATTACGTGCATCAGTTGTCCCGTGGGCTGCCGGATGGAGGTTGTCATCGAGGATGGAAAAGTGGTTTCCATCACCGGCAACGCTTGCAAGCGGGGCGAGGTATACGGCAGGCAGGAGAGCATTTCGCCCCTGCGTATGATTACTGCGGTGGTGCCTGTAAACGGGCGCCGCATGCCGCTGAGCGTGAAGACGAAAGCGCCCATCCCGAAAAAGGATATCGCAGATTGCATGCGGGAGATCCGCGCTCTGAAACTTGACCCGCCCATCCATATGGGGCAGGTCGTATTGGAGAATGTGTGCTTAAGCGGCGTTCCCGTGATCGCCACCAAGACGGTGGAATGATGGGCGTACGGCGCTTGGGGGAAGAGCTCTACCGCCAGGATGTGCTTCATGTGGCGCCTCAATTGGTGGGCAAACTGATTTGCCGTCGCATGGACGTAGGCTCGGTGCTTTGCGGGCGCATCCTGGAGGCGGAGGCTTACCGGGGCGAGGAAGACATGGCCTGCCACGCCCGGCACGGCAAAACAGCGCGCAACGCGCCGCTTTATGAGGCGGGCGGCATCAGTTATGTATACCTGATCTACGGGCTGCACTGGCTGTTCAACGTGGTGACGGGGGAGCGCGATGCGCCCCAGGCAGCACTGGTGCGGGCCTTGAGCCCGCCGCTTAATGGCCCCGCCAAATGGACGAAGGCCTTTGGCATCACAAAGGAGCAAAGCGGCCTGGACCTCATCCATGGAGAGGAAATGTGGCTGGAGGACGATGGCTTCCGCCCGCAGATCAAAACGCTGCCCAGGGTGGGCATCGACTATGCCGCCCCGCCCTGGAAGGAAATCCCCTGGCGGTTTGTGGATGATAAGGTTATGAAATAAAAACCCGGGAGTCATTTTCCATTGGAAAGTGTCTCCCGGGTTTTATTGGCGGCTTTTGGCCGAGGCTTATTGTTTTTCGAACATGTCCTTGCCCACGCCGCACACGGGGCATTCAAACGTTTCGGGCAGGTCTTCAAAGGGGACGCCGGGCTCCAGGCCATTGTCGGGGTCGCCCACGGCGGGATCGTAGACGTAACCGCAAACGGTGCAAACATAAATATCCATGTGCTTGTACCTCCGTTTTTAGGATGGAGAGGTTTCCCCCTCTTCTTCCTGATTATACCATGGTCATGCGGGAAATGAAACGGTAAATTGCTCCCTTTTTTCAGGTCAGGAAAAAAAGCAGCCCGCCATACAGATTGAACAATACGCCCCATATCATGACAGCCCCTGCCATCAGCCTGGATTTGCCGGGATGGCGCAGCGCAAGATAAAAGAGCGCCGGACACAGATCGATCAGATACCTGGCGCCAAACTGCCAGCCCCCGAAGGTGCGGTGCAGGAGCAGAAGGAAAAAGTGCAGAACAAGACATAGGACAAGCATGGTGTCCAGCATCCGGAAGCGCTTCTTTACAACGCCGCGGAGGACCGCCGCCGCCGCTATCAGGAACAGGGGATTCACAAGATAGAACGCAAACCCGTTGAAATGGGAAAAATGCAGCCGGTTATCCTCCATCCAGGGCAGCCGGAACACATTTTTTATGTTCTGGACAAGATAATTAAGGGAAAACTGGACGCCGTACTGTTGAAATTCCGGCAGGTAGGTATGGCCGAACTCGAAGAATGAGCCGAACCGGGAAAAATTATACAGTCCATAGCCGGCAGCGATCAACAGGGGAACGATGCATAAAGGCAGCAAGCGCATGAGCGCCCGTACTGGAGCAGCCTTCTTTGCTTTTTGGATATTCCGGTAAGCCATCCATAGCCCCGGAACGGCATATACCGCCTGAAAAGGGCGGCAGCCCACCGCCAGGGCCAGGCAGCACAGCCCGGCGCTCCATACGATGGAGGTTTTTGAAAGCAGCAGGCGGAAGGCGCACAGCGTCAGCAGAAAGGAAAGCGCCTGGGCCTGGTACCATACGCCGCCGGACCAGGAAATGTTCAAAAGGTTGCACCCTGCCACCAGAAATACTGCCCATACGGCTGCCGGGCCGTCTTTCTTTCCAAGGCGGCGGCACAGGGAGTAGCCGACGAGGTAGCTTGACAGGAAATAGGCTAGGAGTACAATACGGTTGGGCGTGGCCGAGTCGGCAAAGAAGGTTAAAAGCCACATGGGGATGGTAGGCACGGGAGGAAAGCTCACATAATACTGTCCCTGATAGATGGCCAGTTCCAGATGGGGCACATCCTGGGGCAGGTGCAAAAGGCCCGCCCGCCAGGCCAGTGCCTGCAGGGTATAGGAATCCTGGGCATCGTGGGTCAGGGGATCAATGGACAGCGCCATCAGGCACAGCCGCCACAAAAGCAGCAGGCCGAAAAACCCCAGAATCTCTCCACGCCGTTTCATGAGGGCATGATAGAAGGATGATACTTGCCGCATGGCACGCTTCCTCCGTTTCCTGGCAGGGTTCGCCAGTTTTGAACCGTTGAATGGGTGGGACGGATGATCCAAGAAAGGAAAGGCCCATGAAGGATTTTTTGTATTTTATGGTGGACTTGGTGGCGAAGGCTCATGATTTTTTGCTGCATCTGAACGACAGCTTTGAGCTGTATTTGAATGACAAGCAGCTTCACTTTCTGGTGATGGGCGTTGCGGGTTTTTTGCTTTTCCTTGTGGTGCGATGGCTTTTTGCAAAGCTGCGCCCCAATGCCGTCGCCTGGGTGTATACCCTTACAGTGATGGGTACGCTGGCCCTCGCCATTGAAATAGGCCAGGCTGTGACACACACAGGCAACATGGAACTGGCGGATGTGGCCATGGGCATGTGGGGCGTGCTGGCGTTCGGGGCCGTTTATACGCTGCTGCACTACATCATCAAGGCAATCCGCAAAATGGGACGCAAGCATCAAGGAAAGTCATAACGGCTGTACCGTTGCATCATATTCACCCGTTACCGGATGGCGGCTGGCGTAATCGGTCCACAGCAGCCGTTCACCACCGGCGTACAGGATGAAGGCGCCAAGCCGTGTTCCAGGCTCATGCCCCTTGCGCAGGCCGGCCAATGCACGGCCCAGGCGTTCATCGGGAACCGCCAGGCATTCCGGCAGGCGGCCCGTGCTGTCGGTTATCAGCCGGTCAAAGGCCATGGCGTCCCGCAAAGCATCCCTGGATATGCCGGGGAGCCTTTGCATGAAATCAAAAGCCAGCTCCGTGGTCTGATCCAGGGATAAATGGCCTGCATGGGAAGCGAACGCTTCGCCCAGCATCAAAAACAGATCAAAGGGCGCAAGGCCGCTTTTACCAAGCACCAGATCCAGTGTGCGGCGGAACTTTCCGCTGTTGTACAGCTTGTCCACCGCCAGCTCGCATTTCTTCAGCCGGCTGATGTCGGCAAAGGAAAGCCATTTGGTTTGCAAAACCTCATAAGGCGGGTCCGGGGCGTGAAGGATACCGAATTCCTCCCGCTGCTTCATCAGGCGGCTGCCGTGCAAAAGCTTCAAAAAGCCCAATTGCAGCATATGAGGCCTCAAGGCAATGGCCTTGTTCACCGATATACCGAAGGTTTCAATATCCTCATAGGGGAGCCCGGCGATCAGGTCCAGATGCAGGTGGATATTCTGGCCTAAGAGCAGGTGGGCAATGTTTTCACACAGCTTGTGAAGATCGGTTTTCCTCTGGCAGGCCAACAGCGTTACCGGGTGAAAGCTTTGCAGCCCGGCTTCCATCTGGATAAGCCCCGGTGGGGCGCTTGCTAAAAGCAGCAGCGTTTCCCGGTCAAACAGGTCTGCCGCCACTTCAAAATGAAAACAGACGTTCCGGAATGCACCCTGTTGATGCTGTTCTATTAAAAACCGGAACAGCTCGTATGCTCTCTCCCGGTGGCAGTTGAAGGTGCGGTCCGTAAGCTTGACCGTATTCGCGCCGGAAGCAGCGGCGGTGAGCAGCGTTTCCTTCGCCTGCGGGATGGGCAGGAAGGTGACGGCTTCGTCCTGCCCCGACAGGCAGAAGGAGCAGTGAAAGGGGCAGCCCCGGGAGGTCTCCGCGTACACGATACGGCCTTTGAGATTTTGAAGGCATTCCTTCGTATAGGGGGAAGGCATAGGGAGCGGCAGGGGAACCGGCGGACTGGAGAGGATACCGCCTTCCCTTTTCAGGGACAGGCCGGGGATACCGCTTGTGTCCTGGCCTGTCCCAAGGCGCTTGCACAATTCCGCAAAGGCATATTCCCCCGGCCCCGTGATGACGTAATCCGCCTGGGGGATTTCTTCGAAAATGATTTTGGGCCGGCTTCCCGCCTCCGGCCCGCCCAGGACGATTACGGTATCCGGGGAAAGGGTTTTCAAACATGCGGCCAGGGCGCGAACCATTTGGATGTTCCATATATAGCAGGAAAACCCTGCCAATTGGGGCTTTGTTTCCATCAGCAGGGATAACGCCTGGTGAAAAGGCTGGTTGATATTCAGCTCCAGAATGCGGCAAGGCGCTTTTACGCCATATTGCTCAAGGCCAGCCTTCAAACACCAGGGAGCCAGACTTTGGTGGATGTATTTGCTGGCGATGCCGATTAGGGTGATACGCAATCACGGCAACTCCCTTCCAATGCTTCCTTATTGTACCATGCCCGCACAAATAATTGCAATTGCGCGGTTAAGCTGTGTACGGTATAATGGGTTTAACAACCCGCGCGCGGGTTGCGGGCCGGCGGGCTGTTTACGGAACCTAAACGCCGGCAAACATGGTGTATTATAACACAGGCATATGTTCATTTCTGCAAAGGAGGAACAGGGAATGCGTGATGCATCAGCCCAAAAGGCTGTGGCGTTTGCATGGAAGCAGATGCTTTCGCGTTTGAAAGGCAGTTATACCGATTGGATGGCGGGCATGCTGGTATTGATCCTGATCCGGCTGGCCGCTTTGTCTCCGCTTTTAACGCTGGTTCTTTGCGGGAAGGGCAGCCCATTGCGTTATCTTTCGCTGCTGACGCCCGTTTTGTACTTTTTTCTGGTCCTGCCCCTGCGCTATTCCATGGGGGAGGCCATGCACCATGCTTTGGACGGCGGCTCCTTTTTAACGGCACGGCTTGTTCTTTTTTCGGGGTACAAACAAAAATTGCAGGCTATGCTTTTACAGGCGCTGCATTTTGTGCCCTGGGCGCTGCCGCTGCTTTTGGGGCTTGGCGCCGGCTGGTATCTGATGTATGGCGTGAAGGATGGCACCTCGGTCCTGCGCATGGTCATAAGACTGGGTAATGCTTTGGGGGAAGGCTACGGCTTCATGGACGGCGTTTACCTAATCGTGGCCTTTTACGGGCTTTTGCTGCTGGTGCTTTTGTACGGCATGATGCGCAACGGCATGATCCGCTTTTTATGGAAGAAATCCGGCGGCAATTATGCTTCCGCCCGGAAAGAGATGGTTTCGCGCCTGAAAGGACGCCGGGGCGGCCAGTTTTTGATAGCGGCTATCCAGACCTTACTGCTGCTGCCTGTACTTTCGCCGATGTTCTATATGGGATACCGCCTGCTCCGGGACTTTTCCAAAAGCTTGCGCCTGGATTTTTCGCAATTGGCCGAGCCGCAAATGCTCTGGGGGATGGTGGCTGTGTTTTTCCTTTTGTACTGGCCGCTGCTGCCGCTGCGCAAGGTGCTGCAGGCGTATTACATCCGGCGGCCGGGAGATGAAGAGTAATATGGAGCGGCTGGACAAGCTTTTGTCCCGGCAGGGACTGGGGTCAAGGAGCGGCGTCAAGGAGCTTATCCGCCGGGGCCGCGTTCTCATCAACGGCCTGCCCTGCCTTGATCCGGATCAGAAAACCGACCCGCAAAAAGACTTGGTGCAGGTGGACGGGCAGAGACTGTCCCTGGCTGTGCTCCGGTACGGCATGCTCAACAAGCCGCCCGGCATCCTTACCGCCGCCAATGACCGCAGGGCAAAAACAGTTGTGGACCTGCTGCCGCAAAGCTTAAGGGCCATGGGGCTGATGCCTGTGGGAAGGCTGGACAAGGATGCAAGGGGCCTTTTGCTCTTCACCACCGATGGGCCGCTGGCCCACTTTCTTTTATCCCCCAGGCGTCATGTGGCCAAGGAATATCTGGTGCGGGTGAACGGGCCGCTGGGTGAAGCGGATGTGTCCGCGTTTGAAAACGGCCTGACGCTTTCCGATTTTACTGCCCTGCCCGCCAAATTGGATATACTGGAAACAGGCCTGCAGGAATCATACGCCATGGTCACGCTGAAGGAAGGCAAGTTCCATCAGGTCAAGCGCATGTTCCATGCGAGGGGGCTTACGGTGACGGACTTAAAAAGAGTTTCCTTTGGCAGCCTGCGGCTGGATGAAAGCATTCCGGAAGGCGGCTTCAGGGAATTGTCCGATTCGGAGATCGAGGCCCTTCGACGCGACGCAGGCAGGGAGGATTCCAACCATGCCTGATCACTATTTTTCTCAATCTCCCGAAAGCGCCCACCGGCCGGGTGCATGCCAAACGGTCTACAAGGGCCATCCCTTGACCTTTGAAACGGACGCCGGCGTCTTCTCCCGGGATGGGATCGACAAGGGCACGGCGCTTTTGCTTCAGGCGCTGCCGCCCCTTTCGGGGAACGTATTGGACCTGGGCTGCGGCTGGGGCGCTGTGGGGATATCGGTTGCCAAGGCATACCCCGGTGTACGGGCAACCCTTGCGGACATCAACAGCCGGGCGGTGGAGCTGAGCCAAAAAAATGCGCGGCGCAATGGCGTTTCGGTGAAGGTGCTTGAAAGCGACGGCTTTTCGGCGCTTGGCGAGGAAAAGTTCTCTTTCATTTTGACCAATCCCCCGATCCGGGCCGGCAAGCAGGTGATTTATGACCTGTTTGCAAAAAGCGCCGGCCATCTCCTTCCCGGCGGGTCGTTGTATCTTGTCATCCGCAAGCAGCAGGGCGCGCCTTCTGCCCTCGCTTATTTGAACACCGTCTTTGTAAGGACGCAGGTAGTGGAAAAGGGCGGCGGCTTCTGGGTGATACGTGCGGATAATTAATACTCAAAGGAGGCCTCTATTTGGATTTCTCGTTTGACTATTTTGACCGGGGCATCGACAGATCCGGCACCCGCAGCGAAAAATGGGACATCGCCCTGGGGGAAGGCGCTGCGGCGGACCTGTTGCCCATGTGGGTGGCGGACATGGATTTTGAAAGCCCGCCGGCGGTGCGGCAGGCGATACTCCATCGGGCCGCCCACGGCACATACGGCTATACGGAAACGGCGGAGGATGACGATACTGCGGTGCTTGGATTTTGGCGCCGCCGCCACGGCCTGTCCCTTGACAAGGATCAGATGCTGATGCTGCCCTGCGTGGTCTCGGGTTTGAAAGCCTGCTTACAGGCTTTCACCCAGCCTGGCGACGGTGTGATCATCCAGCCCCCGGTGTACGGGCCTTTCTTTTCCGCCATTGCTGCCAACGGCCGCACCGTTGTGGAAAATGCCCTGGTACAGGACGAATGGGGCCATTGGCATATGAATTTGGCCCAATTGGAGGAACAATTGGCGGCCGGGGCGAAAATGATGCTTCTGTGCAGTCCCCACAATCCGGTTTCCAGGGTTTGGACCAGGGAAGAATTGCAGGCGCTGTTTACCGTGCTCCACAAGTATCACACGTACCTTGTGTGCGACGAGATACATGCCGACTTTGCTTTCGCGCCTCACGCGTTCGTGCCCGCCCTGTCCCTGACGGGGGATAATCCCAACGCCAAGGTAGTGACGCTGGCGGCGGCCAGCAAGACGTTCAACCTGGCGGGCCTTCAGCAGGCGGTGCTGTTCACCAGGCATGGCCAAATGCGGGAAAAGATCGAAAAGACGCTGTATGCCTGCGGCGTCAAAAGCGGCAACATCTTCGCCCTGGAGGCTACCCGGGCCGCCTATGAAACCGGGGACAAATGGCTGGACGGATTGATCGCGTATCTGGACGCGGGCAGGCATCTTTTGGAACGGGAGCTTTGGCAAAAGCTGCCCCGCGTTAAGCTTTCCCCGGTGGAAGGCACGTATCTGGCCTGGCTGGATATGCTTGATTACGGCCTTTCCAACCGGGAAATCAGGGACCGTACCCGACGGACCGGGCTGATGCTGACGGACGGCGCCTTTTTTGGGAAAGAAGCCGGGGAGGGCTTCATGCGCCTGAACTTTGGCTGTCCCCACAGGAATATTACGGAAGCGGTGGCCCGTTTGAAGCGGGCATTGGAAGGAGAATGAACATGGATTACACGAAACTGGATCAAACCGTAGAATCGCTTCGGGAACCTCTGATAAAAACGCTTCAAAAATGGATTCGCATTGAAAGCGTCAAAGGGGAACCCGCTCCCCATGCGCCCTTTGGGCAGGACGTGCGCAAGATGCTGGATGCGGCCCTTGCCGACTGCAGGGAACTGGGATTTGAGGTGCGGGATATAGACGGTTATGCAGGGGACGCTCAAATGGGCCAGGGGGAGGATGTGCTGGGCATACTGGCGCATTTGGATATCGTGCCTGCCGGGGACGGCTGGAAAACGGATCCCTTTGGCGGGGACCTCATCGGCGGGCGTATTTATGGCCGCGGCACAAACGATGACAAGGGCCCGGCGGTGGCGGCGCTGTACGCTATGAAGGCGGTGCAGCTGGCCGGCATTCCGCTGAAGAAAAGGGTGCGGCTGATTCTGGGCTGCGATGAGGAATCCGGCATGGAGGATATGAAATACTACGAAAAGCATGCTGATATGCCCCGCATGGGATTCAGCCCCGATGCCTGCTTCCCCGTGATCAATACGGAAAAAGGCCTGTATCATTTGAAGCTTCGCGGCCCCGCTGCCAGGGATGGCCTGAAGGTTAAGCGCATAGAGGCCGGGCAGCGGCCCAATGTGATTCCGGGCCTGGCCGAGGCCTATGTGGCGGGCGATGCGGAAACAGTGCGGAAAGTGACATCCTTCTCGCAAACAGCCGGATATCCCGTGACGGCGGAATGCTGTGAGGACGGCCAGGTGAAAATCACCGCCCAGGGTGTGGCCGGCCATGCCGCCATGCCGGAAATGGCGAAAAATGCCATCGGGCGCCTGCTCAAAACGCTGGAGTATCTGGGCGTTCAGGGGCCGCTGCTCCGCCTTGCCCAAGCCATCGGCCTGGAATACGACGGTACATCCCTGAACATCGCCGTCAGCGACAAGCTCTCCGGCGCGCTGACGCTGAACCTGGGTATCCTCCATGCGGATGAAGAGGGTGTGGAGGCTACCATCGATATCCGTTATCCCGTGATGGCAAGTCCCGAGGCGATTTTGACGGCCATTTCCTCCGCCGTTCATCCCGCCGGGTTCACCGTTTCCGAATCCGCTTTCAAGCAGCCCCATCATGTGCCGGAAAGCAGCGCCCTGGTGCAATCGCTCTTGGATGCTTATCATGAGGTCACCGGGCTCCCCCGCGAGGCTATCGCCATCGGCGGCGGCACCTATGCCCGCTGCCTCAAGGAGGGTGTGGCCTTCGGCTCCCTCTTCCCCGATGAGGAGGAGCTGGCCCACCAGGCCGGGGAATATATGAACATCGACAGCCTGATGAAGAACGTTCAAATCTTCGCCAGGGCTATCGTAAAGCTGGCGGGGGCGTGACAGCCTTTACAAAAATGCGTTGCGTGTTTTCGGGATGTTCATTATAATGAGAAAACCGGGAAAATGGCGGGGCCTTTTCCCGAAGGTGCCCGGCATGAAAACGGGATCTTACATCGTTGCATAGGGGTAGGCATCCCGCCGCCCGAAGGAGTCTATCATGCAAAGACGGCAGCAGGATAATACCAGAAACAAACGGTGGCTGGCTCTTATTGCCATGCTTCTGGCCGTCGTTTTGATCGTTTTGGTCATCGGCGCCATCCGCCGTCTGGGCCGGCCCTCCGAATCATCCGCTGCCCGCCTGCCCTGCCTGGCCGGGCAAAATGTGACACCCTTCGGGGAACACGTGCTGTACTATGACGGTGTGTCCATTTTTTGCGTTACCGTGACGGGAGCTCCCCGCTGGTCCTTCTCTATTGGCGCGGGCGCCAGCTTTTCTGCCAGTGACAAGGCTGTTGTTGCTTGGGCGGGAAGCCAATTGTACATATTGGATCAAAACGGGCGTCCCACCTACAACGACAACCTGGGCCAGCAAGTGCAGTTTGCCCGCGTCGGACAAAAGTTTGCCGCTGCCGTGATCGGGGAGGATACACAGCCCAGACTGCTGATCAGCGACCTGAACGGCGCCCCTGCGGACGAGGAGGCGGACGCTTTTTCCGGCCGCACGATGCTGGATGTGGGCTTTTACGGTGAAGACGGGCAGTATATTTGGACGCTGGCCATCGATGTGTTCGGCACGGTGGCCAATACGGTGCTCAATACCTTTGAGGTGGGTCAGATGAACACCGGGGAGATCTCCCTGGGCGAACCCATTCCCTACAAGGTACTGTACGACAGCCAGAAGCTGAAGGTGATGAGCACACGGCAGCTTCGCACCTTCGATTACCGCGGCAAGGAGGATACGCCTGCGGCCATCCTGGTGTACGGCTGGAATCTGATCGCCAGTGAAACGCCGCAAAAGGGCGACACCATGATGCTTCTGGCTCCACGCGCCCAGACCACCAGCCAGTATACCATCAGGGAAATCCGGCTTTTGAGCGGCGCTACCGACAGGCGCTACACGCTGCCCTCGGCTTGCGTGGGGGCGGCCATTTTCAATAAAACCGTGTATGCCTTTTCTTCGGATTATATCTACCGCACCGACATAGGCGCCCAGCGGTTTTCCGCGCTGAACCGGCCGCAAAACATGGAAGTTCCTACGGATTTTCTGGGCATGACGGCGGGAGGCCGGGCCATTATTGCCTGCGGGGATACGGTATATGCTGTTGCCGTGCCTTAAGGCGGGCAGGGAGAGGCGGAAGGAGGATACCCGATGAACGTGGTGGATTATGCCATTCTGGCAATCATCGCCCTGAGCATTCTGTGGGGCTTTTACCGGGGCTTCATCCAGTCGGTGCTCAGCATGGGCGCAGTGCTCCTGGCGCTGGTGGGTTCTTTTTTGATTTATCCGCAGATCGCCAACATGATTCAAAACAACCAGGACCTGGCCCGGTCGCTGATCCACTATTCGGACGCCTCCTCGAGGCTGGGAAACCTGGAATTGTCCGTGGCTCAGGTGGGCACGCTGACGCAAAGCGCCATCAGCACCATCATGCAAAACATTCAACTGCCTGCGCCGATCGATACGATTTTGCAATATAACCTTCAGAACCAGGTGTTTGCCGGGGCGGGCATCCAAACTGTTGCCGAATATGTGAACCAGACCATTGTGGCAGTATCCATCAACATCCTGTGCTTTTTCCTTTGCTTCCTGGTGCTGTATCTTTTGATGTCCATCCTCATCAACATGCTGCGGTGCGTATTCCGCTTCCCGCTGCTCAAGCAGCTGGACTGGCTGGCAGGCGGCGTTTTCGGCGCGCTGCGGGGCGTGGTTTTATGCTACGCGCTGTTTGCCCTGATACCCCTGGCGATGACCGTGGTACCCTTCGAGCAGTTCAACGAACTCGTGGAGCAAAGCACGCTGGCGAATATTTTCAACAATGGCGACCTCATCATGTCCATCATCAACAGAAGATTTTAGGGTAAATATTGAAACCGCCCTGCCGCGCAAAGCACTGGCAGGGCGGTTTTTTGATACTCGCTAATACTGCTGTTTCCTTACAAACAAGCGGAAGGAGGCGATGAGGATCAAAAGGTTGTATGCCGTGCCGACGGCAACGTACAGGCCGTAGCTCAAATTGGCGGAGGAACTGAGAGGATACAGCACCTGCAGGAGTCCCTTGGCCGCCCAGAAGTTGGGAAAGATCCCCAGCGCGTATTGCAGCCCGCCCGAGAAGGCGGGCATCAAAAGCAGGATAGGTACCAGCGCCACGATTCCGGCGCCCTTGATCCAGGCAAAGCCCTCCACCTTGTTCTTGGCGAAGGCGGCCTGGGTCAGCGACAGGGCGGGGGCAAACAGCGACGAGGACAGGGAGAAGGTGATTATATGCCAGGTTCCGATCTTGTCAAACAATGGAGCGCCGCCGACTTTGTAGGCGTCACCCGCCAGCCATTTGGTGCCAAGCAGTACAAGAAGACAGGAAAACACCGTGAGCAAGTAAATATAGGTGAGCTTGAACCTTAAATACCCGGAGAGCCCAAGCGGCGTAGCCGCGATGGTATGAAGCGTGTGCTCATCCTTGTGGTCCAGAAGAAGGAAGGTGGACATGGCCCCCACAAAGAAATCGCCAATGGTGAGAAAGATGACGATGGCCATCGGCAGCGCCGTTTGCAGGGCCACCGCCTCAAAAAAACCGGCGGAACGCAATACCCGCGGGAAAACGAAGGCCGACAGGAACAGCAAAAGCAGCGGGAAAAAGCACATGAACAGGTTGATGGGGTCCCGCAAAATGGTCCTTGACTCATACCGGAACAAAAACAGATACTTGCGCACAGTTTCACCCCCTTACCGCATGGCGCTTGAAGCCGGGATACACATGCCATAGCATAAGAACAGCGGTCAGTACCGCCAGGTAACCATAGGACGCCAGCAGTTTCAGCACATCCCCGGCCCCGGCAAAGGCAGCATTGATTTGCGTCTGGGCGGCATGGGAAGGCGAGATCAGAAGCAGCCAATCGTAGCTTGCAGGGATGACCTTCAGGATCATCAGGATGCTGGGCACGGCAAAGATCACAATATACAGGAACAGGATGCCAAGCATGGAGGAAAAATCCCGGCTCCACAGGGATAGGGAATAGCCTATCACCGCGTGGGCAGCGCCGGATACGATCACCGCCAGCAGCAGCAGGCCGTAATTCAGCGTGACGCCATGAATGAAATACAGCGCAGCGCTGGTGACCACCGCCGATTCAAGGCTCAAGGCAAGGGAAGCCATGATTTTGGATGCGGCGATTTGCCCGATGGAGACCGGCATCACCAGCATGGATTTGACCGTGCCTTCCTGCCGTTCCAGGTGGTGGGATGCGCCAACCAGCAGGATGGACATCATCACCACGTCCGTGAACAATAAAAGCGGCGCGATGGACTGCGCTTCCGTCTTGGATACAAGCAGGAAGGCGATGATCCACAAAACGGAGGTGGCCAGGCTGACGGGAAGGATCTTGTAGCTCACCATCCGCCGCATCTCGCCCAGAAAAAGCTTTCTTATCGTTTTCATTGGACCTTGACTCCTGTCACGCGGATGAAGATATCCTCCATGGACGTCTCCCCGCTGTGGATCGTTTCGATTTCCTTGCTTTTGAGGAGCTTCAGGAAATCTTCATTGCCGCCCACCCCGTCCATTAAGAAGACGGCGCTTTGCGTCGTGCCGTTTTCCTTATATTCCACCTTCAGCTCCCGGCTGCCGTATTTGAGCTTCAGGTCCCTGGGGGTGGAGAGTTCCTTCAGTTCGCCTCCCACGCAGAAGGCCACCCGGTCGCAAAGCTGCTCCACGTCGTTCATGAGGTGGGTGGTTAAAAACACCGTGCCGCCCCGCTTTTTGAATTCCAGTATGATTTCCTTGAGGATATGGGCGTTGCGCGGGTCCAGGCCGTTGGTCACTTCGTCCAGAAACAGCACCCGGGGGCTGTTGAGCATGGCACGCACGAAATTCAAACGCACCTTCATTCCCTTGGAATATTCCCCCACACGCACGTCCCGGTCTTCCCACAGGCCCACCCGTTCCATCAGGTCTTTCACGTCGGCTGTTTTTTTGTAAAAGCCGGAGAAGAAGCGTAGGTTTTCCATGGCGGTCATTTTTGAAAAATGCACCGGCATCTCAAACCCCACGCCGATTTCCTCGTAGAAGGATTTGCCAAGGTGTTTGAGGTCCTTTCCGAAATATGCGATCTTGCCCTGGTAATTCTCCAGCAGCTTGATGAGCAGCTTTTGCGTGGTGGATTTGCCCGCCCCCGAAGGGCCGAGCAAGCCGAAGATTTCCCCTTCCTCCACCGTGAAGCTCATGCTTTTGATCGCTTCCTGCCTGGCTTTGGGGTAGCTGTATCTCAGTGTATCGATGGTGAAAGCACTGGTCATGTTTTAATCTCCTTATGTCCCGTAAGGCCGCTTTTCATCATGTCCAGCACCAGCTCCAGATGGTGGAACATGTCCTCGGGATTACGGGAATCGGTCAGTCTGTGCATGTTGGTAAACAGCAGATTCAATATTTTTTTTATAAATGCCTCGGAGAACCGGCTGTCAATCTGCCCGGACCGGATGGCGGTCTCAACGAGGCCGCCAAAGCCCTGGCCGAAGTCGTAGTGAAAGTATGGGAGCAGCTTGCTGATCCAGTCGGGGCCTTCTGACAGCAAGCGGTTGGACAGGTGGTAAAGCCGCTCATCCAGAAACATGAAGGCCATGGTTTCCCGGGCAAGCGCCTTGACGGTCTCAAAAAAGTCGGCAGTATTCAGGGCCTTTGCCATCAGGGGCGTAAAAAACGTTATCTTTTTCTGTCCAAAGATATCCATCAAAGCCAGATACAAGCCGAATTTGTCCCCAAAGTGGTGATATAAGCTCCCTTTGCTCATTTGTGCCTTGCGTATCAGGTCGTTGAGGGAGGCTTCCTCAAAGCTTTTTTGGGAAAATTCGTCCACCGCCGCGTCGTACAGCTGCGGAAACCGCTTGAGCGGATTGTTTTCCCCCATCAAGCTGTGGTAATCGGGTTTCCTGTTCATCTGAAAAGCCTCAATCCTCGTCCGTAAACTTTTTCTTTTCCGCTTTGCGCTGCGCCATTTTCTTGAACACGGAAATCTTCAAAGCCCCCAGTATCACAACGCCTATACCGATCAGTACCCAAATCCACCATGCCATATGCCTGACTCCTTTCTGTCAAACTTAGACCATACAGTCTAAACCGTACGGTCTAATTATAGCCGCCGGCTGATTCGCTGTCAAGTAGTATCAGTTTGTTTTTGCCATGCAAACCTTTCACAGGTATTTTTTAATTCCAGAGTCCTGCCGTTGTACTTGCGGTACGTATCTGCTATAATGAAGCCACCTATGCGCAGGAGGTGAAGGATTTGCTGGAGGCGCTTGAAAACGCCATGGGGCGGGAGGCTTTGCAGTTCAGCCCGCTGCAGTTGGCGTATATCGGCGACACCGTTTGGGACCTGATGGTGCGCACCGGCCTTCTCCATACGGGGAAGAATCTTCACAACATGCATTGTGCCGCCGTTGCGAAGGTGAACGCGAAGGCCCAGGCCCAGGCGCTTTCCCGCCTGGCCGGCAAGCTCACGGGGGAAGAGGCGGATATGGTGCGCAGGGGCCGCAACGCCCATCCCCGGCACGGCGCGCCCCGTAACCAGGACCCGGCGGCTTACAGCCAGGCCACGGGGCTGGAAACGCTGATCGGATACCTGTATCTTACAGGGCGGCATGACAGGCTTGCCGAGCTGTACCGTCTGGCCCAAGAGGAGGCCATTTCCTAAAGAAGCCGTCAAGGAGGATTTTCATGGCTCAGTGCCATTTGAAGGTGGCGCTTTTGCGCCACACCGCCGACATGCAGGAGCTCGTGGCCCTGGGGGCACGGCTGTGCTACTCCCGCGCGGATGTGGACACACTGAAAAAGCGCATTGAAGAAAAGGATCAAACAACGTTCATCCAGCGGCTGATGGACATGGGTCACGATTCCGTGATGGAGCATGGTTCCTTCACCTTTGCGGTGGAAGGGATCAGCCGCATTTGCCTGGCGCAATTGACCCGCCACCGAATTGCCAGTTTCAGTGTGCAAAGCCAGCGGTATGTATCTTATACCGGCGGTTTTTCCTACGTCGTCCCGCCCCGGATCCAGGAACTGGGGGAGGAGGCCGTGGCGGAATACACAAGGCAGATGGATCAGATGCAGGTATGGTATGACACCTGGCAGGAAAAGCTGGGCGTAGGCGAGCAAAGCAACGAGGATGCACGCTTCGTGCTTCCCGGCGCGTGCGAAACCAGGCTGATCATGACGATGAACGTGCGGGAGCTGCATCACTTTTTCGCCATGCGCATGTGCAACCGCGCCCAGTGGGAAATCAGGGCCATGGCGATTGCGATGCACCGCCTGTGCATGGAGGCTGCGCCCCTGCTGTTTGAAAAAGCGGGGCCCGGGTGCCTGCAAGGCGCCTGCCCGGAAGGGGAAAAGACCTGCGGGAAAATGGCGCAAATCCGGAAAGAGCGGGAAGAGCTGCTGCAGTCCATACGGAAATAGCTGCAAAAGCGCGTGGTTTGAAAAATAAGGAGGATCATCCCATGGCTTTCTACAAGGATTATACCAAGGATAAAAAGAAGGACCACGCCGCCCTGGGTTCCTGGGATGACGAGGGGGCCCACTACAGGAAACCGTCAAGGGGAGCACCGGTACAGCGTTCGGACAGGCCCGTGGCCGCCCGCACGGGCAGAAGGGCCGAAGGCGCGCCGCCCGCCGGAGATAAACCCGTTTCCCGCGCAAGGCCTGATGGTCCGCAAAGGGAAAAGAAACCCTATGGCCGTCCCGCCCCAAGGGGTGACTACCGCCCGGCAGGGGAAAAGCCTGCTTACCGTGCCCGGCCTGAAACCGGTGAAGGAGAAAAGCGCGTTTACGGCCATCCGGCTCCCAGAAGCGATTTCCGTTCCAATGGGGACAGGCCCGCATACCGTGTTCGTCCCGATAGGGCGGAAGGGGAAAAGCGCGCCTATGGCCGTCCTGCTCCCGCCCGGGAGCATAAAGTCGATGAACCGGCCTACAAGCGCCATGAGTACAAGCCTGCGGCCCCGCCGCCCCCGCCCAGGCCGGCGGTGGAAGAATCCATCGATCCCATGGAGAACGTGCTTTCCGGGCGCAATCCCATACGGGAGGCCATCAAAAGCGGCCGGGATATTGAAAAGCTGCTGGTGGCCAAGGGCGATTTGAGCGGCTCCGCCAGGGAGATCGTCGCCATGGCCAAAGAGGCCCGTATCCCCGTGCAGGAAGTGGAAAGGGTCAGGCTGGACGAAATTACAAGAAATCATCAGGGCATGCTGGCCTTTGCTTCCGCCTACCAGTACGCTCATGTGGATGACATGCTGGCGGAAGCAAAAGAAAAGGGCGAAGACCCCTTCCTGATCCTGCTGGACGGCATCACCGATCCCCACAACCTGGGGGCCGTCATCCGTACCGCGGAGTGTGTGGGCGCCCATGGCGTCATCGTGCCGGAGCGCCGTTCCGTGGGCTTGACCCCCGCGGCGGTGAAAGCTTCCGCCGGTGCGGTGGAGCATGTGAAGGTGGCCAGGGTCGGCAACCTGACCCGCACCCTGCAGGATTTGCAAAAGGCAGGGCTGTGGATTGCCGCCGCCGTAACCGATGGGGAGGATTATCAAAAGGCGGATTTGAAGGGGCCCTTGGCCATCGTCATCGGCTCGGAGGGCGAGGGCATCAGCCGGCTGGTGCTTGAACATTGCGACAGGTCCGTGTCGCTGCCGCTGAAAGGTCAAATTGGCTCCCTGAACGCTTCGGTAGCTGCCGGCATTTTGATGTACGCGGTGATGACGGCAAGAAACAACAGATAAAATGCTTTGCAAAGGACAGGGAATGGGATGACGGAACAAAACCGCAGCATGCCCAAGGACGAAGGCGAAGCCTTAAGCGCCGGGAAGGAAAGCCTTTTTGCCGCCCTTTCCGACGAGGAGATTGTGACGATGGCCCAGGAGGCCGACGGCACTGCCTTGGAATATCTGCTGAACAAGTACAAAAATTTTGTGCGTTCAAAGGCGCGCAGCTACTTCCTCATCGGCGCTGACCATGAGGATATCGTGCAGGAGGGCATGATCGGCCTGTACAAGGCCATCCGTGACTTCAAGCATGACAAGCTGTCCTCCTTCCGCGCCTTTGCGGAGCTGTGCATCACCCGTCAGATCATCACCGCCATCAAGACCGCCACCCGGCAAAAGCACATCCCCCTCAACAGCTACGTATCCCTGAACAAGCCCCTGTACGATGAGGAATCCGACCGTACGCTTTTGGATGTGATCATTGAGGGCCGGGCCACCAATCCGGAGGAGCTGCTCATCAGCCAGGAGGATCTGATGAGCATTAGGGACAAGATCGACGAGGTTCTCTCCAGCTTGGAGCAGGAGGTGCTGGCCGCCTACCTGGACGGGGAAAGCTACCAGGAAATTGCCGAAAACCTGGGCCGCCACGTGAAATCCATCGACAACGCCCTGCAAAGGGTCAAGCGCAAGCTGGAGAAGTTTTTGGAAGAAAATCATTGAGGATAGCCGGGGCAACTCCTTATAGAGGAGTTGCCCCGGACCTTCTTCGGAAAAGATCAGTTGAGATCCTATATTCTGTGAGAGGTGTATTGGCTGGATATGATCATCTACAAAAGACTTGGGGAGCAAGACATCACGCCTGGTTTTTTTCGTGGCTTTCGCCGATATCAGGAGGTCAAACGCTGCTGGCGCAAGGAAAACGGTGAGTGGTTCTTGAGGGATATCGCTTTCACCGAAGAGTGGGGCGAAGAGGAATTTGCATATGGCGTGAAAAGGCTGAGGCAAACATTGACTGACGGGGGCGTCGTTTTTGCGGCCTTTGAAAATGACATTCTGACCGGGTTTGCTTCCCTTGAGGGCGATCTGTTCGGATCTATGCTCCAATACCTGCAGCTGTCCAACATCCATGTCTCCTGTGGGCATCGAGGCCATGGCATCGGAAAGAGGCTGTTTTGTATGATCTGCGATGAGGCGCGGCATCGTGGCGCCTGCAAGCTGTATATCTCCGCCCATTCGGCGGAGGAGAGCCAGGCGTTTTACAAAGCCATGGGCTGTGTGGAGGCGCTGGAGTATAATCAAAAGCTGGTGGAGAAAGAGCCCTGCGACTGCCAGATGGAGTATGTCCTCTGATAAAGTGGCAAACATGCCTCCCGTTTTCTTTATTTTCGCTGTTGACAAAAATGTTGGGAATCGTTAGAATAAACTTTGACTGGCACGAGATGTGCGGACATGCGGGTGTAGCTCAATGGTAGAGTTCTAGCTTCCCAAGCTAGCTACGTGGGTTCGATTCCCATCACCCGCTCCAACCGCAACACTCCCCGCCGGGCAAAAAATGCAAGCAGCGTACCACGCGCAACGAAGGAGGACTTTTCCCATGGCCAAGCAAAAGTTTGAGCGGAACAAGCCGCACGTGAACATCGGCACCATCGGTCACGTAGACCACGGCAAGACGACGCTGACGGCGGCCATCACCATGGTGCTGGCCAAGCACGGCGGCGCGG
>JAEYOV010000044.1 GCA_023411395.1 Bacillota bacterium
TTTAATCCTATTCAGCTTTATCTCGGTTTCCCTCGACAAAGTGAAAACTCATTCAAAGAATCGACTGTCGATTTCTTTCTTCTTCTTTGAGTTTTATCAACTCTGTATCGTTTTCAAGGTCCGGCGCTCAAAGGCGAGCTTGATTATGATAGCATGGAGACAAAGCTTTGTCAACACCCAAATTCACTTTTTTATGCGTTCTTTTTTACCAAAAAGTCTAGGTTGCTGCATTTCAAAAACCTGGATGCTTCAGCAATTGCTCCGTGTGCTATTTTGATGATTCCTTCCTTATATTATTCAGCATCATCAAGAAATGCTTCTGCCGTATGGCCGCTATCCTGCACAGTATCCACAATGGCGCCGCCAAGGCATGCATCACCCTGATAGAACACCACGCTTTGCCCCGGTGTAATGGCCCGCTGTGGAACATGCGCGGTCACCAGCAGCTTTCCTTCCTTTATAAATACAGTCACCCTCTGATCCGGCTGGCGGTAACGGAACTTGGCGGTGCATACGAGGGGTTCCCCCTCATCCATGGGAGGCCGCCCGCTGATCCAGGCCGGATGGATGGCCGCAGCCTTTGTGGCATAGAGCATGGGATGGTCCTCCCCCTGGGCCACCAGAAGGAAGTTTCTTTCCAAATCCTTCCCGATCACAAACCAGCTTCGCCCGTCGCCGCGCCCGCCGATGCCAAGGCCACGGCGCTGGCCCAGGGTAAAGTACATTAGACCATCATGTTTGCCCACAATTTCTCCGGAAAGGGTGCGCATGTCCCCTGGCTTTGCAGGCAGGTATGTCTGCAGAAAGGCCTTGAAATCCCGCTCACCGATAAAGCAGATACCGGTGGAGTCCTTTTTTTCGCTGACAGGCAGCCCAGCTTCCCTGGCGGTTTGCCGCACCTGCTGCTTGGTCATGTGCCCCACGGGGAACATGGCCCGGGACAATTGCTGCTGGGAAAGCATGTACAGAAAGTAGCTTTGATCCTTGTTGACGTCTGCACCTCGCAAAAGCTGATATGTCCCGTGCTCATTCCGAAGGCTTACAAAGTGCCCGGTGGCGATCTTTTCCGCCCCCAGCTTCATGGCAAAATCCAAAAAAGCCTTGAACTTGATCTCCCTATTGCAAAGCACATCGGGATTGGGCGTACGGCCGGCGCTGTATTCGTCCAGAAAGTAGGAAAACACACGGTCACGGTACTCCTTGGCAAAATTCACCGCATAATAGGGGATACCGATCCTTTCGCAAACCTCCTGCACATCCCGCCAGTCCTCTTCCGCGGTGCAGACGCCGTTTTCGTCCTGCTCCTCCCAGTTTTTCATGAACACGCCCACCACGTCATACCCCCGGCGCTTGAGCAGAAGCGCCGATACGGAGGAGTCCACCCCGCCGGACATGCCCACCACGATGCGAGTCATCGCCTATCCTCCATGGCGTACAGGCGGCTGCGTACGGCCTCGAAAGCCTTCGCGCCAATCTCCTCGGGCGGAAGTGCCGCGTTCACCGAAACAAATCTTCCGGCATCCTCCCGGATCAGTTGCCGGTAGGCGTTGGCGACCCTTTCATGAAAGGCTGCCTCCTCTACTTCAATGCGGTCCAGCGCGGAAGCCTGACCCCTGCGCCGGAGAGCCTCCAGAGGATCGGCATCCAGATACACCGTGCAATCGGGCATCAATCCATCCACCGCCGGTGCGTTGATGGCAGCCACCTTCCCCACGCCAAGCTGACGGCCGCCGCCCTGATAGGCGATGCTGGAATCCACAAACCGGTCGCACAATACTACCATGCCTTTTTCGACAGACGGCCGGATGACCTCCCGCATATGCTGGGCGCGGGACGCCGCGTACAGCAGTGCCTCGCAGACGTCGCTCATGCCAAGGTTGTCGATATCCAGCACCACGCGGCGGATCTTTTCCGAAATCGGGCAGCCGCCCGGCTCCCTGGTACGCTTCACCTCAAAGCCCCATTGCAGCAGATGCTTTTCCAGTAAATCCACCTGCGTGGTCTTGCCGCTGCCGTCCAGCCCTTCCACGGAGAGAAAAAAGCCACGTGGTACAGGTACACCGGGGCACAGCAAAGCTGTCAACTCCGCCACGGACGATACTATGTGGTCCGCCCCGGCGCTTATAAGCTCCTCCCGGTCTCCGTAACCATAAGTCACACCGACGGCTTCAATGCCCATTGCCTTGGCGCCTTCCACATCAAACCGGCGGTCGCCCACCATGACGGCCCGCCCAAACCGGGTAGGCAGTGCTTTTTCGATTAACTGCCTTTTGCTGGAATCCTTATCCATAACATTGGCCCCGGACACTTTGGCAAAGAATTTACGCAGGCCGAAATGGTCCAGTATCCGCTCCGTAAAGACCTGGGGTTTGCTGGTGGCAACCGCCAACCATACCCCCGAAGCCCGCAGTTTTTTAAGAAGCATACGGATGCCGGGATATACAGCGTTTTCAAACATCCCTATCGTGGAAAACCGCTCACGGTAAAAAGCCACGGCCTGGTCGCATTCCGCTTCGTTCAGGTGCGCAGCATCCCGGAAAGAAGCATGCAGCGACGGCCCGATGAAAGAGCGAAGCGCCTGGTCATCCGGGATATCCCTGCCCATCTTTAAAAGGGCGTACCGCCAGCAGTTTAAAATGCCCTCCTCCGAACGGGTCAGGGTGCCATCCAGATCAAAGAGCACGGCATCATAAGGTACATTCGCCATACGATTTGAAGCCTCCGAATCCATTATTCCGCAACATACAGGAATTTTCCGCTGCAAAGGCCGAAACGCCGCTCAACCGGCGCGTTAAGCAAAATCTCCACCGACTCCGGGGAAATTTCCTCACCCGGCGCGATCAGCGGGATACCGGGCGGATACAGCCCGACACTCGTTCCCGAAACGCGGCCCGCCGCCTGGGATGCATCGATCAATTCCTGTCTGCCAAGCGCCGCCTGCCGGGGCCGCATGGCTTGCCGCGGCAAGGAATAGTTCATGCATGCAGGCGGAGTGCTGCCGCTTGGCAGGCGTGCCGCCGTTTCGAGCGCCGCCGAAAGGCCATTGAGCGTTTCCTTCCCATCCATCACCGTGAGGACGCATACAACGCGCCAATCATCCGCCATCTCCACATCGATGCCCTGCTCCCGCAAGCTTTCTGCCAGCGCATAACCGCCCTGGGGGGCTGCGATGACAAGACGGGTGGGATCAAAATTCAGAGGCAAGCAGCTCCAGGCTTCATGCGCATCCATGTATCCCAGCGCCTTCATCTGCCCCCGGAACTCCCGCATATGATTTTGCAATTCCATCAGCGCAGCGGCCCCATGCTCCTCCATCCACGCCCGGGCATCGTCCAGCGATTGCAGGAGGTAAAAGGCCGGGCTGGAGGTTTGCACCATGCGCAGCATCCGCAGCACCCGTTGTGCATCCTCGCCCCTGGCAAGATGCAGGAAAGCCCCGGCCGTTAAGGCGGGCAGCGTCTTGTGGGCCGACTGTACCCACAGGTCGGCGCCAAAGGAAGCGGCGGATTTAAGGTCCGGCATCCAGGGCAAGTGCGCGCCGTGGGCCTCGTCTACCAGCAGCCGCATGCCTTTTGCATGCGCTGCGTCGGCAATGCGGGTTAGATTCACCATGCCGCCGTAATAGTCCGGCCTCGTCACGATCACTGCCCGGGCCCCGGGATGGTGATTGATCGCCGTCAAATAACCTTCCTCCGGCGCGTAAGCGTATCCGTCCAAAGTCATTTCAAGAGGCACGTACTGAGGGTTCAAATCTGCCAGCACACAGCCATTGATAAAGGCAAGATGGGCGTTGCGGGGCAGGATCACCGTATCCCCCGGCGCCGTGCCGTACAGCAGCATGGTATGGATGCCTGCCGTGGAGCCGCCTGTAAGCATCAGCGTATGGGCGGCACCAGCGCTACTTGCCATGAGCTCCTGCGCCCTCAGGATGGGGCCGGAGGGTGCGTACAGATCATCCGTCACGGGAAGCTCGGTCGTATCCGTTATCTGAACCGGCATCGCATCCAACAACGCTTGTCCCTTGTGGCCGGGCACATGAAGGCGTAAACGGTTCAGATTGCGCCGGGTCATCTCACGCATGGGGCGGGAAAATGCCATGTATCTCACCTTCTCAGCTATTGTACAGGGGATGGTCAAGAATTGCAAGCGCCGGGGGGATCAAGCGAAGCCAGCCAAGCGCTGCGCAGGACGGGGCAGGCTTGCAGGTGAATCGTGCTAAGCCGAAAAAATGACAACCCCATTTTTTTCAAACAAAAAACGCATCCCCGAAAGAATGCGTCAGATGGCTTCACCGTTTGATCAGGATAAGCGCCTGCAGCTATGTACCACCGGACTTGACGCCTGCGCGGTCCGTACCCACTGGCCCAGCCTGCGCCGCCGCTGGACGCTCAGGCGCTGGGCACCGTCGGGCAGCAGCAATTTCTTTTCGCACGGAAAGCAGATCAGGCATCCCAGCACATGCAGGCCGGCTGGATATTCCTTTCCGCAGAGGATGCATTTTTGACCCGGCATTGGATTTCCCCCTTCCACTGGTTTTCCAGTTCCAGTTTGACCGGAATGCTGGAAAAATATACTGTATGCCCTTTCTTTTTTCATTTTTATGCGGGCGGGGGAAAAGGGTGCGAGGGAAATTTGCCCATGGGTCAAGGCTGCGGGGACAAGGATGTCAGCCAGTCCGGCGCCGGTTCCTGCATATTTTGAATCAGGTAATCTACAAACTTCACCGCATTTTGTTCGTTGCCGCTGCGCACCATCACGCATAAGACCGCACCCCGGCAGTCGATGCCAAAATGGTTGATCAAACCGAACAGGCTGTCCGTAGGGATGCCCAGCAAGTGCCGCTCGCCAGTATCAGCCACCGTCACATAGCCGCGCGCCACGTTAAGCCCCTCAACGTTCAACGAGCCGTCTGCAACATAATTTTCCAAAGGCACCATAGCGCCCTGGGAAGCATAGCTTTTAAAGCGCTCCGCATCCAGCAGATATACGTCGCCCTCGCCCGCCATGATGAAGGTGGAAAGCTGCATCTGGGCATAAGGGTCTTCAGCGCCCGCCATGACAGTATAGGCTTCCAAAAGCTCCATGTCGGGGAAGGCCTGCTGCTGCGCTTCCAGCAGCCAGGCCTTCATGGCATCGCTGTCCATGGTATTGCTGGCCACGTAAAAATCGATGCGCTTCTCATCCGGCGGACGGTATTCCGTGGTCTGATAGATGAGATTCCAGCCGAATACGGCCGCCACGATGAGGATCAGGTATTTCCAATACCCGTAGGCAAAGTGGTTTTTGATTCGCTTGGAATCAAGCGGTGTTTTGATAGCCATGGGTTGGTCCTTTCTAGGGGCGGGCAGATCACTCCCTGGGCTTCATGGTGGGGAACAGCAATACATCCCTGATGGAGGGGCTGTCGGTTAAAAGCATGACCAGCCGGTCCAGGCCGATGCCAAGGCCGCCGGTGGGCGGAAGGCCGTATTCCAGCGCATTGATGAAATCGTCGTCCACCTGGGCCATAATGCCCTGGGACCTGCGGAGCGCCACCTGCTCCTCAAACCGCCTGCGCTGGTCAATCGGGTCATTCAGCTCCGAAAACGCGTTGCCCATCTCGCGGCCGGTGATGAAGAACTCGAACCGCTCCGTTATGTCCGGCTCATCCTGCTTGCGCTTGGCCAGGGGGGAGATGGATACGGGATAATCGATGATAAAGGTGGGCTGGACAAGCTTGTCCTCCACAAATTCATCGAACAGCGCGGCCAGGCAGTCGCCCTTGGAAGCGTTCTTCTCCACGAAAACACCGCGCTTTTTGCAAACCGCACGGGCAGCGGCGTCATCCGCCCAGGTGTAATAATCCTCGCCGCTGTGGGTTTTCACCGCTCCGGCCATGGTGATCCTGGGCCAGGGAGCCTTTACATCGATGATCTCCCCTTGATAAGGCACACGGGTTGTGCCGCAGGCCTTTAAGGCGACATGCTCATACAGTTCCTCCACCAGGCGCATGATCTCATGATAGTCGGCGTACGCCTGATACAGTTCAATGGAGGTGAACTCCGGGTTGTGGGTGGTGTCCATCCCCTCGTTGCGGAAGATGCGCCCCACCTCGTATACCCTGTCAAAGCCGCCCACGATGAGGCGCTTCAAATACAGCTCCGTCTCAATGCGCAGGAACATATCGATATCCAGTGTGTTGTGGTGGGTTTTGAACGTACGGGCAGCCGCGCCCATTTCGATGGTGTGGAGCACGGGGGTGTCCACCTCCAGAAAACCGCGGCTGTCCAGGAATTCCCTCACGGCGCTCAGTATCTTCGAGCGGGTGCGGAACACATCCCGAACCTCATGGTTGACGATCATGTCCACGTACCGCTGGCGGTAACGCAGGTCGGTATCCTTCAGGCCGTGGAACTTCTCCGGCAGGGGCTTCAGGCTCTTGCAAAGAAGCGTGATCTCCTGCGCGTGAATAGAAATTTCCCCCTTCTGGGTGCGGAATACAATGCCCTTCACGCCCAGCACGTCGCCAATATCATAATTTTTGAATTCGGCATACGCGTTTTCGCCCAGGTCATCCCTTTTTGCGTAGATTTGAATCTCGCTTCTGGCATCCAGAAGGTGGGCGAAGGAAGCCTTGCCCATGATGCGGCGGCTGACCATGCGGCCGGCAACGGACACGGTCTGGGAAGACCCCTGCTTTTCCCAGGCTTCAAATTGCGCCAAAATATCGCTGCTTGCGTGGGTCACATCAAAGCGCGTGATATTGTAAGGGTTTTTCCCCGCCGCCTGAAGCGCTTCCAGCTTTTCGCGGCGGATGCGCTCCTGTTCGCTGAAATCCAGTTCCGTCTGGTTTTGGGTGATGTCCGTCATGAGGGGAGCCTCCTTGAGGTGGGATTACTGGCGCCTGATGTCCAGCACCTTGAAGCGCAAAGCTCCGTTGGGCGTTGCGGCCGTAACGGTTTCGCCTTTTTTCGCTTCCAGCAGCGCCTTGCCCACCGGGCTTTCGCTGGAGATGCGGTTGGTGTAGGGATCGCTTTCCCTGGCGCCCACGATGGCGAACTCATCCTCATCGCCGGCCTCGATATCCAAAACGCGGACGACGGTGCCGATGCCCACCCTGTCGGTGGAAATCTCGTCGTCCTCAATAATGATTGCGGTACGCTTGATATTCTCCAGCTCGCTGATCTGCGCTTCCAGCGCAGCCTGCTCTTTTTTGGCTTCGTCGTACTCGGCGTTTTCGCTCAAATCGCCAAAGCCGCGGGCAACGGCAATCTGTTCGGCGATCTGATTGCGCCGGACCGTGATCAGATAATCGAGCTTCTTTTCTAATTCCTCATAACCTTTGCGGGTGAATTCGTTTTCCCTGTGTTTTTTTTGTTGGTCCGTCATTTTGTTTGCTCCTTTCCCGATCCGCCCCAATCCTGTCGAGGCCGGGACGGTAGAAGAAAATGAAGATGCACCACTCCCGTTGCTTTCGCGTGGCGGTGCATTCCTTCTGCTTTCATATACAGTTTGCCTGCAGCAACTGATATGCCGAATGCATTATACTGTATCTGCCTGCAATTGTCAATGATTAGGCATAAAGCCCTCAAAGATTTGCAGATCATAGTTCTGTGCTGCTTTTGCATGCTCCTTCGGGGTGCGCACCGTCCAGGCAACCCAAAGGGGCCGGAACAGACGGCGCAGCAAAAAAATGCTGGCGTTCCTGTCGCAGCGGATGTCATAGGCAATGAAATCCGGCCTGGAAAGCGCATTGACCAGCAGGTACCTCAAAACCGCCTGCTGGTAAGCCGGCGTCTCATGGGTGATATATCCGGAAGCAAGCTGCCCCCGTATCACTTGCGGCGCATTTTTTTTGAACCAGCGCATGGCCAGCGGATGAAAGGATTCCACACAATAGGGGCCGCTATACCCAGACAGCAGGGCATTTGCTTCCTTGGCTGTCCGGTATGCATCTGCGTAATGCTTGATTTCCACAATCAGCGGCACACGGCCATTCAAAAGCTCCAGCACCTTGGAAAAAAGAGGGATGCGCTCATCCGTATCAAGAAGCACGTATTTCTGGGCTTCCTCATAGGAAAGCTCCGACAAGCATACATCCGCGCCGCACATGCGGGTCAAAGTCTTGTCATGAAACACCACCAACTGCCCGTCTTTCGTAAGCTGCACATCCAGCTCCATGCCGCAGCCTGCCTCCACCGCCCGTGCGAACGCCGCCAGGGAGTTTTCCGGCACGCCGTTTTTGTTGTCAAAAAGCCCACGGTGGGCATACAGGAATCCCCGCAGGGCGGAAACATCCTTCCCGTGCCTGCCGGGGGCGATCAAAAACAAGTATAGTGCGGCAAGGAAGAGGAGAACGGCCAACATCCAAACCATGGTCAGTCCTCCGTTCGGAAGGCTTCCAGCTTGCTTTGCGGCTTTTCGGGCCTGCTGTCGCCATGTTTTGTGAGGCTGATGGTGATAAAAGCAAGTGCCACCATCACCGCCGCGTAGGGGAACAATGTCCAGTAGCCCACATACTGCAAAAGGAAGCCGGACAGGATGGGGGTAACGATCTGGGCAGCCATGGAGAAGGTGTAGTAATACCCCGTATACTTGCCCACGCTGGTGCCGCGGCTAAGCTCCACCACCATGGGGTAGCTGTTGACATTGATGAAGGCCCAGGCGCAGCCCACCAGCGCGAACATCACATACAGCGCGGGCGTGAAGGCCGAGAACAAAAGGCCGGAAAAAATGCACAGGGACAGGAGGATGATGCCGAACTGGATCATACGCTTGCGGCCGAACCTGGCGGAAAGAATGCCCACCGGCAGGTAGAAGGCGATGGCGCCGACCGTGGCTACCATCATGCATGCGGAGGCTGCGGCGACATCCATATTCCACATTTCCTGGGCATACTTTGTAAAGGCGGTGGTCACGGCATTATAGCCCATGAACCACAAAAACACCGAGATCAAAATGAGAAGCAGGCTTCTGAACAGTTCCGGGGGCAGCTTTTCGGTTCCGCTTTCCGTGAGCTGCGCGGCCTGTTCCGTCTTGGGGTCCACGCCGTAGTGGATATCCTCCATCTGCTTTACCAGCTTGCGCTCCCGCACGGTCAGCGCAAGCGCCGCCACCGCAATGACCATGAACACGGCCACCGCCATGAAGACGTTGCCATAGTCCACCCGGAAGCTGCCCTCCGCCGGCTTTTTCACAAGCATCTGGATAGCCGCCAGCGTAAATACGCCGCCCAGAGCCCCCATCAGGTTGATGACGGCGTTGCCCTTGGAACGAAGCGGCTTGGGTGTCACATCCGGCATCAGCGCCACGGCGGGCGAACGGTATACGCCCATGGCGATGAGCAGCACGCCCAGCCCCACATAAAACATTGTTGCGTTCCCCGCATTGGCCGCGCCGGGCAATTGCAGCATCATCATTGCCGCCGCCGCCGTGCCGGCCAGGATAAAGGGCATGCGCCTGCCGGTTTTGATGCCGCAGCGGTCCGATAGCAGGCCGAACAGTGGCAGCAGGAACAGCGCCAGAATATTATCCAGCGCCATGATGAACCCGGCAAAGCCGTCCTCCAGTGCGAAGTCGTTTTTCAGGATCAAAGGTATGACGTTATCGTATAATTGCCAGAACGCGGAAATCGACATGAATGCCAGGCCCACCAGCAACGTCCGCTTCACATTCAGCTTCATAAGCGCCCTCCGTATCTTTCTTGGAAAAATTATACCTTTTTACATATATAAATGCAATGAGGAAAGTGTTTGAGGGGCCTTTTCATTTGTGAGGAATGTGCTATACTTCTTACCAGACGCTTGAGGGAGGATTCCCATGAAGACCATTGCGCTGCTCGCCACCGGCGGAACCATTGCCAGCGCCCCTACCAAGGACGGGCTCGTGCCCGCACTGACCGGGGCGGAGCTTGTACGCCTATCCGGCGCTGAAACGATTTGCCGTGTGATCAGCCGGGATGTGTTCGCGCTGGATTCCAGCAACATTCAGCCGGAGGAGTGGCGGATCCTGGCGGGCGCCGCCCGGGAAGCGCTTAACACCTGCGACGGCGCGGTAGTCACCCACGGCACCGATACCATGGCCTATTCCGCCGCGGCGCTTTCCTATATGCTTTGCGGGCATGAAAAGCCCGTTGTGTTCACCGGGGCGCAATTGCCCATCACCCATCCGCTGTCCGACGCCATCCCCAACATGCACTGCGCCTTTGCGGCGGCCATCGCCGGCGTGCCCGGCACGTATGTGGCGTTTCATCAAAAGATCATATCCGGCACAAGGGCGGTGAAGACGCGCACCACCAGCTTCGACGCCTTTGACAGCGTCAACGCGCCGCTTGCGGGCTTTGTGGACGGGGATGGGGTGCATTTCACCAATCCCCAGCAGTTTGCAGAAGCCTACCGCTTCCGGGATGAGATCGATCCCAGGGTGTTTCTGCTAAAGCTCATGCCCGGCACCATGCCGGATGTGTTCGACTGGATCGTTTCCGCCGGCTACAAGGGCGTCGTGATCGAGGCCTTTGGCCTGGGCGGGCTGCACTACATCCGCCGGAATCTTGTGGATAAGCTGCGCATGCTGGCGGACATGGGCCTGTACGCGCTGGTAGTGACGCAATGCCTGTATGAAAAAGCCGACTTCACGGTCTATGAGGTCGGCAGCCGCATTCTATCCAGCCATGTGTTCTCGGGAAGGGATATGACGACGGAAGCCGCCGTTACCAAGCTCATGTGGGCGCTGGGGCAGGGAGAGCCGGAAAAGTATCTGAATCAGTGCCTGTGCGGTGAAAGCTGCGGGTGAGTGATAGATTGTGCCTGATCAAACCAAAGAGAGGTTCACCATGAACGGTAAATTGAGAAATATGGCGTCTGTGTATATCCTCTGCAAGGACAGCATATTGATGCTCTACCGAATAGGTTCAAAGGTTGTCGCTCCGTCATGGTGTGGCATCGGGGGTCATTTTGAATGCAATGAGTTGAATGACGCAAGGGCTTGCATGCTCCGTGAGTTAAATGAAGAAATGCGCTTAATGGAAAGTGACCTCAAAAACGTCGAACTTCGGTATATCACCTTAAGGCTCAAGAATGGGGAAGTCAGGCAAAACTATTATTTCTTTGCTGATTTAAAAGAAAACATTGCCGTTTCACTTGCATGCGACGAGGGCAAACCGGAATGGATTCCTATTAAAAAGCTGGAAGGGTTGGAAATGCCCTTCACCTCCAAGTATGTACTGGAACATTACCTGAAGATTGGCCGGTTCACAAACCGTTTATATGGCGGAAACGCCGTTGAGGACGGCGTATTGTTTGCGGAACTGAACGAATTTTGATCAAAAAACCGGGAAGGCATGCGCCATCCCGGTCAAGAGACTGTCGCTCATAACGCTGTCATCCTGAGGAGCGCAGCGACGAAGGATCTCGCCTTATCCGGGCGGGATAAGATCCTTCGCGCAGCGAGGGATGACAGTGCGCGAAGGTGGACTCGTTTTCAGAGTTCATGCTCATCGATGCGTTAAAATGTTGATTGAGTATCAAAATACCAGCCTTTTCTCGATATACGCTCTCAAATCACCAATCGCCACCCTGTCCTGCGTCATGGTGTCCCTGTCCCTCACGGTCACGGTGTTGTTCTCCAGCGTATCAAAATCCACGGTAATGCACATGGGGGTGCCGATTTCATCCTGGCGGCGGTAGCGTTTGCCGATGGAGCCGGTCTCATCATAATCCACCATAAAGTACTTGCTCAGTTCCTGCTGGACCTCTGTTGCCAGGCCGCCCAGCTTGTTCTTTTGCAGCGGCAGCACTGCGGCTTTATAAGGCGCCAGCGCCGGATGCAGGTGCAGCACAACGCGCATGTCGCCGCCCTCCAGCTCCTGTTCCTCATAGGCGTCGCACAAAAAGGCCAGCGCTGCCCGGTCGGCGCCCAGCGCGGGCTCCACCACGTAGGGGATGTACCGCTCGTTGGTAACGGGGTCGATATACTCCATATTTTCGCCGCTGACGCCCTGATGGGCTTTCAGATCAAAGTCCGTGCGGTCGGCAATGCCCCACAGTTCGCCCCAGCCAAAGGGGAACAAAAACTCAAAGTCGGTGGTGGCCTTCGAATAATGGGACAATTCTTCAGGCTTGTGGTCGCGAAGCCGCAGGCTCGCCTGCTTCATGCCCAAAGACAGCAGCCAGTCACGGCAAAAGCCGCGCCAATACTGGAACCATTCCAGGTCCTCGCCGGGCTTGCAGAAGAATTCCATTTCCATCTGCTCAAACTCCCGGGTGCGGAAGGTGAAGTTGCCCGGCGTGATTTCATTGCGGAAGGATTTGCCCACCTGGGCCACGCCCATGGGCAGCTTGCGCCGGGTGGTGCGCACGATATTCTTGAAGTTGACAAAGATGCCCTGGGCCGTTTCCGGCCGCAGGTAAATTTCGTTTGCGGAATCCTCCGTCACGCCCTGGAAGGTTTTGAACATCATATTGAACTTGCGGATGCCCGTAAAATCATGCTTGCCGCAGGTGGGGCATGGGATTTTATTTTCTGCAATATAGGCTTCCAGCTTTTCGTTGCCCCAGCCGTCCGCCTGCAATTCCTCCCCTTTGGAGACCGCATAATCCTCAATCAGCTTATCCGCGCGAAAGCGTGCCTTGCAGGCCTTGCAATCCATTAAAGGATCGTTGAAGTTTCCCACATGGCCGGAAGCCACCCAGACGCTGCGGTTCATCAAAATGGCGCTGTCCAGGCCAACATTGGTCTTGCTTTCCTGAACAAATTTCCGCCACCAGGCACGCTTTACGTTATTCTTGAATTCCACGCCCAAGGGGCCGTAATCCCAGGTGTTGGCCAAACCGCCGTAAATTTCGGACCCGGCAAAAATAAAGCCCCTGCCTTTGCACAGGGCTACCAGCTTATCCATGGTCAGCGCCGCCATAATGATCTCCTCCGCTATTCCAGTTTTACCGTACAATCATAATAGGGAGCCGCCGATTTGTCAAGAAATGCCGGGGAGTTATCGCCAATCGCAATTTACAATAAAACTACATGTAGACAGCCCCCGAAGGTTTCCAAAGGGCGACCGGAAAGCCCTTTGGTCGCGTCCTCAGGCGCGATATCCTTCTCTGTATTTTTGCTTGTTCAGGATGCAGATCATGCACGCAAATCTTTTATTGATTTGTATTCAAAGGTTGCTTCTTTGCAAACAATCCCCGGAGTTTATCAATGGCTGTCATGGCGGAGCCAGCCACAATCAACCCGCAAGCTGCCAACAGCCCCCAACTGAAAGCAGCCCGCCCGAACAGCACCAACAGCACGCTGGACAAAAGCGGCGCTACATACGAAAGCGTGCCCAGCAGCTTGATATTGCCCTTTTTCATGCCATGGTCCCAGGCGAAGAACGCCAAGCCAACCGGCCCCAATCCCAGCAGCGCTACGGGAATCCATTGATCACCAGATACGGCCACAGTCCTTTCAAACAGCAAATGGCAGACAAACGATAAAAGCGCCGTGATGCCGCAAAAAGCCCCAATGAGCATGGTCGGTGCGCCGTTTAATTTTCTTGAGACCACGGAGTACACAGACCAGATCACGGCGCACAAAAAGGCAAGGATATAGCCCAACATATATTCCTGTTTTATCGCAAAGCCACCCCGCAAAAGCAGCACGGCAACGCCCGCAAAGCCGAGGGCAACGCCTAAAAGGTGGAACCAGCGCAGCCTTTCCCCCGGTAAAAAGGATGAAAACAATACGATCAGTATGGGCCACAGATAGGCAATCAGGCTGGCCTCAATGGAAGGGGCGCTCTGCATGGCCATAAAATAAATGGCATGATACCCAAACAAGCCGAAGATGCCGTTGAGCCATACCGACGGAGGCTGCCTGAGAATGGAAAAATCACTGCCGCTTTTCAAAAAAGCCGCCGCACCCACAAGGAATGCTATAAAGAACGTCATGGCAGTCAGTTGAAACGGAGGAATATTGCCACTCAAAGAGGTCAAGAGCGCCAGTATGCCCCATAACAGAATTGCGGTAAACCCTATCAGCGTGGCCCGTTTCCCCTTTTGCCCATCCTCCATGCGATTTCCCCCGTTCCTGCATGCTTTTTCCGCCCAGCCTTCATTTTTCCTATTGTACGGCTTTCCCGGGCATTGTCAAGCAGAAAGGCAATCCGTTTGACATTAAGGCATCCGCGTGCTATCATGGAAAAAATTTATAGCGCAGAATCATTTGTAGTTTTGCAGGAAGGAAGATTGTATGATTCCGCTGTTCTTGTCCGCCCTTACGGTAGGCTTTTCCGGCGCGATGATGCCGGGCTCGCTGCTCACCTATACCATCCGGCAATCCCTTACATCCGGGCCCAAATCGGGGTTCATCATCATTCTGGGACACGCTCTTTTGGAATTGGCATTGATCGTATGCATCTTTCTGGGCTTGGATATGCTGCTCAAATCCGACATCGCACAGATTGTGATCGGCATCCTGGGCGGGCTTTTGCTATGCTATATGGGCATTGACATGATCCTTCAGGCGGCAAGAAAAAAGATCACCGTCCAAATGGATTCCGGCAAGGACAGCGCAAAGGGCATGCTCCTATCCGGCGTGGTGATCACCGCGGCCAATCCGTATTTTCTGTTGTGGTGGGCGGTGATCGGCCTGGGCTTTTTGCTGGAGGCCTACCGCAACTTCGCTTACCTGGGTGTCGCCATCTACTTTTTCGGCCATATTCTTGCCGATTTTCTTTGGTACGGGTTCATTTCCACCGTGGTGGGCAATACCCGCAAATTCATCAAAGAAAAGCCCTACCGCATCGCAATCATGCTGTTGGGCGGCTTGCTGGTCTTCTTCGGGGGCAGGTTTTTTGTAAACGCCATCGGCGCGTTACTGTAATACCCGCTCACCACTTCTTATCCTGCCACAACACGGCCCCGCCCGCCGCCAGCGACTTTTTCACATCAATGAGCCGCTGGTTGCGGCTGCCGCGGAACTTTATTTCCAGCGTCCTTTCTTCCAACAAAAACCGCCCGTCCACCAGCACATCCGTTTCCGCAAGCAGCTCTTTCCAGCCGGGATGATTGCCCTGTCCGGCAAGAAGCTGCTCATACGTGTAGCCTGTGTATGTCCACACGTTCAAGCCTTTCTCATGGGCCGCCTTTGCGATCCTGGCACAATCCTCCGCCTGAAAGAATGGCTCGCCGCCGGTGAGGGTTACCCCGTCCAGCAAGGGATTCTTGTCAAGCCGGGCGGTGATGTCCTCCGCCGCCATCTCGCTGCCGCCCAGGGGATCGTGGCTTGACGGGTTATGACAGCCGGGGCACTTATGAGGGCAGCCTTGGGTAAACACGGAGAACCGTATCCCCGGCCCATCCACGATGGAGTCGTTCGTAAGTCCAGCAATACGCATAAAAGCTCCTCTCCGGGGGCTCCGCCCCCGGACCCCTGCCAAAGGGATATATCCCTTTGGAATCCCTATTCTTTTTTGTCATTAATGCATCTATAAGCAAGCGCTATGAGAGGAAATCCAGCCTCGCAGACTGTCATCCCGAACGAAGTGAAGGATCTTGTTTTCCATGCCACGCCAAGATCCTTCGTCACTGCATTCCTCAAGATGACACGACACTCGCTGATTGAAAGGAAATATGCTGCAAACGGCAGCCCTTATCCTATCCCAAAATAAAGTTTTCAAAGGGGGCTCGGGGGATGCCTTTTTCAAAAGGCATCCCCCGAAAAGCATCCCCCGAATCGTCATTGCATATTGTGTTTGACCCTGTCGTGCTCCTCTTCGCGCTTGGCGTTGTTGAAGCGGTTGAGGGTGCCCACCAGGTAGCCGGTGATGCGGCGGATGCGCTCGAAGGGGCGATCGTTTTCCTCCCGGCCGCAGCTGGGGCAGCTATCGCCGATGATGCCGTTGTAGCCGCACATGGGATCCCTGTCCACCGGATGGTTGATGGAGCCGTAGCCTACGCCCTTGTCGTGCATGAAGCGAACCACCTTTTCAAAGGCGTCCAGGTTTTGCAGTGGATCGCCGTCCATTTCCACGTAGCTTATGTGGCCGGCGTTGGTCAGCTCATGGTAAGGCGCCTCGATGCTGATCTTTTCAAAGGCGCTGATGGGATAGTACACCGGCACATGAAAGCTGTTGGTGTAATAATTGCGATCGGTCACGCCGGGAATCACGCCAAAGCGCTCCCTGTCCATGCGCACAAAGCGGCCGGACAATCCCTCCGCCGGGGTGGCCAGCAGCGTATAGTTCATCCTGCGCTCGCGGCTTAATTTGTCCAGGTAACTGCGCATAGCCCCGATGATCTCCAAGCCCAGATTTTGACTTTCCTCGCTTTCGCCGTGGTGCGCGCCCCGCAGAGCCTTCAGCGTTTCCGCAAGGCCGATGAAGCCCAGCGACAGCGTGCCGTGCTTGATGACTTCGCGAATCTCGTCGTTCCAGTCCAGCTTTTCAGAATCCAGCCACACGCCCTCCCCCATCAGGAAGGGGAAATTGCGCACCTTTTTCCTGGCGATGATCTCAAAGCGCTCGTCCATCTGCTCCACGGCCAGCGCCATTTTCCGCTCCAGTTCCTCGAAGAACCACTGCACATCGCCACCCGACTTGATGGCGATACGCGGCAGGTTGATGGAGGTGAAGGACAGGTTGCCGCGACGAGGCGAAATCTCACGCTCCGGGTCATACACGTTGCCCATCACCCTTGTGCGGCAGCCCATATAGGCGATCTCCGTATCAGGATTGCCTTCCCTGTAGTACTTTTTGTTAAAGGGCGCGTCCAGGAAGGAGAAGTTGGGAAACAGCCTTTTGGCGCTTGTGCGGATGGCCAGGCGGTACAGGTCGTAGTTGGGGTCGCCGGGATTGTAGGACACGCCTTCCTTGACCCTGAAAATCTGTATGGGGAAGATGGGCGTCTCCCCATGGCCCAGCCCGGCCTCCGTGGCCAGAAGCAGGTTGCGCACCACCATGCGGCCCTCGTGGGAGGTATCCATGCCGTAGTTGATGGAGGAGAAAGGAACCTGCGCCCCCGCCCGGCTGTTCATGGTATTCAGGTTGTGGATCAGCGCCTCCATGGCCTGGAAGGTGGCCTTGTCCGTTTCCTTCTCGGCCTTGCGCTGGGCAAAATCCAAAACCTGCTCCTGTATCTTTTCCTCGGCCACCGCTTTAAGCTTTTCCTTCATGGCGGCGCGGAAGGCAGCATCCTCGTCAAGATGCGGTGTGAGTTCCTTCCCTTTAAGCTCCTCCACCCATTCCCGCGCCTTCTGATCGGCATCCTCCATGCCGGCCAAAAGCTCCAGCGCCCGGGAGAGATTGTCCCGGTATCGCTTGATGAACGTTTTTTTCACGCCGGGGGCCATGCCGTAATCGAAATTCACCACGCTCTGGCCGCCGTGCTGGTCGTTTTGATTGGCTTGGATGGCGATGCACGCCAGCGCCGAATAGCTGTAAATATCGTTGGGCTCACGCAGGACGCCATGGCCGGTGCTGAAGCCGTCATGGAACAGCGTCAGCAGGTCGATCTGGCAGCAGGTGGTGGTGAGGGTATAAAAATCCATGTCATGGATATGGATGTCCCCTTCCCGGTGCGCCTGGGCATGCCTGGGGTTGAGCACATACATGTCATAAAACTGCTTGGCGCCCTCGGAGCCGAACTTGAGCATGGAACCCATGGCGGTATCGCCGTTGATGTTGGCGTTTTCCCGCTTGATATCCGAATCGACGGCATCCTTGTAAGCGATATCCTCAAAAATCTTCATCAGGCGGGTGTTCATTTCCCGCACACGGCTGCGCTCGGCCCGGTAGAGGATATAGGCCTTGGCGGAACGCACGAAGCCTTTTTCAATCAGCACCCGCTCCACCACGTCCTGCACTTCTTCCACCGTGGGGATGCCGGAAATGCTTTCGCTGGCCTCAACCTCTTCCACCACCTGCTGCGCCAGCGCCTTTGCCGTCTCGATCCCCTTGGCGCTTCCGCTGGCCGAAAATGCCTTTATAATCGCCTGCTCGATCTTTTCAATATCAAAGGGCATCGTCCGTCCGTCCCGTTTCTTGATGGAAGTGATCATATGCCTTACCCTCCTACGCTTTGATTTCTTTCGTGTGCCGGCCGCTCTTAGGGTGCAAAATCCCCTCCCCGCTTGAAGCTGACGGGAAGAGACTTCTATGCTTCGCTTATGGCTGGAGCCCCAGCCTTAGAATTCTTATTTTGCGACAATTTTTTTACGCGCACGCGGCGCGCCTGTCGAAAGAGCATTGTCATTATATTGCGTCCTTCCCCGCCTGTCAATACCATATATGGTCATATTTTGTGCCTCATAATCAATATATAGTGCCGAATGCAGGTGCCGAACAGATTTTTTACAAGAATAACGGGCAAAATATTTTTTGCGGCCATACGTTGACAGATGCCTTGGAAGGGATTATGATATGGAAGCGGAAGCGTCCGGCTATCATCCGGACCGCCGTAAGAAAGGAGAGGACACGCCGTGGAAGGCGACCCGTACAGTCCCATAAGGGCACGTACCCACACGCATGCGCGGCCTGCTCCCGTAGCCTTGTAAGCTACCTGCCAGCCTCCCGCCTGTCTTTGCGTGTGCGTGCCGCACAGAAAGGCAGGTTTTTTGTATGAGGAGGGTATTTAAAACCGTAGACGACCATCTGGTGGAGTGCACCACCCTGGAGAAGGGCTGCTGGGTGCACCTGCAAAACCCCACCAAAGAAGAAATCGACGGCCTCAACGCCCGGTTCGCATTGGATCCTACGTATCTGATGGCCGCCCTGGACGAGGAGGAAAGCGCCCGCATCGAGCATGACGAGGGGCAGACGCTGATCATTGTCGACATTCCCTATGTGGATGTGGAAGGCAGCGGCTATATCTACAGCACCATCCCCATGGGCATTATTTTGGTCGACGATATCATCATCACCGTGGCGACCCGGGAAACGCCCATCATCGCTGACTTTACAGAAGAGAGGGTCCGGGGCTTCTGGACCCACAAGCGTACCAGGTTCATACTGCAATTGCTGCACCGCAACGCTTCTAGGTTCCTGGCATACCTCAAGCAAATCGACAAGGCCAGCATGCATGTGCAGGATAAGCTGGAAAAATCCCTGAAAAACCGCGAGCTTCTGCAAATGATGAAGCTGGAAAAGTCGCTGGTATTCTTCAGCACTTCCTTGAAGGGCAACGAGACCGTCATGGAAAAGATGCTGCGCCTGGACGCCCTGAAAAAATTCCCCGATGATACGGACCTGTTGGAGGACGTCATCATCGAGAACAAGCAGGCCATGGAGATGTGTACCATCTACCGGGACATCATGTCCGGCACCATGGATGCCTTCGCCTCCATTATCAGCAACAATCTGAACATCGTCATGAAGGTGCTCACAAGCCTCACCATGGTCGTAGCCATTCCCTCGCTGATAGCAGGCCTCTGGGGCATGAATGTGGCCGTGCCCTTCTCCCAATCGCCCTTCGGATTTTGGATCGTGCTGGGGATTTCCATCTTCAGCGCTTTGATAGCCGGGTTTTTCCTGTGGCGCAAGAAAATGTTCTAGCAGGAGGCTCTGCCTCCTGCACCTCCGCTAAAGGGATAGAATCCCTTTAGAATCCCCATATTTGGAAAATATGAAAAATCTGCCTCTCCAATCAGCATGCAGATGGAAAAGGCAGCTTTTTTATATTCTCCCTTAAAACGGGATTCCAAAGGGATTTATCCCTTTGGCGGTGGGGTCTGGGGAGGCGGAGTCTCGCCAGCGTCATACCCCGGCTTCGCGCTCTGGCCCTGCTGGCGGCGGAAGTTTTCGCGGTTCTTTTCCTTATATATAGTATACATTTCTTCCGGCGTCATGCCGGCCTGCAGGCACATGCTGACAAAGAAGTGGAGGATATCAACCAGTTCTTCCTTCACGGCCCGCTCATCGACGGGCTTTTTGTTTTTCCACCACTTGAAGTTCACTTCATCGATCAGTTCCGAAAGTTCGGAGATCATGGCCAGCGTGTGCTTTTGAATCCATTCCTCGGGAGGAATGCTTTCGAGATGGCGCAAAGCCACCAGGGATTCATGAAATTCCTTCTGAAGGGCGAAAATCTCGTCCAGCCTGTCGGCCACTTTCGCAGCCCCCTTTACTTTTGTATGAATTGCAGATATTTTTCCGCGTGCTTTCCCACCACGGCAACGCTTGGACGGTTGGACAGAATTTCCCCCGCCACGCGGAGCACGTCGTCCTTGGTCACGCGCTCGATTTTGGAAATGGTCTCCTGCGGGGAGGGCGGATGCCGCAATAGCAGCTCGCCCCGGCCAATGGCCTGCATACGGCTGGAGGCGCTCTCCAAGCCCAGAATATACGAGCCTTTCAACTGCGCCTTGGACTGGATGAACTCCTTGTCCGTCACGCCATCTTGCAGCAGCTTTTTCGCCTCGATTTCCATCTGCGCAAGCACCGTTCCCGCGTTTTCCGGCGATGTGCCGGCATACAGGTTCAGCACGCCGCAGTTGGGATAGGTGGCGGGATAGCTGTATATGGTATACGCCATGCCCAGTTCCTCGCGCACCCTCTGGAACAGCCTGGAGGACATGCCGCCGCCCAAAATGTTGTTGAACACGGCCACCGGGTAAATGTCGTCGTGGCCCATGGGCTTGCCGGGATAGCCCATGCAGATGTGCACCTGCTCGGTATCCTTGTCTTTAAAGAGAATACGCTGCGTTCTTAGCACCGTCTCCCCGATGGCGTCAGGCACGCCTGTGCCCTGAAAGGAGCCAAAGGCTTTGTCCAGCAAATCTTCCAGAACTGCCTTGTCATAGTTGCCGGCAATGGCCACCACCATGTTTTCCGGGCGGTAATGGGTTTTGCGGAAGGTCAAAAGGTCGTCCCGGCAGTATGCGCGGATGCGTTCCGCCGGGCCCAGGATGGGCATGCCCAGCGCCTGGCCCTCGAACTGGGCTTCGCTCAACAGCTCGTGCACCAGATCCTCCGGCGTATCCTCCACCATGGAGATTTCCTCCAGGATCACGCCCCGCTCCTTGTTCAGCTCGCGCTCATCCATGATGGCGTTGCGCGTAAGGTCGCTCAATATATCCACCGCCAGGGGCAAATCCTCATCGATGACCTTCGCGTAAAAGCAGGTGCACTCCTTGGCGGTAAAGGCGTTCAGCTGCCCGCCCACCGCGTCCATCTCCTCCGCGATGTCCCTGGCGGTACGCTTCCCAGTGCCCTTGAACACCATGTGCTCAAGGAAATGGGAAAGCCCGTTTTCCATAGGCGTTTCCAGCATGGAACCCACCTTGATCCACACGCCGATGGAGGCGGAGCGCACATGGGGCAGGTATTCCCCCACCACCCGGAGGCCGTTTGACATGGTCCACTGATCGTACATATTCGATTCCTTTCAGGAAGGCTGCTTCTATTTTCTACCGGGGAAGCGCAAAGCATGCAAGAAATGAAACGGCAGGAAGCGCCTACCCCGCCCCTTCAGGCAAGGCAGCGGCGTTCCCTGCCATGTAACAGCACCTTCAAAAGAGATTTACCTGTCTGTCGGCCTTCCATCACGCCGGGGCGGGCGGGGCCTGTCGCCGGCGGGGCGGTGTTCGGCGGGATTGTTTTCGTAAACGATGTCGTTGCGGATCAGGCTGATGCGGCCCTGGGCGTTGACCTCGTTGACCTTGACCTCGATCTCGTCGCCGATCTTCAAAACATCCTCCACCTTCTCCACACGGTGGTTGGCCAGCTTGGAGATGTGGATCATGCCGTCCTTGCCGGGAGCCAGCTCCACGAACGCGCCGAAGGCCTGTATGCCCACCACCTTGCCGGTGAACACGTCGCCCGCTTCGATATCCTTGGCGATGCCCTCAATGATCTTGCGGGCCTTGTTGGCCGCAGCCTCATCGGGGGTGGAGATGAACACGCGGCCATCATCCTCGATATCGATCTTGACGCCGGTTTCGGCAATGATCTTGTTGATCATCTTGCCGCCCGGGCCGATGACCTCGCGAATCTTTTCGGGGTTGATGGTGAAGCGGATGATCTTGGGCGCGTAGGGGCTCAGGTTTGCCCTGGGCTGGCCCAGGCACTCCAGCATGAGTTTCAGTATATGCAGCCGGCCCTGCAGCGCCTGCGCCAGCGCCTGCTTCAAAATAGGCCTGTCGATGCCCTTGATCTTGATATCCATCTGTATGGCGGTGATGCCGTTCATGGTGCCCGCCACCTTGAAGTCCATGTCGCCCAGAAAATCTTCCAGGCCCTGGATATCGGTCAAAACCGCCACCTTGCCCGTATCGGCGTCCTTGATAAGCCCCATGGCCACGCCGGCCACCGGGGCATGGATGGGCACGGCGGCGTCCATCAGCGACAAGGTGGAACCGCAAACGGAAGCCATGGAGGAGGAACCGTTGCTGCCCAGCACTTCGCTGACCAGGCGCAGCGCGTAAGGGAACTCCTGCTCGGTGGGGATCACCGGTTCCAGCGCCCGCTCCGCCAGCGCGCCGTGGCCGATCTCCCGGCGGCCAGGGGCCCGCAAACGGCCCGCTTCGCCGGTGGCGTAGGGAGGCATGTTGTAATGGTGCATGTAGCGCTTGTAATCCTCGTTGGAAAGCCCGTCCAGCATTTGAGCCTCACTGGTGGAGCCCAGGGTAGTGACGGTGAGCACCTGGGTTTGGCCCCTGGTGAACACGGCGCTGCCATGGGTACGGGGCAATAAGCCCACTTGGCACCAGATGGGCCTGACTTCGGTGACGGTGCGGCCATCGGCGCGGATGCCCGACTCAATGATTTTCTTGCGCATAATCTCTTTGTTCAGGGAATAGATGGCGTCAGCCACTTCCGTTTCCCTGCCGGGGAAGATATCCGCAAAGTGGGCCATGATGTCTTCCTTGGCGGCCTTTTCCCTCTCCTGCCGCTCTTCGCGGACAAAGGTATCAAAGGTGTAAACGCACTTGTCATAGGCGTACCCGCGCACGGCGTCCTTGATCTCCTGCGCGGTGACAACGAGCTTCACATCAGCCTTGGGCTTGCCGATTTCGGCAATGATGGTTTCCTGGAAGGCGATCAGTTTTTTGATCTCTTCATGGGCATACATGATGCCTTCCAGCATCACATCCTCGGAAACCTCCCTGGCTCCGGCTTCCACCATGAGGATGGCTTCCTTGGTGCCGGATACCACAAGATGCAAATCGCTCTGGGCGCGCTGCGCCTCATCGGGGCAGAGCACGAACTGCCCGCCGATGCGGCCCACCACCACGGAACCCGTGGGGCCGCCGAAGGGGATTTCGCTGATGCAAAGGGCGATGGAGGAGCCGATCATGGCCGGGATCTCCGGGGGCAAATCGGTATCCACGGACAGCACCGTGGCCACCACCTGCACATCATTGCGCATTCCCTTGGGGAACAGGGGGCGCAAAGGCCTATCGATCAGGCGGCAGGTAAGCGTCGCCTTTTCGGTGGGGCGGCCTTCCCGCTTGATAAAGCCGCCGGGAATCTTGCCCACGGCATAGTGCTTTTCTTCAAAATCCACGCTCAGGGGAAAGAAGTCCACGCCTTCCCGCACGTTTTCGGACATGGTGGCGTTGACGATCACCACCGTATCGCCATACCGCACCAGCGCCGAACCCGAGGCCTGCTGGGCATATTTCCCAAATTCCAGTGTCAGCGGCCTGCCGGCCAGGTCCATCGTATACGTTTTGTACTCCATGCCAATCTCCTTCACATCGTCACGCGGCAGGTATACCTGCCTTTTTCTCCCGGACACACCAGCCTGTTCTAAATGTGAAGCCAGACTGGCACCTCTTGGAAACCGTATGGTCTCCGGTATATTCCTGTGAAAAAACCGCGCAGGGGAGCCCATGTTGCCATGAGCGCCACTGGCGGCTTCCACAAACAGTTTGACCTGGCGGCTACGCGCCGCCCGGCATCAACCAACGGGTCCGGCATAGCCGGCCTTGAGCGCAAGCCGCGGGAAGCGGGTTTACTTGCGCAGGTTCAACTGGCTGATCAGCGTACGGTACCGCTCGATGTCGGTCTTCCGGAGGTAATCCAGAAGGCCCCTGCGCTTGCCGACCATAAGCAGCAAGCCGCGGCGGCTGTGGTGATCCTTCTTGTTGACCTTGAGATGATCGTCATTCAGGTGGTTGATCCGTTCGGTGAGCAGTGCTATCTGCACTTCGGGGGAGCCGGTGTCGCCCTCGTGGCGGCCATAGGTTTGGATGATTTCAGCCTTGTTCATGATTCCTTTCTCCTTTCACCTAAATCGCCATGAACGAAGCGAAGCGTCGGAGTGTCGCAAAACTGCGTCCATGGTTCAAAACAGCGTCTTTCATTGTAGCACTATGGGACGCGTTTGTAAATGTATGCCGGGAATTTTTTTCCGGCCGGCGTTATTATTCCCCGAGCCGGGCCTGTTTATGGCAAACCAAAATACTCTTTTGCCAAAAGCACATCGCGGCCGATTTGCTCCCTGAGCGCCTCAATACCGTCAAACCTTATTTCGGGGCGCATGCGCTTGAGAAATTTAACGCGCAGGTTCTGCCCGTACAGATCCTCCGATCGGCCCAGCAAATGGACTTCCAGGGTGATGCCGCCCTCGGGCACCGTGGGATGGCTGCCCAGGTTTACCACCGCGGGGAACACACCCTTTTTCGTCTTGACCCGGGCCTCATACATACCAAAGGCGGGCAGTGCCTTGCCTCTGGGGATGGCAACGTTGGCTGTGGGAAATCCCAGCTTTTTGCCCAGGCCTTTGCCGCGTTCCACGCGCCCGGTGACGGCATAGGGCCGCTCCAGGAGTTTGCAGGCCAGCTCCACATTTCCCTGCTCCAGCAGCTTCCGGACACGGGAGGAGGATACGGTTTGCCCGTCCACCTGCACAGGCGAAACAACGTGCACGTCAAAGCCCAGTATCCTGCCCAGCTTTTTCAAAAGCTTGGCGTCGCCTTCGCCGCCCTCGCCAAAGGTATAGTTGAAGCCTACCACCACGTGGCGGGGATGGAACCTTTCCACCATCCATTCCACAAACCCTTTCGGCGACATATGCATCATTTTGCGGTCAAAGGGAAGCACCACCAGGGCATCCGCCTTGAGCTGGGCCATGCGGGCGGCCCGCTCCGGCACGGTGGACAGTGTGGGCGGGACAGCCTTGGGTGTTATCAGCGCCAGGGGATGCTTAAAAAAGGTGCATACCACTACCGGCAGGTTCTCCAGGGTCCCCCATTCCCGGGCGGTTCGCAAAAGCCAGGCATGGCCCGTATGGACGCCGTCAAACATGCCCAGCGCCAGCACGCTGGGGCCCTTTATGGCCGCATCCAAAAATGTCAGTCGCATAGGATTCCTCCAAAGCATCATGCGTATCGCAGCTCAAAGGATACAGGCATCTGTCAGCCGACCAGCGCGCGGAAGGCGACCCATGACCTCCGGCGATAGGCAATGCCCATAAAGGCATCGGACAAATATAGCCGCAGGGGCACGTTCTCCGGCACATCCACAAGGTTTGGAAAAGCGGAGAGGGGCATTTGTCCGCCGTTTCGGCAAACGCTTTCCAGTTCCCTGGGTACATTGCCCCGAAGAAGATGCGCAAGGGGCATGTCCATGGGGAGCAGATAGTCCGCCAGGTTCCCCTCCTCCTTCGCGCGCTGCAGCTCCTCCAGCGTACAGGCAGTATCCAGAGTGAAAACGCCGCTTTGCGTGCGCAGAAGAAACCGCATATGGGCGGGACAGCCAACGGCTTTTCCAATGTCATGGCACAGGGTGCGCACGTACGTGCCCTTGCCGCAGCGGATATGAAGCATCATGCCGTGGTTTTCCGTCTCCCGGCCCAGCGAGATCTCCTCCACCAGGATGGGGCGCGGCTCCGCCGTCACCATCTCGCCCTTGCGGGCCAGGTCGTACAGCCTTTGGCCATCCTGCTTGATGGCGGAGTAGCTTGGCGGCGTCTGCAGAATCTCCCCGGTAAACCTAAACAGTACCGCCCGTACATCCTCCACGGAGGGATAACCGCCGCCTTGTTCCGTCACACGGCCCTGGGCATCCTGGGTGTCGGTAGCCGTGCCGAACGCAATTTCCGCCACGTAAGACTTGCGCTTGTCCACCAGATAATCAAACAGCCTGGTGGCCTTCCCCGCCATGACCGGCAATATGCCTGCCGCCTGGGGGTCCAGCGTGCCGGCATGTCCGGCCTTTTCTCCGTTGAGCACCCGGCGCACCGCCCCCACCACCTGGCTCGATGTCATGCCGGGGGGTTTTAAAACATTGAAAAAGCCGTTCATGGATTGGCTTCCGGCAGGCATTTTTCCATGGCCGCAATCATGATCTGCGCGGTGGCCGGCAATTTTCCGTTCATGGTGCAGCCTGACGCCAGCGCGTGGCCGCCGCCCCCGAACCCGGCTGCCAATGAGGCCACATTGCATCCCTCCGCGGCCCGGAGGCTGAACTTGGTGCCCCCGTCCACCTCCCTGGCCAGAAACGCCATTTGGACACCGGCAATGTCTATGCCGTAATTGACAATGGATTCCGCGTGCTCAGGCCTGGCGCCGCAAGCATCAAGGTCCGCCTGGGTCAGTTGCATGCCCGAAATCTTGCCGCCATGGTAGAAGGTAAGGGTGGACAGTGCGCGGGCCAGCACCAAAACCTGCTCCCGGCTGCGCTCCCTGAAAAGCGCGCGGTTCAGCCCCGCGATGGGCAGGCCATACGCCATCAATTCCGCCATGACCAAGAAAGCATCGGAGGTGGTGTTGTCAAAACTGAAATTGCCCGTATCCGTAGCAATGGCGGTATACAGGCTGATGGCGATATCCGTATCCAGATCCACACCCAGGCTGTGGATCAGCTCATAGATAAGCACGCCCGTGGCACTGGCATGAGCCGATATCACATTGATGGCGGCATAGCCCGGATTGGTGCCGTGATGGTCGATTTGAGCCGTATGATCCGCGGCAAAAAAAAGCGGGGCGCTATCCCCCAGGCGGAGGCGGTCGGATACATCCACGGCAATGGCCAGATCAAAGCTTTTTTCTTTCAATGGGGCAGGCTTGCGTACCTCCGCCGCGCCTGATAGAAACATCAAAAGCTCCGGAACCTCGTCGGCACAAACGGCTTCCACCTGTTTGCCCATCTTGAGCAGCGCGCCCCGCAAAGCCAGCATGCTGCCGATGGTATCCCCGTCCGGCGACACGTGGGCGCAAAGCAATATGCGCCCGGCCTCACGGATGGCCGCCAGCAGAGGCGCCGGAAAATTATTCGTCTGCTCCGGACGGTTCTTCCTCATCTGTATCGTTTCCTTCCGTTTCCTTGGCGCGTACCTTACTGAGCACATCCGCGATATGTACGCCATAGGCGATATTTTGATCCCGCTGGAAAATGATCTCCGGCGTGTAGCGGATGACCATGCTCCTGCCCAGCTCCCGGCGCACAAATCCCGCCGCGCCCTTCAAGGCCGCCATGACGCCGTCCGCCTTGTCCTCCTCCAGGATGCTCACATAGATCTTGGCATAGCGCAGGTCACGGGTGACCTCGGCGTGGGTGATGCTGAAGGTCCCGGTAATCCTGGGATCACTCAACTGGTTGCGGATGATTTGATCCACCTCGCGGCGGACCTGATCGGAAATGCGGTCGCTTCGATGAAAACTCACGGTAGTCCCTTGCCTTTCTGGATCGTAACGGAGAAGGCCGGAAGCCAGTTCGTACATTACGGACAAACTTCCGGAGGAGCAACGAGGGGGCCAAAGCCCCCTCGTTTGTAATCGTCTCGGCTGGCTTTGCCTGCCGGGCGGGGGTTTGCGGAGCAAACATTCCTTACGCTTTTCGCTGACCGCAGGCCAGCACTGGTTGAGCGTAGTAAAAACCAGTGCGCAGACTGAAAGCGAAAAGTGCAGAATCGGAAAAAGGACATGTCCTTTTTCCGAAACAGCGTCAGCGCTCCACTTCTTCCTGGGTATAGCACTCGATGACGTCGCCTTCCTTGATGTCGTTGTAGGCTTCCAGGCCAATGCCGCACTCGTAGCCTGCGGCCACTTCCCTGGCGTCGTCCTTGAAGCGCTTCAGGGAGGACAGTTTGCCCTCAAACACCACCACATGGTCCCGAAGGAGGCGTACGGAGGCGTTGCGCTGCACCTTGCCATCCTGCACATAGCAGCCGGCCACGGTGCCAACACCGGTAACCTTGAAGACGTTGCGGACTTCGGCATGGCCCAGGATAACTTCCTTGAACTGGGGCGCCAGCAGGCCCTTCATGGCCTTTTCAATGTCCTCAATCGCCTGGTAAATGATGCGGTAAAGGCGCATGTCAATTTCTTCCCGCTCCGCCTGCTCCCTGGCGCTGTTATCCGGGCGGATATTGAAGCCGATGATGATGGCGCCAAAGGCGGAAGCCAGGTTCACATCGTCCCTGGTGATGGCGCCCACGCCGCTGTGCAGCACGCGGACCTTCACCTCATCGTTGGAAAGCTTCTCCAATGCCTGTTTCACCGCTTCCACAGAGCCCTGTACGTCGGCCTTGATGATCAGGTTGAGGTGCGTCATCTTGCCGGCGTCGATCTTGGAGAACAGATTATCCAAGGATACCTTGGCGCTGGCGCCGACACGGGCGGCCTTTACTTTTTCCCGCCGCTCCTCGGCCACCTGACGGCTCAGGTGATCGTCGCCCACGGCCATCATGTCGTCGCCGGCCGAGGGCACTTCGTTGAAGCCGGAGACTTCCACCGGCGTGGAGGGGCCGGCCTCTTCCACACGCTCGCCCCTGTCATTGAGCATGGCCCGCACACGGCCGGAGGCCATGCCGGCCACAATGTTGTCGCCAACGCGCAGCGTGCCGTTTTGCACAAGGACCGTGGCCACGGGGCCGCGGGATTTGTCCAGCTTGGCTTCAATGATGACGCCGCGAGCCAGGCGGTCGGGATTGGCGCGCAGCTGCTGCACATCCGCCACCAGCAGGATCATCTCCAGCAGTTGGTCCACGCCCTGGCCGGTGACGGCGCTGACGGGAACCATGATGGTTTCGCCGCCCCATTCCTCCGCCACCAGTTCGTAGGCAGTCAGGTCCTGCTTCACCCGGTCAGGGTCGGCTCCCGCCTTATCCATTTTGTTGATGGCTATGATGATAGGCACATTCGCCGCCTTGGCGTGGTTGATGGCCTCCACGGTTTGCGGCATCACGCCGTCGTCCGCGGCCACCACCAGCACGGCGATGTCGGTAGCCTGGGCGCCCCTTGCGCGCATGGCGGTGAACGCCTCATGGCCGGGGGTATCCAGGAAGGTAATTTTCCGCTCGTCCAGCTCCACCGTATAGGCGCCGATGTGCTGGGTGATGCCGCCGGCTTCCCCCGCGGTAACGCGGGTTTTGCGGATGTAGTCCAGCAGCGAGGTCTTGCCGTGGTCCACGTGGCCCATGATGGTGATGACAGGAGGCCTCACGATGAGGTCTTCGTCGGAATCCTCAAAGTCCTCGTCGGAGAGGTAATCCTCCGCCGTCTTGTCCAGCTTCTTTTCAAGCTCCACGCCGAACTCGGTGCAGACAAGCGAAGCGGTGTCAAAATCCAGCTCGCTGTTGATGTTGGCCATGATACCCAGCAGCAGAAGCTTTTTGAGAATATCGCCCGCGGGCTTGCCGATACGCTCGGTGAGATCCTTCACGGTGATGGCTTCGGCGGTCATGAAGGCCTTTTCGATTTTGATGGGGGCCATCATCTGCTGGGCGGAAAGCTTTTTGCCCGCACGGGCGCGCTTGCCGCCGCGGATCACGTCATCGTCATAGCCGGAGAAGTTCTCCTTCACCATCTGTCTGCGTGACTTTACCACCCGCTCGGGATCGTGCTGGCGCACGTAATTCTTTTTGTTGGGATCGTAGTTGGACACCCGTTCCTTTTCCATCACAGGCGTCAGCTCCGGCGCCTTGGGCCGGCCAAACCCGCCGCCGCCGGGCCGCGGACCCATACCGGGGCGCGGTGCGCCAAACCCGCCGCCTTGGGGACGGGGTGCGCCAAAACCGCCCTGGGGACGGGGCCCGCCAAACCCACCCTGGGGGCGTGGCGCCATGGGAGCACCGGGGGCCGGACGGCCATAGGGGCCTTGGCCGGGGGTCATGGGATTCGCAGGCCGGCCATAGGGGCCGGCGCCGGGCGCGGGGCGGCCATAAGGGCCTTGCCCGGCGGGCGCGGGATTCGCGGGACGGCCATACGGCGCCCGGGGCATTCCCCCCGGGACAGGCGCCTGGGCGGCGGGAGCCGGCTGGCCCATGGGCCGTGGCGGCTGCATGGCCGGGCGCGGGGGCCGCGGAACAGGCTGTGCCTGGGGCCGGGCAACCGCCGCGGGAACCGCAGGCTTTACAGGCACCGGAGCAGGCGCGGGGGCGGGAGCCTCCGGAGCGGGCTCGGAAACTGCCGGCACGGGCTCGGCTTTGGGCGCGGGAGCCGGCGCTTCCACCTGCTCCTTGCTGGCAGGCGGAGCCTCCTCCGGCACTTTTTCAGGAACAGGCGCGCTTTCAATTACAGGCGCCTTTTCGGGAGCAGGCGTATCCTCCACCGGGGGTGCAGGGGGAGCCACCGGCGCTTGCACCTTTGCAACCTTTTCCGGGGCAGGGGGAATAACCTCCCCCTGCGCTTGAAGGGCAGCGGCTTCTTCCTCATCCAGCATGGTCCATGCCTTGGTATGCTGTTCAGCCAGTTTCTGCTGTTCCTCCAGCTTCTCCTGGGCGCGCCGCTGCTCTTCCTCCCGGACAAATTGGTTCTCCAGCTTGCGCAACGTCTGCAAGAGGCTTTCCGCCGAACGCCTTATGCGCGTGGCTTCCTCCAGCACGCCGCCCGCGTCCTTGGAAAGCTCCTTGGTGGCATCCTTGAGTTTGACTTTGGTCATGAAACGCTTGCACCCCCGCATTTAATCCATACAAGAAAGTAAGAAACCATAAAACCATGAATCCTTGAATATCAACTGTTCTCCATGTCTTTTCCCCTGCATTCCAGAATCTTTTCCGCCAGGCCCCCGGGACCTATGACCAGGGACATCCGTCCCGGCTTGCCAACAGCTCCTTGCAGCATCTCCGGCGGAAGCTTGATAAGGGGTACCCGGTGATGGGCGCATGTATCCGAGAACCTCTTGACGGCGTTATCGGATGCGCCGCTGTCCAGCAGCGCAACCGCCGCCTTGCCTGCCCGGATGGCACTTACGCAGGCCCCTTCACCGGTCACGGCCTGCCCGGCTCTCACCGCCAGGCCGATGTACCCGGCCATCCTGCTAAAATCAGGCTGCACTGCCGTCATGTCGCTTCTTCCTCCGGCCCGGGCTCAGGCGCCGCCGGCGGAAGGCTTTCCAGCATGGAGCGCAGTTGCGCAACCACCTCGTCCTCCAGCTTATGCTCCAGCGCCCGGTCCAACTGCTTTTGCTTGATGGCCTTTGCAAGGCAATTCTGGCTGCGGCACACATACGCGCCCCGGCCGCTCAGCTTGCCGGTACTGTCCAGGGCGATTTCCCCGGTGGGCCGCTTCACCACCCGGATCAGTTCCTTTTTCGGCTTCATCTCGCGGCAGCCCACGCACATGCGCATGGGTATTTTCCGAGGCTTCATGGCACCGCTCCTTTGTTACAGGGTATCGTCGTCATCCATGCCTTCCAGCAGTTCCTCCTCATAGGGAGGTATCTCCTCCACAGGCAGGGCCATCAATTCCGCCGCCTGGGACTGGGATTTGATGTCGATCTTCCAGCCGGTCAGCTTGGCGGCCAGGCGGGCGTTTTGCCCTTCCTTGCCGATGGCCAGGGAAAGCTGGTTGTCCGGCACCACCACGCGGCAAGCCTTTTCCCGCTCCGCCACAAATACGCTCAAAACGTGAGCGGGATTGAGGGCGTTGGCCACAAATTCAGCGGGGTCCGGCGACCACTTGATGATGTCGATCTTTTCGTTTTTCAGTTCCTCCACCACCTTGTCCACGCGGCTGCCCCGCTGGCCCACGCAGGCGCCCACGGGATCGATGACCGCGTCGGAGGAGGAAACCGCCATCTTCGTGCGGCTGCCCGCCTCCCGGGCGATGGACTTGATCTGTACCACGCCCGCGGCAATCTCGGGCACTTCCATTTCAAACAGTCGCTTGACAAGACCGGGATGGATGCGGCTGACCCTAACCTGCGGGCCGCGGATGCCCTCATGGCCGCTGCGCTGCACCTGCAAAACGTACACCTTGATGTGGTCGTTCACATGGTATTCCTCGCCCGGCATGAACTCACCGGCTTCCAGCACGCCCTCGGTGCGGCCCAGTTCCACATAGACAGCTTTGGTTTCCACCCGCTGCACGATAGCGGTGAGGATTTCGTTTTCTTTTTCAATAAACTCCTCGTACACCTTGCCGCGCTCCGCTTCCCTGATGCGCTGTACAATCACCTGCTTGGCCGCCTGTGCGGCCACCCGCAAAAAGCCCTGGGGCGTCACATCCACCTCGGCGATGTCGCCCAATTGGTAATCGGCACGGATGCGGTGGGCATCCGCCAAGGAAATCTGGTTGTTGGCCTCCTCCACCTGCTCCACCACCACCTTGCGGGCCAATACCTGCTCATGCCCGGTGGTGCGGTTGATGTGGACGCTTAAATTGGCCGGCACCGGCGTGTTCTTGGGCATATTTTTCTTGTAGGCCGTTTTCATGGCCTCTTCAATGGTAGAGAACAGCATTTCCTCATCGATGCCCTTTTCCCGCGCCAGCGCCCTTGCCGCTTCAACAATCTCGGATTTCATGGATTGGATACCACCTTCCATTGGTAATATGTTGCTTTTTATGATTCACCCAGGTCCACGTCCTCAATCCCCTCCAAGGATATGAAGCGCTTGACCAGGGCGATGGTTTTTTGGGGAAACTCCCTGCGCCCCTGCGCCGTATCCAGCAGCACCCGGCCTTCCTGAAGGCCGATAAGCGTACCGGTAAATATCTTTGCACCGTCCAGCGGCTTGAACAGGCGAATTTCGATCTCTTCCCCCTCGTTCCGCTTGAAATCCTCCGGGGTCTTCAGTGGCCGGTCCAGCCCGGGTGAACAAACCTCCAGGAAATCATAATCCAGGTGCTCGATCATAGGCTGCACCCTGCGGTGGAAGGTTTCACAGTCGGAAAGCGTGATCCCTTCCGGCTTATTAAGGTAGATGCGCAGGTATTTCCCTGCGGGTTCCCTGTCCAGCGCCACTTCCACCAGCTCATATCCCAGTTCCCCGGCCAGCTTCCGGCTGATGGGCAGCGCTGCGGCAGTGATATCTCCCTTGCTCATGGTCTCTCCTTGCATCCGCTTCAGACGGACGCGCCGCTGTGGAACGAAGGTCATTTAGGCAACAAAAAAAGTGGACCCTTATTGCTTATTGTCCCATCCTCAAAAAACGGGATTCCGCCTGCCTCAGGTCTTCCTTGAGCACTTTGCCCGGAAAGCCATGAACGAAACAAGCCGTATCTCGTAAACTGAAAGATAGAATCAAGCAATACCCACTCTTTCGATTACACCCTTCTTTCAACAAGTCCTGTTGGTAATTGGTCTGCCTGCGTTTCAGTATACCATGGCTGGAAGGAGAATACAAGAGCAAAAACAAAGGAATTGTGCGGTTTTCGGGTCGAAAGGGCAATCAAAGACATGCGGGGGGGGCTTCGTTTGGAAAAGAAGGGCCGGGGGGGGGGGGGGGGGGGGGGGGGGGGGGGGGGGG
>JAEYOV010000046.1 GCA_023411395.1 Bacillota bacterium
CCCCCCCCCCCCCCCATGCTCACGTATTCCTACAAAGTCATGTCGATTTTGGCGATGATGTCTTTGAGGGTATTGGCCGAGTGGCGCAGCTTTTGCATTTCATCGCCGGACATGGGGATATCCAGTATTTCCTGCACGCCTTGCTTGCCCACAACGGAGGGCAGCCCCAGGCACACGTCGTGCAGACCGTAATGGCCATTTACAAGGCTGGATACCGTCAGCACCGAATGCTCGTCACGCGCAAGCGCTTCGGCAATGCGCTTTACCGCCAGGGCAACGGCGTAATAGGTGGCGCCTTTGGCCTCAATGATCCTGTAGGCACTGAGGCGGACATCCTCAAACAGATCTTTGAGATGTTCGCTGTCGGCGCATTTCAGGCACTTTTTGCACAGATCGGCAACAGGAATGCCGGAAACGCTGGCGGCGCTCCATACGGCCAGTTCCGTGTCGCCATGCTCGCCGACGACCAGCGCGTGGACGTTGCGGGCATCCACCGAAAGATGCTCGCCGATCAGGTATTTGAACCGTGCCGTATCCAATACCGTGCCGGAGCCGATCACCCGGTTGGGCGGGAAGCCGGTGATCTTCAGCGTTACATAGGTCAAAACATCCACGGGATTGGTAACGATGAGCAGGATGCAGTCCCGGTTCCGCTTTGTGATCTCCGTCAGGATCGTTTTGAAGATGGCGGTATTTTTATGCACCAGGTCCATGCGGGTTTCCCCGATTTTTTGGTTGGCGCCGGCCGCGATGATGATGAGGGCGCAATCGGCGATATCGTCATAACCGCCCACATGGATGCGCGCCGGTTTGGCCAGGGGCATGCCATGGTTCAAATCCATTTCCTCGCCCTTGGCTTTTTGCGTGTTGACATCGAAGAGCACGATCTCGGAAAAAATGCCCCCCTCCATGATGGTAAAGGCCGAAGTGGCGCCCACATATCCGCAGCCGATTACGGCGCATTTGCGCATATCCATATCAATCCCGCCCCGCATTCCATATTGGTTCCCGTTGGCATTACAAAACACATCATGCGCGCGAAGGACGGAATTTATGCCCCGATGGAAAACCGGGAAGCGCTTCCTGCGCAGTAGATGACAATCTCATGCCCCTGTGGTATGATACCCAAAGACTAGGGAAAGGAGGGCGTTCCAGTTTGAATACGCCGCTGCTCACCGCCTGCATTGTCACCTACAACAGCGAAAAGCACATTGGCAACGCGCTTTCCTCGCTGCTTCAAAGCACCGTCGCAAACCGCATGGAAATCATCGTGGTGGACAACGCTTCCGCAGACCGGACCGCGGCCATCGTGGAAGCGGATTATCCAGGCGTGCGGCTTTTGAAACTGCCTCAAAACACCGGCTTTGGTAAAGGGCATAACAAGGTAATACCCTATATGAACGCCCCGTACCATGTGATTGTAAACCCGGATATCACCCTGGAACCGGATGTGCTGGAGCGAATGATTGCCTTTATGGACAGCCGGGAGGATGTGGCGCTGCTGACACCCAAGGTGCTGCATCCGGACGGAAGCGAGCAGTTTTTGCCCAAGGAGCTGCCGTCCGTCCATTACTTGATGGGAGGCTTTCTCGAGCGGCTTGGGCGGCCCTTTTCCGCCTGGCGCGGGCAATTTGCCTGGCGGGACAAGCCTGTCACGGAACCGAAAGAGCTCTTTTTCGCCACAGGCTGCTTTATGTTTGTGAGGGCGGATGCGTTCAAGGCCGTGAAGGGCTTTGATCCCCGGTACTTTTTGTATTTGGAGGATGCGGATCTCACCCGAAAAATGAAGCCTCATGGGCTGACGCTGTATCATCCCGGATTTTCCGTGACCCATGTCTGGGCCAGGGACAGCGCGCATTCGCTGCGCAGCACCTGGATGCATGTAAGATCCATGGCGAAGTATTTCAACAAATGGGGATGGCGGTTATGAAGCAGGCCTCGCATTTTTTATTGAGGGTATGATTGAATGAAAGAGCATCAAAGGAAAAACCTTGCCATACTGTCCTCCCTTTTGGGTTACGCCATCTTTGGCTTCAGCTTTCTCTTTTCCAAGCAGGCGCTGCAAATGGCAACACCGTTTGTGCTGCTGGCTGTACGGTTTACAGCCGCGTTTTTGCTGCTTAATGTACTGCTCCTGACGGGGAAATGCAAGCTGCATTTGAAGGGCAAGAAAATAGGTTCTTTGATGTTGCTGGGCGTGATTCAACCGGTGATTTACTTTGTTTGTGAGAATTACGGCGTCAAGTTATCCGCGACATCGTTCGTGGGCACGATGCTGGCTTTGATTCCTATTGCGAGCATCATAACAGCCCGCATCTTTCTAAAGGAAAAGATTCGCGCATCCCAGGCGCTTTTCTCCCTTTTCTCCATGGTGGGGGTGTATTTGACGACGCTTCAACAAGAGTCGGGCAGCTTCACATGGACAGGCTTCCTCCTGCTTCTTGCGGCGGTATGCATGGGCGCCATGTTCAATGCGCTGAGCAGAAAAATTTCCGTCCGCTTTTCGGCCTTTGAAAGGACTTACGTGATGTTCGCGCTGGGCAGCGCCGCGTTCACCAGCATCGCGCTGCTTCAAAGCATGGGAAATTTTTCGGAAATGGTGATATTACCGCTCAGCAATGGGTCATTCTGGATTTCCATTTTCTTTCTTGCCGGGTTGTCCTCCGTAGGGGCGTTCCTCATGCTGAATTATGCCGTCACCCATCTGGATATTGCACGGGCCTCCATCTTCGGGAACATCACAACCGTGATCACAATACTTGCCGGGGTGCTGATTTTGCATGAAAGCTTTGGCGTTTATCAAATCATTGGGTCGGTGATCATTATCGTGGCGGCGTATGGGGTGAATGCCAGACGGAATGATTCAACGCAGGATACGATACACGGAGGCAGTGCAATAGCCGAACAATGAGGGCGACTGCATGGCTACAAGCGAAAAGTAAAGAAAATCGCGAAAATGGCGCAGGCCATTTTCGCGAAGCTTTATCCATCCATCCTGACCATTCTGTAATACGTCTTGGCCGTGGCCGTATAGACCATGCCGTACAAAAGGGCGAAGACTCCGGCGGTGCAAAAGATGCTGAGGGCGATGAGAAGCGTATCTTGGAGCCCGAACAGGGAGAGCATCTCGGTCATCATGTGCAGCGCACCTAAGGTATGCAATACGGCGGCGGCGATAGGCAGGAAGAAGACCAACAAAATTTGCTTGCGCACGGTGGCCTTCACCTCATCCCGGCCCATGCCCACCTTTTGCAGGATGATGAACCGGTCGTGGTCCATGTAGCCTTCCGACACCTGTTTGAAGTAGATGATGAGGGTGGTGGCCATCAGGAACAATAGCCCCAGGAACACGCCCAGGAACAGGAACCCGCCGTACATGGCGTACCATTCCCGGCGAACCGTATGGGCGCTGGATATGTGGGAACTGACGCCGGTGGACTTGACATCATCCCATACGGCCTGGGAGTATTTCAAAAGTGCCTCACCGTCACCGCCGGTATTCCACCAGAAGCCGCGTGAGAAGAAAACATCCGCCTCGGGACCTTTGATGCTCTTGAGCAATGCCACAATGGTATCCCGGTCCTTGACCACAAGGTACATGGGCGGTTCCGTGCCCTCGCTGCCTTTCAATGCAAAAGGAAAAGCAGCCAGGTTTTTTTTGACGCTCAGTACCATGCTGCCAGCAGCAAGTGTATCGGTGGGCGGGACTTTACGGGATTCATACACGAGCGCTTCACCGCCGTTCAGCGTTTCATCGGCGCCGGCCATACGGTTATACTCAGCCAGGGTCAACACGTGAAGCGACCACACGTTTTGATGCCACTCCGTTGAGTTCATATCGATATCCGCCGTTTCAAGCGTGTTTCCGGTACGGTAGACATTCATGGCGGAATAGACGCCTGTGTGGAAATCGGATATTTCCACCTGATATTCATCGGCTTTCTGGCGTATGGTTTGCTCCGTCAACCGGTCGTCCAGCGCGTTTTCCCGATAGGTGATCTTATGATCCATGGGATAATGAGTTCGCAGCATATCCGCCTGGCCGATATACAAGGCCGCCGTGGTGCCGATGGTAATGATGGCCATGGTGCTTAGAATACAGATGCTGGAAAGGCCCGCGGCGTTTTGCTTCATGCGGTAGATCATGCCGGATACGGAAACGAAGTTGCGGGGCTTGTAGTAGTACCCTTTGTTTCGCCTGAGTATCTTCAAAAAGGCAATGCTGCCGGCGGTAAACAGCGTATAGGTGCCGATGATGACAAGGATGACTGCGATAAAGAAAATGGCAAGGGCTTGCAGGGGATTGCCCACGCTGTTGGCTATCACATACCCGGTCCCCATGGCAATAACACCGATCAAGGCAAGGAGCCAGCGGGTTTTGGGCTCCTTTTCGCCCCGCTGCTGTCCCTTTAAAAGGTTGACCGGGCTGGAAAGGTGTACCTGGAGCCGGTTGTATAGCAAGAGCAGGAAGAAGACGGCGGCAAACAGGCCGGCTGTCAGCAACAGGGGGAGCCGGCTCACCTGAAATACGATAGGGGAGGGAACGCGCATCAGCGCCTGGACCAATAGGAACATCAGCTTGCTCATGGCGATGCCGAACCCGAAGCCGACCACAAGGCTCAGTATAAGAAGCGTTACCGTTTCATGGAACAGGATGCGGGCGATGTGCTTTTTCTCCAGGCCCAGAATGGCGTACAAGCCCAGTTCTTTTTTCCGGCGCTTGATGAGAAAGCTGTTGGCGTAAAACAAAAACGCAAAGGCGAAGATGGCCACCACGATGGCACCCAGCGTCATCATCACCTGCATCTGCCCGGCGCCTGCGAGCTTTTTAATGCCGTCGTTCAGGGCGATCATGCAAAAGGTGTAGAAGGCGAATATGGTGCACACGGTGCTCAGGAAAAAGGAGAGGTAAGTCTGTCTGTTTTTCCACAGATTGGAAAGGGCCAGGCGCAGGTACAAAAAGCGTTTACGCACCGAGTTCACCCCCGGCGGAAAGAACGGTGAGGGCCGAGATGATCTTTTGATAAAAGGCATCTTGCGCCATATCGCCCCGGTACATTTGATGATAAACCCGCCCGTCCCTGATGAACATCACCCGCCCTGCATAGCTTGCCGCCTGGGCGCTGTGGGTGACCATCAATATGGTTTGGCCCCTTTGGTGGATGGCGGCAAAGGTCTTCAAAAGATTCTGTGACGCTTTGGAATCCAGTGCGCCTGTCGGCTCGTCCGCCAAAACCAGCTTGGGGGAGGTGATGATGGCTCGGGCCACGGCGGTGCGCTGCTTCTGCCCGCCGGAAATTTCATAGGGGAATTTGGGAAGGATGTCGGCAATGTGCAGGATATCGGCCACTGCGGCGAGCTTGGGCTCCATCTCCCGGTAGCTTTTGCCCGCCAGCACCAGGGGAAGAAGGATGTTGTCCCTTACGGAAAAGGTATCCAGCAGGTTGAAATCCTGGAACACAAAGCCCAGGCTGTCCCGGCGGAAGGCTGAAATCTCCTTGTCGCGGATTTGCGCCAGGTCTTTTCCTTCCAGAAGCACCTGGCCCTCGGTGGGCTTGTCCAGCGCCGCCAAAATATTCAATAGCGTTGTCTTGCCGGAGCCGGATTCGCCCATGATGGCGACAAACTCCCCATCTTCCACGCTGAAGCCGGCGTCGGTCAGGGCCTCCACCTTTTGCCCGCCCAGGAAGGTGGTATAGATTTTTTTCACATGGATTACGTCAAGCAAAGGCATAGATAAACCTCCCGATGGAATTTTGCGTTGTTCACGCGGTATTCAGTGTAGCGCATGACGCGGTATTCTGCCTTGACGCAGCCTTACAAACCGGGAGGCAAAGCTTACAGTTTTGAAAGGTGGTATATTTTCTATAAAAGTATGAATCAATATATCTCCAGCGGAATATCGGAAACATCGATGAACACAGTGGTTCCACTGCCGGCTTCTGATTGTATGGACAGCCTGTGCCCAAGCCTTTTTGCCACCTCTTTGGCCAGGTAAAGCCCGATGCCCGTGGCCCGTCCATCCGCACGGCCGTTATGGCCCGTAAAGCCCCGGTCAAAGACACGGGGCAGATCCTCCGCGGGGATGCCCACACCGCTGTCGGAGACAGCCAATACAGAGCCGTCCTGCACATAGATGCGAACCGTGCCTTTATCCGTATACTTGACGGCGTTGGAAAGGATCTGCTCCAAAAGTGTCAGGAACCATTTTTCGTCCGTCAGCACCTGCACATCAAATGGCGCCAGATCCAGGGCGATTTTTTTGTGGATGAACATCAGCGCGTATTTTTTCACCGCTTTTTTCACAAGGCCATACAGATCCTGGCGGCGAAGCTCCAAATCGTCGGTGTCATTCTCCAAACGCAGGTATTGCAGCGCCATTTCCGCATACCGCTCGGTTTTGAAAAGCTCCTCCTCGAACTGGCCGCTCAACTGGGATTCGCTGCTTTGCATAAGCAGCCGCATGGCGGCGATGGGTGTTTTGATTTGATGCATCCAAAGTGTGTAATAGTCTTCCCGCTCTTTAATCTTTCTTGTTTGCCGGTTCTTTTCCGCAAGCCGCAACTGCCGCTGTTCTTCGATCAGGGTTTGATACAGTCCCTCCAGCTGCCCTTTTGGCGCGGGCAGGCCCTGGGGCAGCGTTTCCAAATGATTCAGCCCCGCCTCCACTTGCCTTAAGCGCCTGTAATACCGGCCGAAGGAAACGATGCCCGCCAGGGCAGCAAAAAGCCCCAAAAGCATCAGCGCGTACAGGAGCGGCTCCATGCTCAAATGGGAAAGGGACCCGATCAGCAAAAACAGCCCGGCGGACAGGACACACAGAAAAAGCGCGCCCGATCGTTCCCGAAGAAAGGCGGCAAGCAGCTTGGGTACGGATGCTCTTTTCATGCCTTAAGTAGCCTCCACCAGGTAGCCCATGCCTTTTTTGGTGAGGATGAAATCGCAAAGCCCTGCGTCTTCCAGCTTTTTGCGGAGCCTTGCCACGTTGACGGTCAAGGTGTTGTCGTCAATGAACACATCGCTGTCCCACAGCCTTTGCATCAGCGCGTCGCGGCAGACGGCGCGGCCCTTGTTTTCCAACAGCATTTGCATGATTTTTGTTTCGTTGCGGGTCAGGTCTATTTTCTGCCCGGCGTAGTGCAGTGTGCCGTCCCCGATGTGGAATACGGCGCCGCGGTGAGCAAGGGCGGTGAGGGGCGCCTGAAAATCATAGCTGCGCCGCAAAAGCGCCTGGATTTTTGCCACGAGCACACTTAAATCAAAGGGCTTGGTGATATAATCATCCCCGCCCATGGAAACGGCCATCACGATATCCATGTTTTCGGTATGGGAGGACAAAAACAAAATGGGCACCCGGGAGATTTTGCGTATCTCCCCGCACCAGTAAAACCCGTTGAACCGGGGCAGGGAAATATCCATCAGCACAAGGTGCGGTTCTTCTCTTTGGAATTCCTCCAGCACGCTGGAAAAATCCTTTGCCGCGAAGGCATCATATCCCCATTTGGACAGATGGCTTTGCACCACTCCGGCAATGGTTTGGTCGTCCTCCACGATCATGATTTTATAGGCGGACATACGGTCCCTTTCATCTTTCATCCCGGCGGTAGTCCCTGGGCGTCATACCGGTGTTTTTCTTGAACAGATAGCTGAAATAGTGGGGGTCGTTGTACCCCACCTGATAGGCGATGTCGGAGGAGCGCAAGCTTGTAGTGCGCAAGAGCTCCTTGGCGCGGCTTAACCGAAGCCCCGTAAGGTATTCGGTAAAGGTGATGCCCATCTCCTGGGAGAACACGGTGCAGAAGTGGTTGTTGCTCAGCGCCACGTGGCCTGCCACCTCATGCAAACTGATGCCGGGGTTTTGGTAGTGCTCGTTCAGATAAGACTGGGCGCGCCGGATTACCATGCCGTAGCGGGTAGCGCTCTGCTGATCCCGGAAGGCAATGGCCTTGGACAATATCGTCCGGGCCAGGGGCAGAACATCCTCCAGGGTCTGCATGTTATCCCCGGGAGTCTTCAGGGCCAGCTCCGGCATCACCTCCTGGGGCGTGCCTCCGTTTTCCTTGATGATGCGGGATGCCGCCAGAAGAATTTCCACATACACGTAATTGGCCATCATCGTGGAGCGCAGCGCCACGTCTCCCAGAGAATCCACGTAATGCTTGAGGATTTTTTCCACATCCTCCTGGGTGGCGTAGGGAAGCTGCTCCCAGATGGGCACCACATCCAGATTCAAAAGCGACAGGCCGGGGGTGATGCCCACGTCATGGATGCCCATGATGCGCCTTTGGCTGTTTTCCCCCTGGAACGCGCCCATGGTGCGCAGTACCGCCTGGGCGGCGGACAGGGAATCGCGCACTTCCCACAGGTTTTTGACCGCCGAGCCGATGCTTAATTGTGTGGGGATGTTCGCCGCCTGCTGGATGCCGTACTGCGCCGCCTGGGCAAAGCCGTAGGCCCTTTCCTCCAGATCGCTTTCGCTGTCGCCCAGCACCAATAGCACGGGGTAGCCGCCCACCTCGCAGAAATACACGGCTCCCGCGCTGCCGTCGCACAGCCTTTGCAGCGCACCCAAAACGGCGATGGATTCCTCATACCGCTTTTCGGTATAGCCCGGCGCCACCAGCATCACAAGATAGCTTTGGGCCAGCAGGCTCATATGCAGCTTGCGGGAGCGGTCCAGAACATCCGCAACATTCTCCTTTTGGAAGGAGGCGCTGAACAGCTCGCGCAAAAGCTTTTCCTGCATGAAGCGGCTGCTGGAGGCGAATTGCTCCTTGAGGGCTTTCAAGTCGGCCTGCTTTTTCTTTTCCTCCCGGATGCGCTCGCCGATGCGGGAAAGCGCCTGCAATAGCTCCTGGGCGTTGACGGGCTTCAAAAGATAATCATTCACGCCCAGGGATATGGCTTCCTTGGCATAGGCAAACTCGTCGTAACCGCTCAGGATCACCACCTGCATCCAGGGCATGGTATGGGCTATGGAGCGGCAAAGGGCGAGGCCGTCCATGAAGGGCATTTTGATATCGGTGATGAGGATGTCCGGCTTGATATCCTGGAGCATGGAAAGCGCCATTTCCCCGTCGGGAGCTTCGCCTGCCAACTGGAATTCGGTTTCATCCCAGGGGAAATTATTGCGGATGCCTTCCCGGACCACGATTTCATCATCCACCAGAAATACCTTATACATGCTCCTGCCTCCTTACGGGCACTGAAAAGGAAACGGCGGTGCCCTGCGGCCCGCTGTCGATGGCAAGGCCGCTGGGCGGACTGTAGTAAAGCTGCAGGCGCTTGTTCACGTTATAGAGGCCGTAGCCGGCGCTTTCATGGCACATGACATCACCTTCCAAAAGACAGGCGCGAATCTCATTCAGCCGGTCTTCCGACATACCCACACCGTTATCCCGCACCTCAAAGTGCAATGTATCATTTTCCCGGCGGCCGGTGATGTCCACCCGGCCCTTGCCCCGGCGGTGCTTGATCCCGTGGTAGATGGCATTCTCCACCAGGGGCTGTATGACAAGTTTCAGAATTTGAAGGTCATGCATTTCTTCCGGAATGTCGATGGCGTAATCCAGGATATCCCTGTACCTGATTTTTTGTATGGTCATGTAGCCCTGCAAATGGCGAACCTCCTGGGCGAGGGGTATCCAGTCGCGGCCCTGGCTTAATGAGATGCGGAAAAAGTCGGAAAGGGCCTGGGTGATCTGTATCACCTCCGCCGACCGCTTGGCCTCCGCCAGCCAGACGATGGCATCCAGGGTATTGTACAGGAAATGGGGTGCGATTTGCGCCTGGAGCGCGCGCAGCTCGCTCTTTTTGAGATTCTCCTGCTCCCGCTTGTTTTCCTCGATGAGGTCGGACAGCTTGCCCGCCATGATGTTCAGGCTGGCGGTGAGGGACTTCAATTCCTCCACCTCCGTGGTAGGTGCGCGGGCCAGGAGGTTGCCTCCCGCCAGATTGCCGGCAAATTCCTCCAATTGGGCAATGGGCTGGCGGATGGTTTGCCCCAGGGAGGATTGCGCCATCATGGCAAAAAGAACGGTGAGCATCAAAAGCACCATTTCCGCCGCCAGGATGATGCCCAGCATGTTTTGCAGGTGGATGCTGGTATCGGTGGCGGCGCTGATTTCCAGGGCGATAAAATCCTCCAGCATTTCGCCCACCAGGGCTGCCACGCTTCGGACTACCTCCAAAGTCGCCTCGTTATCCCTGACACGGGCACCGGCCTCCATCTGCCGGCCCATGTCGTTCACATAACCCTCCAGGGTATTCATGGTACGCCTGGCCACCGTCAGTTCCATAGGATTGCGGGTGACGCTGGAGGCCATGAGGCTGTCCAACTGGTTGTTAACACTATGGATCATTTCATAATGACTGCCCTCCGCAAAGGATTTGCGGCCCGCCACCACGCTCCATAATTCATCCGGGATACTTTCCAACACCAGAGGCTTCAGGGAAGATACTTTCTCAATCTGGCTGATGACGCTGTGATAACGGAATGCATAGTTGGCCATAACGGCCACGCTGGCGATAAGGGGAATGAGCATCAGGCCCATGATGATGATATAGGAAAGCTTCAGCCGCTTGCCGATGCTGCTGTCCACATGCAGCCGTTTTAAAATGCGCTCGGTCAGGCTGCCCATGTCAATATCCCCTTTCGGGCAAGCTGTCAAGATTCGTGTCAAACTCGGTGAACACCGTTTCCCTGGAATAGGCGATGCGCTCAATGGCTTCGCCCGCAGCCAGCTTTATGGCAAGGTCCATCACCACGTCCCCCAGCATGGGGGTACACTCCACCACGCAGTTGATCTTCCCTTCCTTTAATAAATCGATGGCCTTCTGTTCCCCGTCCACAGTGATGATGATGATGTCCTCGCCCGGTTCAAGCCCCGCCGCTTTAATTGTTTCCATGGCCCCCAGCGTCATGGAGTCGTTGTGGGAGTAGAGCACGTCAATGCCTTCGTACGTATCCAGCAGGTATTCCATGCATTCCCGTCCCTTGGAAAGGAGAAAATCGCCTGAAATGCTTTCCAGTATCTCGAATTTGGGATCATCGCCCAGCACATCCCGAAAGCCCTTGCCTCGCTGGCGCATGGGGGAGGAATCCACGGTACCGGAGATTTCCACAATGCGCACGTGGTCCATGCCCGCCGCTTTCTTTTGAAGGAACAGCCCGGCGGAGCGCCCCTCCTCATAAAAATCGGAGCCGATAAAACCTACGTACAGGCTTTCATCCTCCGTATTCACCAGCCGGTCTACCAATAAAACGGGGATGCCCGCCTCCTTGGCCTCACGCAGAACGTTGTCCCAGCCGTCCTCCACGATGGGTGAAAAGGCGATGACATCCACCTGGTAGGCGATGAAGGAACGGATGGCCCTGATCTGCTTTTCCTGGCTCTGTTCCGCGTTTTCAAACATGAGCTGCACGCCCGCCCGCTGCGCCGCGTCCTTGATGGATTGGCTGTTGCCGATTCGCCACGCGCTTTCGGATCCTAATTGGGCAAAACCCAAAAGCACCGCGCTCTCAGCAGGGGCGCTGGCGGAAGGTGCGGGAGGGGTACAGCCGGAGGGCAGCATAAAAAGTGTCAGGAGCAAAAGGATGAATAACATTTTTCGCATAAACAGGCCCTCCTTGGAACTGCATATAAATATGTAAGCATAGAATGCTATGTACATTATACAAAAACAGGCAACGGTTTGCAATTGCCGAAAAAGGCGGCCGGCGATTTTCGCCGGCCGCCTTTGGAGGCAACAGTTCTATTTCAGTTTCCACACCACGTCGTTCCAGAGCAGTTCCTTGGAAAGCTGGGTGATGGTGGTATCCTTGTTGATGTGGATGAACTCGATACCCAGCATCTCGCAATAGTCACGCAGATATTCCGCGTCCAGCTGATAGCTCAAAACCGTGTGGTGGGCGCCGCCGGCCAGGATCCAGGCTTCGGCGGAGGTGCTCAAATCGGGCAGGGGCTTCCACATCACCTGGGCCACGGGCAGCTTTGGCATTTGCTGATAAGGGCTGCGTGCCTCAATGTCATTGACGATCATGCGGAAGCGGTCGCCCATATCCACGAGGGTGGCCACGATGGCCGGGCCATCACCGGTCGCAAACGTCAGGCGGGCGGGGGGCTCCCGGTCGCCGATGTTCATGACATGCACCTCTATGCTGGGGCGGTTGGCGGCGATGTCCGGGTCGACCTCCAGCATATGGGCACCCAGGATGCCTTCGTTGGCGGGATCCATGTGGTAGGAATAATCCTCCATGAAGGCGGTGCCGCCGGGAAGGCCCTGGGCCATGACCTTCATTACCCTTGTCAGGGCCGCGATCTTCCAGTCGCCTTCCGCGCCGAAGCCAAAGCCGTCCTTCATCAGGTTCTGGGTGGCCAGGCCGGGAAGCTGGCGCATTTCCTGCAGGTCCTGGAAGGTATCGGTATATGCGGCAAAGCCGCCTTCGGTGAGGAAGGCGCGCATGGCAACCTCCTGCCTGGCCTGGTAGCGCACAGCCTCGATATTGTCGGTCCTGATGTCGTACTTTTGCTTATACTCGGCCATCTTCGCGTCTACTTCGGCCTCGGTGACCTTTTCCATCCACGCGATCAAATCGCCCACGCCGTGGGTGTTTACCGACCAGCCCAGCTTGATTTCGGCTTCCACCTTATCGCCTTCGGTGACGGCCACTTCCCGCATATTGTCGCCAAAGCGGCAGACCTTCAAATTGCGGGACTCATGCACACCGATGGCCGAGCGCATCCAGCGGCCCATGCGGGTGCGGACCTTGGGATCCTCCCAATGCCCGGCGATGACCTTGCGGGGAAGCCGCAGCCTGGCGCCGATGAAGCCGTGCTCCCGGTCACCGTGGGCGGACTGGTTGGTATTCATAAAATCCATGTCGATTTCGTTCCAGGGAATATCCCGGTTGAACTGGGTGTTCAGGTGCAGGTAGGGTTTTTGCAGGCGGGAAAGGCCCGCGATCCACATCTTACTGGGGGAAAAGGTGTGCATCCAGGCGATGATGCCGGCGCAGGACGGTGTATTGTTCGCATCCTGGATCACCTTCAGGATGGAAGCGGAATCCAGCACCGCGCCTTTGAACACAACCGTGCCCACGATGGCTCCGTCCTTGTTCCAGCCTTCGGTGATGATCTGACAATGGCGCTCCACCTGTTTGATTGTTTCCGGCCCATAGAGTGTTTGCGTTCCGGCAATAAACCAGAACTCATACTTTTTCAGACTCATGGTAAACCTCCTTTATTTTCTGCCGCGGCCTTGCCTGTTTCCATAATGAGGAAGCCGCATATCATTCATGGAATCGATTATACCATGACCGCAAAGGCCCGTCCAGATTCATCCATCTAAAATAAAGGCCTTTCCCTTTTGTGTGTATAAAATTTGCCGCGGTTGACACAGGAAAAAGCAGGGAGTAGAATGAGGGAGGCGATTAGAAGAAGGGGGTAGTGCCATATGCTGTCCCGCGAAGATTTTCGGAACATCCGCCTGTTCGTCTACCGCAATGCCAGGCCATTGGACCTGTGCCGTTGGCAGTATCACTTTGAGAGCGGGCTCACAGACCAGGTGATACACGCGCTGTCCGCCTATCAAAACGCGGACGGGGGCTTTGGAAATGCCTTGGAAGCGGATGCATGGAACCCTAATTCTTCGCCGATCCAAACCGGCACGGCTGTAAACATTCTGCTGGAAACAGGATTCTTAGAAAAAAACCATCCCCTGCCCTGGGGGATATTGCAATATCTTGACAGCGGCGCGGACATGGAGGAGGACCGCTGGAGGAGCGTTATTCCCTCCAATGACGATTATCCCCATGCGCCCTGGTGGCAGTCGGGTTCCAGGAGCACCAGTCACAGCGAGTTTAACCCCACCGCCATTCTGGCTGGGTTTGCACTGTGTTTCGCCCCAAGGGATTCCCTTTTGTTCAAAAAGTGCACGTACATTGCCCAGGACCTGATTGTGGCCTTCCTGAATGCGCCGGAGCTGCCCATGCACCCCTTGTTATGTGTGGAGTCGCTGAAAAGCTGGATCGAAATTGCCAGGCTGCAGGATGCGTTTCCGATGGTGGCGCTGGAAAAGGAAATCCTCCGCCAGGCAAGCCGCCTGATCCTGATTGATCAGGACAATTGGAGCGGCTATGCCTGCCGTCCCTCGGAATTCATCCATTCGCCGGTCCACCCGCTGTATGGGGAGCTTCGGGAGCTTACGGAAAAGGAACTGGATTGGCTGATAGAGACACGCAATGACCAGGGCGTTTGGAATATCGCCTGGGGCTGGAACGGCTACGAAAAGGCGTTTGCCATCAGCGAAAACTGGTGGAAGGCCGACATCGCATTGCGCAACCTGCGGTTTTTGAAAGCCTTTGGCCGGGTAGACACGGCGGAGGGCGGCCTTTGCCTGTGAAAGGGAAAAGCAATATGACATTTGATACGATCCGCTGCTACAGTGACTTTTGCGCAAGACTCCGGCAAGCGGGCTTTTCCATGGGCGGGGAAAACGGCGAGGGGATATTCACCCTCTGCGATTCCTTTGACGAAAACCTTCATTGGCATACGGGCGACAGGGAAACCGATCCCTGGATATTTCGCATGCGGGTGCTGACGGAGGAAAGCGATATCGGCTATGGCAAGCTGTTTTTGCAAAAGGGAGGCTATCACACAAGGGAATGGGCGCCCTGCTTCATTGCCGTCAAAAGGCAGGGGCAAACGTTTGAGGACGTGTATCAGTCGGGCCGCATGAGCTATTTGGAACGGTCCGTCTGCCAATTCGTGGCGGATCGCGGGGAGGCCGCGCTGCATGAAATCAAGGCCGCCGTGGGCGGCAAAGGGCTGGAGGCAGCGCTCGCCAGGCTGCAGACGGGTATGTTCCTGACCATTTCCGGCCAGACCATGAGGCTGAGCAAGGACAATGTGCCTTACGGCTGGCCTGTGACGGTCTTCCGCCTGACGGATGATTTCTGGGGTTCGGAGGTCATGGACAAAGCGAACGCCATGCCTTTTAAGGAGGCCAGGGAGAGTATCACGCAGCGTGTGCATGAACTGAATCCCGCTGTTGAATCAAAGGCGCTGGAACGTTTTTTGCGCTGAATATGCCGCGTTCACAGGGCGGATTTTTGTTGGTTTTGTGCCGTTTTCCAGGGAAAAAAGATATTGACAGCGAGGGGCTCATGTGGTAAGATTTTATCCTGTCAGCAAGGACGGAGAACCTTGCGGCATGGGTCGCCGGACTGCGGTATGCGCCTGTAGCTCAGTTGGATAGAGCAACGGCCTTCTAAGCCGTGGGTCAGGGGTTCGAATCCCTTCAGGCGCGCCAGTTATATGGTGGGTATAGTTCAGCGGTAGAGCGCCAGATTGTG
>JAEYOV010000007.1 GCA_023411395.1 Bacillota bacterium
GCAACAGGGTGATCTGCCCGCGTTCCTGCCCCTTGATGTAGTCCATTCTCTTCCCCGCCTGTTGTTTATTATCCTTATTATACCATAATCTCTTCCTTCTTGCTTGACTTTTCGGACAGTCTGGCCATTACACACAATACCGACATTCGTTGGTGCAAATAAGCTCGCCCATTGCGGCGGGCCTATTTGTTTGTATGTAATTTCCGCAATGGCTTACCTGCTTGCAGCCTCAGTAATCTGGAAATAAATAGAATGTCTAAACTGAAGGCTGTTTGGTCAAACTTTCATTGATGAAATGGAAAGAGGAGAATTTGGCATAGAAATCTACAAGGCAAGAAAGCTCAGTTTGCATGCTAAACTCATTTTTAATCCCAATGCCGGTGCAGCCGATGAAGCAACCAAGAAATTCATGGAAGTGGCTGAAAAGTTGCAGGCTATGGATATTCAAACAGAGCCTTATTTAATGGAACCAAACTGTGATTTGCCCAAAGTCATACAGGAGGCTATTGGACAAGGAATTCGTTTGTTTATAGCTTGTGGAGGCGACGGTACTGTTTCTTCTGTTGCTATAGAATTGATAGGGACAAATGCAATTCTTGGCATTATTCCAACCGGCACTCAGAATAATATTGCATATAGTCTAGGGATTTCAACAGATATCGCATCATCAGTTGCTATTATCGCAACCGGCCAACACAAAAAAATCGATGTTTGTAATTGTACTTGCGGCAATCAAATGACTCATTGCATTGAAGTTTGCTCGGTTGGTCTATTTTCATCGATATTTCCATCTTCAGATGATATTTTACACGGTGATCTAACACGGATTGGTGATTTTATTACTGCTATAACGACCACTCAACCATCTGAAATACAAATATTGTTGGATAATGAAATAGAATTCAATTTTTCGGGTCATGTAGTATTGATCTCCAATGTGCCTTACATTTTCCGTCATTTTCAAGTAGGCTCCAAAGATTCGCTGGAAGACGGATTGATTGATGTATTGTTTTTTGCAGATCAGTCAAAATTAGCGTTAATACGACACGCGTTGAAAAGCCCGGGGACCGATTTTGAACGGGATCCCCGCATACAGCATTATCGCGCACGCAGTATAACAATTGACACCGTCCCTCCAATGCCAATTATGGCAGATGGCACAAAGATTGGCGAGGGTTCAGTCAAAATAGATGTTCAGAAACTTGCTCTGTCCGTATTGGTGCCTGCAGGGAAAACCGAAGACATAACCAAGTCAGGTGAACGTTTTGAAAAATAGAAGCACAAAGCCAATAAAAGAAATCGAGATTCCAGAATTACAAGTTCCAGGTGTATTCAAAAAGCTAATTCACTGGACGAGTCATGTTAAGCATTGTTATTGGATAACCATTCTTGTAATTATTTTGATCTTGATATCCATACAAATGCCCCTTGAGTTTTGGGCAAAATTATGGGTTTCCATACAAGCAAACACTGTTTTGGTAGCCCTATTAATAATCTTTAGTCTGGTAACCGTCTCGGTTACTTGGAATGAAGGACAAAAAGCTGATGAATGGGTTTTCTTGTTTTTTAATTCACGCGGGAAACGCCCACCGATATTAGATTGGTTGATGCTTGGGCTTACTCAGCTTGGGCATTTTGTTTTTGCACTGATACTCGCGCTGATTTTTTATTTTACAGAAAGCAAGCTCTTGGCCTATTCGCTCATTTTTGGCGTAATCACTTTAGGGTTGATGATTGAAATAATGAAATTATATATTCGCCGTGCCAGACCATATATCAAGCTGAAAAAGATTCGCATTGTCGGTTCTAAGGCAAGCGGCAGGTCATTCCCAAGCGGCCATACGGGTCAAGCATTTTTCTTGGCTTCATTAATTGTTCACCATTATCATGTGAATATGTATCTATGGATATTTTTGTATGCTATTGCCTTATTGGTTGGAATTACACGAATTTATGTTGGGATGCACTACCCAAGAGATGTTTTGGCGGGTGCTATACTTGGTACAGCGTGGGGTATTATAGGCGTTATGGTGAATGGTTATATACTTTCTCCGAACTAATGCTGTTGAGATGTAACTGCTTAATTGATAAAAGCCGCCCTCATTGCTGAGAGCGGCTTCGTGACTATACTTCATGTCTCTAGCCTTCTACTTCAACTTGAAAACCGCCATATGCCATTTGCTTCGTGTCAAAAGGCATCGGCATGTCTTCATGCCCTTCCATCTGCTTGCTCATTTCTTCCATTACTTTGGCATTGACCTCATCCCGATGCTCTTTGGATTTGAAGACTATAAAAGAAAACCAAACGTTATCGCCACTTGCTGCTCCAGCCATTTCAGTAAACGCACGCGCTTTCTCACCACCCATTTCCTGTGGGATAAGGTCATCGCCGCGGCATTCATAGTATTGAAGCGCACCAAACTTCATCCACGCATCACGGCCGATTTCTGCGATTTTCTTGTATTCCTCGGTTTTGTTTTTTGGCACTACAAGCACAAATCCGTCTACATATTTTGCCATACATTTATTCACTCCCTTTTTTGTATCTATTTTCAATAGTAATATACCACATACCCTGAATTGTTAAACCAAAACCGGACGGATAGGATGAGGTATAGGTTTTCTTGAGCTCCGCCGGCACCAGGTAACCCGGTGTGCCGTGCAGCCGCTGATTCTATTTCCGAAGGCGAAACCTCGCCTGTCGATATGTTAAGGGACATTCGTTCGAAAAAAAGACTCGCCATTACGGCGTGTCTTTTTCTGTGCCTGTCACTCTTTAACGCCTTATATAATGATACCAACAGGACAATGGTCGCTGCCATACACTTGGGATAATATGAACGCTTCCTTGATCTGAGGCATCATCCGCCTGGATACAAGAAAATAATCAATACGCCAGCCGACATTCCGCTCCCGTATGCCGGGCATCTGTGACCACCAGGAATAGGCTTCATGGTCATCCGGGTGCAAGGTTCTAAACGTATCCGAAAATCCAGAGTCAAGGAGGACCGTCATTTTCTCACGTTCCTGATCTGTAAAGCCCGCATTTTTGTGATTTGACTTTGCGTTCTTGATATCGATTTCCTGATGCGCCACATTGAGATCACCGCAAAGAATCACGGGTTTTTTGGCATCCAGCGCTAAAAGATAGCTCCGCAGATCATCCTCCCATTCCATGCGATAGCCCAAACGGACAAGCTCTCTTTGGGAATTAGGCGTGTAAACATTTACAAAATGGTAATCTTCAAATTCCAGCGTTATGAGCCGGCCTTCCTGGTCGTGCTTTTCGATGCCGATGCCTTTTGTCACGCTCAGCGGTGCTTTTTTTGTGAAAACAGCAGTGCCGGAGTACCCTTTTTTCTGAGCGCTGTTCCAGTATTCCTGATAACCAGCCAAATCCAATTCTGCCTGCCCCTGTTCCATTTTCGTCTCTTGCAGGCAAAAGATATCTGCGTCAATTTCTTTAAAGGACTCTATGAACCCTCTTTTCAAACTGGCGCGCAAGCCATTGACGTTCCAGGAAATCATTTTCATGAACGGTTCTCCTTTGTGCGGCTTTTGCCTTTATTATATCACAACTTCAACTTTGCCAAAATAACTGGCTAGAATAGTAACCACACACAACACATAGGATCGTGTTCCCGTTCTGTTTATGGCAAAGGTGGTTAAGTTTCATTGCCGGACGGCAAGGTTTGCATGAGGGCAAAGAAATGTTTCGGCTCGCCGGTACGAAAATATTCATACCAGGATTCCAGTGTGTCTGCCTGAAAAACACCTGAATACATGGAGTAAGATGAAAAAGACCAACGGGCTGTCTTGCCCTTTCTGTTCCGAACCAACTTGTGATTTATAAACTTCCTCTTGACACGGACACCGTGTCGTACTTTATGATTGTCATGAAAGGAAGTGCAAACACACAATGAATCCATTGCAAGCCGTTGGTGCGGTATCGAAAAGCCTTGGCGTATCAAGCCGTATGCTCCGTTATTATGAACAAATCGGCTTGATTGAGAGCCAGCGCATGGAAGATTATGCGTACAGGGTATATGATGAAGATGCAATACGCCGGCTTCGTCAAATCATTATCTTGCGGAAACTTCGTGTTCCTGTTAAGCAAATTCAAGAGATTTTTGGCAATCGTGATGCTGTGAGCGTGATTGACATATTCGAGCGCAACATAAGTGAATTGGATGAGCAGATCACAGCCGTATCAACCGTTAAATCTATTCTCAGCCGTCTTGTTCGTGAATTGCAAGAAAAGGCGAATATGCACTTGCAGCTTGATTATCTTGGCGATAGTTCTGTGTTTGCCATTGTGGATCGTATTTCTTTTCCAAAAAACACATTGCAGGAGGAAAAATCAATGGATGACCTGAACAAAGCAAATGAAGCTTTAAGTAAGCTGGAGGAAAAAAACGTTCGGATCGTTTATCTGCCGCCCATGACCGTAGCCGCCGCTTATGCTTCGGGGGAGTTTGAATGGGGTGTGGGGCCGGAAGCCACCAGCAAGATAGAAAAATTTGTGTGGGAAACCGGACTCTTAAAAATCAAACCTGATGCCAGAGGGATGGGCTTTGACTGTTCCAGAGAAGACCTAAGGGTCAGCGTTGAGGGGGCTGCTGCTGCCTATGAGGCATGGGTATCCATTCCAGATGATATGAACGTTACGGCTCCATTAGCAAAAAAGACCTTTGGCGGAGGCTTATATGCCGCTCATGTATTAAGAGATTGGAATTTTCAGGCGGACTGGCGTCTGCTTGCCGAATGGGCAAAAGCAAGCGAAAAATACGAAGCGGACGATGGGCGGCCATGCTTTGAGGAAGTATTGAACTACTATAACCTCATGCAAAACGGCGCAAAAATGGAAGATACGCAGCTTGATCTGCTGCTGCCCATCAAGTTACGATGAAAATATGGTCAGAAATACCGTAGCATAATGCACCCGTCATGCACCCAACGAAACCGCGCAACGGCTGTCGGATCAGACAAGCATACCGGCATTCTTTGTAAATCAGTGGTTCACCGGTGCTTGACATTTTTTTGAATCCCTAAAATTATAAGCAAACCCTGTATTTTATTTTGTAGGTGCCGGATCCCGCGTCTACTGTCGGGCCATCCTGGCCTTGCTGAAAAGCCAGGCCGCCGCTATCCAATATTTCCGCATGACATAGGCGGATGGTGGCGGTTGTGTTGCAGGGGATATGCACTTGCAAGGTAATAAGGTCTCCTTCCGCCTGCCACAGGACGGATACCTCGCCATAAACGGATTGGAAGGATGCCCTGGCATAGGTAAGCCCGCCGCCGGTCTGCGGATGAATGATGATATGGCGGCAGCCCGCCTCATTTTCATCCAATTGAATGCCGGCAACAGTGCGGTACAGCCAGTCTCCAATGGCTCCGTAGGCATAATGGTTAAAGGAGTTCATGTTGGCGCTCCACATGGAGCCGTCGGGCCTTAAGCCGTCCCAATGCTCCCAGATGGTGGTGGCACCCATTTTCACCTGATACAGCCAGGATGGGAAATCCTCCTTGAGCAGCAAAGCATAAGCGTCCTTCAAACGCCCATGACGGCTTAGCGCATGGGTAATATAGGGAGTGCCCACAAAGCCTGTAACCAAATGCCCATTTTCCTTTTCGATCAGACGTACAAGGCCTTCGGCCGTTTTTTCGATATGCTGGGGCGGCGCAAGGTCAAAGTAGAGCGCCAGCACATGGGCCGTCTGTGTTTTTACCGTCAGCTCGCCTTCCTTGGTAAAGAACGATTCAAAAAAGCCCCGGCGGATTTTTTCATGCAGCTCGCCATAAAAGCGCGCGTCTTCCTCCCTGCGGAGGATGCCGGCTATTTTGGCGAACATGCCTGTGGAGTAGGCATAGTACGCCGAACAGGTGAAATCGTTGGGCGTGGCACCATAGTAACTGCCTTCCGCCGCATCCAGGGCCACCCAGTCGCCAAACTGCAGCTTATAGCGCCAAACATGACCTTCGGCGTGGCTGCGCATGAAATCGATCCAGGCTTTCATGCTGGCATACTGGTCATTCAATATCTGCGCATCGCCATAGGCAAGGTACAAATTCCAGGGGATGATGACAGCGGCATCAGCCCAGGCTGCGGCGGAATGGGTTCCCTGGGAAAGCAGCCAATTGCCAGCGACCTCCTTTGTGCCGGAGATGGTGTCTGGCACCACATGGGGCACACCGCCCTCGCTTGTCTGGTCGCAGCGCACATCCCGCAGCCATTTGCGGAAAAAAGGATACGCGTTTACCAAATAGCAGGCCGTAGGGCAGAAGATTTGCGCATCCCCCGTCCAGCCCATGCGTTCGTCCCGCTGGGGACAGTCGGTGGGAATATCCAAAAAGTTGCCCTTCATCCCCCAGAGAATGTTGTGCTGGAGCTGATTCAAAAGCGGGTTGGAGCACTCGAAGGAGCCTGTTTGGTTCATATCAGAATGCACCGCGCAGGCTGTAAAGGCTTCCTTTTTGACTGTGCCCGGATACGCCACCACATGAACGTAGCGGAAGCCCTGGAAGGTGAAATAGGGTTGGTATGTTTCTTCCCCTTCCCCTTTCAGTGTGTAGCGCAGGGTCTGCTTGGCGGTCCTTAAGTTGGCGGTATACACATTGCCGTCCTTGTCAAGCACTTCAAAGCAGCGCAGCTCCACCATGTCCCCGGGCTTGCCGGATACCGTGAACCACACCCATCCGGTAAGGTTCTGGCCAAAGTCCAGCACGGTTTCCCCCTTGGGCGTTGCAATGACCTGCCGGGCGGGCAGAGTGTGCATGATTTTGACGCGGCAGCCACCCTGGGGGTCGAGTACGCTTACATCATAAGGAATGGTATCAACCGGCCTCCAGGGAGTTAACTGCCTGCGGGCGTCGTAGATTTCACCGTCGTATATTTCCGAAAACAATACGGGCGTGTCCGCTCCCTGCCAGCTTTCATCGGTGACAATGGTCTGCCGGCGGCCGTCCTCATAAGTGATTTCCACCTGACACAAAAGTGCCGTGCGGCTGCCGTAGTTGTTGCGCTTGTGCAAAAAGCCCATCAGGCCCTTGTACCAGCCGGCGCCCAAAAAGCCGCAAAGCGTATTTTCCCCCTCATGAATACAGGGGGTAATATCGTAGGTTTGATACATCAGGTGCTTGTGGTAGGAGGTCCAGCCGGGTGCAAGCTGGTCATCCCCAACTTTGCTGCCATTTAAAAACAGGTGATACAGCCCCAGAGCCGTGGAAAATACGTAAGCGGAGCGGATTTTGCCCTGTACCTGAAATGCGGTTTGCACACAGGTGCCCTTTGAATTGGCCGCGTCCAAATCGGTTTCGGCAGTAATGAAGCGGGCCTGCCAATCGCTTTGGTGCAAAAGCGCGGTCACAAAGGTGGCCGCTTCGCTTTGGCAGGCCTCCGTTTCCGTCCATACCTTCACGCGCCAGTAATACCGTTTGGCGCTTTCAAGAGAGAGCCCTTCGGGCCGGTAATGGGCGGAGCAACCGGAAAGCACCTTGCCGCTGTCAAACAGCACGGTATGAAATGATGTATCCTCGCTTAACTGGAACGCAAATGCTGCCTGCTTTACATTGCGCGCACCGCTTTCCATGACCCAGCCGAATACCGGGTTTGCACCGATCCCAATGGGGTTTTCAAAGTGATCCGCCGTAAGCTTTACGATCTTTAGCATGGGCATCTCCTACTTATCCAATTCCCTGGCCATATTCAGGGCCAGCACGTTCCAATTGATGAAGCCGCCATTCATAATGGGCTTGCCGGTAAAGGGATCGTAATACTCATGCAGGCTGCCTGATTCCATCAGATCACGGCCCAACAGCAGCAGCGTCTTTTCGCAGATGGCTTGGGCCTCTTTCATGAAGCCATAGCGCATAAGGCCTTTGAAAACAACATAATTGGCCACCACCCAAATGGGCCCCAGCCAGTTGGAGGGATTGTTGGTCACGGACAGATCGAACATTTTTTCATCCTTGGCCAGGGTAGCGATGCCATAGGGGGAGGCAAAGGTACTTTCGTCAAATGCGTGTTTTGCCAGCGCTTGTGCTTGTTCCGCCGTAGCCATACCCGCCCACAGGGGAATGAAGCCTGACCAGACCCTGACCTTGATGGGCAGCGTTTTCCAGAACACGCCCAGCCCCTGATGGAACCAATCGAATGTACGGGTTTTGATGTCCACATCCACGGAATAGAAGAACTGGTCCCGTTTGTCCCAGCACTCCCGCTGGGTGGCCTCAATCAATGCCGCGCGTTTTGCATTGTAATGCTCCGCCCGGTCTTTTTGCCCAGCCGCCTCCAGAATCAGCGCCATGCAGCGGAGTTCTTCCGCCATAAAGCTGTTCAAAAAGATATTGGCGGTGGAAAACTTGGGCCGGCCGAAGGTGGCCGGGTCGTTGTCCATGCCGATCATGATATCGTCACACCAGACATACAGGCCGCAGTTTTCAAAGAAATAGTTTCTGTCATAGCAATCGAAATAGCGCTCCAACTGGCTGACAAAGCTTTTGATCCAGCCGTAATCATGCGCGTGGCTGGAGATCAACTGAATCTGCTGGCATAAAAAAGGCTTGTGCATGTTCATCAGCACGCCCTCTTTATGCTTCATATTCAGATACGGCTCGGGCCACTTCGCCACCTCGATCATCATGGGGATGTAGCCATCCTCCAATTGATGGTCGAGAAAATTCAATACATTCCCCTTTGCGTGCAAAAGGATGCGCGCGTTTTCCTCCGCCGTCAGCCGGTCTGCCATGCCCAACAATCCATATACCGACCAATACGTATCCCAGTCCCAAACATTGCCGTCATACACCGAGCCGGGGTCGATAAAGGGGTAACGGATAAAGCTGCGCGGCTGCTTCAGCACGCCGTTCAGATTTCCGCGGACAAAGTCTTCGATGGCTTTTTGGTATTGGCGGTATTCCTGGTTCATGGGACTTTCATCCTTTCACGGCGCCGGAGGTCATGCCCTCGATCACCGCTTTGTTCAAAAACAGGTACATGATCAGCATGGGGAATACACTGATGGAAACGGAGGCAAAGATCGCGCCCCAGTTTTTGGAGCCAAACTCGTCCTCAAAATACAGCAAACCGGTCTGCATGGTTTTCAGGGAGGCACGGCTGACAAAGGTCATGGAGTAAATGAGGTCATTCCATTTGAAGAAAAACTGTATTACCAGCACTGTGATGATGGCGTTTTTCATGAGCGGCACCACGATGCTCACAAGCATGCGGTAAATGCCGCAGCCGTCGATGACCGAAGCTTCCATGATCTCGTTGGGCAGAGCCCTCAAATAACCTGCGATCAGGTAGATGCTAAACGAAATGGCCGATGCCGTATAGACGGTTATCAGGCTTGTGCGGGTATTGATCCAGCCGATGCCGTTGAAAATCTGAAACAGGGGAATCAGCGTGGTGGCTACAGGCACCATGATACCAAAAGCAAAGTACCTGTCAACCACCTTGCGGAAGCGCCATTCCATTTTGATCAATGCAAAGGAGGCGCATACCGACAAGACGGTAATGAAAAACAGGGAGACCAGGGTATTGATCAGGCTGTTTTGAAAATACACACTCATGCGGCCCCTGGTCCAGGCGTCGATATAATTCTGCCAATAAAGGCCGCTGTTCAAGGCATAGGCAGGCTTGGATACGAATTCAGCAGGCATTTTGAAGGAGGCGGTAAGCATCCAAAACAGCGGGTAAAGATTGATCAACACCACCAGCAGGATAATAACGGTCTTGCCAAAAGCAAAAAGTTTGCGCTTCATCTTTTCGCCCTCCTATATATCCAGCCGGTCAAATTTGCGTATGATGCCGGAACCCAGCACGCACACCGCAAAAATGAACAGGGCGATCACGCTGCCAAAGCCTGTTTTGCGAAAGGTAAAGGCAGTATCGTACATGTACATGGACATGGATTTGGTGGCTGTGCCGGGGCCGCCCCCTGTAAGCGCCAGAGAGGATTCAAACATTTTCACCGTGCCGGTAAAGCTGAAAATGAAGCAGGTGATCAATATGGGGGTTATCAGCGGGAGCAGAACGTGCAAAAACATCTGGGGCGGGCGGCAGCCGTCCATACGGGCCGCCTCGATGATATCCTCGGGCACATCCAGCAATGCGCCATACAGTATGATGGAATAAAAGCCCAGCGCCACCCAGATATCCATGGCGGCAAGGGAGCCAAGCGCCGTGGCGGCCTTGCCGATCCAGGGCTGCACGTACTGCGGCAAGCCTACCCCCTGCAAAAAGCTGTTCAGCAGGCCGTAGTGGGGCTGAATTTCATAGATTTTGGCAAATAGCTGCGCCACCGCCACGGTGGGAAGCACCACAGGAAAGAAAACAATGGTGCGGACTGTGGAGCCAAAGCGCTTGAGCCAGAACTTGAACATGAGCGCCATGAAAAGGCCGAAGCCCACCTGGCCGAACATGACGATGCCTACGTATTTCATGTTCACCACAAAGGCTTTGACAAAGTTTTTATCCTTGAACAGATTGGCATAGTTATTAAGTCCAATGAACTTCCATGAGAAGCCGGGCATACCGTCGTACAGGGAATAATACACCGACCACAGGATGGGCAGGATGACAAACACGCTGTAAATGATAAGGCAGGGTACGATAAAAAGAAAAATGGCCCGTTTGTCCCGCAAAACCCTGTTCATGCTTACACCACATCCCCATAAGGTATAAGAGCGGCCCTCCCCGCGGAGCAATGCCGAGTGCGGAGAGAGGCCGCCCATTAAATCAGGTTTTCTTACTTGCTGGCATCATAAATGTCTTGCAGCGCCTGGGCGTATTCCTGGGCGGTCATGTCACCGTTCATCAGGGACTGCACGTTCTGCTGGGCAACGGTGGACATTTCGCTGTCCATGGCGGCCTCGAACCAGGTGCTGGTTGCGGTGACCTTCTTCATTTCCTCGGCGACCAGCACGGAGTATTTGCTCATCTGCTCGGGGTAGTTGGTGATGGTAAAGCCCTTCAGGGAGCCCATTTCGTTGATGGCATAGTCACCGATGTGGGTCGCAAAGTACTTGAGCCACTCCCCGGTGATGTCGTCGTATTTCGCCTTGCTCAGGCACAGGATGGTGCCGCAGTTCATGGAGTACTCGGTAGCGGTGCCCACGCCGCCTGATACCGTGGGGATATTGAAGAAGCCGATGCCGTCTTCCCCGGCGGGATTGGTGGCGGCGGACAACGCTTCGGTGTACCAGCTTCCGTTATAGAGCATGGCGGCTTCGCCGGCGAGGATCATGTTGGCGGCGGTGTTGTAGTCCACCGTGGTGGGGCCAACGCCGAAGTAGCCCTTGTTGCACATATCCTGCAGCATTTGGGCGGCCTCCACGATGCCGGGGTCGGTGTATTGAATCTTGCCGGCGGCGGCGTCATTCATGGCGTTCACGCCCAGCTTGCGCATGACATAGGCGTTGAGGTAGCGGGTGGCGGGCCACTGGTCGGCGGCGCCCACGGCAAAGGGCTGGATGCCGGCGGCCAGAAGCTTGTCGGCGGCGGACAGCATATCATCCCAGGTTTCGGGTACGGCCGTGATGCCGGCTTTTTCAAACAGCGCCTTGTTGTACCAGAAGCCTTCCACGTTCAGGCCCAGGGGCAGATCGTACAATTCTTCCGTCTTGCTCAGGCCCGTCAAAAAAGCAACAGCGCCGGCGTCCAGCATGTCGTACACGCCCAAATCTTTCATCGCCGTGCCCACGCCCAGCACATAACCGTTCTCGATCATGGCCAGCAGCGGCGTGCCGGATTCATAGGCGAACACGTCGGGCAGGTCGTTGGAGGCGGCCAGTGTAGCTACCTTCTGCTGAAGGTTGTCGGAGGAGACGAGCTCGAATTCATACTTGAAATCGGGATTCACTTCCGCGATGAAGCGCTCGGTCAGGTCGGTCAGGATGCGGCCGTTGTCGCTGTCTTCGGGCCACATGGACAGGATGGTAATGGTCTTGCCTTCCGCCGAGGCGGTCAGGCCAAGGCCAAGGGCCAGCAAAAGGGCAAGGACAAGGGCAATACTCCGTTTCATGCAAGAAACCTCCTGTTATAAAATTGACGCCGGTTCGCTCATTAGGGAGCGTCTATTGGGATGGTATCATACAATATACACAGCATCCAGTGGTAAATTTATAACAGGATGTGCACTTTTTTAGGATAACGGGCGCAGGGAGGAATGATCCTTGTATTCATTGGGCGTCATGCCGGTGCATTTTTTGAACACGCGGCAAAAATAGTGATAGTCGCTGTAGCCCACTTTTTCCGATACACGCATGGCTTTTTCGCCGCTTTGAAGCATCTGCTTGGCCCGGTCCAGACGAACGGAGGTCAGGTATTTGATATAACTCATGCCAACGCATTCCTTGAACAGGTTGCAAAGGTATGCCGGCGTCAAATCCGCCGCCTGGGCCAGATCGGAAAGGCCGATATCCCTGTCATAGTTGGAATGGATGTAGTCCAATACCATACTGACGGCTTTATTCTTCGTTTCCGCCTTGGCAATATGCTTTTCCTGCTCCATGGCCTGGATATTCCTGAGGCAGCGCAGAACGGCCAAATGCTTGTCCGCCCGTGTGAGCGCCGCCACGATACTGGCAAGAAGAATCGGCTTTTCCACATAGTCCAGCACATTCAGGGCCATGGCGCGCCTGGCGTATTCAAACTCCCGGTAGCCGCTGATGATGATGTAGGCGCACACGGGATGATCCTTGGCGGCTTGTTCCAGCATGTTCAGGCCGTCCATTCCGGGCATGCGGATGTCGGTGATGACAATATCCGGCTTTGTAGCACGGATCACCTCCAGCCCGTCGATGCCATTGTTGGCCGAGCCCACCAGGGTGATATCCAACTGCGCCCTTGCAATCATGGCGCGTACGGCATCGATGACGATGTACTCATCGTCGATGACCACCAAAGTGCTCATTACATCACCTCCATGCCAAGAATCGGAATCCGGACCATGACCCGTGTCCCCTCCCCCGGTTTGCTGTCAACCCGGATGCCGTATTCCTCCCCGTACAGCAGGTGGATTCTGTCCGCCACGTTGCCGATGCCATAGCCCTGATAGAGCTCTTCTTCGTTTTCGATGCCCACGCCGTTGTCGGATATGGTAAAGCAAAGGTCGTCCCCCTGGCGGGAACCTGAAATTTGCACGCAGCCGCTGCCCATTTTCGGCTCCAGCCCGTGATACATGGCGTTTTCCACAAAAGGCTGGAGGATGAACTTCATCATGTACAGGTCCAGCATGCCTTCCTCCACGTTCATCTCCAGGGAGAAGCGGTCGCCATAGCGCATTTTCAAAAGCGCCATATACTTGCCGATATAATCCAGCTCCTCCCGAACCGTAATGACCTTGCGGCCCTTGCTTAGGGACATCTTGAACAGATCCGACAGGGCCGACACCATATCGGCAATGGTGTCGCTTTTGTCGATGATGGCCCGGCAGTAAATGGAATCCAGGGTGTTGTACAAAAAGTGGGGATTGATCTGCGCCTGCAAAAGCAGCAGCTCCGCCTCCCGCTCCTTGATGTGGGAGGTAATCAGCCGGTTTCGAAGCTCCAGGTTCCGGCTCACCGTTGTTTTGAGCACCTGGCCTACCCGGCCGATCTCGCTGTCGTCAAAAGTCCCGGCAATTGGGGTATCCTCCCGCATGGAGCCGATGGCCTGAGTCAATGTGCGCAAGGGCCGGTTGATGATACGGGAAATCAAAAGCGAGAGCAACGCCACCAAGGCCAAAAGCGCCAGGGCTGTCACCAGGATGACATAGCCGATGTACAGGCTCATTTGATTCAGGTCGCTTTTTAAGATGCCGTTCACCAGGCGCCAGCCGGTGACCGTGCTTAAAACGCTGGAATACAGGTATTGCTTTGCATTGATCCCATCGGTGTAGCCGGCGATGACATCCCCGGCATATTTGTCATCGCCCGTGGAATAAATTACCTGATCCCCATCCCCGGCAAGAAGCATCAGCGTATCCGTTTTGAAATTCCTGTCGTTTAAGAACAGCGCGTTGCTCAGGATGGTGGTGCGTAGATTGATCACCATCATTCCAACGGGCGTCAGCGTGCCGGGATCCATGATCTGTTTGGCGAAGGAGATCACCTTCCGCCCGCTGCCCATGTAAAGCAAATCCCCGCCGTAAAACACCTCGCGGCCCCGGGCAGCCTCGGCCGCTTTGACCCATTCCGCTGAAGACGGGAAACCCTCCTCGTAATAATGCAGATAGGCCGCGCTGCTCTGGTTGCCCTTCATGCGCTTGTAATAACGGTTTTGGTTGTCAAACACGAACACGCCGTCAATGTAAAGATCCTGGGCTTCCACGCCTGCCCATATATCCTCCAGGGCACGGTTCGCCCGGCTGTCGTAATACCTGGAGCCCGATTTGTTCACCGACTTGACGATGTCCAAAAATGCGTCGCCGGTGACCGTTTCCCGAATAAGATTCACCGCGTTTTTCAGTTTCAGGTCCACCACGTCCCGAAGCACGCCAAGGTTTGACTCGTACGTTTTCAGGTAATTGCGCTCAATGGTATCCTTGAAAATAAAGTAGGCTGTCAGGGAAAGGGCGGCCGCCAGCACAACGGTCAGCAGGATCATGGAAAAGATGATCTGATTCCTGATCCGCCATTTGCGAAACCTTGCCACCCTGGCCATAGCTTTCCCTCCAAACGCGTGATGGAACTGCGCACGGGTTCATGAATGGCGGTAGACCTCCCAACCCATGTATTTTGCAAGGGCCTCCTCCAGCACATCGGCCACACCGGCCTGCACCAGGGCCACATGGTGTTCAAAACCGTTCTCAGTAAGATAACGCATCAGCCCGTTCAGGTTTTTCACATGGCAGACCGCCACCCCGCCAAAGGTGGGCAGGGGATCGGCCGTAAACTCCCCTTCGCCCAGATAGCATTTGATTTTTCCGCGTGTGTCATCGGTGGAGACCTTCAAATACGTCATTGGAGAAGGCCTGACCCGGCCCTTCAAAGCGCCGAAGGATACGTCCGTACCCAAAGTGGTGGCCAGAATATCCAGGTTGCCAAGCTCAGGCTTCTCTACAAAAGCGGCCGCGGGATAATTGCTGCAATGAACGTTGATGCACTTGTCCTTTTCGTTCTTGTAATTGTTGTTCCAGTCCTGGTAAATGGGGGCAATACCGGAAGCGGCCCGAAGCGCCAGCATGGAAACGGCCCCGGTCACATCGGTTTCGCAGGCGGAGGGACGGCCCTTTTCCCCCAACATGCTCATGGCCAGGCACATGGCGCAGCCATAGTTGGCCTCCACGCTGTCCCAGCACTGGATGGCGCTGGCCTGGCAATGATGGCTGTCCATCCAGTTTTCCAAAGCGATGCACAGCTTGGCCTGGCGGCGCAGCTTTTCTTCGCCGATGCCCTCAACAATGTTGGCATAAGATTTGATTTCTTCCATCTTGTTTCTAATTAAATTCTCATCGGTAAGCGCCCCAATGTCCGCCAGAATTTCCGAAAAATCCTCCGTTTCCACGGTGATGCCGCTGCGCTGGAGCAGCTTTTCGGAATACCGCATCGTGCGGAAGGGCATGACCCTGGCCCCGATTTGGCCGATGCGGGCGGTGCGCAGTGTCTTTACCACGTTGCATACCGCGGCAAAACGCTCCACATCCTGATGGAATTCTTCGCCGTCCACCGCACAGGTATGCCTGGAGGTCAGGGAGTATTTGATGCCGTGCTGGTAGAGGTTGTTGCACAGAGACAGCTTGCCGCAGAAGGCATCCCGCCTGTTTTCCAATTGGAGCTTGTCAAAATCGTCATCGCAGGCCTGAATAAGAATGGGCAGATCCGCCCGGCTTTCCCGGATGGCGTCGGCAATGCCCGTTTCCTCGCCAAAGTTGGGAAGGCATATGATGATGCCATCCATTTCCTCCCGGTTAACATAAAACAGCCTGGCGCACTTTTTCGCCTCCTCATAGGTCATGGTCTGCCCCATAAAGGTATCATCCGCAGACAGGGTAATCACCTTGTGCCCCCAGCGGCTTAAGGCGGCCAGCAGCTTTTCCCTGGCCTCAAGCACAAGATGGTCCGGGAAAAACGACCGGTTGCTTAACAGTACGCCAAAGGTTGCCATATGCATCGTCTCCTTGCCTTATAAGGATTTTTGAATTGCCAGTCTCCATTGAGTGCGCTGGCCTGCCCGCCTGTCCTCCGGCATGGACGGGATATATGTTTCCCCCGCGCCGCCCGCCAGCCGGACCGCATCAAAGGACGGGTACAGCCCTGTTGTAAGGCCGGCCATGTACCCCGCGCCCAGCGCGGACAAGTCGGGAGAAGCCGCGCACGTAACCTTGACAGGTGTAAAATCCGCCTGCAACTGCATCAGCAGCTTGTTTGCGCTGGCGCCTCCGTCGGCGTGAAGGCAGCGGACGGGCGTGCCCGTATCCTTTCCCATCATGTCCAGGATATCCGCGTCCTGGTGCACAATGGATTCCAGGGCAGCCCTCAGGATGTGGGCACGGGTGGTCCCCCGGTTCATGCCGCACAGGATGGCCCTTGCGTTTTCCGCAAAGTAGGGTGCCCCCAGGCCCGAAAAAGCCGGAACCAGGTATACGCCCTGGGTATCATTCACCGAAGCGGCAAGCGGTTCTATCTGGTTCAAATCCGATATCATTTCCAACTGGTCACGAAGCCAGCACAGCGTATCACCGGAGGAGGTCACATTCCCCTCCAGTACATACTGCGTCTCCCCGCGGAAGGAGAAGCCCACCGAAGAAGACAGGCCGTGGCCGGAGAATGTAGGCTCCGGTCCCACGTTGAGCATCACGGAGGAGCCTGTGCCATAGGTCGCCTTGGCTGATCCCTTCGCATGGCAGCCATGGCCGAACAGGGCGGCATGGCTGTCCCCCATGACGCCGGTAATGGGGATGCCATCTTGCGTACGTCCAAAGGCCGCATCCGAAGGCAGGATGGAAGGAAGAAAGTTTATTGGAATTCCAAAAAATGCGCACAGCTCCGCATCCCATGTAAGGGTTTTCAGGTTCATCAACTGGGTGCGGCTGGCGTTGGAGGTGTCTGTGCAAAAGCTCTTCCCGTCCGTCAGACGGTAGATGAGATAGCTGTCCACCGTGCCGATGCAGATGTCCCTTGTACGGAGCAGCGGGCTTTGGTCAAGCACGCATGCGGCTTTCGCCGCGCTGTAGTAGGGGCTCAGGGCAAGCCCTGTTTTTTTGCGTACGGCCTCATTTTCGCCCGTCCGGTCAGAACACCATTTTAGGCCCCGCACATCCTGCCATACGATGGCAGGGCTTACGGGTTCTCCGGTTTTCCGGTCCCAGAAAACAACGGTTTCCCGCTGGTTGGCGATGGAAAGAGCGGCAATCCGCCCCTTTGGAATGCCTTCGGCGACCTGATCGATGCCCTTCCTTACATTGGCATAGATTTCGGCGGCGTCATGCTCCGCATGGCCCGGCTGGGGAAAGGATTGCTTGTGGGCCAGGGAAGCCTTTTTAAGGATTGTACCTCTTTTATCCAGCAAAAAGATTTTGCTGGAAGATGTGCTTTGATCGATGGCGATGATATAGGCCATGCCATCACCTCCCAAGCAGATGCAGGGCGGCTTTTGCGATGCCCTGTTCCGTGAGGCCGTAGTGCTCAAATATCTGCTGGCTTGAGCCGTTATAAAGGGTCTCGTGGGGCAAACCCATTATCTTCATGGGCACAGGGCAGTTCTGGCATACAAATTCTGCCACTGCGGCCCCCAGCCCGCCATGTTCGTCATGCTCTTCAACGGTGACAATGGCCCCCGTTTGGGCGGCTTTCCGCACCGCGTTTACATCCAGGGGCTGGATGGTGTGCATATCCAGGACTGTGGCGCCGATGCCGCTTTGCTCCAAAATATCCGCCGCCCGAAGCGCGTGGTATACCATTTCCCCGCAGGCGATGAGGGCGATGTCTTTCCCTGCCCTAAGTTCATTGGCCCGGCCGATCTCAAAGGGGTCACCCGGCCCGTATACGTCCGGCACTTCCCCGCGGCCCATGCGGACATAGGCAGGGTGGGGAGACTGCACAAGCGCCCTTGTCATCTTTTCCGTCTGGCATGCGTCGGCGGGCAGGATCACGGTGAGACCGGCCACGGCGCGCATCAATGCGATATCCTGCACGGCATGGTGGGTGTACCCCAGCGCGCCATAGCTGACACCGCCGGAAACGCCAATGATTTTCACATTGGATGCAGAATACACCACGTCCACCTTGACCTGCTCGGCGGAGCGCAGGGACAAAAAGCAGGCCGGCCCGCAGACAAAGGGCTTCAGCCCGGCATTATACAGCCCGGCTCCAATGCCTACGGCGTCCTGCTCGGCGATGCCGCATTCCACAAACTGCCCGGGCAATTCCCTGGCAAAATCCGAAAGGGTAACCGAACCTCTTGAATCGGTAGCGACGGCGAAGATGGAGGCATCCGCCTTGGCCAGGGCGAGCAGCGTTTCCGCAAAGGCTTTTCTTGCGGCTTTCATGCCCATTCCACCCCCTTTACGTTCAGGGCCTGGTACGCTTCCCGCAATTGCTCAGGCGTGGGCACCTTGTGGTGCCACTCCGGCTTGTTTTGGGCAAAGGGAAGCCCCTTGCCCTTGATGGTATTGGCAATCAGCAGGTGCGGTTTTCCCTTCGTCCGTACCCCATCAAAATATCCCGTCAAGGCGGACATATCATGGCCATCCGCCGCCTCAACCTCCCAGCCGAAGGAACGCCATTTCTCCGCAAGGCTTTCAAGCGCCATCACTTCTTCGGTCGTGCCGCTGATTTGAAGGCCGTTGCGGTCTATGATGGCAAACAGATTGTCCAGCTTGTAGTGCGCCGCCGACATGGCCGCCTCCCACACGGAGCCCTCCGCCTGTTCGCCGTCGCCCATGACCACGTAAACGCGGTAGCTTTGGCCTGTCCGCCTGGCTCCCAGCGCCATGCCCACACCAATGGGCAGGCCGTGCCCCAAGGCGCCGGTGCAGCATTCCACCCCTGGCACGTGGTTGTTGGGGTGTCCGATCAGCCGGCTGCCGGGCCTGGAAAAATCATTCAGCTCCTTTTTTTCAAAGAAGCCCAAGTCTGCCAGAATGGCCAGGTACCCTTCCACGCTATGGCCCTTGCTCAATAAAAAGCGGTCCCTGTCCGGATGGTTGGGCTCATTCTTGTAGAGCTTCATGACATGATAATGAAGGCATGTTAATATGTCCAGGCAGGACATGGCCCCGCCCGTATGACCAGTTTTTGCCCGACAGATCATGGTAACAGCGTCCGCCCTGCGCAGATTGGCAATCGTTATAAGCTGCTCAGCCGTCATGCATTTCACTCATCTCCAACTTTATATGCAACACTCTGATTGAATTATACTAAATTTTTTAATTTTGTAAAGCTAAACTTGTTTTGAAACGATTTATCGACACACGCATAATACGGCAAGCAAACAGACTGATTATGCCTGAAAACCGTGATCACAACGGCTCCGCAGCTTCTTAATGACTCATCCGGCATGGCGGAATAAACCGTATATTGACACGTTCAGTGAATTAAACGAAATTTTTACGCGGATGTTTGCTAAATTGTTGACACAGGATAATGCATCATGTATAATCAGGCCATCGATCCATGTGCGTATGATATATTGCTTATTTGTTGGACACGGAATTGTTTTGTCTTTCTTGATACGATATCCGCAGGAGCGGATTCGCAGATAAATATTCAAGGAGGAGGACAATCGTATGAAACGTACCCTAGCCCTGGTTTTGACCTTGTGCCTTTGCTTGGGCCTTTTAGGCGCAGCATCCGCACAGGAAAAGACGGAACTGAGGATCATGTGGTGGGGTTCCCAAACGCGCCATGACCGCACAATTGCCGCGCTGGAACTGTACCAGCAGCAGAATCCCGGCATCACCTTCAGCTACGAGTTCATGGGTTCCCAGGATTATTGGACAAAGCTGAGCACGCTGGTGGCTTCCGGCGATGTGCCCGACGTTTTCCAGATCGGCAACAACTTCCTGACCTATGAAAGCGCCATCGAGCCTCTGGACAGCTACATTCAAAGCGGTTTGATCGACATCAGCAACACCAATGACAGCTACCTGTCCACCACCCGCATCAAAGGCGTTCAAATGGGCATCTCCCTTGGCGTCAACTCACTGGCGCTGGCGTACGATCCCGAAATGTTCGCTAAAGCCGGCGTGGCGGAACCCACCCCCAACTGGACCTGGGCCGAGTTTGAGCAGGCGGCCTTAACCATCCATGAAAAGCTGGGGGTATTCGGCTCCAGCATGTTCAACGATTTTTTCATCGGCATGGTCATCGGCATTCCCCAGTACGGCACCGGGGAAACGGTGTACAATGCCGACGCCACAGGCCTGGGCTATACCAATGACAAGTACATATCCGATTATATGGCCATGAAAAAGCGCCTGCTGGATGCGGGGGCGTATCCGACCGCCGGCGAACTGGCCGCCATCACCGACGTGGAAAACGACTTTTTGACAAAAGGCACCGCGGCCATGACCTGGCTCCATTCCAACACCGCCGTGGCGCTGATGACAGCCGCCAACAGGCCCCTGAAGCTGGCCGCGCCGCCCAAGCAGACCGCCGACGGCCCCTCCGGCCTGTGCATCCGTTCCTCCCAGGCCTTCTCCATCTACAACCAATCCAAGCATAAGGAAGAGGCCGCCAAATTCATCAGTTGGTTTATGAACAGCGAAGAAGCCAACGCCATCTTAAAGGGCGAGCGCGGCGTACCCATCACGGCCAACGTCCGCGAGGCTTTGGCCGCCAACCTGGATGCGTCCACCAAGGCCACCTATGACTTCATCAGCCTGGTAGGCGCCCTGGCCAGCAATCCCCCGCCCCTGGAGCCCGCCGCCCAGACCGAGCTGGAAGACATCCGCAAGCAGATCGATGAGGAAGTCATGTTCGGCCTGATCACCCCGGAAGAAGGCGCGGCAAAATTCCGCACCGAGGCAGAGGATGCCTTTGCAAGGACAGCAAAGTAATTCATGCTGAATGGTTCGCCTTGCCGGTCTTGCATGGCCGGCAAGGCGAATCTTTACGGAGGGGGAATTCCCATGAATCAGGCAGCGCCAGCGGTAAAAAAACGAATCAAGTACAGCAACAGGAACCTTCGACAGCAGGCCATCGCCGGCTATGTGTTTACGCTGCCCTTCATACTGGGTTTTCTTTGTTTTTTCATCATTCCCATGTGCTATTCCCTGTATCTTTCCTTTTCGAAGTATTCCATCGGCGGCGCCATCAAGTGGATCGGTCTGGACAATTACATCCGCATGTTTACAAAGGACGCCAAGTTTTTGAAATCCATCAGCGTCACGCTGTTTTTTGTATTGGTGGCCGTCCCTATGAAGGTAGGCTTTGCCCTTTTGGTAGCGCTGGCCCTGCACGTAAAATCCCGGGCGGCCAACGTATACCGCTCCGCCTATTACCTGCCCTCCCTGGTGGGCGGAAGCGTGGCGATCTCCATCATGTGGCGGGAATTGTTTTCCGATTTTGGCGTCATCAACGCCATGCTCCAGGGGCTGGGGCTATCAAAGATCTCCTGGCTGGGCGACCCGCGCTATGCCATCTGGACGCTGATCACCATGACGGCATGGCAATTCGGTTCCTCCATGATTATTTTTGCGGCGGGGCTCAAGCAAATTCCCGAAACATATTACGAGGCGGCCAAGATCGACGGCGCCGGCGGCATGGCCAGGCTTTTCAAAATCACGCTTCCCCTTTTGTCGTCAGTCATTTTCTTCAATCTGGTGATGCAGATCATTTCCGGTTTCATGACGTTTACCCAGGCGTTTATCATCACCACCGGCGGCCCCCTGGAATCCACCATGTTCTACGCATTGTACATTTACAACCGCGCCTTTAAATACGGCGAACTGGGCTACGGCAGCGCCCTGGCCTGGTTCCTGCTGGTCATGATCGCCGTAGCAACGGGCATCATGTTCAAATTCTCCAAAAGTTGGGTCTATTACGAGTCAAAGGAGAAGATGTGACCATGAAGCGCGGCAGGATATACAGGATGAGCCTGTACCACCTTTGCATCATCTTCTTTGGCTGCGTTATGCTCTATCCCGTGGCGTGGATGATTGCCGGTTCCTTTAAAACCAATGTGGAGATATTGAACAACTCCCTGACGCTATGGCCGGAAAATTTTTCGGTGAACAACTATGTCACCGGGTGGTTAGGGTTTGGCGGCATCACCTTTGGCACCTTCTTTAGAAACTCCATCATCGTTTCCTGCGGCGCCACCCTCGGCACGGTGCTGTCTTCCTCCCTGGTGGCCTACGGCTTTTCCCGGCTGCGGTTTCCGGGGCGCAGGTTCTGGTTCATATGCATGATGCTGACCATGATGCTGCCCGGCCAGATCATGCTCATTCCCCAGTACATCATCTTTCTGAAGCTTGGCTGGATCAACAAGTTTTATCCACTGATCGTTCCGGCCTTTGGGGGCAGCGCATTTTTTACGTTCATGATCATGCAGTTCATTCAGGGCCTTCCCCGGGAACTGGACGAGGCGGCCACCATAGACGGGTGTTCCCCCTATTCCATCTTTCCCAGGATCATATTGCCCCTGATCGTTCCCTCCCTGGTGACCGCCACAGTCATCAGCTTCTATTGGAAATGGGATGATTTTCTGGGCCCGCTGCTGTATTTGAGCCGGGTGCAGATGTTCACTGTTTCCGTCGCCATCAAGGCATTTGCCGACGCTTCCTCCTCCACCGATTACGGAGCCATGTTTGCCATGTCCACCCTGTCCCTTTTGCCGGTGTTTTTGATTTTCCTGTTCTTCAACCGGCTCTTGATTGAGGGCGTCAGCACCACGGGAATGAAAAACTGAGGAGTTGCCTATGTCAGATCGTTTGTCCGTCAGTAAATGCGGCCGGTATTTTTTGCGCGGGGATTTCCCCTTTTTCTGGCTGGGTGACACTGCCTGGCTGCTGTTTCGCAAACTGAGCATGCCGGAAACCAGGCTGTATCTTGAAAACCGTGCCAAGAAGGGCTTCACGGTGATCCAGGCCACTTTGGTTCATGAGGAGCACACCCGAAATGCCGCCGGGTCTTTCGCTTTGATAAATGAGAATTTCGCCGCGCCCAATGAGGATATGAGCCCTAACAGCTTCTGGGGGCAGGTGGATGAAACCATCCGCCACGCCGCGTCCCTGGGGCTTGTGATGGCGCTGCTGCCGGCCTGGGGAAGCCATTATAAAAGCGGAGCGCTGAACGGGGATACCATCGGGCCGTACACGGATTTTCTGGCGCGTCACTTTGGCCGTTATCCCAATGTGATCTGGCTGGTGGGCGGGGATGTGCGGGGCGACGAAGCCTGTGAAAGCTTCCATGCCATGGGCCGCGCGCTGCAAATAAAATGCCCCGGCCATCTGATCGGCTACCATCCCTTTGGCCGCTGTTCCTCCTCCATGTGGTTTCATGATTGCGATTGGCTGGATTTCAACATGTTCCAATCGGGCCACCGGGATTATACGCAAATCAAGCTCAATGCCTGGGATGACAAGGTGGATGTGGAACGCTTCGTGGGGGAAGACAATTACCAATATGTCAGGCAGGACCTTGCGCTTGCACCCCCCAAGCCTACCCTGGACGGGGAACCATCCTACGAGCTGATCCCCCACGGCCTGCACGACAGCACCAAGCCCTACTGGCAGGCCTGCGATGTCAGGCGGTATGCCTATTGGTCCGTGCTTTCCGGCGCCGCGGGCCATACTTACGGGGATAACGCCATCATGCAGTTTTGGTTTGGCAATGAAAAAGCCGCCTACGGCGCAATGATCCCATGGCAGGAATCATTGCACAACCCCGGCAGCATGCAGATGGGGCACCTTCGCCGCGTGATGGAATCCCTTCCTTGGTTTGAAGGGCGCGCCTGTCAGGAATTGCTCATACATAATGACGGCCAGCGGTATGATTACAATCTTGCCTTTGCGGCACATAACGCAGCCTGTGTGTACACCTATACCGGCGCGCCTTTTGAGGTGGATACGAACGCCTTGCCCTTTGAAAAAGGAAAGGCGTACTGGTTCGATCCGGTGATCGGCGGAGCAAGCCTGATCGGCGAGGCCGGCCGCGGAGGCATCAAGCAATTTATTCCTCCCGACAGGCGTTTGGGCCAGCCAGACTGGCTGCTGGTTCTGACCGGAGAGGGTTGGGATTACCCGTTTGCCCTGAAAAATAAGCCGTTTCTCTTATTATAATAAAAGGGCGGCCCCGTGAATGATATCGCGGGGCCGCCCTGTAGTGTGTCAAAAAAGTGGCGATGCCACTTTTTTGAGTTTTTCCCTCGCCGCACTGCACCAAGGCTGCGCCTTTGTGCGGCCGTTTGCTCGGGTAAGGTAGGAATTTCTTCGAAATTCCTGCGAAAATCACCGCACATGTCGCTGGTTTTCGATCTAATATTGGAGGGCTTCGGCCCTCCAATACCTCCCAATAGGTTTTTTGACAGTCTGAAGGGCGGCCCCGTGAATGATATCGCGGGGCCGCCCTGTATTGTTGCTTACATTACCAGCACGCTCATCCTTTCCACCAACTCCACGCCGATTTCCATTTTCAATTCACATTGGGATTTATAACGGTTCAGCCCCATGAGCATCCGGACGGCCTGTTTGCCCATCTCCTCCCTGAATACCCTCACTGTAGTCAGGGGAGGATTGCTGATTTGGCACAGGTTCATATCATCCATGCCGATCAGGGAAACATCCTGCGGTATGCGGCATCCTTTTTCTATAAGTGCCCGCATGCATCCCACCGCCATGATGTCGTTCCCCGCAAAAAACGCGGTGGGCAGCGGCCGGTTCTGATCGAGGTAGGCTTGCATATCCCGGTAAGCGCCTTCAATGGTGGGCGTAACCCGCCAAATGTGGTCCTTGTCCACAACGAGGCCCTTTTCCATCAAAGCGGCCTCAAAGCCCTTGCGGCGGTAACGCATGTTGTTGAACTCCACATCGCTGGTGATATGGCCGATGTTCCTGTGCCCCGCCAAATACAAGGCATTGGCCGCTACAAAGCCCGCATTGTAATTGTTCATTACCACAGTGCTGATCTTTTCATGGCGGAACAGGTTGTCCAGCACCACCAGGGGTGACAGGCACTGCATAAAAGCCGTAAGGTCCTCGCTGTGCATTTCCGTTCCCAACAGCAGGATGCCGGCGCAGTCCTCCTTGCAGATGTCTTTGATCCTGTCCAGATAGTCCGCATCCTTTGTCATATGAATGTGGGTGATCATCAGCTCCAGCCCATTCACATGACACTCCCGGTCAATGGCCTCAATCAATTCCATGAAAAACTGCGTATCCATCACCACAAGGCCATGCCGTTTGAAAATGACCAGGCGGATGGTACTGTCCTTTGTTTTGCCGACGGTGTAGCCCATTTCCCTGGCAATGGCCAGAATACGCTGCACGGTTTCTTCCCCTACACCCCGCTTGCCGGTCAATGCGTTGCTCACAGTCGCCGGCGAAACGCCGGCCCGGGTTGCTATATCCTTTACGCGTACTTTCATGCCGATACCATGCCTCTATCTTATTTTGCCTTGCGATGCGATATTTTTCTAGTCGGCTTTTTCCAGGATTGCCGCCGTCCATTTTGTAATAGGCAGGCGGCAGGAAGGCGGAAGGATTTCCTCTTTGACCAGCTTGCAGTTCCAGACATCGTACACAGTGGCTTTATAGCGGGCGTTTTTTCTATCCTTAGCGCTCCAGTCCCCCACCCACAGGGATTTGCCCGGCATGTCATCCCGCATGAACACCAGGTAAAAATCCGTCCCCTTTTTCAGCGTGTAATAATGCTGGGAGTCGCTGTTGACAGGATCCCGCTCCATCTGCTCAAAGGGGCATTTGGCTATGAGCTCTTTCATAAATTTCAGCCGTCTTGCACTCTCGCCGGTCATATCCCCGCCGTACGCCCAGAATATGTCCCGGTTGTTTTCCCTGATATACGCTTCCCCGTGGGTGGCGTAACCGCCGGCCATGGCGCTGCGCCAGTGGCGCTCCAGCTCCACCTCGCCCGAGCTGTTGCCCCATTCGTCGGGCAGGTTGCCCTCGTACTGGTATTCGTCATTGATCACGGGCTTGCCATACGCTTTTTTGAGCTCCAGCATCAGCGTATACGTATCAGGGTGCTGATAGCTTACATGGGTCAAAAAGGGCCGGTCCGGATAGATGCGTCCAAAGGCAATATTGTGGCAGGAGATGGGATGGTGGTAAGGATCTCTTGCCTTGACAAATTCCCCGATCACATCCCAGTCGCGGCGGTCATAATCCACCACCATGCCGCGCTTGTCCGGCAGCATCTTGATGTCGTATTCGTTGGCCAGGCTCCACCACACGTTTCGGAAGGAGGATAGCCTGGCGATGATATACTTCAAATAGAACAGGGCGTCATCTTCGTCCATCCCGGCGTCCAAATCCCAATGGCCAAAGTCGTACGGATGGAACAGGATCACATCGGCGATGATATCACGCTGCTCAAGCTCTCTTAATCTGTCCTCGAACTCCCGAAAGTAGGCGGGATTGGGACGCTTGAAATCGAAATTCCGGGGTTCCCCCTCAAATGGATAACAGGGTGGTTCATAACTGACGTCGATGCGCCCAAAGTTGCCGGTATAGTGCTTGGGGAAAAAGAGCATGCGGATTTTGTTAAAACCGTAATCGCAAAAGGATTGCAGCGTTTTCGCCCGTACATCCTCAGGCCGGTGGTGCCATACGTAAGCCGTGGTGCCCATAACAAAAAAGCGGGTCCCATCCATATAACGGAAGTGCATTCCATCCGCCACGACAGGCCCGTGATTGTCAGGCGATGGCTCCACCGCTTCAAAATCGGCCTCGACATTGTTCAGGGATGACAAATTAGACCGGGTTATAAGATGATACAGGCCCTTTTCCTCTGGCATATAGCGCAGGACGAAACGGTTCCCGCCATCATAAAAGCCTTCCATGTGCTTCTCCCCCTGGGGACCTGATACAACTGCCCTTATGCTTATTTCAGAATAGGGGTTTGAGCATCCGCTTACGTCCGCATGCAGCGTTAGCTCAAATATGTTCCATACCTTCACCTCGAGCATATCCCAACCTCATTTCCATTACCCATGGATTCGTGCCGGACGGCAACCGTCCTTTTTCCTTGGGCGGTAAATTATTCAGGCATTGTTTATAACATTTTAGCATTCATTTTGAATAAGCACAAGAGTATACATCCGGGTTTCCGACAGGATATCTGCATCAGTTCAATCTAAAAATGCTCCAGCCGGGCATGCGATGCGGGAATGCATCGCTTTCCCATCGGCGATTTGCGTTTCCTGCAGCACTGCCTCAAAAAGCGCCTTGATATTTTCAGGGGCGATATCGGGCAGTATGGCGATATGGCGCCGTGGCCTTTTCGTGTTATCAGCGTACCGTCACTTAATCTTCCGCTTTTATCAGTATCCCATGAACAACAAAGTAGTCTTTGTCAGAATTCTCCCTGCAGGTGACCAGCGTGATGATCTGGCTGTCTGCTGTGAGAATGGCAGAGCCTGCGCTGATGACCGACCGGTTTGCTATCACATTCAAAAAAATTTGCTTTTCTTCCATCGTCATGTGCTGAAATCCACGCACATCCGTGCCCTGCCTGCATGTGTATGCCGAGAAAACATAAAATATTTTCTTTTCATATAGGCCTGTGAGGACAATTTTCCGGTGCTTGCTGGTAAAAGCGGTTTTTCTGTACTGCAACAGCTCGTGGAACATACTTCCATCCTTCATATTGTGGCCATATAAAACGAGATTGAAGTCGCTCAGATCCGCAGCATTTTTACTATCCTTGAAAATTGCGCCGCTTGCATTTTTCCTCTTCAAAAATGTATGCTTTTCATAATACGTGTTATCCTTTCCCCGAACAACAGGGTATTGAATCACGGTGCCGTCAATCTCTATGTATCCCACCGCATCCTTGTTCTGTGCTTTTAGGGAACGCATTTGCCGGCTGTAATAAACGGGAGGCGTCACGACAGGCCTGGCCGGCGAAGCCGCAGGGAGCGGTACAGCAGTGTTTTCAGGGGTGCAAGCAGGCTCGGTGGTTTGCATGTACGCACCATCCATTTGATGCGCAATTTCCGCATACTCCGTGGCGGCCGAGCGGTATTCCAATAGCCTGAACAAGAAACCGGATATTGACAAGAGCAAGACGGAGGATAACACAAGGACAAGCGCCTTGTACCAGCGGCTAGTATTCCTGCCGCCGGACACCTGGCGCTTTCCCACTGGGTAATATCCGCTATGAACAAATCTCTTTCGTTGATTCCTGATGACTTGTTCCCTCCATCAGGGTAGGATATTTGATAAACACGATTACCTGGGCGCCAGCTTTTTTCTGATCAGTATCAGCGCGGCAAGGCAAAGTACAATCAGTGTGCCAAACAGGACCAGCGCGTCGTTATCTCCTGTCACAGGCATCTCATCCTGCACCACGAAGTCCGCCTGAGCCTGGCCGTCTGTGTAGTGGAAAATCAGGGTGTAGGTGCCCGGTATCAGCGTATGGCAACCATTGGAGATACGGTATATATCCTGTGCGGGAAAGAGATATTTGCCTATACGGCAGGGCAGGAAAAGCCGGTACTGGCGGCCTCCGGCCTGGAATCCGGCTATTACGCCAATTATGACGAGGCTAAATCGATCCTGGGGGATAAGGCAGATACAATGATTTTCGCTTTGGTCAGCAGCAAAGATACGGTCCATGGCCTGAACTGGCTGAATGGCAAGCTGTTCCCGCTGACATTTGACAATGGAAATGCGGTATTAGGCACTCCGATTCAGCTTGACTTAACGGGCCTTGCGCAATCCAATGATGGGAAGGCAGTTATCAAGGAGGTTTACAGGCTTGGAATTTCGGGAAATAGATTGTACGCCATGTTCCGCGATAACGACGCGGATGAAAAGCCTGTACTCGCCGGCTTTGACCTGACGACCGGGTCGAAACAGGTGCTTGATATCCCCGGCGCGCAGGATATGACACCCTATAAGGATGGCAAACTGCTGGTGAGAATCTTCGATGCCAAAAAAACGGATAAACCGGCCCTGGCGATAGCTGATCCCGCGGACAACTCCGTTTCTGTCAAGGTGACCTTTGGGGATGCGAATGAGTTCGGCTTTGTATACCAGCAGGAAACCGATACACTGTATTATGCCACCACCAGCAAATTGATGGCTATGCATGGTTTTGGCAACGCAGCCCAAATCGCTTATATGCCCGCAGGCAACATGGACAACAACGCCGGGGCCTTAAGCGCCGCATTGCTGTCTGGCAGCCTGTATGTGCTCAACACACCGGACGGTTTGATTGTGCGCGATACCAATTCAAAAGGTACCCCTACAGGAACATTGTCCGTCTATGGCGGACAGCTGGAGCCTGCCGCCTCAACCTTTACCCAGAAATATCCGCAGACGCCTGTCACCTATAACGATGATGTAGACTATACGAGTACGGATACGCTTGTGCAAACCATGGTTTCCGGCGACAATTCCTATGATATCTATAGTTTGCTCATACAATATCAGGATCTTCAAAACCTGATCAAAAAGGGTTATTGCCAAGACCTGTCCGCTTCACCCGAGATTGGGACGGAGATTGCGAGCATGTATCCGTTTATTCAGGATACCGTTTCTAGGGACGGCAAGGTCTATGCCGTACCGGTGTTTATGAACAGTCGTGGCCTTTGCATGATGCCCGACGTATGGGAGGAGGCAGGGCTGAATGACAAAGTTCCAAGTTCCTTTATGGGGCTATTGGACTTTCTCGCCTGGTGGTCAGAGGAAGGCCAGGATGAGCACCCGGATGTGCAATTGTTGCAGGATGTTACGGATTATGGCGAAACCCTGTTCAAGATAACGATGAGCCAGTATGTATACGGTTGCCAGGCGGAAAAACGGGAACTAAACTTTGACACACCGCTGTTCCGTACGATGATGCAGGCCTTGGAAAAAGTGGATGTTGATAGGCTTAACAAAACAATCACAAGCAATTCAAGGCAGAATGACAGGGACGCCAATGCACTGCTTATAGATTACGGCGATTGGATCAGCGCAAGTGCCATGGTGCGGAACCGTTCCAATGCCGAGCCGTTGATCCTCCCCATGGAAGAAGGCGGACCAAAGCACATCCCCGTATTCATACAGGTGCTTTTCATCAATCCCCTCACACGGAATATGGATCTTGCGCTCAAGTATCTGGAAAATACGCTGGAGAACATGAATCCCGACCAGCATGTCATGATGTCTCCCAATGACAATGAGCCTGTTCCATTACCAGGGAATGAGCAGTTGGTGGCAGGGTGGCAGGAGGAATTGGATAAGCAGCAGAAATTGCTGAAAAAGGCCAAGCCTGAAGATAAAAAGGATATCGAAACCAATATACAGTGGTATGAGGATATGCTTGCGAAAAAAGATCACTTTCTCTGGAGTGTCTCCGCGGAGACGATTGCAAGGTACCGTGAGCTCGCACCCCTGTGTTTTACCGCCACCGCGAATCTGTTGAACTATAAGGCCCAGGACGGCACCTCGGAAATCAATACGCTGATTGAGCGTTACCGCCAAAAAAAGATGTCTCTGGATCAGTTCATAACGGAAGCGGACAACAAGATCCGGATGATTTTGCTGGAACGCCAGTAGATTGGCACAGGGGAAATTTGTAATGAAAAATACATAAGAAAGGGTTAAATGGTGATAATGACACGGACTATGCAAGCGATCGGCAACGAGGGGAAATACGATACGAAAACATAGATTGCAAAGAAGAAAGGGGGGGCGAAGTCCCTCCCTTTTTTCTGCGTCCTCATTTCCTTGTCTGTAGTCCGAAAACACCACCATTCGGGGGAAGCCTTCAGCCGCAGCATGGCGTCAAGGGCATGCTTATATGTGTGCTGTTTTGCTTGGGATCCTGCATGCACAAATGCACTGCCGTGGTTTTGAATGCTCTTGGCAGCGCCAGTATATTGGGGCTTTCTCCCACATGCCATATCAAGCCTCATTTTGCAGACAAAGAAAAAAACCTGCCGCACATTTGGCAAGTCTTTTTCCTAAACCAATGTCCTTTTCTTTGGCGTTCCCGGCGGGATTCGAACCCACGGCCTTCCGCTTAGGAGGCGGACGCTCTATCCTGCTGAGCTACGAGAACAAGTAGCGCAAATCATTGTAGCACAGTTGGGCGGGTTTGACAAGGTCTTGAACCAAGGGGAATTCGCCTCCCAATATGGCGGAAGGCTCAAAAAACAGTGCCGGCTGTCCGCCGCATAATCCCAAGGGCTGCCTTTACATCCCTGTCTCCCGGCTAAAGTCCGCCAGCATCCTGTCATACGCTTCGTTCAGATCGTCCGCCAGGCCGAAAAGCCCGGTGGACCCCATCACATACATGTCCGCGCCGGCATCGTTCAGCCGTTTGAAGGTGCGGGCGTTACAGGCCCCGTCGATCTGGATGAGGTAGCGGTAGCCGTGCTTCTCACGGAAGTTTGCCGCCTCCTCAATCTTTTCCAGCATCTCGGGTATGAAAGGCTGGCCGGCGTAGCCCACATCCACCGTCATGATGGTAACGATATCCATCCGTCCGAGATAGTGGCGCGCATAATCAAGGGGGGTGGCCGGGTTCAGAACAACGCCCTTCTGGCAGCCCAGTTGCTCAATGCGGTTGAAAACGCGGAAGGCATCGGTGTTGATGGTCTCCGCGTGGGGGGAAATGATCTTCGCCCCGGCCCTGGCCATGGGCTCCAGCCAGTCGTTGGGATGGGTGGTCATCAGGTGGGCTTCCATGGGCAGCGCGGCAACGCGGGAGACGGCCGCCACAATATCGGGGGAGAGGGTGATGTTTTTACAGAAGTGGCCGTCCATCAGGTCGATGTGATAGTAATCGGCCCGGCGGTTCAGGATGTCAAGCTGCCGGCGGATGTCCAGAAAATCCACACACATCAGGGAAATGGCGAATTGAGGTCTCATCGGCGAAAAACTCCTTTATTAAATCATTCCATGAATATTTTATCATGATGTACTGAAATACGCCCGGCCCGGCTCGCTATCCTTCAGCGCGGGACAAACTTCCTGGCCGCAAGCCGCGCCTGTGCCTTGGCATTTTCCAGAATGGATTGCGCATCCCGGCCCTGAATATCGATGCCCTCGGCGGATACACGGTCAAACTCCTTCACACCCAGCATCCGGGCGGCGGCACGGATGTAGGAAAAGCCCCAGTCCTCTTCGCCGATGGGGCTGCCGGCGGTAGTCAGGTACAAAAGCCTCTGGCCCCGGCACAGCCCCACCGGCTCCCCCAGCAACGTATAGCGGAAGGTAAGGTTGCGCACAAAGATGTTTTCCACATACACCTTCAATATGGCCGGGAAGGACAAATCCCAATAGGGCGCCGCCACCGCGATATGGCCGGCCGCGGCAAATTCCCTGGCCCAGCGGAACATGGGATGGCCAAGGTCGCCTTTGTCGACCAGCGATTCCCGAAAGAGCACGTCATCGTGCAAAAAGGGCAACAGCTTTTCATCCGCAAAGCGCGTTACAGCGATGGCCGCCTGCGGAAAGACAGCCGCATACTCCTCTAAAAAGGCGTCCATCAACTGCCATGTCCTGGAGACGGACCGGTCCCTTGGGCAGGCATCGATACACAGAAGGCCCAAATTCTCCTATCCCCTTTGCCTTGGAGTATGCTATAATCATTATACTGACTCAGGGCGTGCTGCGCAAGCATCCGGAGTCTTTAAGGATAAGCATCCATTTGAAGGAGGATTCATCATGAAACGTATCGCCGCGCTGCTGCTTTCCCTTATTCTGGCGGTGTCCGCCTTCCCGGCGCTTGCCCTTGCAGCGGAGCCCGTAACCGTGACCGCCGTGGTGGCCGGCGGCCTGGGCGACCGTTCCTTTTACGACTCCGCCTATGAAGGCTTGCAGATGCTGATTGCAGAATACGGCGTGGACGGCAGGGTCATCGAGTGCAAAGAGGACGCTTCGCTGTTCACCGCCCAGTTGATCTCCGCCGCCGAGGTCAGCGATTATGTGGTGGCCGTGGGCTGGCAGTTTTACGACGGGTTGCAGGAAGTGGCCCCCGCCATGCCTGATGTGAAGTTCATTTATGTGGATCAGGAGCTGGAGGGCATCCCGAACCTGCTGAGCATCCCCTACACCGCCAACGAGGGTTCCTTCCTGGTGGGCTATGTGGCGGGAAAGCTGTCCAGGACCCACAAGGTGGGCGCCGTGGGCGGCATGGATGACCCGGTGATCAACGATTTCCTGGTGGGCTACCGCCAGGGCGCCCGGTACGCCAACTCCGCCACGGGTGTGGAGTTCCTTTACGCCGGGGATTACGAAGACCCCTCCAAGGGCAAGGAATGCGCCTTGACGCTGTTTGGCAGGGGCTGCGACATTGTGTTCGCCGTAGCCGGCAAAACCGGCGAGGGCGTGTTTGAAGCCGCCAGGGATGCAAGCAAGTATGCCATCGGCGTGGATGCCGACCAGAAATACATCAATCCCGACGTCATCATCGCTTCCATGAAAAAGAACGTGGGCCTGTCCATCTATACCGCCATCAGGGGCGATATGGTGGACGGCGTCTGGAACGGCGGCACCGCCTGGGTTGCCGATATGAAAAGCGGGTTTATAGACATCGGCTACGGCACCCCCGACATGGTGCAGCAGGTGTCGGACGAGCTCAAGGCCGAAGTGGAAACCATCAAGCAAATGATTATCAAAAAGGAGATCATTGTGAATACCACACGGTGACCAGAGGGCTTTGCCCTCTGGACTCCCACCAAAGGGACAAAGCCCCTTTGGAAACCCCATATTGAGAACGATATTTTCCGAGAAGAGGAGTATGGCCGTGCCTTCCACCGACGCCGTTACCTTCTCCCGCATCACCATGCAGTTCCCGGGCGTCAAGGCCAATGATGACGTGAGCCTGTCCATCCGTTCCGGGGAGGTTTTCGCGCTGGTGGGAGAAAACGGCGCCGGCAAATCCACCCTCATGCGCATCCTGTACGGCCTGCACGAGCCCACCGGGGGCGAGGTATACATCCGCGGGGAGCGGGTGCAAAGGTTCAATCCCGCCTATGCCATTCTTCATGGCGTGGGCATGGTGCACCAGCATTTTATGCTGGTGCCTTCCTTTACCGTAGCGCAAAATATCGTACTAAGCCGTGAGCCCGTCAAATGCGGCCTGTTTTACGACCAGCAAAGGGCCCGGCAGATCGTGCTTGGCCTTACAAGGGAATACGGCTTGTCCGTCCGCCCGGACGACAGGGTGGCCGACATCGGCGTCGGGCTTCAGCAGCGGGTGGAGATCCTGAAAACGCTCTATCGTGGCGCGGACATCCTGATCCTGGACGAACCCACCGCGGTTTTGACGCCCAAGGAAACGGAGGACCTGTTTTCCGTCATCCGCCGGGTGGCGCGGGAAAAGCGCATGACGGTGATTCTCATTACCCACAAGCTGTATGAAGTGATGGCAATATCCGACCGGGTAGGCGTCATGCGGGGCGGGAAGCTTCTGGGGGTATACGATACCGCCCAGGTGAACGAACGTATGCTGGCCTCCCTCATGGTGGGCCGGGAGCTTATTGCTGAGCCTTTTGACCATGATGGCGAACCGGGCGGACCGCTTTTAACCGCGGAGAGCTTGCAGGTATTGAATAACCGTGGTCTGCCTGCCCTCAAAAATGTATCCCTGTCCCTTCACGCCGGGGAGATACTGGGCGTGGCCGCCGTGGAGGGCAACGGCCAGAAGGAGTTGGCGGAAGCGCTTGCCGGGCTGATCCCCCTACGGGGCGGACGTATTGCGATCCTTGGCAGCGATACAGCCCGCATGACGCCCGCCATGGTGCGGAAGCTGGGCGTGTGCCATATCCCCGAGGACCGTCTTTTATCCGGCGTATCGGTTGCAGCATCCGTAAGCGACAACCTTCTGGCCGGCAAACAGCGCTCGAAACCGTTCTCGTTTCTTGGCATCCATCTGAAAAGCAAGTCCATCCGGGCTTACGCCAAATCCTTGGTGGAGCGCTTTGACATCCGTGCCCCAGGCATTGACACTCGTGCGGGATCGCTGTCCGGCGGCAATATGCAGAAGGTGGTGGCGGCACGGGAGTTTTCCTTCGATGCCAAGGTGCTGCTCATTTGCCAGCCCACCAGGGGCATCGACATCGGCGCCATGGAATTCATACATGACATGATTATCAAAAAGCGGGCCATGGGCTGCGCCATTTTGCTGATCAGCGCCGACCTGGATGAGGTGCTGCGCCTTTCCGACCGGGTGATTACCCTGTACGAGGGGCGGATTACCGGGGAGTTTTTAAAAGGGCAGATCAACAAAACGGAAATAGGTTTCTACATGACCGGCAGCCGCGGGGAGGGAAGCGCATGAAGGAATTGCGAAAATCGCTGTTCTTCCTGAAGGGCAGGCCTCGACTGAACGAGAAATACCTGCTTTCGCTGTTTTTCAGCGTGTTCCTGGCCTTAGGGCTCGGAGCCGCGATCATTCTTCTAACCGGCAAGGATCCGCTGGCGGGCTATGCCGCATTGCTCAAAGGCGCTTTGGGCAGCCCCCGTGCCATCGGCAACACCCTGGCCCGTTCCGCCACGCTCTGCCTGACGGGCCTGGCCATGGCCGTCGCCGCCCAGGCGGGCATCTTCAACGTGGGCGGGGAAGGCCAATTGTATCTTGGCGGCATGGCCGCCGCCATCGTGGGATACTCCCTGAAGGGCGTCTCCCCGTTCATCGCTGTTCCACTGGCCTTTCTGGCCGCCATTTTGGCAGGCGGGCTGTATGCCTATATCCCGGCGGTTCTCAAAGTAAAACGGAATGTAAGCGAAGTGATCACCACCATCATGCTCAACTCCGCCGCCATCTACTTTTGCACATATCTGGCCACAGGGCCTTTGAAAACCTCCGAAAAAGGCATTGCCTCCGGTACTTCCGCCATTGATCCAGCCTTCGCCTTTCAAAAATTGATCCCTTTGAGCAACCTTACCCAGGGCATTTTGTACGCCGCCGGGCTGGCCCTTATCTGCTGGTATCTGATGACACGCACCACATGGGGCTTTGAAATGAAGCTCACCGGGCAAAACAGCCGCTTCGCCCGTCACATGGGCATCCCCGCCGGGCGGCTTGCCATTTCCGCCATGGTGCTATCCGGCGCGCTGTGCGGCATTGTGGGGCTGATGGAGGTATACGGCATCCACCGCCGCTATGTGGAGACCATAAGCACCGGCTTTTACTTTGACGGGATGCTGGTGGCCATGATCATGCGCTACCGGCCCGTGGGCATCGCATTGATGAGCCTGTTTTTCGGCGCGCTGAAAATCGGCTCCGGCGCCATGGAACTGAACATGGGTATCTCCAGCGAGCTTGTATTGATCGTGCAGTCCATTATCATTTTCTTCATGGCGGCCCAGCGCGGGATCATGCGCGGCCTTCGGGAGCGGCGTGGCAGGCGGCGGGCGCGCAAATTGCTTTCCACCCGCCGGGAAGGGGAGGAATTTGCGCCATGAGCGACATTTTCAACATTGCCTTGCTGCAAAATACGCTGCGCACCGCCACGCCCATCATTCTGGCGGGGCTGGGATGCCTGTTTACCGACCAGGTGGGCATCATGAACATCGGCATCGACGGCATGATGCTGGTAGGCGCCTTTGTGGCGGTGGCGGCAAGCTACTTCCTGGGTACTTGGGCCGCGGGGTTATTGGCCGCCATCCTGGCGGGGCTGTTACTGGGGCTGTTCTTCGGCGTTTTTGTGATCCGCTTCAAAAGCGACGAATTCATCATCGGCGTGGCGCTGAACATTTTCGCGGGCGCGGTCACCGTATTCCTGCTGCGCACCATCTTCGGCGTGAAGGGCGCGTTCTCCAGCAACCAAATCGTCCCGCTGCCAAGGCTCGACTGGCCGCTTTTGCAGTCCATTCCCATCCTGGGGCCGCTGCTGAACCAAAATACGCTGCTGGTCTATGCAAGCTGGGTGTTTGTGTTCCTGTGCTGGCTGTTTTTGTACAAGACGCCCCGCGGCTTCTGGATGCGGGCGGCGGGGCAGCACCCCGAATCGCTGCGCAGCGCCGGAATCAGCCCGGAGAAAATGAAATATGAAGCGTCACTCCTCTGCGGCCTGTTCAGCGGCATTGCCGGAGCGCATCTGTCGCTGGGGTATTTGACCATGTTCACCGAGAACATGAGCGCCTCCCGCGGGTTTATCGCCGTGGCCTGCGTGATCTTCGGCGCGTCCAACCCTCCCCGCGTGTTCCTGGCCGCGCTGCTGTTCGGCTTCATCGACGCGCTGGGTTTGCGGCTTCAATCCGTGGGCGTTTCCTCCAACCTTACCGCCATGTCCCCTTACCTTGCCACGGTGCTGATGCTGGCGCTGCTGAGCCTGAGGAGACGCAACCGGAAGGCTCCGTAACCGAAGCGCCGCCTGTGGCTCCGGAACCCCGACTCCGCCAGTGGCGGATGAGGGAGGGGTGGAGGAGGCTGGCGAAACGAGCAGCGGAAGCGGAAGCGAACCGCCGCGACGATTGAGGCAGATGGAGGGATGAAGCGAGGCGGAGGAGGCTGGCGAAACAAGTGATGGGAGCGGCAGCGAACCAGCGCGCCGGTTGAGCCAGATGGAATAAAGCCCTCTGGACTCCCGCCAAAGAGATAAATCCCTTTGGAATCCCTGTCTGGAACAAAAAATCTGCCGCGCCACAGGAAGCGGGGCAAAGGCCTTAAGCTGCAGGGGCGATTATCATCGTCAGCACGCGTCGCCTCACTATAAACTTTGCCTACTTAAGCGCATTCGCCAATTGTTATGCTTATACCCCTTCCGGAAAGAAACCCTTCTTTTTCAAGAACGCCTTCATTTCCCCTTTTTCCCAAACATCATTCAGCGCCATCAAAAATCCGTAAAAGCCTTCTGCCCCCTCCATATCCGGATACCTCAAATACTCCTCATACCCTTTTTTAAAGCTCCCCATATCCTGCAGGCAATTTTCAATGAGCGCAAGCTCCCATGCCCTGGGCCCCAGCACATACGCGTCCAGATCAACGCACGCGGCAATCCCGCTCTCATCAAACAAAAACTGGTTCGCCGATATATCCGCCATGATCAGCGAAAGATCACCGCAGGAAACATCCATTGCTTTCAGTTTTTCAAAATAAGCCCTGACGCTTGCATCCAGCGCACTTTCGCCGTTCCAATGCAACGATAGGGTATATTCCATATGGCGCATGATCTTTTCTTTCAGAGGGCTGCTTAACCCCATGCCGGGCAACTCATCATTGTCATAGCTTCTGCTGTGATGGAAGCCTGTGAACAGGCCCAATTGATACGCGATGGCTGCCCCTTCCGGAAAAACATCCGGCTCCCAGCCGCTGCCCGCCATCTTCTCAAAAACTTGCATTCTTTCCGCTTCATCCACAAGCACCAGCCTTGCCACCGGTATATGCGGATTTTTCCCCAGCAGGGCGCAGATATTTTTCATGAGGGCACGCTGCATTTGAAAGCCGGAGCCAAACACGTCTTTCATCATCCGCCAGAAGGGGGACAGCCCATCATCCGGCAGCGCCTGCTTTTTCAAGATATATTCTTTCCCTTTGTATGAAAACGCAAGCACTTTGTTTGTGCTGACGGACAGCGCCCGGAAATGCTCCATATTCGTTTGGATATATTTTTCCATATCCTTCATTTGTGCGTGAGCGCCAAGCATACCGGCCTTGGCACAACGATTTCGCCTTGCATCGTAAGCTTCTTCTTTTCCCGGTTTAGCTTCATCACCTGCACCGCGTTTTGATCCTGGCAGGCGCAGAGCAGAAATTCCCCCACCGGCAATATGTCCCTTGGGATCGCGCCGCTTTTGCATACATCCCGCAAAAGGGGCAGCCGCGTTCCTGGATCCAGCTCAAACAGCGCCACGCCGTTATATCCAATCCGGCTGGATGCGAACAAAAAGCGTTCATCGCAGCTTATGCGCAGCGCCGCCGCCGCGCTGGGCGGCGCATTTTGGGGAAGATACTCATACGCGCCCTCCTCCGCAAAACCCTTATCGGTTTTGCGGAAGGCATACAGCACGTTTTGCAGCTCGCACAAAAGATAAAGCATCGCCCCGTCCTTTGTAAGCACCAAATGCCGCGGCCCAGCGCCGGGCCTTGTATGCACAAGGGGCGCTTCCTCCCCGTATCTTCCGGCTTCCCCCCGGTGAAAGGCGCGCACCGCATCGGTGCCCAGGTCGCACACCAATACCTTGTCTTGAGCCTTCACGCACTGGTGGGCATGGGCGCATTCCTGCCGCTTTGGGTCTGCGCCTTTTCCCTCCATTACAACCGTCTGCGGTTCACCGCACAGCGCGCCGTCCGCCGCCAAAGCGTAAAAGCTCACCGCGCCGTCCATATAGTTGGCCACGGCCAGCGCATTGTTTTCCTCGTCCAGCATCACATGGCAGGGCGCGCTGCCGCCGGAAGGCTCACATCCCGTCTGCACCCAGCCGGAAACCGTTAGCTCATAGCTGAACACGCGGCCTTCAGGCAGCGTTTCTTCCACGGCGTACAGCCGCTTCCCATCCCCGGACAAGACCAGGTAAGAAGGCTCCTTTTGATGGATCACAAGGCGCAAGCCGCTCAAAACGCCGCTTGCCGTATCGAATTCCGCCTCGTATATCCCCTGTGCGCTCCCGCCGGATGTGTAGGTGCCTATGAGTATTGGCGCATTCATTATCATAAACCCCCGCATTCCATATAGCATCCCCATTGTACCATAAACTGGCGGCTTTGCCCCAAGGTTGACACATACTTTTCACATTGTTATAATGAAGAAACATCACAAGCGAACGAAATGTGGATAGAAGGGGATGTTCAATGTACGCAAACGTGGCTGTGCCGGAGGAAAGCGTACGGAAAAAGGTGCCGATGGAGCTGTTCCATTTGTTCGTGGGTCAGCCGCAATGCGCACTGATCGACGATGTGTACGTCTCCGACAAGCATCTGCACAAGGAAATCGAGATGGCCTTTGTGCTTTCCGGCCAGGTGGAGATCATGGTGGAGGAGCATGTGTTCACCATATCCGCCGGTGAGCTTTTGTGCATTCGGGGCAGCGTGCTGCACGAATACCTGCCCAAAAAGCAGGATGCCGACATCGTCAAAATCAAGTTCATGAAGGAATGGCTCCTGCCCTCCTTCCTTCAATCGGCGCAAAAGGAAGCCTACCAGCAATTGTACAGCCAGGTGTTCAAAACACGTCCCAGTGAAGTGGTGCGGGAATTGATCCTTTCGATGCTGCACTGCTCCCTGCCCAAATACAAGGAATATTTCTATTATGGCAAGCTGGTGGAATTGACCGCGCTTTTGCTGGCCATGCCGGATTTGATCGCCGAATCATTGCCCGTTTCCATTGAAAACCTTCGCTATATGGAAGCCGCCCTGGAATACATGCAGGACAACTGCTACGGCAAGCTGACGCTGAAAATGCTGGCCGACCACCTGGGCCTGACCGAAAGCTATTGTTCCAAATATATCAAGAAAAACGCGGGTATCTCCTTTGTGGAATATTTGAATGCCATCCGGGTGAACAACGCCCAGCGGCTTTTGATCTATACGGACTGCAACATTACCGAGGTTGTGGAGCAGACGGGGTTCTTAAGCGTGCAGACATTCAACCGCGTATTCAAGCAGCAAACCGGCCAATCGCCCAGCGAATACCGCAAGCGCAAGCGCAGCAAGACGTACGCGTAACAAACAGAGGCGATCTTAACAGGCAATCTCAATATAATTCCCTTCGGGATCGGCAATCCAGAAGTTTCTTTGCCCCCAGGGCTGCGTGACAGGCTCGCCCGTCAGCGATTGAACGCCAAGGGACAACAAGCGCTTGTATTCGTTGTCCACGTCCGCCTTCGTGGGAACGCCGATGCCAATCTCCATGGTTTGATTGAATCCCCTTGGAGGACAGTATTCCTGGTTCATGGATGCGGCGAATTGTTTCCTGTCAAACAGGAACAGTCCGCCGTCTTTTATCTTGAAGCTGGCAAACGAGCCGCCCTCCCAGTCTGTTTCAAAACCCAGGATATCCCGGTAGAATGATACCATCTTTTCAACGTTCTCCACAAAAAGGCCCGTATGCACGCTGTTGGATAATATGCTCATAGAGGTTCCTCCTGTCCAATATGGAATGCGGCGCCAGAAAACATTATACATCATTATGAGTTTTGAAAAAAGCAAATCCCGCCTGCATCGTGGCAAGCGGGATACCCAGCAATCAGAAACATAAATACTACATATATGAACCGCCCGATACCACCAAGCATTCCCCCGTGACAAAGCTGGAATCGTCGGAGCACAGGAATGCAGCCGCCGCGGCCAGTTCTTCCGGCTCGCCCAGCCGTTCCATGGGGATGGCATTAAGAAATTTCTGCATCACCGCTTCCGGCACGGCGCGCAGCATATCGGTATTGATGTAGCTGGGCGCGATGCAGTTCACCGTCACACGGTTGCGGGCCACTTCCCGGGCCAGGCATTTGGTGAAGCCGATCACGCCGCCCTTGGAGGCGCCGTAATTCGTCTGGCCAAGGTTTCCAAAGGCCGACACCGAAGCCAGGTTCACGATCTTGCCGTACTTGCGCTCTTTCATGCCCGGCACCACGGCCTTGCAGCAATAATACATGCTGTTCAGGTTCACGTCGATCACCGACAGCCATTGCTCGTCGGTCATTTTGTGGAGCATGGCATCCCTTGTGATGCCGGCATTGTTCACCAAAATGTCGATGCGGCCAAACGCTTGCTCGATCTGTCCAAACACTTCCCTGACACTGTCGCTCTTGGATACATTGCATACATGCGCTCCCGCCCGCTTCCCGGAAGGGTCAATAGCGGCGGCAGCCGCCGACAGCTTTTCGGCGTTCAGATCCAGCAGCGCCACATAATCCGCCCCATCATCATACAGCCGCTTGGCGATGGCCGCTCCAATGCCCTGGGCCGCGCCGGTTACCACGGCAATTTTGCCTGAAAAACGCATATGGTTCCCTCCTTGTATTATGGCTGTAGTTTCAGCACCGCGTCGTACAGCGCGTTTTCGTCGCCCACGTTGCCGGGAAAGATCACGTAGGGCATGTTGGGGAACTTGCTTTCCGGCCCGGTCAGCCACACCGGCACACCCTTTAATATCTGCCCCAAAACCAGTGCCTTTTTCACCCCCAGTCCCTTTGTGCCCACGTCGCTGGAGGTGATGCCGCCCTTGGCGATGATGAAGTTCGGCCGCACGGTGAGGCTGCCGGCGATGCCGGCCACCGCGTCGGAGATGCGCACCGACAGGCGCAATTCTTCTTCTTTATCGGCGGTATTCAGGTCAAACCTGTCCCGCCGGGTGTATACCGCCACAGTCCGGCCAGACTTGACCTCCGCCTCCACAATGGAAATGACGCGCTTTTGTTCCTCGTCCAGTCTTCCCACATCTACCGCCAGATGCTGATTGAACTCCACGAAGGTGATAAAGGCTGCCTTTTTCAATTGCTCCAACTGCTGGGTGGTGCGCCTCACATGGGAGCCGACGAGAATGAGACCGCCGTTTTTGTTTTCCTTGTCATTCAGCTCTTCCCTGGTGAGCACCTCACGGCCGCGGATTCCGCCCAATACCCGTGTCAGCGCCGCCGCGCTGCGGAACAGGAACTCCCGGCCCCTGTTCAGCACGGAGACCAGCGCGGTGACAAACACCTCCACATCCGCATAATCGATGGCGTTCACCACCACTTTGCCAAAGCTTGAAACGGAAAGCAGCTTTTGCTCGATGGAAGCATAGTCAAGAGCCCGCAATTCCGCAAGGGTGATACAGGTCACGTCTTCTTTTTTATACGATCCGCCGTTCTTTTCCTCGATCCACTGACACAGGTCGGAGCTTTTATAGCCAAACGTCTTGTCCCCGGCGAACTCCGTCTGTCCGGCGGGAATCAAATCATCGCCGGAGGCCACGTAATGCACATTGCCGATGGTGTAGCGGCCGCCCTCCAGGAAAAAGGGAAGAATGATCTCACCGTCAATCTTCCGGCCGGTCTCCCGCTCAAGGGTTTCCCGCAGCACCTGCGTTTCCAGGGGATAATGGCCCCGAAGCGTGGAATCGCTTCGGCTGATCAAAAGAAAGCCTTTGCCCGTTTCCCTGGATACCTTTACAACCCGGCGGGCGATTTCCTCATGCACCCGCGCGGTCTTTTCACTGTCGAAGCTGCGGGAGTTGGTAAGGATGAAGAAGATGGATTCGGGGCTTTCAAAGCCCGCCCTTATGCTTTCCTCCGACCAGCCGGTGTACACGTACACGCCGTGCACCGTCTGCACGCCGGTGGGGTCGTCGTCCAGGACCACGATCTTGCGGTCAAGGGTTGAAAGCGCGGTCTGCAGCCTTTGGGATACCAAATCCCTGTCATAATCAGGGCAAGCGGCAAGGGCGGCTTGCCGGTTTAGGATTTGCTCGTTCAAAGGGCGTCACTTCCTTATGTTCCCTTATATTGGTTTCATTTACATACAAAATTGATTTTCTATATTCGCTTAAGGATTTCGCTCCTGCTGGAGCGACCAAAGGGCTTTCCGGTCGCCCTTTGGAAACCTTCGGAGACCACAAACAGATTTCTAATCAGAGAAACATTGAATTCTGTCATTCTGAGCGAAGCGAAGAATCTTTAGTTCGTACAAAAAAGATTCTTCATCGCACGCTCCTCAGAATAACATGTGCAGGGTGCTAATATCAAAATTTATTACTCCCAATTTAGGGATTCCAAAGGGATGAAATCCCTTTGGCAGGGGTCCCGGGGGCAGCGCCCCCGGGTTACAGCGCCTCAAACACCACGCTCATGCCCTGGCCGCCGCCGATGCAAAGGGTGGCAAGGCCAAAGCGGACGCCCCGGCGGCGCATTTCCTGGATGAGCTTGATGGAGATGATGGCGCCCGTGGCGCCGATGGGGTGGCCCAGCGCGATGCCGGAGCCGTTGACGTTGACAATACCGGGATCGAGCCCCAGTTCCCTTATGCAGCCCACCGCCTGGGCGGCAAAGGCTTCGTTCAGCTCCACAAGGCCGATATCGGATAAGGACAGGCCGGTCTTTTTCATAAGCTTTCGGGTAGCGTCCACAGGTCCCAGGCCCATGAATTTGGGGTCGACGCCGGCACAGGCGAAATCCACCACCCGGGCCAGGGGCTTAATGTTAAGTTCCGATGCCTTATCGCGGGATACGATCACCATGGCGGCGGCTCCGTCGTTGATGCCGCTGGCATTGCCGGCCGTGACCACGCCGCCTGGGCTTACGATGGGCCGAAGCTTCAACAGCTTGTCGAGACTGGTTTCCCTGGGATGCTCGTCGGTGTCAAACACCGTAACTTCGCCCTTGTTCTTTAATTCTACTGGTACGATTTCATCCTCGAAGAGCCCGTTTGCGATGGCGGCCTTGGCCCGCTGCTGGCCCTGCAAAGCATAGGCGTCCAGCTCTTCCCGGGTCAGCCCGTATCTTTGGGCAATGTTTTCGGCGGTTGTTGCGATATGCACCTTCTCGCCGGAAGTGGGCTCGCACAGCGCGGTGGTCAGCGCGTCCAGCATCGCCGATTCCCCCACGCCCATGCGCATGCCCCAGCGGGCATCCTGCAAGGTGTAGGGATAGTTGGACATGCTTTCCGCGCCGCCGGCCAGGGTAACCATAGCATCGCCGGATTCAATCAATTGGGACGCCGTGACGATGGCCTGCAACCCGGAGGCGCACATCCTGTTCACCGTCTGGGCGGAAGCTGCTTCCGGCACGCCGGCGGAAAGCCCCACAAGGCGGGAAAGGAAAGCGTTCAGCCCATACTGGCCTACGCAACCGAAGACCACCTCATCCACTTGGGATGCGGGCACATGGGAACGCTCCAGTGCCGCCTTCGCGGCGATGGTGCCCAGCTCAACGGCCGTTTTGCTTTTCAGGGAACCCCCAAAGCCGCCGATGGCAGTGCGAGCCAGGGATACGATGACCGATTTTGAAAACACTTGCCTGCCTCCTTAGAAATTCACCTTGTCGCGGCCCTTCAATTGAAGCTGCTCACGGGCGTCGTCGGGCCTGGCGATTTCAAAGTCCAGTTCGTTCAAAATGCGCACGATCTTTTGCACCTGCTCGGCGCTGGATTTGGCCAGCTCGCCGTTGGGCTTGATGTACAAGCCATCCTCCAGCCCTACCCTAACGTTGCCGCCGTTTAACGCCATCATGGCCGCCATACGGAACATGCGCCGGCCCGGCGCCACGGTGCAGTACTGCACGTCCGGCCCGAACATTTTTTTCGCCTGGTCGATGATAAAGAGCATGCCCTCGTTGCTGATGGGCATGGCGCCCATGATGCCGGGCACAAATTGCAGATAAATGGGCTTGCGCACGATGCCCTTTTGCACAAAGTGATGGAGATTCGCGAGCTGGCCATAATCGAACAATTCAAACTCCGGGCGGGTGCCGCATTCATTCATCATGTTGATGCAGTACTCAATATCGCGGAACGTGTTCTTGAACAGATTATCCCAGGTGCGCTCAATGAAGGGCTTCTCCCATTCGTATTCGAACGTGCCGATCTCCTCGGCCAGGCGGGAAAAGCAGAAGTTGATGGTGCCGCCGTTGGCGGAAGCGATTTCGGGGCTGAACCTGGGGATCACGGCAAACCGCTCTTCCACCGTCATGCCCTGGGCGCCGCCGGTGGTGATGCCGATGACCACGTCGCTTTGCTTTTTGACTCGGGAGAGTATGTACTCGAACGTGTCATAGTCGGCGGTGGGCTTCCCGTCCTCCGGCCGGCGGGCATGGATGTGCACCACGGCCGCGCCGGCCTTGGCGGCGTTCACCGCGTCCTCTATGATCATGTCGGGGTTGCGGGGAAGGTATTTGGACATGCTGGGCGTATGCACGCCGCCGGTGACGGCCGCGCTGACAACGATTTTCCGCTGTGATCTGGGTGCCATATTACTTCCTCCTTATGGTTCGGGTAGATAGATATCGTTAACGTTTTGGTTTGGCGTCATGTAGCGGCGGCTTCCCTCAACATGCGAAGTGATTGCCTCGCTTCACATATATCCGCCGGAAGATCGGTTTCCAGCGTAACCGCGCCCAAATACCCCGCCGCGTACAGCCTTCTTAAGCGCGCCACGTGCTGGTCCCGCTTTTCCGGCTTCAGGAACCAGCGTTTTTGCGGGCTTCCCGCATCGTCGGAGATATGGGCATGCACGATATCGGATACGAATGGGGAAAGCGGAATATCCGCCTCCCCGCTGTGCTCCATGTTGTAAAAGTCGGCGACCAGTTTCAAATTCTCCATGTTCACCGACCGCACAAGGCCTTGGGCTTCATGAAGGCTGTTGATGAAGTTGCAGTAGCAGTTCCCCAGCGCCTCCACACAAACATAGATGCTTTGCGTAGCGAAGACCTCCGCCGTTGTGGCAAAGAACTCTTCCGCCTGCCGCATGGCCAGGTTCTGATCATACTTTTGCGGCAGGTTGCGGGACATGGGCGAACCCACGCCCACCACCTGAACGTTCAAATCCACTGCCCGGGAAAGGCACCGCAGGGCGTACTCCCTTGCCGCCCGCCCGGAAAACCCCGGCCCCGCAATGCGCACCTCCTGCGGGCAATAGGCATTGAAGCCCAGGCAGTTCAGCCCGCCGGACCGGATCATGCGCCGGAGTTCCTCAAACGCGCTTTTCTCCATGGCGCATACACTGCGCCCTGAAAGCTCCACATAATCAAACCCGGCTTCAAGCAGCAGCGGATAATCTGAAGCAGTCGTCACACAGCCGAATTTCATAACCGTCAGCGCTTGTCAATGTAGGAGATGCCGAATTCATCCAGCCTGCGCACCAAATCGGCATCAAGAAGCTCAATGATGCTGATCTCCGCCAGGTACTGTATCTCGCAGCCCGGTTCCAAGTGCCCGGAAAAGGCTCCCTTGTCGCCGTAGCAAACGATATGCAGGTGGGGTTCCCCGTCCACGATCAGACCCTGGATCGCGCCGATTTCCATAGGCCCTTCCTCGGTGACAAATAGATTCAGCGGATCATTCGCCAGGCTGCCGATGCGGTGGTATACGATCTTGCGGGCGGAACCGATGCCGGAGGTCACGATGCCGGTGCGTATATCCAGGCGCTTTATCTCGGCCTGTATGGATTCCAGTACCAGTTCGCCCTTGCCAAGGTGCATCACCACGTGGCGGCCGAACTTGCTTCCAACATGTGTCTTCATAAAGATGATCTTCCTTCCCGATTAATAGGTAATTATCCCTTCAGGCTGCCGGCAGTAATGCCTTCCACCAGATACCGCTGGAACAGGATGAACAGCGTGAACAGCGGCAGCAGCGACAGGCAGGACATGGCGAACAACGCGCCCCAGGAGCTTTGCCCCGTGGCGTCCACGAACATGCGCAGCGCCAGCGATACCGTGAACATCGCCGGATCGGACAGATAGATCATTTGCGAGAAAAAGTCGTTCCATGTCCAGATGAAGGTGAAGATGGCAACCGTCACCAGCGCGGGCACCGACAGGGGGATGATAAAGTACGAATAGATGTGGAAGGTATTGCAGCCGTCGATGCGAGGGGCCTCCAGCAGCTCGTTGCTGATGGTGCGCATGAACTGGGTCAGAAGGAAAATAAAGAACCCCTCGGTTGCAAAGAATTTGGGCACGACCAGGGGCAAAAAGGTGTTCACCCAGCCGATCCTGTTGAAAACGATATACTGCGGGATCAACCGCACATGAAACGGCAGCATCAGCGTTCCCATCATGATGGTGAACAAAAAGCCTTTCAGCCGGAAGTTCAGCTTTGAGAAGGCGTAAGCCGCCATGGAACAGGACAGCATGTTGCCGATCATGCATAGCCCGGCAATCAAAAACGAATTGCCGAAAAACCTGAAAAAACTGTAGCCGGACACGCCCTGGAGCCCGCTGATATAGTTATTCAGGGTGGGCGCCAGAGGAAAAAAATTGGTGCCGGAAAAGATTTCCCCGTTTGTCTTGAACGACGCGCTGAGCATCCACAAAAGGGGATAAAGCATCGCCACGCCAAAGAGGAGGATCAGGGAATGGAACGCAATCGTGTGTGCGTGCCTGCGTTTCAACGCGCTCCCCCCTTTTCCACATCGTCATAGTACACCCACTTGTTGGCGATTAAGAACATCAGCGCGGTTACGGCCGCGATAATCACAAGCAATACCCAGGCCATGGCGGATGCATAGCCCATGGCAAACTGCCTAAAGCCCTTGAGGTACAGGTACAGCGTGTAAAACATCGTGGAATCCATGGGGCCGCCGGTGCCCTGGCTGATGATGTACGAAGGCGTGAACGCCTGGAATGCGTTGATGATGGTCATCACCAGGTTGAAAAACACCATCGGCGTCAAAAGCGGAAGCGTAATCTTGAAGAACAACTGAATCTTGTTGGCGCCGTCGATCTCGGCCGCCTCATAATAGTCGACGGGAATCTGCTTGAGTCCGCCCAGAAATACCACCATCGACGCACCAAACTGCCAGATGGCCAGTATCACCAGCGTATAAAGCACGGTGGAGGGCGTTGCGATCCAGTTTTTCCCCACGATGCCGAATATAGCCAGCAGGCGGTTGATGATGCCGGTCTTATTGAATATTTGGCGCCACAATAGCGCAACGGCCACGCTGCCGCCAAAAAGCGAGGGCAGGTAATAGACCGCGCGGTAGAAGCGCACGCCGCGCCTGTTTTTCTTGAGCACCGTGGCCAGGAGCAGCGCAAAGGCAAGCTGCAAGGGAATGCTGCACCCAACATATGTGAAGGTGACCTGCAGGCTCTTGAGCAGCCTGGGATCACGTGCCATGTCGATGTAATTGCCAAGGCCGATCCACTTGGGCGTGCTCGCCATGTCATATTGCGTGAAGGAAAAGTACAGGGACATGAGCATCGGTATGATGGTGAAGCAAAGCAAGCCGGTCAGCCAGGGGCTCAGGAAAACATATGCCTCCCACGGCCTGTTCGTGTGGGTCTTTTTCAAGGCACCAGCCTCCTTTACAGGAAAATGCCAGGAAACGCCGATAATTCAGAAGGGGGGGAAAGCCGGACGGATTTCGCTGTTCCAGCGGCTTTCCCCCTGATTAAAAGGTGTCTTGCGCGAGGCTGCCCGGTGAAGTGGTATTACTTCGAGCGGATCGCTACAGCCTGGTCATAGAATTCCTTGGCCGCTTCGGCAGGGGTCTTGGCATCGAACTGAACGGCTTCGGCAATGCTTCTGAACAGCGTGTCGATCTCGGAAGCGCCGGTGGGCGGATAGATGGTCGGCGTGGCGATGGTGGACAGCGTATTCACGAAATCCAGAATCGAAAGCTGGTATTCGTCCAGATTCGGCATATAGGCATCCTTCAGCGAAAGGTTGCCGGGCACGCCCTGATCCAGTTTGAAAAGGCCCAGAGCAGTTTCCGAATTCAGCCAGAAGTTGATCAGCTTGGCCGCGGCAAGCTTCTTTTCGGGGCTGGACTTGGCATAGATGGCAAAGTGCGCGCCCTCGGGGAACTCGCCCACTAATCCGCCGGCCAGCGAGGGAATGCGGATGGCGCTGACCGTCTTGTCCGGGAAGGTGGTGCGGTACAGCTTCAACTGGTTGATGGGCACCTGGGTGAGCATGACCATGTTGCGGGAGAAGGTGCTGTCTTCCAGCGTGGCATTGAAGTATTCGGTGGCGGTCGCCGCATCGGGAATGATGCCCAGATCGCGGAACTCCTTGAACATGGCGAACCAGTTTTCCACATCCTGAGCGGTGAAGTTGATGCCGCCGTTTACGTCATACAGCTCGCGGCCGTTCTGACGCACAAAGTACCTGAAGGAATTGATGTTATTGGAGATGTCGTTCATCAGCCAGGCGTCGGGCTTGCCGGCCGCGTCGAAGGCGGCGCGGGCCTTGAGGCCGATTTCCTTCATGTCGTCATAGGTCCAGTCGAAGGCGGGCTTCTCGATGCCCAGCTCCTCAAACAGCCCATCGTTCACAAACACGCTGGTGAAGGTAACGCCCATCGCCATCATGTAGTTCACATCATTGATGACGCCGGTGTTAATGGTGCCCTCGGCCCAGCCGTCGGTTGAGATGACACCGTCGGCAATATACTGGTCCAGCGGTTCCACCATCCCGCGGCCGATGTAGTCGGCCGCATATTGCGGATGCATGCCGATGAAATCGGGCGCGTTGCCGCCGGCGACCTGAACCGACAACTTATCCCAGTAGTCGTTCCAGCTTACCGGCTCGGTTACGACCTTGATGCCGGGGTTTTCCTTCATGAATTCCGCCACGATTTGGTTGTACAGGTCGTGGCGCTTGGTGTCGCCCCACCAGGCGGCACGGATCTCCACGGTTTCGCCGGCCAGGGCGCTTGCGCACAACGGCAGCAGCAGCACAAGCGTGAGCAGCAAGGCAAACGTCTTCTTCATGGTTGGATACCTCCTATTTTTATTACTTTACCGGTTCCACCGGTATAACCGTCTCATCCAGCTCCCAGTTGAGCTTCTTGTACAGGTTTTGGCGGCCCGCCTTGTCACCGTTCATTTCCTGCCAGGCGTACTTGGCCACGTCCAGCGCCGCCTTGCGGGGCACAACGATCACGCCGTCATTGTCGGCCACGATCACATCGCCGGGATAGACGGCCACGCCGCCGATGGCAATGGGGATGTCCTTTTCCAGATAGCGGATGCGGGCCTGGTCCATGCCCTGGGAAACATGCTTGGACCAGACGGGAATCTTCTGCATGATGACTTCGTCCGTATCACGGATGCCCCCGCCGTTGGTCAAAAAGCCGACGCAGCCTTTCAAAAGGGCGGTCAGGGTGTTGTTGGAGCCGAGAAGGCCCACGTCCAGGCCGGCGATGTCAAGCGCCACAAAATCACCCTGCTCGATGTCCTTCATCCACGGATCGGTGCAGATTTCACGGTAGTACATGTGGGCCCACTCGGTATACGCGTCACCGGTCACGGCGGGGGCGGGGCCTTCATAGGGCAGGTAGCGGGCGGTGCGGGCGATGCCCACCACATGGGTTTGCCACAGGGGGCGGATGCTCTTGTCCACGGTGCCATAATGATGGTATCCCATCCAGTCCATGCCATCGCGGACGTCGGTTACACGGCAGGGTTTGAACAACTCAATAAGCTTCTGGTTCTGTTCCTGGTATGTCATTTTTTTCGCTCCTTCAATCGCCGGTATTCCCTTTTCGGCGCTTTTGATGGTTTCATTATACCGGACGAAAGACATAATATCTACTCATATTTTGTTCTATGCATTACTTATTTTATGTTCTTATGCAAATCAAAGCGTATCCTTCTCATTTTTTGTTTTATAGTTTTCATTTTTTGTACAGATTCAATACAACATTCCGCACAACAGGGTGGGTTTTTTTTGAGTGTAATTCCCCATATTGCTTTGGCTATTCATGAGCTTCCCATATTTTGCGTTTCTCTTCGCATTATTTGGGTTTGATAAATAGATATGCCATTTTTTGTTCTGATCATTGAGCGAATATATCAATTCATTGCACGCATGTTTTTTTGAAGGGTGTGATTGGAACAACAGGGCTTATTGCATACCCCCATCTCCAAGCCGGAAAAAGCCCCGGTTTGGGCATGTCCCCGGGGGACGCAGGGAAAGCCTGGTGGGGAATCAAACCAAGCACAAAAAATAAGCCCGCTTCCACAATCTACCGCCTGACTGAAGCTGGCGCGGGCCTCATTTTTTCATATGGGAATTATCAAGGAGTTATGTCCCTTGACCGAGGTCCATGGGCTCTCCCATCTAGCTCAATCTTCGCACTGCTCACTGCCGCTTACAGCCCCGGCGGCTCAATCTTCGCACTGCTCACTGCCGTTCGCATTGCTCGTTTCGCTCGCTTCCTCCGCCCGGCTTATTGCCCCTACTGGGGGCAGCCGGGCTTCGGAACCCGTTTCGCCAGCCTCCTCCACCCCTCCTTTTTCCGCCGCTGGCGGGGCCGGGGGTTACGGAGCCCCTGAAGCGTTCTCCCCGGCCAGGATGCCACCGGCCCAGGCGAAAAGCAGGTTGAAGCCGCCGCAGTCGCCGTCCACATCCAATACTTCCCCCGCGGCATACAGGCCGGGGGCCAGGCGGGAGGCCATGGTGGCAGGATCAAAATCACATGGGCTGATGCCGCCCGCCGTTACCTGGGCGCTGTCAAAGCCCTGCACACCGGTGATGTGAAGCGGAAAGTCTTTTATCAGTTCCGCAAGGGCGGATACTTCCTTTTGGGAAAGGGAAGAGCAAAGCCGGGATAAGGGGCAGATACCCGAGTGCTTGAGAATAGCCATACCCAGCCGAGCGTGGAGCCAGCCCAAAAAGAACTGCTCCAGGGGTGCATTACGAAACAGTTCCACCCGGCGCAATAGTGCTGGCAGCAGACCGGTTTCTTCCATATAAATGGCGGGCAGCAGGCTGATATGCAGCGTGGCCCCGGCGACATCCCGGGCCAATTGCATGGCCGCCACGCCGCTTATCCCATACTCCGTAAACAGGATTTCGCCTTGTTCCCTGGGGAAAGCTTGTCCCTTACGGGAAAGCCACACCTCCGCCTGTGCCCGGATTCCAGCCAGGCCGCGGATGGGCTCCGTTTCGGTTTTCAATTGGGTAATGGCCGGCCTGGGCGGGATCAGGCGGTGCCCCTGGGATGCAAGCAATGCGTAGGCGCTGCCGTCGCTGCCAAGCTTCGGCGCGGCTTTCCCGCCGCCCGTGATGATCATGGCATCCGTCCTATATTGCTTGTCCGCCGTGAAAGCAAGCCAGCTACCGGGAAGCTTTTCTACCCGGGATACGGCCGCGCCGCAGACAACCTCCACCCCATGGCGGGCACAGCCCAGGCGCAAAACATCCAGCACGGAGGAGGCAAGGCCGCTGGCGGGGTAGACCCTTCCTTCCTCCTCTTCCCGGAGGGCAAGGCCCAGGCTTTCAAAAAAGGCGGCCACCCGCTTCCCATCCGCATGGGCAAGCACAGCCTTGGCGAAGGCTTCATCTCCGTGATACCGGAGCGGGCCCACGTTCATCATATTGCAGCGGCCATTGCCTGTCGCCAATATCTTTTTGCCCACCCGGTCCATTTTCTCCAGCACGGTTACCTTCGCGCCCTGCCGGGCCGCACAGACGGCCGCCGTCAGCCCCGCCGCGCCGCCGCCAACCACCAGCACCGTTTTTTGCTTCAACTGCCCCACCTCACACAGAAAAAACCATCTGCCCCGGTTTGTAGCCTTCGGGCAATTCTTCTTCGCATAAGAAAGTAAAATTGTCATCCCGCAGTATCGGCAAAAAGGCCGCGTATGGAATTCTTGCAAACTCACATGCGTAATTGCTGGCCCCGAACCATCCACCCTCTTTGCCGCGCAAATTCAGGCCCCTTGAAAATTTTGTATGGTTCGAGCAGTCGTGAACGGCCAGATCCCAGTTTTCTTCATCGGCAATTTTCATGAATTTCAGCGTCAATTCCCTGCTCCAGACCGGAGATATGTATCCGTGCCTGGAAATGTACATGTTTTCCCCGTCATAATTGCCGATATTGTTGGCATTCAGATGCAATTCCGCACAGTTGATAAAATCCGGTTTTGTTTTTAGGATCGCCTGCTTCTTCTGGAAAAACGCTTTGAGAAATTCAGGCGTCATTGGCGTTTCGATCCCTACAGACCGGATATATTTTTTTGCGGTTGCGATATTTTCAATCACCTTATCCGAGCAACCGGAGGCGCCCAGGTTGAAGCGTATCTCGTCAAGACCGGCTTCCCCCAGCGCTTTCAATGTTTCCTCAGATGCTAAAGTGCCGTTTGTGTATAGGTGCTGATGAATTTGAGCAGCATGGAATTTCCTTATTATTGGATAATATTTTTCGATTTCCATAAATGGTTCCAGATAAACATAGGAAATACCGGTGGGTTTGGATTGGATCAATAGCAGCAGATCAATATCCTTCTCATAAAACTTCGTTCCGCCGATTTCCCACATGCCCTCGCCAACCGGGGGTATACAATCCAGCTCACCATAATTGTAACAGAACTTACACTTCAAGTTGCATTTGTTTGTTTTCCTGACCGCACTCAAGCCTGTTCCAAGCAAGCAGGAACGGCACCCCATTGGAAATTTGCTTTCGTTTCCGACAAAGCAAGTTCTGTTTTCCAAAGTCTTCAAATGATCAATTTCCGACATGAGCCTGTCGTTTCTATCATCGACTGCCGCCTCGATTTGTGCAAAGGCGGCATACACAATTTCTTGCTGATAAGTCATGATTTCCTCGTCCTCAGGCAATGAGGAAAAGAATTCAAACCATGTCAGCGCATCTTTCTTCGAAATTTTCATAACATTTCCTCCCGGAGCGTTTTCTGCGTTTTCCATCATTTTGTCGGGCAAATGCGCTTCGCCCACCCGAGAATTATAGCATGAAACCAATGCTTCAACAATCAGAACTGCATCCTGTTGCTTAGAGGTTTTGGCTCTGAAGCGTAGACTCGTAAAAATGGCACGGCATTCTTTCGGAAGGTTTTCTTTCCCAGTCCATCGTGGTACAATAAGGAAGTTCAAAAAGGAGGAAACCCATGCTGCGCCTTGTCAGCCTTCCGCTGTCCCTGGACCATGGAGAAAGAGAATTGCTTTTTGCCGCGGCAAAAAAGCTTAACATCAAGGCGGAGGACATTCTTTCCTTCCGCATTGTCAAAAAAAGCGTGGACGCCAGGGACAAGGGCGGCGTGCATTTCGTGTACAGCGTGGATGTTTCCCTGGAACAGGAGGATGCTGCGCTCCGCCGCCTGCGCTATGGCACGGCGGTCAAGGTGGAGGAGGAAACAGCTCCCCGGCCAACTCCCCGCGCATCCTTTGCCCGCCGGCCGGTGGTGGCCGGCGCCGGCCCGGCGGGGCTGTTTGCGGCTTTGTCGCTTGCCAAAGCAGGAGCCATGCCCATCCTCATCGAGCGGGGCAAAGATGTGGATGAGCGGGCACAAGACATCGACATCCTGCTTTCGCAAGGCATATTGAACGAGGAAAGCAATGTGCTTTTTGGCGAGGGCGGAGCCGGGGCTTTTTCCGACGGCAAGCTGACCACCGGCATCAAGAGCCCGCTGTGCAGGGATGTGCTGCAAACGTTGGTGCGCTGCGGCGCGCCTGAGGAAATCCTCTACCTGCAAAAGGCCCACATCGGCACAGATCTTTTGCGGGGCGTCGTCAAGAACATGCGGGAGGAAATACGTGCACTTAATGGCGAAGTGCTGTTTGAAACAAAGCTGACAGGCCTGCTCATTGAAAAAGGGGCGCTTCGCGGCGTCACCGTTTTGCATGAAGGCCAGGAAACGCAAATCGATACGGATACGCTGATCCTGGCCATCGGCCACAGCGCCAGAGATACCTGCCGCATGGCATATCTCGCCGGCCTGCCCATGGCGCAAAAGCCTTTTTCGGTGGGCGCCCGCATCGAGCATCCCCAAAGCCTCATCAACAAGTCGCAGTACGGCAAGTTCGCCAGCCATCCAAAGCTTGGCGCGGCGGATTACAAGCTCAGCGTCCGCACACCGGACGGCCGGGGAGCCTACACCTTTTGCATGTGCCCGGGCGGTGTGGTGATCCCCGCCGCGAGCCGGCAAAATGGCGTATGCGTCAACGGCATGAGCTATCACGCGCGGGCAGGGGAAAACGCCAATGCCGCGCTGCTCGTGGGCGTCACCCCCTTGGACTTTGGGGACGGCCACCCCCTGGCGGGGCACGATTACCAGCGCGCACTGGAGCAGGCCGCCTATCGGGCGGGCGGCGGGGGATTTCGCGCCCCGGCGCAGCGGGTGGAAGATTTTTTGCAAGACCGTGCCTCCACCCATACGGGAAGCGTTGTTCCCACCTACCGCCCCGGCGTAACGCCTTCCAACCTCGCTTCCTGCCTGCCCCCATACATCGTGGAAAACATGCGCTTGGGCATTTTGCAAATGGACAGGCAGCTAAACGGTTTTGCCCACCCGGACGCACTGCTCACCGGCGTGGAAACCCGTTCCTCCTCCCCGGTGCGCATCCTCCGGGATGAAGAATGCCAATCGGAGATAGGCGGCATCTTCCCCACCGGGGAGGGCGCCGGGTACGCGGGGGGCATTATGAGCGCGGCGGTGGACGGCATCGCCTGCGCGCAAAAAGCAATTCATATTAATGAGAGGACATTGCACGCATGACCGAGGCCGTTATTTTCGACATGGACGGCGTTTTGTTTGACACCGAGCGGCTGGGCCTTACCCTTCAAACGCAGGCTTGCTGCGAGGCAGGTTATATGGTAACGGAAGGTTTGCTGATGAAGACCCTGGGCGTGAGCATGGGTGCCGGGCGCGAAATCATGCTCGGCGCGCTGGGAGAGGACTTCCCTTATGATACGATGATCGATCGCTGGACGGAGCTCATGTATGAGGACATGGCGGCAAACGGAATCCCCCAAAAGCCCGGCATACGGGAGTTGCTTCATGTATTGAAGGCCAAAGGGATCAAAACCGCCGTAGCCACCTCCAACAACCGGTCGATTGTGGAAAGCTATATGAATCTGGCCGGCCTTCATGACAGCTTTGACGCCGTGGTATGCGGCGATGCCATCAGGCGCAGCAAGCCGGCCCCGGACATTTACCTCACGGCGGCGGAATTGCTTGGCGTGATGCCCGGACGCTGCATGGGGGTGGAGGACTCGCCAAACGGCGTCAAAGCCGTGCGCGCGGCGGGCATGGCATGCGTCATGGTGCCTGATTTGATCCCCTTTACGCAGGAGCTTTCCCCCTACGTGGACCACTGTGTATCCACCCTTACAGATATCATCCCCCTACTATAGCAAAAGGAGTGTACACGATGCGCGCTTACGAACGGTTTTTGAAGTATGTATCCATCGATACCACCAGCAATGAAAACGCCGCCGGCTGCCCTTCTACCCCTAATCAAAAGATGCTGGGCCAGCTGCTGGTGGAGGAAATGATGTCCATGGGCATCGCGGACAGCCGCATGGACAATCACGGCTACGTGTACGGCACCATTCCGCCAAAGGGCAGTACGGCAAAACCCGCCATCGGGTTCATCGCCCACATGGATACATCCGACGCCGTGCCCGGCGGCCCCATAAAGCCCCAGATCGTGAACTATGCGGGCGGAGATATCGGCTTGGGCAACGGGCTTGTGATATCCGAGGCGGAATTCGATTTTTTAAAGGACCTTCACGGCACGGACCTGATCGTAACCGACGGCAACACGCTGCTGGGCGCCGATGACAAGGCCGGCGTGGCGGAGATCCTCACCCTGTGCGAGCGCCTGATGCAGCCCGGCGCGCCGGACCACGGCAAGGTGTGCATTGCCTTTACGCCGGACGAGGAAATCGGCCGCGGCGCCGACCTTTTTGACGTGCCCGGCTTTGGCGCCAACTATGCCTACACGGTGGACGGAGGCGCGCTGGGAGAAATCGAGTACGAAAACTTCAACGCCGCTTCAGCGAAGGTTGCCATTCACGGCGTGAACATACACCCCGGCAGCGCCAAAAACAAAATGCGCAACGCCTGCCTCATCGCCATGGAATTCAACGCCATGCTCCCGCCCCAGGAGATACCCGCCTGCACGGAGGGGTACGAGGGCTTCCAGCATCTGAATTCCATCAGCGGGCAGGAGGAGTTGGCCACGCTGCACTATATCATCCGCGACCATGATATGGATAAATTCCTGCAGAAAAAGGCCAGGTTTGAAAAGATCGCGGCCTATCTCAACGAAAAGTACGGCCCAGGCACGGTAGAACTTACCCTCAAGGACAGTTATTTCAACATGCGGGAACAACTGAAAGATCACATGCACATTGTGGAAAAAGCCAAAGAAGCCATGCTATCCTGCGGTGTGGCGCCCATCGTAAAGCCCATCCGGGGCGGCACGGACGGGGCACGGCTATCCTTCATGGGTCTGCCCTGCCCCAACCTGTCCACGGGCGGGTACAACTTCCATGGCCGGAGGGAGCTGATCCCCATTGAGGCCATGGATACCATGGTGGAAGTGCTGCTGACGCTTGTGAAGACTGCTTGACCGCGGAAAAATTATAAGCCCTGCCTTTGACTCCCCCAGTCGCCTTCGGCGACAGCCCCCTCAAGGAGGGAGCCTTTCGCCGAGCCTCCCTCTTGAGGGAGGTGGCATCCGAAGGGTGACGGAAGGAGGAGATCGGCAAGTTGCAAGCAACTTGCTTGTGACAACCCAGGAAGGAGGCTATCTCCCGCATTGATCGGGAGGCATGTTATGTCGATGCAAAAGCGCTCCCGGTGGAGCCGGTATGTATCGGGTTTCGTTTTCCTCTCCCTGCTTTTGTCCATTGTCTATACGATTATACAATGGGCAAATGCCCCCGTCACGCCGCCCGGCCCGGAGTATGAAAAGCTGAAAAGCGATTACGCGCTGATGGTGGTGCAATGTTTTTTGGGCATTCTGGCCATGCTGCTGCCGGGATTATTGGCCCGCAAGTGGCGGGTGGAAATCCCCTCCGGCATGATGATCCTCTACCTGTTGTTCCTGTACGCCGCCATCTACTTGGGCGAGGTGCAGAGCTTTTACTACCGCATTCCCCACTGGGATATGATCCTGCACGGCTTTTCCGGGGGCATGCTGGGCGCGCTGGCGTTTTCCTTCGTGCGGCTGCTCAATAAATTTGACAGAGTGCATCTTTACCTAAGCCCCCTGTTCACCGCCATTTTCGCCTTTTGCTTTTCCATTACTTTGGGCGTGTTCTGGGAGTTTTACGAGTATTCCGCCGACTATATGCTGGGCCTGAACATGCAAAAGTTTCTTATGGAGGACGGCACGGCGCTCATTGGCCGGAAGGCCCTCAGCGACACCATGCAGGATTTGATCACCGATGCCATAGGCGCGGTATTCACTTCTTCCATCGGCTACGTATCGCTCAAATACAAAAAAGGCTGGGTGGAGAAGGTGATGCTCAAACGGCAGCCCGCGCAGGAGCAAAGGGAAATTTCCGCCGGCGGCTGAAAAGGATGACGGTACTTAGAAGCATTCTTTTTGACATCTTTGAAATGCTTCAAATTCCTTGCGGACAAGTTCATTTTGCCCGAAAAAGGAAAGAAGCGTATTGATCAGATCAACCGTCCGCGCGCCCACCACATGCTCAATCAGTTCCGTTTCCGCCAGCAGGTCTTTGGACCCGATCAAAAACAAAAACCGCTCAATGGTTTGATGCCTGCGCATTAAGTATGCGCCGGCATCTTTTCCTTTTTCCGTAGGCAGTATGACTTCATACTTGTCATATTCCACGTATCCCTTTTCCGAGAGCTTCAGTATCATTTTCGAAGCGGAGGAGGGCCGCACATGCAACGCCTCGGATAATTTGCCGATGCGTGCATAGCCGCCTGAAAGGCACAGCCTGTACACCATCTCCAGATAATCTTCCATGGCCGGGGTCAGGCGGTCATGCTGCTTATGTATCAGTTCATATCCGCGGACGGTATGAAATTCCCTGCCGTTTTCCCCGCTCATCCGCCTCACCCCCCACTCATTCTATTCATCCCCCGCGGACTTTAGGCAGGCTTTGCACGCACACATTTGCCCGCGTGCCATATAGTTGGCGTAGGGAAACTTTCTTCCCGCATCCTGGCGCAGAAAGGAGGAAATTCCTTGGAAGGTTATGCCATTCCGCTGGAGCGGCTTCACGTGGGGAAAAAGGCGAAGGTCCAGTCCCTTATGGTAAAGGGGGCCATCCGCCGGCGGATGCTGGACCTGGGCGTGATCGAGGGAACGGAGATCGCATCCCTGTTTCAAAGCCCGTCGGGCAATCCCGTAGCGTATATGATCCGGGGCGCCGTCATCGCGCTCCGTTCCGATATCACATCCGGCATCATGGTCAGGGAATGCTGACCCGGCACAGCAAAAGCGGCAAGCGAAGTACATGAGACAAATGCAAGCATCCATCAAAAGGAGGACAGTCCATGGGCCTTACGCATGGCGCGCACCCCGATGCCAATGAAAAGGCGGCGCATCGCGAAATCACCGTCGCGCTGGCCGGAAACCCCAACGTGGGGAAAAGCACGGTGTTCAACAGCCTCACGGGCCTCAAGCAGCATACGGGGAACTGGCCGGGCAAAACGGTATCGAGCGCCCGCGGAAAATACCATTATAAAGGCGGCACGTTTGAGCTCATTGACCTGCCCGGCACCTATTCCCTGATGGCCAACTCCGCCGAGGAGGAAGTAGCCAGAGATTTTATTTGTTTTGGCAGGCCGGATGTGACGGTGGTGGTGGCGGACGCCACATGTTTGGAGCGGAATCTGAACCTTGTGCTCCAGGTGATGGAGATCACAGGCAAGGTGATCCTGTGCGTAAACCTGATGGATGAAGCAAAAAAGAAAAAAATCACCGTAGATATAACAAGGCTTTCCCAAAGGCTGGGCATACCGGTGATCGGCGCCAGCGCCAGGGAGGGCAAGGGCCTTGGCCAATTGATGGAGGCGATGGACGGCGCTGTGAAAAGCGCCGCTCCGCCTGCTCCCCTTTGCATCCCCTACCGTGAGGAAATCGAGCAGGCGGCTTCTATCCTGGAACCCGCTCTTATGCGCGTGCTTCCCGGCGCCATCAGCAGCCGTTGGGTGGCGCTGCGCTTGCTGGAGGGGGAGCAGAGCATTCTTCCCTCCCTGATAAATCAGCTACGCTGCAACCCGCTCCTGGACGGGGAGGTACAAAGCCGTCTTAAACAGGCCCTGCAATATCTCAAGGATCACGGCGTGGACCGCGCAGCGCTTCGGGATGAGATCATCACCCGCATCGTCACCTTATGCGAGGAGATTGCCGGAGAAGCCGTTTGCTTGGAAGACCGGCACTACCACCTTCGCGACCGCAGGATCGACAGGGTTTTGACCTCCAGGCTGACGGGCATTCCCATCATGATCCTGCTTTTGCTTGTCATCTTCTGGCTCACCATCACGGGGGCCAACGCGCCCTCCAAGCTGCTGGCCGACAGCCTCTTTTCCCTGATGGAGCCATTCGGGGCTTTTCTTATGAGCCTTTCCTTCCCGGCCTGGCTGACAAGCCTGCTCACGGACGGCGTGTACAAAACGCTGGCCTGGGTGGTCTCCGTGATGCTGCCGCCCATGGCCATCTTCTTCCCGCTGTTTACGCTGTTGGAGGATTTGGGCTACCTGCCAAGGGTGGCCTTCAACCTGGATCACTTTTTCCAGAAGGCGGGCGCCCACGGCAAGCAGTCGCTGACCATGTGCATGGGCTTTGGCTGCAACGCCTGCGGCGTTACGGGCTGCCGCATCATCGATTCGCCCAGGGAGCGGCTGATTGCCATCCTCACCAACAGCTTCGTTCCCTGCAACGGCAGATTCCCCACGCTGATCGCTGTCATCGCCATGTTTTTCGCGGCCGCGGGGGGGCTTTTGGGCTCCGTCACTTCCACACTGCTGCTTACCGGTGTGGTGGTGCTGGGCGTTGCCATGACGCTACTTGTCTCCAAAGCGCTTTCCAAAACGCTTTTAAAGGGCGTACCTTCCTCTTTTCAACTGGAGCTTCCGCCTTTTAGGCGGCCGCAAATCGGCAAGGTCATCGTACGCTCGGTGCTTGACCGCACGCTGTTTGTGCTGGGCCGGGCCGTATCGGTGGCCGCGCCGGCGGGGCTTGTGATCTGGCTCATGGCCAACATTCAGGTGAATGAGATCAGCATCCTTTCCCATTGCGCCGGGTTTTTGGACCCCTTTGCCCGGCTGATGGGGCTGGACGGATACATCCTCACAGCATTCATCCTGGGCTTACCCGCCAACGAGATCGTGATCCCCATCCTTCTCATGAGCTACCTGTCCACAGGCTCCCTCACGGAGTTTGAAAGCCTTTCACAGTTGCACACGCTGCTTGTGAATAACGGCTGGACCTGGCTCACCGCCGTGTGCGTGATGCTGTTTTCGCTCATGCACTGGCCCTGTGGCACCACGCTATGGACCATTCACAAGGAAACGCAAAGCGCCAAATGGACGCTGGCCGCGTTTTTGATTCCCACCGCGGCGGGGATTGCGGCCTGCATGCTGGTAACGGGCATTGTCCGGCTGCTGGGGCTTGTATAGAAAAGAAAAAGCGGCCCGGCATGAAACCGGACCGCTTTTCAATCCTGCTAAACAATCGACACCTTCCCCTTGCTCACCCTTAAAAAGATCAGCAGCGAGGCAATGGTTGTTACCGTCAGTATCGAGGCCAGGGCGGCCGCCGTGCCATCGCTCATGCGCATGACCTCCTGATAAATGGCCACGGCGATGGTGGAGGTTCCCCCCGCGTAGAGCATGATGCTGGAACTGAGTTCATTGATGCAGGTGATCCAGCTTAACACCGCGCCGGAGAGGAGGCCCGGCAGCATGAGCCTTGCGACCACCGTAAAGAATGTTTTCATGGGGGATACCCCCAGGCTGATGGACGCCTCCTCTATGCTGGGGTCCGTCTGGTACAAAAAGGCGCTGCCGGAGCGCACCGTATAGGGCAGCTTGCGCACCACATAGGAAATGATCATGATGGCAGCGGTGCCGGTTAATATGACAGGCTTGCGGTTGAAGGCTACGATCAGGCAAACGCCCAGCACCGAGCCCGGGATAACATAAGGGAACATGACCAGCGTGTCGATGAGGGCCGCCACCTTGCCGCGTTTTCGAACCAGGATGTAGGAGATCAGCATCCCCAGCACGACGATAAACGCGATGGCCGCCACGGAAAAGTAATACGTATTGAATATGTTGTGGCCCAGGCGGCTGGCAATGGTCTTGTAGTTGTCAAACGTGAAGCCGCCCACAAAGCCCGTAAAATCGGTCTTGATAAACGATGTCGCCACCACTGTGATCTGCGGCAGCAAGCCAATGAGCGCCACCACCGCCACCGGCAGCGTTACAAGAAACCGCTTCATGCCCCGAAGTTGAACCTCTTTGGGCGGCCTTAATGCGGTCATGACATAATTGCGCCTGGCGATAAAGAATTTCTGTATAAACAGCACCGAAAGCGAACAGGCCACGATGATCACCGACAGCGCGCTGGCCATGTTTGCATTGCCGCCCAATTCGCTCATATACTCGTTGTACACCAGCACAGGCAGCACGGTGTATCCTTCGCCGATGAGCATGGGCGTGCCGAAATCTGCCAGCGCGGTCATGAATACCATCACCGCCCCGGCCAGGATGGAGGGCAGCACCACAGGCAGCGTAACGGTGAACAGCCGGCGGAGCTTTGAAGCGCCCAGGTTCTCCCCCGCTTCCTCCAGGGAGCTGTCGATGCTGGTCAGCGCGCCCGACACATACAAATACACGTAAGGGAACAGATGGAAGGTGAACACCAGCACAATGCCGCCCTGGCCGTATATGGTGGGCATGGTGATGCCAATTAATGCAAACAGCTTCGTTACAAAGCCGGCCCGGCCAAAAAGCAGTATCCAGGAATACGCGCCGATAAAGGGCGGGCTCATCAGCGCCATGACAATGAAGATGTAGAACATCTTCTTGCCCCACACATTGTAGCGCGTCATCAGGTATGCCAGGGGAACCCCGATCAGCGTGCAGGTAACGGTGGCGGCGATGGTCACAATGGCCGTGTTCCTCAGCGCGTTGTAGTAATACGCCCGGTTAAAGAACCGCTCATAGTTATACAGCGTGAATCCTTCGGCCTTTTTGGAAAAAAAGCTACGGGTAATCAGCGTGGAAAAGGGGTAGACCAGAAACGCCAGCATGGCCAGGATGACCGCCACCTTGACCCAAAACCAGAAGTCAAGCCGCGGCCGGTTCAGGAGCGCACGGTACGGGCGGTTGGGAGCGCTGCCTAGCATGAGAGCACCTCCTGATCCGCGGAAAAAACACTGACGCTGTGGGGATCGAAGCTTACAAACACCTCTGTCCCATCCTGCTTGATGGACAGGGCATCCTTCGTATATTCATTGAGCTGCACCGTCTGGCCGTTTTCCAGCAGCACCTCGTACTCAATAAAATCCCCCAGAAAGGTGGAAAGCTCAATGCGCCCCCGGAGCCCTTCCCCCGCGTTCGGTGCAAACGTCAACTGCTCGGGCCTGGCCGATAATTTCCCCTTTCCCTGATAGGCGCGGGTGAGGCGCGCGCGCACGGCCGTATCAAAGCCGTCAAGCCGGATCAGCGCGCTTTTAGGGTCATCCCCCCCGATTTCGCACCCCAGGAAGTTGGAGATGCCAATAAAGCCAGCCACAAAGGGATTTTGGGGCTTCTTATAGATTTCGTCAGGCTTGCCCACCTGCATGATGTGCCCGTCCTTCATCACCGCGATGCGGTCGGAGATGGACAGCGCCTCCTCCTGGTCATGGGTCACATAAATCGTGGTGATGCCCAATTGCCGCTGCAGCTTTTTGATGGTGGTGCGCATCTGCACCCGGAGCTTCGCATCCAGGTTGGAAAGCGGTTCATCCATCAAAAGCACTCTGGGCTCGATGACAAAAGCCCGGGCCAATGCCACCCGCTGCTGCTGGCCGCCGGACAATTCGTTGGGCCGCCGGTCCTTCAGGGCTGAAATTTGAACCATCTCCAAAGCGGCATCCACACGGCGCTTCATATCCGCCTTTAACACCTTTTGCGCCTTTAGGCCATAGGCCACGTTTTCGGCCACGGTCAGATGCGGGAAAATGGCGTAGTTTTGAAACACCATGCCGATACCGCGCTTGTGGGCCGGCACCTGGTTGATAAGCTGGTCGCCAAAATAAATTTCGCCGCCGTCCACGGTGTTGAAGCCGGCGATCATCCGAAGCAGGGTGGTTTTTCCGCATCCGGAGGGGCCAAGCAGCGTGAAGAATTCGCCCTGCTCTATATGAAGGCTGATGCCGTCCACGGCGGTAAAGCTGCCGTACCGTTTCGTGGCATTCCGGATTACTACGCTATGGCTATGCATGGACATCCCTCCGCATAAAATTGGAAAAGAGGGGAGTTCAGTTCGAACCCCCCTCGGGCCTTAAACTCCGGGGAGCAGGGATACAGGGCCAAGCAGGCGGCAGCAGGCAAAGCGGCGATGGATCCGGCCGGGAGGAAAGCCCCCGGCCGCACCCGCAGTCCTGCTTCCTGCGAAAACAGCGTTACGCTCCGGTAACTATATCCTGCCACTGTTCAATAATTTCTTCCTTGCTGTTGGCCGCCCAGTCGAAATCGTAATCGCACAGGTCCAGCGTATCCAGCGCGGGCAGCACGCCGGGATCCATATCGCTGCGGACAGGCCTGCGCTTCCAGTTGACGGATTGCTCGGTCTGGCATTCCACACCCGTGACGAAATCGATGAACAGCTTGGCGTTGTCCATGTTGGGGGCGCCTTTGACCAGGGCCACGCCGTCGGGCACGGCGCTGTTGCCGGCAGGATAGGTGTAAGCAAGGTTCGGCTTGTCGGCATACAGCACGGCAGACTTTTCAATGGTCACGCCAATGGGGTATTCACCGGAAGCCACCAGCTTGTGGCAGTTGCCGGAGCTGTCCTGCACTTTGCCGTCCAGGTTGGCATAGAAGGCCTTCACAAAATCCCAGCCGCCGCCCTCGGGGCCGCCGTGGGAGAAAATCATGGTGCAAAGCTGGGTGAAGGCGGAGCCGGATTTGGCGGGGGAAGCGTAGGCGATTTTGCCCTTCCATTTGGGATCGAGCAGATCGTCCCAGGTCTTGGGGGCTTCATCTTCCTTTACCAGATCCTTGTTGTAGAAGATAACCATGGGCAGGGGGGATTCACCGATCCACTTATCGTCGGCATCCTTGTAGGCTTCGCCGATCACATCATCATTGGCGCATACGTATGCCTCGAAATAATCCTTGAAAGCGGCCAGGGAGTCGGCGCCGCCGCCCCAGAGCACGTCGGCCAGCGGATTTTCGGATTCGGCGGCAATGCGCTGCAGCAGCTCGCCCGTACCGGCGGCCACCACCTGCACCTTAATGTTGGGATAGGCTTTTTCAAACAGCGCCACGCCCGCGTTCAGGGGATTGGCATCGTGGGGCGAGTAGACAACCACCGTGCCGGCGGCTTCCGAAAGGCCCGAAACCATGGGCAGCAGCAGTAAAACAGCCAAAAGAACACCAAGACACCTTTTCATGTTTTTCCCTCCAAGCACTTGATATGGAATTGGTCTCCTGCCAGGCAACTGCAAACAGTATACTCCTTCGGGGCGCGAAATTCAACAACATACAGCAAACAAAATCCATACAGAAAACTTACATAAACCAAACGGAAACGCTGCGCCTAAGCCCGCGGTCCCCAGCCTCCGATCCCTGTGGTTTCGAAGGGCTGGAACAGGGCTGTTTTCCGCCGGAATGCAAATCCCAGCAAAATCTGCCTTTTCTGTTTACAAACGCATCAAAAAAAACTATAGTATATACAGCTTGGGGACGGTAAATGGGGCCTGTGGGGCCCTTGATTTGCTTGCCCGAAAAAATGGAAAAGGGATGGGTGTATGGAGAGCGGCCTGAAGAAAAAGTATGGTCTTTTCACGGCAATTTCCATGGTGGTTGGCATCGTCATCGGCAGCGGCGTGTTTTTCAAGGCGGAAGCGGTTTTGAAGGCCACCGGCGGCAACATGCCGCTGGGCATCGCGGCGTGGGGCCTGGTGGGTCTGATCATGATCATTTGCTCTTATGCGTTTGCCACCATGGCCACACGCCATGAAAAGGTGAACGGCGTGGTGGACTACGCTGAAGTCTCCGTCGGCAAGCGGTACGGCTATTACGTGGGCTGGTTCATGGCCACCATTTACCAGCCGACGCTCACCTCCGTGCTGGCCTGGGTCTCCGCTCGCTACACCTGCGTGCTTTTTAATTGGGACATCACCGGCGGCGCCTGCATGGCAATCGCGGGCTTTTACCTGATCGCCATCTTTGCGGTGAACGCGCTGTCCCCCATCATCGCGGGTCGGCTGCAGGTGACCGCCACGGTCATCAAGCTGATCCCCCTGACCCTGATGGCTGTCGCGGGCACGGTGATCGGCCTTGCCAACGGCATGACGGTTCAAAATTTTACCCGTGCGGCCAGTGAAACGGTAAGCGCCGGCGGCGGGCTGTTCGCTTCCATCGTGGCCGTGGCCTTCGCCTACGAGGGCTGGATCGTGGCCACCTCCATCAACGCGGAAATCAAGGATTCCAAGAAGAACCTGCCCAGGGCTTTGATGATCGGCGCGCTGATCGTGGTCACGGTCTACATCCTCTATTACATTGGTTTGGCGGGCGCGGTGCCCACCACGGCGCTGATGGAAGGCGGCCAGACCGGGGCCAAGCTGGCGTTTCAGAACGTCTTCGGCCAGGTGGCCGGCACGCTGATCTTTGTGTTCATCATCGTCTCCTGCCTGGGCACGCTCAACGGCCTCATGCTGGGCTGCACCCGCGGCCTTTACTCCCTGGCCGTGCGCGGCAGCGGCCCCAAACCTCACATGTTCAAGCAGGTGGACGCTTCCACCAACATGCCGTTAAGCTCCTCCATCGTGGGGCTTTTGCTGTGCGGCTTCTGGCTGCTGTACTTTTACGGGGCAATCGTCCTCCAGGTCGCAGGCAGCGCCCCCTGGTTCGGGCCGTTCAGCTTCGACACCAGCGAGCTGCCCATCGTGACCCTGTACGCCGGATACATCCCCATTCTTTTGATGATGATGGTTCGGGAACGGGAACTAAATACCTTCAAGCGCCTTGTGATGCCCGGCCTGGCGGTGTTAAGCTGCGTGTTCATGGTGGTGGCCGCGTGCCTTGCGCATCAGATGGCGGTGGTGTATTACTTGGTGGTGTTTGCGGTGATTATGGTGATTGGGATGGCGTATGCGCCGAAAAAGGGCTGACGCCCTTCGATGAAATGGCGCAGCCATTTCATCGAGTTTTTGCACCTTTCCCCTATTGGCTACGCCAATGGCCGGTGAAAGGTGTAAGGAATGCTTGCTCCGCAAGCGCCCCGCCCGCTCGGCAAATCTCCATTTTAAAAGAGTAGCCCCGGTCAATTAGGACCGGGGCAGTATTCTATGTTTTTTTTTATTTCAAGTGCAATATCTTTAAGACACCAATACAAAATAAGTGCCGCAACATCATCATTATGCATTCTTCTGTTAACTGATACGACGTTATCATAATTTATCCTATGGTCTATATGATAAAAATTCGGATGTGATGCTTCTGATAAAATGCTATAAGTAAACCCGGCACCATCAACTTCTTTTCCATATTCATTTAGATACGCCATATTGCTTTTTAGTGAATTTCTAATAAATGTGTTCCATACATTCATATCATCAAATTTAGAATCATATTTATATCGAAAACCTTTTATGAGTTGTGATACCATATATATCTTCTTATCAAGCAAGAGTTCATCAGGTAAACTAAAACCTTTATATTCTTCAGAAAAAAACTTTTCCAGAAGAAATATTACCCTATTAAGCATTGACTTCATATCTGACGACTTTTGCCCGATATCTAATATAGTTCTATCGTTTTTAATATTATAGTAATCCATAATATCTGAGTGCATCTCATCAATAACAAGCTTTTGTGTGATAATAGTTAATTTGCTATCATCAAGGAAATTCTCAAGATACCTTTTTACTATTGCATAGCGTTCAAGTGCGCCCCTACAAACATATTGGACAGTATCATAACAATTATTTTCAAGCAACGTTTTAAAACTGAAAGAAAACGATATGAACGAAAAGCACATTTATATATTGTACTGGATATTATTGATTCTTTACCTCTTAATGAGAAAAATACTTCATCTATTGCTTCTTGTATCTTATTGGGATCAAATTCATATGATTCTTTCATTCTATCCTCGCGACATTTTTTTGTATATTATACTACATAAAGGTAGAAAAGGAATGTATTTGTGGTAAAATATATCATAAATAGCATTAAGGAGCAAACAACATGAGAATAAGTGGATATAATAAAGAAACCTATCTATATATAAATGGCCTTGAAGTAGATGAGGAAATTAAGCTTAATGAAAACAAAACGATCCTACCAGTGAAAATTCCTCCCTCACTGGATATCATTTCACAGCTTGTTAAAAATGATTTGGATTTTGGAATAGCGGTTATATTCTCTGGCCAAGTATTTTCACAGATCAAAATAACATCGACAGACCCAAAGAACCTTGCAGTTACAGCTTGGAACTCTCAGTGGGATTTAGTCTTGATAAGCGCAATATTCAATTGCCAAGTCGAATGTAATCTACAATGTACACAATCAGCAGAGAACATTAATTGTGATTCGATATTTGAAATTACTAACTATCACCTTTATGGATTAGTAGAAGAACCCTATAAACTAACCAGAGAAGATTCAGTTTGGCTAAGTAAATATTATGACAATGCACAGAATTTAATGGAAAATGATGCTTTCATAACTGCAATACATTCATTGGCTAATTATAGATGGAATTCCATGCCCAGAATTCAACTTGCAATATTATGGGCTGGCATAGAATCTCTATTCGGCATCGAAAGTGAACTTAGTTATAGAGTTAGTCTTTATATATCTAAATTCCTTTCAAATGATGATAATTTGAGGGCAAAGGAACTATATAATGAAGTAAGAGCGCTATACAAAGCACGATCATCTGCTGTGCATGGTAGTAAAATAAAAGGAGAACAAATTCAAATTGTTGAGCAATCTGCTTCGATACTAAACAAATTGATTATTAAGTGTATAACTACAAATAGTATGCCGGACATCGAAAATCTTTTGTTCTAAATCTGCAATAATGTGAGCAGGCCCCCTTCCGGAGGCCTGCAATCTTTATACCCTATTGTTACTGCGCATCCACCTTCGCAATATGGTTGATCAAATCCACAACCTTGTTGCTGTAGCCCCACTCGTTATCGTACCAGGCAACCAGCTTGACGAACGTCGGCGTCAGGCTGATCCCGGCGGTGGCATCGAAGATGGAGGTGCGGGCATCGTGGATGAAGTCGCTGGAAACAACGGCGTCCTCGGTATAGCCGATGATGCCGGCCCAGCGTTCGCTTTGCGCCGCTTCCTTCATGGTGGCTTTGATCTCATCCATGGAGGCGGGGGTTTTGAGGTTCACGGTCAGGTCCACCACGGACACGTCGGCGGTGGGCACGCGGAAGGACATGCCAGTGAGCTTGCCCTTGAGCTCGGGGATGACCACGCCCACGGCCTTGGCCGCGCCGGTGGAGGAGGGGATGATGTTGAACGCCGCGCCGCGGCCGCCACGCCAGTCCTTGTTGGAGGGGCCGTCGACCGTCTTCTGGGTGGCGGTGGTGGCATGCACGGTGGTCATAAGGCCGTCGGTGATGCCGTACTTGTCATGGATGACCTTGGCCAAGGGGGCCAGGCAGTTGGTGGTGCAGGAAGCGTTGGAAACGACCGTCATGTCCTTGGTATACTTTTCATGGTTGACGCCCATCACGAACATGGGGGTTTCCTTGTCCTTGGCGGGAGCGGTGATGACAACCTTCTTGGCGCCGCCCGCAAAGTGGGAGGATGCGCTTTCCTGGGAGGTGAACACGCCGGTAGCCTCGGCGATGTATTCCGCGCCGGCATCCTTCCACGGGATTTCCTTGGGATCACGGCAGGCATAGATCTTGATGGGCTTTCCGTCCACGATCAGGGTGTTGTTGTCGTGGTTGACGGAAATCTCGCCCTTGTACTGGCCGTGCACCGTGTCGTACCTGAGCATATACACCATGTAATCCAGGTCGATGAACGGATCGTTGATGGCGACCACATCCACCTTTTTGTTTTCCATGGCGGCACGGAAAACCAAACGGCCGATACGGCCGAATCCGTTGATACCAACTTTCGCAGACATTGTTTTCCCTCCTATATCATGCTTGGCCCCACCCAAGATTGTACAGAATATTCCCTGTTTTTGCAAGGGCTAAACAAGCCTTTTTCCGGAAGATTGTGAAATAATTCGCAAGAGGGCTTCCATTCCTGCCAGGAAAAGAGGGTTTCGCATCTGCGGATGCGACCAGGGTTCCGCAGCCGAGCGCCGCCTGTGGCGGATAAAGCGAGGCGGAGGAAGCGCGCGAAACGGGTTCCGTAGCTGAGCGCCGCCGGTGGCGGATGCAGCGAGGCGGAGGAAGCGAGCGAAACGAGCAGGGCGAGCGGCAGCGAAGCTATGCGACGATTGAGCTGCCGGGGTCGTAAGCGGCAGCGTAGCGATGCGACGATTGAGCCGCCGGAAATTCCGGTCGCCCTGGACCTTCGGAGTTTTCCAAGAGCAAACAGAACTTGTGGAAGATTCCGAAATCCTCAAAATGCAGATTACTTCAGCGCCTCCGGATTGAGGCAGTTGAGGTCATCTACCACAAACAGCCCATCCTTGCGGACCAGCTCCCCGTCGAAATACATTTCCCCGCCGCCGTATTCAGGCGTCTGGATGCATACCAGGTCCCAATGGATGGCGCTCTTGTTGCCGTTGGGGCACTCGTCGTAGCAGTTGCCGGGGGTGAAGTGGAAGGAGCCGGCGATCTTCTCGTCAAAGAGCGTGTCACGGATGGCGGAGGTGATGTAGGGGTTCACGCCGATGGCGAATTCCCCGATGTAGCGGGCGCCCTCGTCGGTATCGAAAATCTCGTTGATGCGCTGTGTATCGCTGCCGGAAGCCTCGATGATCTTGCCATCCTTGAACACAAGGCGGATGTTTTCATACGTGCGGCCCTGGTATAGGCTGGGGGTATTGTAGGTCAAAACGCCGTTCACCGATTCGCGCAGGGGCGCTGTGAACACTTCCCCATCGGGGATGTTCAGTTCGCCGGCGCACTTGATGGCCGGCTGGCCGAGGATGGAGAAGGTCAAATCAGTGCCCCCGCCCACGATATGCACCCTGTCCGTCTTTTGCAGGCGGTCTACCAAATGGTCCATGGCCCGGCTCATTTTGGCGTAATCCAGGTTGCAGACATTGAAGAAATGGTTCTCAAACGCCTCGGTGCTCATGCCCGCCTGCTGGGCCATGCTGGGCACGGGATAGCGCAGTACCACCCACTTGGTCTCGGGGACCCGGATGTTGGAATGCACCGGCTGCACGTAGTGCTTGCTGTACAGGGACAGGTTGGCACCCGGCACATCGGAGCTTTCAAAGCTGTTGTCTCCGGCGCGGACGCCGATATACGCCTGGCAGTCCTTCATGCGCAGGGTATCATACTTGGCCATCAGGTCAAGCTGCTCGCGGGTATAGCCCATGGCCATGGCACGGTCCACCCGGGGTGACCGCAAATGCACAAGGGGGATGCCCCCCGCCTGATAAACCTCGGCAATAAGCGCCGCCGCAAATTCCTCGGGAACGCCGGTGCATTCAATGAGCACCTTTTCCCCTTTTTGCACGTGACAGGAATAATTCACCAAATTATGCGCCAACTGAATCATCCGCGGGTCTTTCATGGACTTTTTTCCTCCTGCGTAGTAATTTATGGACAAGCGCCGCCGCGGGCTTTTCCAGCCCCCAGGTCAGCGCCGATGCCAGCAAAACAGCCAGGCCGAAGCACAGCAGGGTATAGTGGATCTGCCAGGGCTGCTCCCGGGCCTGATTGGGAGGGATCTGGGATACATATCGGGGAATTCTCCACTCCTTCAGCCATACCGCAAGCACCTGGTGCCAGATATAATAGTTGAAAGAGATGGCGGAAAAGAACTTCATCACCGGATTGGAAAACAAAAGCCGCACGCCCCGGAAGGAAAAGGCCAGCCCCAGCATAAAAGCGGACAGGGCCGCCGCCAGGAAAAACCGCTGGTTCATTTGGGAAGCGCGGCCTGCCTCGACCCCGATGATTCCGGCGGCAGCCTGGGATTTCATGAAAAGGATCACGCAGTACACCCCCGCGCAGGCAAGGACCGAAGCCGCCAGCCGAAGGAGGACGCCCGGCCTTGAAAATTTCTTCGCCAGCGCGGCATAGGCCCAGGCGGCCAGCATCCCCAGCGCGTATACGTCCAGAAACGCCGGCAATTGGTTGAACCACATGGCGGTATCCGTCACATAAAGCTGAACAAGGCCCCGGTAGAGAAAGGCTGCGCCCATCATCAGCGAGGCCGTAAGGAAGGGCTTGCGAACAAAGCCGATGGCCAGCAGCGGAAAAATCAAATAGGCGTGCATTTCCACGCCCAGCGTCCACAGCGCTCCGTTCAGCGGCGTATGCAAATAAGTGGCCGTACTCAACGTATGCGTGAAGGTCAGGTGCATCGCCACATCCTGAAGCATCGCGGACAGGGAGCCATACCTTCCCTGGGGAATGGCGACGAAGAACAGCATGACAAAAATACAAAAATAATAGGAAGGAACGATGCGCATCACGCGCTTTACGTAAAACTCCCTGATGGACGGCCGCGCTTCCCCCGCCGCCTTATGCCGGGCAAAGGGCAGAAACAGCAGAAAGCCGCTGAGCAATATCAGCCCGTCCACAAAAATATATCCGCTGCGCACCACAAAATCCAGGCTGATTTCTTTCCCAAACAACTGCACGGAAGGTGTCAGCCAGCTTTGCTGCCAGACATGGAACCAGGCCACAAAAAACACGCACAGCGCCCGTACCCCGTCCAGCACGCCCACATGCTTTCCCAGGGGCGCTGCCCCTGGACCCTGCCAAAGGGATATGATCCCTTTCGAAACCCTTTCTTTTATAGTGGGATTCAGTTGCATGGATTCACTCCCCATGGGATGAAAATGAATAGGTCGGCGGGCGATTGATAATCGCCCCTACGGCTGTCAACAGCCCCCATTATGTCATCCCGAGCGCAGCGAAGGATCTTCCGAACACTATAGAATTCAAGATTCTTCGGAGCGTTGCTCCTCAGAATGACATGCGTTGAGGGGGCAACAAGCGACAATTATCTGGGGGAGTAAAGGGTTCCGCAACTCCGGCCCCGCCTGTGGCGGAGATGGGCGGAGTGCAAAAATCGAAAAAATGACGTTGTCATTTTTTCGAAGTGTTTATTCTACCCTGGTCATCTTGATGATGACATTCTTCCCGTCGCGGATATCCCGCAGCGTCAAATCCCTTTCGTACACAGCCGTCACCTTGTGGGTGAGTGTCAGCCGCTCCTTTGTCACGCCTGTCAGCATGGAGTAGTTGTTCACGTTGAAGAACAGCTCCTCCCCATCCATGGTGCAGGTGCCGTCCTCCCGGAACTCCATGACGACGCCCGTCTTGGAGGTCCATTTGCCCAGCACCTTATAGCAGTTGCGGTCAAGCCGCTTGGAGGTTACATCCTTATAGCCCGGGATGTTCCTGTAATAGGGCAGCGCCTCATAGGGCTTGCCGTCGGCATACAGCTCGTTGGCATAGTTATAATTGGCCAGGTTGTACATGTCGTCCAGCCCGCGGTATTTTTGCGGCAGGCCGGTAAGCTCCACCTTACCCAGGGTGTCTACCACGGCCTTGTAATTCTTGGCGCCCATGGCCGCGTTTGCTTCGGTAAGCACCTGGGCATAGTAGCCGTCAAAACAGCTTTCGCTTTGCGCCGCCGCATCCTGGTACCCGGTGACCGCCGCGAACAGCCTGCCCGCCAGTGCCAGCTCACCCGCGTCCCGGGCACGGACCGCCAGCTCATAGTTGCTTTGCATAAACAGCGTCTGGGCATCCTGATACTTGCCCAGTTCCTTGAAAGCAGATGACGCCCGATCCAGATCCCCGGCTTCCAGCCAGATTTTTGCCTGGGCATAGTTGCAGGCCTTGATCTGGTCCTGGGCATCCTGATACTTGCCTAGGGAAGAAAGAAGCGCCACCGCCTGCTGATACTCCCCTTTATCCTTGTGGCCCATGGCCAGATGGTATTTGGCTTCCTTGATCTTTTCCTCCGAGTTGCTGTAGCCGTTCAAATCGGCAAACCGGTCGATGGCGGCCATATAGTCGCCCGCCTGAAGAACCTGCCCGGCCAGGCTGTACAGCGCATCCTGAATGCGGGTGGCGCTGTCGGAATAGCCGTCCAGCTCCTGATACAGCGCGATGGCGCTGTCATATTCCTTGGCGGCCATATGGGCGGAAGCCTGCTTGTACTTTACTTCCTGCACCTTGGTGGAAACATCCCTATATTCCGGAATCTTCGCAAACTCCGCCAGGGCCTCCTGGAATTTTCCGTCCTTTACAAGCTGGACCGCGGGCAGGTAGATGGCCTCACTGGCCTTTTCCTTGGCGTCAAGATGGCTGGGTATCTGCAAAAACAATTCCCGCGCCCGGGCGTATTCCTTGTTGCCAAGCGCCTGATCCGCAATGCGGTAAATGCATTCTGAGGCCAGTTCCCTGGAGTCCAGATAGCCCTGGATCTTTAAAAACATCTCCGCGGCTTTGCCGTAGTTTCTGGCCTCCATCTCCTTCTTGGCCGGCTCGTAAATGCACTCCGACGCCTTTGTCACGGCGTCGCGGTAATTGCCGGCCTTCAGATACAGTTCCCCGGCGCCCACGTAATCCCCGGCGGCCTGTAAAACCTCGCCCTGGGCGTACCACGCCACCTGCAGCTTTTGATCCACATCGGCGTAGCCCGTGATCTGGGACAGCAGGCGGATGGCCGTCTCATAGTCCCTGCCTTCCAAAGCGGCGGCGCCGGGCTCATAAAGGCAGAGCGTAGCCATCTTCTCCGCTTCGGGATAGCTTTTTAGATCCAGAAAGATGCTTCTGGCCTCGTCGTAATCTCTCTTTTTCATCAGCGCCGTGGCCTTGGCAAATTGCGCGGCCTGCTTGCGCACCCTGGCGTTGGAATAATCCTGTATTTCGCCAAACAGCGCCGCCGCCTCGTCATACTTTTCCGCCTGCAGCATCTTTTCCGCCCGTAGATAGCGGGCTTCCCTGACCCGGATGGCGGAATCCTCATACGCGCCCAACTGGTCGAACATCTGCTCAGCGCGCAAAAGCGAGGCTTCCGTGCCGGTGTTCAGGTCGCTTAGCGCCTGATGGTAATCGCTCTTCTGAACCATCGCATCCGCATCAAGATATCCCGGCATCTGGACGAAAGCGGCTTTGGCCTCCCCGTACAATCCCCTGTCAAACTGCTGGGCCGCCCGGAAGTAGCGGTAATAGGGTATGCCGTGGAAATAGACGCCGTATGCCCCGCCCAGGGTAACAACCGTGATGATAACGGCCAAAAGCACCCTGCGGCGGCGCCGCTTTTTCCTTTTCAGGCGCGCCTCCCGCTCCAATTGCTGCTGGGAGGCCTGCATCCTGGCCCGGTGGGCGATTTGATCCAGCTCCTGCTCCCTCGCGGCCACCATTTCCTCGATGGTGACCTGGTTGAACTGTTCAAAAACGGCCAGCTTCTCCCGCTGGCAGCGGCGGCAGTAACCTTCGCTGGCCGCGTTGGCCCGGCCGCATACGCACAGCCATACCGCGCCCTGGTCCTGGGGATAGCCCACCGCGTCGGAGCCGGCCACGAAGCGCAGCATCTCCAGCCTTCTGTTGTTGGGCAGCGTGTTGGGCACATATTCCGAAAGGTGGGCGTTGCCGCGGCGCCAGATGGTGCCGTCGTCAAACCATACCTTTTCTATCACCAGTTCCATGCCGGCAGCCTGCGCGCCGCCCTCCATGACGATGCCCACCTCAAAGGTGGACTTGCGCTCGCCACTCACGCCCTGCAGCCGCTCCACCTGGCGGCTCAATGCTTCGTTATTTGCGTCATACCCGGCCAAAGTCACCTGCAGGCTCGCAACATCCTTGTCCGACAGGTTGTATAACAGCAGCCGGCAGACATCATCCGTCTCAGTGGGCAGTTCATACCGCCACAATTCCACCGGGCAGGTCAGGTCAATTTTCATCCGGCTTTCTCCCTTCCAGTTTTATTAAAAGCGGGAGCTTGTCCATGGCACGATGCTATGGTTACCAGGAGTATAAAAACAGCTCCGACAGCATGGTATCCACAAAAAACATGTGCAGCGTGACGGCTTTCATGCCCTGTTCGCTTTCCACCGGGCAGGCGTAACGCAGCGTGGCCGTCGCGTCCTGATACTCCGCCAGGCCGTAGGGCGCCGTCTGTCCATCGCCGTAGAGCACCTCGGAGAAGGCGCCGTCATATTCACCCTCGCCATGGCGGAAGCGCATCAGGACGCTGGACAGGGAATCGCCCACCATAACCGCCCGCGGGCCTTCCAGCCCCCGCTGGTTCACGGCCAGCGTATCCGCCCGTTTGAACACCTTATCCTGGCTGTAGGCAAAGGTGATCTCCGCCGCAGGCCATTGGATGATGCGCAGCCAATCTCCCGTATCGTCCGCAAGCCAGGTCTCCGCTTCATACGCGCCAAGCGCCTCCACGGCCGTTTCCGGCGTAAGGCTCAAAAAATCCAGGCCGGAAAAGAGCAGGTCCTCCCGCTCAAAGGGAGGCAAATCGGTGCCGGCGCTGCTTTGGGGATAGGCAAAATAGCCGTCCTCCTGCCGCTCCGCCATCACCTCGGCAATGATTTGATCAACCTGTTCCCGGGAAACGGAAACCGACAGGCCATAGACCCGCACGGTGGTTACATAGCCTTCTTCCAGGCTGTATAAAATCCCGCAGTCGGTATATTGCCCTTCATTAGATATGCGTTCATGCACGGCATACTGCACCGCCTTTACCTGCTGCCCGTCCCGCTGCACCCAGCCCCACAGCGCTTCCTCCGGAAGGCTGTCGGAAAGATAGAGCACCGCAAAGTCACGGCTGCCCAGCAGCGTGGGGTTTTCATTGGCATAGGCGGAAAGCAGCGTCTGACGCGTGTCATACACACCCACGCCGCGGGGGCATTCCACGTCATGCTCCGTAACGGCGATGGCGTAAAGCACACTGCCGTCTTTCAGTTCGGGCGTAGAAAGATACAAAGTGGCAAAGTCATACACCACCTCATAGCCGTCTTCCGTCTTCTGCGCCTGCGCGTCTGAAATAAGCGGTTTTGCATCCTTGGCCCGGGCAAGCATCGCGGCGGACCAATCGTTCAATTCCTCCATCGTCAGCCCGCCCATGTCCGTATCGGATGCCATGCCGCTTATGGGCAGGAGAAAAAGCGCCGCCAGCGCCAGTATCAGGGCCAGACCCTTGTTCGCATGCTTCATAGCCGCTCCTTTGAACGCTTACTCAGGGGCCGGCCTGCGCCGCCCCGCATATATCTTGTGATTCTTATATGTAGCCTATTCTATTTTACCCCATGAGAGGCGCAATGTATAGATAAAAATGTAAAAAGAAAGGTCCCGCCGGATGGCCCTGATGCCCATAGGACCTTTTCCCCGCGCAAAGTGGGCGTTTCATATATGCAAATTGCATTTTGTTTAACAAAGTTTGGCATGCAATGGAGAGACAGCGATGCTATGATTGCATTTTTTTCGTTTTTTTAGCCGGTACATCTGGGCTGAAATGCATAATTGGAGAAATCTGCATTCAAAACGCATTGACACACCTATACACACGCGCTATAATGTCACCACAAGCAATGGAATCATAACAACCGGCCTAAAAGGTTATGTGGTAATCTGTTGCTTTTGGTTTACGGCTTACCCCAGGAAGCGACCCAGAAATCCATTTTGAGGGAGGAATTACCGGATGAAAAAAACGTTGTCCTTGATCGCCGCATTGGTGATGGCCCTGACGGTCATTTCCCTGCCGGCCCTGGCCGAAGCACCCACGCCCATCCTGGTCGGCGCCATCGCTCCCAATACCGGTGACCTTGCCGCGTATGGCGAGGCCGTTTCCAACGGCATCAAGCTGGCTGTGGAAGAAATCAATAACGCCGGCGGCGTTCTTGACGGCCGCCTGTTGGAAGTGACCTACATGGATGACAAGGGCGATTCCACCGAGGGTGGCAACGCCTTCAACAAGCTGGTATCCGACGGCGTATGCGCCATCATCGGCTCTGTGACCTCCGGCGTCACCGCGGGCCTTGGCGTGCTGGCTGATGCGGAAGGCATGCTGCTTCTGACCCCCACCGCCACCGCCGACACCGTGACGGATGGCCTTACCGGCGTGTTCCGTGCCTGCTACAAGGATTCCTTCCAGGGCGAAGTGGCCGCCAAGCTGGCCGTGGACCTGGGCGTTAAGAAGGTAGCCGTGCTGTACGCTTCCGGCGACACCTACTCCGCGGGCCTGTACGAATCCTTCAAGGCCGCCAGCGAAATGCTGGGGCTGGAGCTGGTGGCTACCGAAAGCACCTCCGGCGTCCACGACACGGACTTCACCACGCAATTGACCAACATCGTCGCCACCGGCGCCGAGCTGATCTTTGCCCCCTTCTATTATGACACGGTTGGCCCCTACATCGTGCCCCAGGCTCGCGCTGCCGGCTTTAACGGGTACTTTGCCGGTGCCGACGGCTGGGACGGCACCCTCGGCACCATGGTGGAAGACAAGAGCCTGTACAACATGAGCTTCTTTGTGAACCACTATGCGCCCGACGATCCCTCTGATGTTGTGCAGAACTTCGTCAAAGGCTACAGCGATAAGTTTGGCGCGGAGAGCCTGAACGCTCTGGCCGCCCTGGCTTACGACTCCGTGTACATGCTGGCGCAGGCTATCAATGCCGCCGGCACAGACGATACCGCCGCCATCATCGAGGCCATGACCGGCATGACCTTCTCCGGCGTCACCGGCTCCTTCACGCTGGATGAGACCGGCACGCCCGCCAAGGCTGCCCCCGTCATCGAGTACGTGGACGGCACCGCCAAGTTCTACAAGAACATTTAAGCTTCCGCCGTCGCCGGCAGTACCGCTTACAGGCGCGGCAGGAGTGCAGGACATTTCTGCTCACCTCAAACAGGGGCGGACCAAAAAGTCCGCCCCGCTTTTGTCTTTTTTGATGTTCACACCTTTTATCCTGTGCTATAATTGTTTCATCATTTTTTCTTAAGAGAGGAAGATGTCATGCATGGATGGGCTGATGCTGTTCATCCAACAGACCATCAACGGCCTGCGCGTGGGCAGCATCTACGCGCTGGTGGCGCTGGGCTATACCATGGTCTACGGAATCATCCGGCTGATTAACTTCGCCCACGGTGATTTTATCATGGTGGGGGGATATACCCTGGTGTTTACCGTGCCCCTGATGATCGCAATCGGCGTGCCTGCCTGGCTGGCCGTACTGGCCGCGGTCATCGCCTGCGCCGTGGTCGGCGTACTGGTGGAAAAGCTGGCCTACAGCCCGGTGAGAAGGAAGGGCACCAAGATGTCCACCCTCATCACCGCCATCGCCATGAGCCTCTTTCTGGAAAATTCCGCCCAAGCCCTGTTCGGCGCGAATCCCAAGCAGGTCAAAACCATCTTCAGCCTTTCTCCGATTCGCATATACGGTTCGGGGGAAGGCCTTGCGCAGCCGCCCGTGCTGCTGACGCTTGACGCGAACACGCTGCTGACCATATTCATCGGCGTGGCGGTGATGGTGGCATTGTTCCTGTTTGTCAAATATACAAGGAGCGGCCAGGCCATGCGGGCCGTTTCGGAGGACAAGAACGCCGCGTATTTGATGGGCATCAACGTGAACCGCACCATTTCATTAACATTTGCCATCGGCGCGGGGCTGGCCGGCATCGCCTCGCTGATGTATGCTGCCCAATATCCCTCCGTCACCAACACCATGGGCTCCATGCTGGGCCTCAAAGCCTTTGTGGCCGCGGTGCTGGGGGGCATCGGCATCATTCCCGGCGCCATGCTGGGGGGCATCGTCATCGGCCTGGTGGAAAGCCTGTCGAAGGCTTACATCGCGCCGATCACCGGCGGAGCCATTACCTCCGCGTTTTCCGACGCCATCGTGTTCAGCATTTTGATCATCGTTCTTTTAGTCAAGCCTGCCGGCATCCTGGGCAAGAATGTCGGCGAGAAAGTGTAGGTGCGGCAGGATGACAAGACGCAAGCAAAGCTTTTTTGGCCTTTTGGTAAGCCTCATCGGGCTGGGGGCTTTGTGCCTTGCCCTGTATGCGGCAGATACCGCAGGCGTGCTGAACAGCTATTACCGGGGCATTATCGTGCAGTGCCTGTACACCATTATCCTGGTGACATCGCTGAACCTGGCCACGGGCTTTTTAGGCCAGATCGCGCTGGGTCACGCGGGTTTCATGGCAGTGGGCGCCTATACTTCCGCTCTGGTAACCAAGGCCATGATGAATGCCATCAAGGCCCAAACCATGGCGCCGGTTGACCCCGCGATCATATTTGCCATCGGCCTTGTAAGCGGCGCCTTGATGGCCGCCGTATTCGGCCTTATAGTGGGCATACCCGCTCTTAGGCTTCGGGGCGACTACCTGGCGATTATCACCCTTGGCTTTGGCGAAATCATCCGCGTGGTGATCCAGAACCTGAAATTCGCCGGCGGCAGGGGGCTGGCGCAAGGCCAGGCGGGCCAGGCGCTGATCGGCATCATGAAGATGAATGACATGTATGTCATCTTCTGGATCGCCGTGCTGTGCGTGGGGCTGATGTTCGCCTTTGTGCGCTCCAAGTTTGGCCGCGCCATTATGGCCATCCGGGAGGATGATATCGCCGCCGGAAGCGTGGGCGTAAACAGTACATTCTACAAGGTGCTTACCTTTGCCGTCTCAGCCTTTTTCGCCGGCGTGGCCGGAGCGCTTTTCGCCCATAGAGGGCTGGGGTCCATACAGCCAGGGGATTTCAGTTTCCTCAAATCCACCGAATACGTCATCATGGTGGTGCTGGGGGGCATGGGTTCCCTCACCGGATCTGTCATAGCCGCCATCGCTTTGTCGATACTGCCTGAAGTGCTGCGTGCCTTCTCCGACTACCGCATGCTGGTGTATTCGGTGGTGCTGGTGATCGTGATGATCTTTAGGCCCACCGGCCTGTGCGGCAATTACGAGTTCAGCCTGTTCGGGATCCTCCGCAAGGGCTTTGCCGCTTTATTCCCCAAGCGGGAGCAGTCCGTTATGAAAGGAGGCGAATGACTTATGGCCGAATCCATCCTCAAGGCATCCAACCTGGGCATCGCCTTCGGCGGGCTGAAGGCCGTGAGCCATTTCGATCTGGAGATCAATGAGGGCGAGCTGGTGGGCCTCATCGGCCCCAATGGTGCGGGCAAGACCACCGTGTTCAACCTTTTGACCGGCGTCTACAAACCGACGGAAGGCTCCTTCTTCCTGCAGGGGCAGCGGATGAACGGAAAAAAGACCCACGAGATCGTGGCCGCCGGCATTGCCCGCACGTTCCAAAACATCCGCCTCTTCAAAAAGATGACGGTGCTGGAAAACGTGCTCATCTCCTTCACCGGACGGCTGAAATACGGCATGTTCGGCTCTCTTTTGCGCACCGGCGGCTTCTGGAAGGAAGAAAAGCAGATTCGCGAGGACGCCATGGATTTGCTCTCCGTTTTCAATCTTCAGGACAAGGCCGGCTGGAACGCGGAAAACCTGCCCTACGGCCAGCAGCGCAAGCTGGAGATCGCAAGGGCCCTGGCCACCAACGCAAAGATGCTGCTTTTGGATGAGCCGGCCGCCGGCATGAACCCGACGGAAACAGCGGAATTGCTGGCCTGCATCAACGTTATCCGCCGCAAATTCCCCATCTCCATCCTACTGATTGAGCATGACATGAGCTTGGTGATGAACATTTGTGAGCGTATCGTCGTCATCGACTATGGCGAGATCATTGCCCATGGCGCGCCCGATGAAATCGCTCACAACCCGAAGGTCATCGCCGCGTATCTCGGCGAATAGGAGGGGTTTAAAAGTGTTGATCGTCAAGGACCTGCATGTGCATTACGGTGCCATCCATGCCATCAAAGGCGTTTCCCTGGAGGTGAACGATGGGGAAATCGTTTCCCTCATCGGGGCCAACGGCGCGGGAAAAACCACCATCCTGCACACCATTTCCGGGCTTTTGAAGGCTACCTCCGGCCAGATCACCCTGGGAAAGACGAATCTGCGCGCTACCGACCCCAACAAGATCGTCACCCTGGGCATGGCCCATGTGCCGGAAGGGCGGCATGTGTTCAGCCGCATGACAGTGATGGAAAACCTGCGCATGGGTGCGTATACCATAAAGAATAAAGAGCAGATCGCCAAAAATATCGAGACGGTGTTCGCGAGCTTCCCCCGCCTCAAGGAGCGGGCGCGGCAGATTGCCGGTACACTGTCCGGCGGCGAGCAACAGATGCTGGCCACCGGCCGGGCGCTGATGGCCAACCCCAAGATTCTGCTGATGGACGAACCCTCCATGGGCCTGTCGCCCATACTGGTGAAGGAAATCTTCCGCATCATTCAAACGCTGCACGAACAAGGCATCACCATTTTGCTGGTGGAGCAAAACGCGAAGGTGGCCCTGACCGTTTCCAGCCGCGCCTATGTGCTGGAGACCGGCGCCATAGCCATGTCCGGCAACGCCGCGGAGCTCATGAAGGACGACCGGGTCCGCAAGGCCTATTTGGGCGCCTGAACCGACAGCCAAATACAATGGACTTCTCTTTCGCCGGGCATTTCTGCCCGGTTTTTTTTACCGCCCTGCATTGACACACGCTTCGCGCATGGCTATAATGTAATAGGACAATTTTGCATTTTATTGTCACTAATCCTTTGTATTTCAAGGGAAATTCAATTTCAAAAAATAATACATGTATTTGGGAGGAACCTATGCAAATCCATTTGTACGATACCGCCGCCCAGTTGGGCCATGCAGCCGCCATCCTGATTGCCGCCCAAATTATTCAAAAACCGGACAGTGTACTGGGGCTGCCCACCGGTTCCTCCCCCATTCCCGCCTACCATCAGCTGATCGCCTGGCAAAAAGGCGGTTTGCTGGATTTTTCCAAAGCCGTTACCTTCAACTTGGACGAATACGTAGGCATCCCCAGGGATCATCCCGCCAGCTATCATGCCTTCATGGAGGCAGAGCTTTTCTCCCAAATCAACGTCCGCCGGGAAAACATCCACATCCCGGACGGCAGCGCCCGCAACCTGCAAAGGGAGTGCAGCGACTATGACACCGCCATCTCCAGGGCCGGGGGCATCGACCTGCAGCTATTGGGCATTGGCCGCAACGGCCATATCGGCTTCAACGAGCCCCACGAGCAGTTTGTATACGGCTGCCACGTGGTGAACCTGACCGAGAACACCATCGAGGCCAATCGCCGCTTTTTTCAGCCCGGCGAGGAAATGCCCCGCCAGGCCATCAGCCTTGGCGTGGGCAGCATCATGAACGCCCGCCGGGTGGTGCTGATCGCCGCCGGCGCCGACAAGGCCCAGGCCGTCCGCCGCGCCATCCGGGAGGATGTGAACCCGCAGGTTCAGGCCTCCATCCTGCGCACCCACCGGGATGTCATCTTCCTCCTGGACCGCGCCGCCGCCGGGCTGCTGTGAGTAACGCTGGAGGGCCTTGCCCCCCAGGCCACCTACTCAAGGGATTTCATCCCTTGAGAATTCCGATCTTCAGACAATAGAACAAAGCCTGCCTTTCCCTCGGATAAGCCGGTAGGAAGGCAGGCTTTGGCATGTACGGCTTGCAATCAGTTTTTTCCTTTGATCTTGCCCAGCGCGTTATGCAGCGCCGCAATCACCTGCGGATCCGCCTCGCTTTTGAGAAGATGCTCAATATGGGCACGAAGCTTGGTATCGGAATAATCCGCCATGGCGTTGGCCACCGCGATCCGGACCTTGGGCTCCGGACTGCGCAAAAGCGAAACCAGCGCATTGAAGCCTGCCTCCCCGCGGACCTTGCCCAGACCGGCGATAGCGGCCAGCCGAACGGCCTCATCCTTGCTTGCGGTCAGCTTCGCCAGCTCCCCATCCTTTTTCTTTTCGACCAGCTTTTCAATCTTGGATAAACCATTCCCGAACATAAATTAACCTCCTGCACATGAATTGATTTTTTTATCATCGCACGATAATGTGAATTTTGTATGAATCATTCCTTTCAATTCGCTAAATTTCCGCATAAAGACGCCGCTCCCCCTTGAAGCGGCGCGGGATACAGGCTATCTCTCTTCCCGGAAATAGTTGACGCCGCAGCTTCTGGGCTGCTGGTTTTCACGCCGCTGCCGGATGCTGGATACCACCAGCACGATGCATGTGGTCACAAAAGGCACCATGGCGAACACCGCGCCGGGGATGGAAATGACGGAATTGGGGATGTACAGGCGGAGTACGCTCAGAGCGCCGAAAACCAGCGATCCCAGAATGGCCCTGTACGGGCTCCAGGAGGCGAAGATCACCAGCGCCAGGGCAATCCAGCCCTGCCCCGCCACGGCATTGTAGGTCCAGCTCCCCCCGCAGGTAACCAGGGCGATATACCCGCCGCCCAGCCCGCAGATACCGCCGCCCACAACGGTATGGGCATACTTGTACAGGCTTACGTCCACCCCGGCAGCATCCGCCGCCGCCGGATTTTCACCTACGGCCCGCACATTCAGCCCCATGCGGGTATGGTGCAGGTACCAGCCCGCCAGAAGGGCCAGCGCCACCGCCAGGTACGTAAAAATACTATGGTTGAAAATCAGCTTGCCGATGTAGGGAATATTGGTCAGCGCACCCATTTGCAGGGGGCGGAAAGCCGTTTTCACCTGATCAGCCACCACCGCCGCGCCGGTTGACGAGGCGTTGATCATATTGCCACCTAGAAAGTTGGCAAGACCCGTGCCGAAAATGGTCAGCGTCAGGCCCGTTACGTTTTGGTTGGCCCGGAGCGTCACCGTCAGGAAGGCGTATATCAGCGCCCCCAATGCACCGCCCAGGAAGGCGAATACCAGCGCAAGCAGGGGGCTGGCAAAGTAATATCCGCCCATGAACCCAAGCACCGCGCCCATATACATCATGCCTTCGACGCCCAGGTTCAGGTTCCCCGATTTTTCGGTTAGAATCTCCCCCAGCGTACCGAACAGGAGGGGCACGCCGGCCAGCATGGAGGCATACAGAAAGGCCATCAGGCCATCCGCAAACGCCGTCATGATTCCGCCTCCTTCCGGATGGATGCTTTTTGCCCCATCAGCCGGTAGGTCAGGAAAAATTCCGCCCCCAGCACAAAGAAAAGAATGATTCCCTGCAGCACCTGGGCCACGGAGGTGGAAATCTTGAACACCGATTGAATGGTGCCGCAGCCCTTTTCCAGCACCCCGAACAAAATGGAAACAACCAGGATGCCCAGCGGGGACAACCGGGCCAGCCAGGCCACGGTGATGGCCGTAAACCCTACGCCTCCCGCCACCGATTCCGTCAGCACCCTGTCCGCGCCGCTGACCTTCAATACCCCCGCGAGGCCGCAGATGCCGGCGCTGAAAAACATGGTGCGCAGCACGATCCTTTTCACCGGCATGCCTGCATACCGGGCCGTATTCTCATTTTCGCCCACCACGGTCAGTTCATACCCCTGCTTGGTGTACTTAAGGTATAACAGCACCGCCACGACCAATGCCAAGGCCACAATCCACCCGATATGCACCCCCAGCACCGCGGGCATTCTCGCGCCGGCCACAAAGCGGGGCATTTGCGGAAAGCCCATGGATTTGGGGTCCTTCCATGGCCCCTCCCGGAGGAATTGGATCATGTACAGCGCCACATAGTTCATCATCAGCGTAAACAGTGTTTCGTTGGTGCCAAAGCGCGTCTTGAACCATGCCGGGATCATGCCCCACAGCCCGCCGGCCAGGATGCCGCCAGCGGCCATCACAATAAGCAGCAGCCAGGTGGGCAACGTATTGTGGTAATAGGCGAAGTAACTTGCGGCAATGGCGCCCACGCAAATTTGCCCTTCCGCGCCGATGTTCCAAAATCGCATCTTGAAGGCCAGCAAAATCCCAAGGGACGTAATGCAAAGGGGAATGGCGATTTTCACCGTCTCCCGGATATTGCTTTCGCTGCCTAAAGCGCCGGAAATCATAGTGCCGTATACGGCGATGGGATCAAGCCCCAGCGCCAGTAAAAAGAGTCCCCCCGTGAACAGCGCCGCCACCACCGCCAAAAGGCGGTAGGCCGCGGCCGTGACCGGCGGCAGCGCATCCCTCTGCACCATATGGAAAAGCGGCTGGCGTGCATGCGTGCGTATTTCAGACATACGTTTCCTCGCTCTTTTCCGCCCTCAAAGCGTCTGTCATTTTCATGCCCAGCAACTCCTTGGTAGCAAACATGGCCGGGACAATGGCCGTTACCCTGCCGCCGCACATGACCATGATCCTGTCGCTAAGTTCCAGCAGCACGTCCAGATCCTCGCCGATGAACAGGATGCCAACGCCCCGCTTTTTCTGCTCGGTTAAAAGATCGTAGATGGTGTGACTGGAGTTGATGTCCAGGCCCCGCACAGGATAGGCGGTGATCAGCACCTTGGGATTGCTGTCGATCTCCCGCCCCAGCAGCACCTTTTGTACGTTGCCGCCGCTTAATTTCTTGACTGGGATATGCACGCCGGGCGTGGAGATCTGCAGCCGCTCAATCAGCCGTTTGGCCAGCGCCCTGGCGGGCTTGCGGCTCAAAAGAAAGCCCTTTTGGTCCCGGTAGGTCTTCAGCAGCATGTTGTCCGTCAGGTTCATGCCGCCTACCAGACCCATGCCCAGCCGGTCCTCGGGGATAAAGGACATGGAAATCCCCTTTTGGATGATTTCCCTTGGCGTCAGGCCATCGATACGCTGCCCCTGAAGCGTGATATTGCCGGCGCCGATGGGCTGCAGCCCGGCAATGGCTTCGCAAAGCTCCTTCTGCCCGCTGCCGGCCACCCCAGCAACACCCAGGATCTCCCCTTCCTGCAAGGTGAAGCTGACGTTTTTCAGCCGGTCGGTGCCCTCGGCCCCTTTTACCGTTACCTCTTTCACATCCAGGAGCACCTCGCCCGGCTCAACCTCCGCCCGGCGGATCTTCAGGTCCACGGGCCGGCCCACCATCAGCTCCGTCAAATGCTGCACATGGGTGCGGGCCGTTTCCACGGTGCCCACGCTTTCCCCCCGGCGCAGGATGGTCACCCGGCCGGAGATGGCCATCACCTCATTCAGTTTGTGGGTGATGATGACGACAGCCCTGTTATCCTCCCGCATCTTGCGAAGGATGTGGAAAAGCCTGTCCGTTTCCTGGGGTGTCAAAACCGCCGTGGGCTCGTCCAAAATAAGAATGTCAGCACCCCGGGCCAGTACTTTCAATATTTCCACCGTTTGCTTTTCGCTCACGGACATATCGTATATCTTCTTGTCCAGGGAAACATCCAGCCCAAAGCGGGCGCACAAACCGCTCAAGTCCCTGCACTTGCGGCCGCCTTCCCCCAGCAGGATGTTCTCTCTGGCAGTCAGCACATCCACCAGCTTGAAATGCTGGTGAATCATCCCCACGCCCAGTTGAATGGCTTCCCGCGGGGAGCGGATGTTCACTTCCCGCCCGTGCAGGAAAATTTGACCGCTGTCGGGCTTGTAGATGCCTGAGAGCATGTTCATCAGCGTCGTTTTGCCGGACCCGTTTTCCCCAAGCAGCGCCAATATCTCCCCCTGCTGTACAGTCAGGTGGATATTGTTGTTGGCCTGAACCTTGCCAAAACGCTTTGAAAGGCCTTTCAGTTCAATGGCATAGGGCAAAGCGGGATGTGTCTCCTGCACGCAAGCACCTTCCTTAACCATAGAAAAACTAATATTCAGTATACCCGAATTTTCGTACCTTTTCAATAGAAAACCGAACATTCCGCCATTTTCTCACCGGATCTTCCGGCAATAGGGCGAACATTCCATACAAAAAATCCAGACAGGCAGCGCGGGCGCTTGCCAAGCAGGCTTTCCTTAACACCCTTCCCCCGCCGCGGGCACGGCCCGCATGCGAAAAGTGCAAATACTAAAAAAGCCAGCCTGGCAAAATGCCTGGCCGGCTATTTTCAAAAAGCTTACTTTACTTCTACGCCCTTGACAAACCAGTCGATGGCTCCGGCGATGTAACCGCGGTCCAGCTGCTCGCCTTCCGCAACGCGCAGGGTGCCTTCGTTGTCATAGATGGGACCATGGAACACGTCGAATTCGCGGGCCATGATCTTCGCCTTCGCGGCTTCGATGGCTTCGGCAGTGCCTTCGGCAACGTTCTTGGTCAGGGGAGCGATGTCCACCAGGCCGTCGGCCATATCCAGGAAGAGGTTCTCAGGCTTCCAGGTGCCGTCGATCACTTCCTGCACTTCCTTGGTCACAACGGCGCCCCAGTTCCAGACGGGAGCGGTCAGAACAGCATCGGGCGCTTCCACGCTCATGTCGGCGTTGTAGCCTACGCCCCACACGCCGCGTTCCTGGGCGGCCACCTGGGGCATGGTGGTGTCGCAATGCTGGGCGATCACGTCGCAGCCAAGGTCCAGGAGAGCTTCCGCGGTCTGGCGCTCCAGGGTGGGATCATACCAGGTGTTCATGAACTTGATGTACACCACGGCGTCGGGGTTCACGCTCTGCACGCCCAGCGCGAAAGCGTCGCAGCCGCCGATGACCTCGGCAAAGGGGTAAGCGCCCACAAAGCCGATCTTGTTGGTCTTGGTCTTCAGACCCGCGGCGATACCGGTGAGGTAACGGGCCTGGTAAATGGCGCCAAAGTAGTTGTTGAAGTTGGTATCGTTGGACTTGTAGCCGGAGGCATGGGAGAAGATCACGTTGGGGTATTCAACCGCCAGTTCCTCAAAGAAGTCCATGTAGCCAAAGCTGTTGCCGAAGATGATCTGGCAGCCGGCATCAACCAGTTCGCGGATGGCCGTTTCGCAGGCGCTGTCTTCCGCCACGTTGGTCTTGATGATCACCTGCTCATCGGTAAGGCCCAAAGCTTCCTTCATGGCCAGGGTGCCCTGGTGATGGGCATAGGTGTAGCCCTTGTCCACCACGTCGCCAATGTAGATGAAACCAACCTTCAAATCTTCCTTGGCCACGGGCGCAAATTCCGCAACGCCGGGCAGGGCCACTGCCAGCACCAGCAGCAGGGACAGGGCAAATGCCAAAACCTTCTTCAACATAGTTTCTCCTCCGTTTTCTTGCAGTTGCGTTCGTTGTATTTCTTCATCAACCGCCGCTGCGCACCAGGATCTTGCCATCCTGTATCGCATCGACGATTGCCAAAGACGTAAGTTTAATCCCCAGCTCCCGAAGGCGCTTCCCGCCTGGCTGGAATCCCTTTTCGATACAGATGCCTACGCCGGAAAGAACACATCCCGCCTGGTGCAAAATATCCCGCAGCCCGTCGACAGCCTCGCCGTTGGCCAGAAAGTCGTCGATGATCAGCACCCGCTGCCTGGGCTTTAAGTATTCCCTGCTCACCCGGATCACATTTTCCTGCCGGTGGGTAAAGGAGTAAACGCGGCTTACATACACGTCCTTGCCCACATTGGTGGTATCGCCTTTTTTGGCGAACACCACGGGAATATTCCCAAAGGCCTGGGCGGTTGTCACCGCCGCCGCGATGCCGCTGGCCTCGATGGTCAGGATCAGATCCACCGGATCAGAGCGGAACGCTTCGTAAAAGGCTTGTCCCATCTGCGTCAGCAGTCCCACGTCCAGGCGGTGGTTTAGAAACATGTCCACCTTCACGATTTCGCTGCCGATGCCACGGCCCCAGGTTTCAATAGCCCGCTTGAGTTCCTCCATGAAAAGCGCCTTTGCCTCCTGCCGAAAAACACGAACAAACCGGTTCCAAAAACAGGATAAACCCAGCCTCGTCCGCAATAATCCGAACATTTATCAGGAATATATGCGTATTGTACACCAATTTTCCGAACGTTGCAAGAAGGAATTTGCTGTTTTCCGCTTTTTTTCTCATTTGCGGCCGCGGCATTGTTCTTCGGGGATGCGCTTCCAAACAATAACAATTTGTAAAATTTCTGTAACAATCGAACTTTCCCACTGCTTTTTACTCTAATATGATGTAGAATAATCTCATCTTGTTACAAATTTGTCGGGGAAGGGGGAAGGCTTTATGGCACACAGCCGGCGGTTTCGGGCTTTGTGTTTTTTGCCGGCGCTATTGCTCCTCCTTTCCTCATGCATGGTCCTTCCCGCCCGGGAGGCCGGCGCCGCCGCGCCAATTGACCCTGCCGCGGTTACAAGGCGGGCGCTGTATGTGGCCTGCGATTATTTCCTGTCCCAGGAAGATACGTGGCCTTCCTCCGGCAACAACGCCAAGGCGGTGGCCCGGGCGCTGGAAGGCGGCACGATGGCTTTTGAGAGGCAGGAAACGCAAAACAACCTCTCTTCCGTCGCCGGGCTAAAGCAGGCCATTTGGGATACCCTCGGCGATGCGGACGGCAACGATGTTTCCTATTTTTACATCAGCACCCACGGCATATATGACGCCGCACAGCCGAATCTGGAGGCCGGGCTGCTTTTATCCAACGGCGTAGAGGAAGAGGTCATTACCGCCCGCCAGCTGGAGGAAGCCTTCTCCGCTATTTCGGGCACAAAGGTATTGATCATCGATGCCTGCAACAGCGGCGCGTTCATCGGCAAGGGCTTAAGCGGCGGCGCGACGGAGGCGGCTTTCCTGGGCCCCGAATACAAGGTGCTCACCAGCGCGGGCGGCAGCGAGGAAAGCTGGTACTGGTCCAGCGCAGACAAAAGTCCAGGCGTCGTGCAGGGCGCATCATACTTTTCCTCCGCGCTGTCGGATGGCCTGGGGTATCATGGGGAATACGGCGCCGACCTGAACCGGGACGGACAGATCACCTTGGCGGAATGCTACAAGTATCTGCTGGAAAACCACTCCGCCTCCACGCCCCAAAGTTATCCGCAGGAAGACGGCTTTGTGCTGCTGACCTATGATACGGCGCAGGCTTTCCATGGCCCGCCTTCCCAGGACAGCATCATCTCCGGCATCACATTTTACGATACGATGCTGGACAGCCGCCAAAGCACCATTTCCTTCGAGTTTACCGCCGCAAAACCTACGCAGCTGGCCTACCAGCTGGTATATTACCAGAACGGCAAATGGCAGTTCTCCACCGCCCCCCTGAAATATGATGACCAGGAGGTGGGCGGGGACTTTGGCGACCAGCGGGGCGCCATATCCGCCGGGCGGAAGCAGCGTACGCTGGAGCTGGCTCCCCAGGGCGAGGACACCTACGGCTATGCCATGATCCAGCTTGTTACCCTGGAGGATGGCAAGGCCACCGTACACGGCAGCCGCGTGCTGTGCGTGCCGCCCATCAGCGGCGACCCGGAACTGAAGGTAAAGACGGACACCGCCATTGACCCGACGAAGGGCCGGGAGCTTTCCATACTGGTCAATCACAAGTACCCCTGCCTGTTATCCGTTTCCATCGCGGACGAAAGCGGAAAGACTGTCCGCCGCCTCGCAAGCTACCAGCCCACAAGGCCCCAGCAACTGACGCCCGCCGGCTCCCTCTTCTACTGGAACGGCAGGCTGCAGGACGGCACCCCGGCCGCCCCCGGAAAGTATACCGTAAAAGTAACGGCCCACATAGGCGATGTGCCGTATGAGGCCGTGTCGGAACCGTTTGCGCTGCTGGACGCAGAATAAATCATAAAGGCTTTAAAAGGCAATGTTCATGGAGGCTGCCTCCGTCAACCCGTTTTCCAGGGAAAAATGGAAGGTGTGCGGAAGCCATGAGGAATCGCCGCTCCGATTCGGGCTGTATACCGTGCGCTTGACATATGTGTCCTTGACCTTTGTTTCATACGTTTCTTCCACAATCAGATAGGCGGCGTCTTTGCCCGCCCGAAAGGGCTTCCCTTGCGCTGCCAATGACCGCATATCGCCCAGCGTTACTTCCGTCGTGCGCAGCGGCATATTTTGCGCGTTCATCTCCACCAGCCGGACCGTTTTCAGGGCATCCACCATCTTGGCTGAAATGGTGGCGGAGACGCGCTTTTTTGTGGTTTTGCCATTGATGGTCTGCGTATGCTCCACGGTTTGGGTATGGCTGGAATTGTCGCTCATTATGAAGCGGAGGCTGTTTTCATCGGCATACAGGGTACCGTCGGCCCTCTGATACACAGGAATGGACGTCAGACGCCTGGGGCTTTCGCTTTTTAAAATCAGATGAATGCCCGCATCTCCGGCTATCTTCTCAAGTTCCGGTCCATGCATGTCGATTTGCTCCCGGGAAATATATACGATAATTGTCTCCCCCGGCGACAGCAAATCATCCCGGCTTATGCCTTCCGGCGGCTGAACGTAAAAATCCCGGAAGGCTTGAACCACGTCATCCTGCAGCCATATTTCCCTGTATCCCTGTTCCTGCAGGCTTTGATCTTCATCATCCACTAGATAGATGGTGCCCTTGATATCGATTGCCGCTTCCTCGCCCTCCTTTCCGCCCACGCTCAGCGCCACCTCCCCGATGGAAGAACCGGACTTGGTGACATAGGCCGGAAGGTCTTTGTCCAGGCCGGATTTTTTTGTGTACGCAAGGAGCATCTGCTCCATATCGCTGTCCATGTCAAATACATGCCCGTCTTCGTTCTCCCACCGGTCATACACCAGATAGAAGCCGCAAAACATATCACCCTGGCCATTCCCTGCCGTATCCGCAATTTCCGGCCTCGCCAGCGTGCAGCCGGCCAATAAGGCCACAAGCAAAAGACTAATCACCCAAAGCAGCATCCGTTTCCTCATTGTTCTCTTCCCTCCCGTCAAAATGGAGTATGTCGCCCACGTCGCACTGCAAGTGGAAGCAGATCCGGTTGAGTGTGGAAAACCGCACGCCCTTGGCCTTGCCGCTGCGCAAAATGGACATGTTGGCCTCGGTGATGCCCACCTTTTCGCACAACTGCCTGGACGTCATCTTCAGAAGCTTCAATTGCTCCTCCAGGTTCACAATAATAGCCATTGTTCTTCCTCATATCATCATCTGGTTCTCACGGTATACGGCGAAGCTCCGTTCCAGATAGCGGCTTACAAGCATCATCGCCAGGGAAAGAATCAGCGTAATCAGCGGTATTTGTCCCGAAACGTTCACGTTGTGAAGCCCTCTGGCCAGAAGCAATTGAAGTACGTTGGTGATCAGCATCCCGCCCAGGGAAACAAGGATGACCAGCCTGCACCTTCCGGCTATGGCCGCGGCATGGCGCTGGTTATCCTCGCTGAAAAAGCTCCGTTCCAGGCTGTGCAAAAGCTTTCCCGCCATAGACAGCACGGTAAGCAGTAATATAACAGGCGCACTGTCGAACACAAAACGGACAACGGCCATGAAACCATCATAGGCCGGAGGCGAACCGGCTGCGCCTGGTATGGAAGAAGTGAACCTAAGGCCGAAAATATCCTCCGGGGGCTTTGGCAGCGAAGCGAGCGCGCTTTTCAAATTTGCCACGTTGATATAAAAAACAGAAACGATCATTACAGCGCCCAGCACAATCATCAGCCGCCGAAGCTGAAGCGGTATCCGCCCTGCATCCGCCATAATGCCAAGGATCCAGCAGGCAATCAGCAGCGAATAGAAAAATATGCAAAGAATCAGCTGTTCCACCCGGAGCGCTTCCTGCTGCGCGCCCATATTGGAATGGAACAGGGTTTGAATCATCGAGGGATTCACCATGAAATACAAAAGAAAGAACAGATATGCACTCATGGCGACCAGATGCCACCGGAAAGAATGAACCTTCAGCCGGGCCTTTGAAACAAAAGGCCACAGGGGGGTAAGGGACAGCAGCGCATACAGTAATACCGCCAGCGCATTCCCCGCCCAGCCGGACAGTGAAAGCGCCCTAAGCCCCGCCCCTGCCCACACAAAAGGCGCCGTCAGCGCGTAGATGACATCCGCGCCGCCCTGGCTGTTCTGCCCCAGTAATGCCAGCGCAACACAGCCGGCCGCCAGTATGCCCGCCGCCCACCATTCTCTTTTCATCCTTCTACCTCCCACAAAATTATCGATTTTCAATAATTTCAAGACCATTATACGCAAGAAATTATTGTTTGTCAATAATTTTATTTTCTTCCTCCAAATTTTTTTAATCACCGCTCAACGCCTCAAGCCCCGGCGCTCCCGGTACATCAGTCATGGATTGCGCAAGCGTTTCCGGCGCCATCAGGCAAAGCGCGGCGAAAAAAATTGTTTTGAGAATGCAAAATTTGTATCGGAACCATGCCGGTCATTTTTCGTCTGAATGACTGTGTGTGTAGTAGCAAAAAGATTTGCGCTTAAAGAATGAAACACAACGCATTACCCCTTCCGGGCGCCTGATGCCCGCTTTATGATCCGCCCCCAAGAAAGGAGCGTTTTTCAATGCAAGCAGCCAATGTACCCCGCACGCCGCAAAAGCGCATGCCTTCCGGCGGGCCTAAACAGAAGAAGCCTTCGATGCTGCGCAGCCTTGCCGTCATGCTTTTGGCGCTGGCCGTGATCGTCACCGTGTTCCCCAAGGAGCCGCTGACCCACGCTTTGGCCTCCGTGCAGTCTTCCGATGGCCGGTCCCCTCAGGGCGCGCCCTCGGCAGCCTACCAAGGCCTTGTGATCAGCGAGGTCATGCCGGCCAACAGTTCCGCCGTCCCGGATGAGCGCGGCGAATACAATGACTGGTTGGAGGTATGGAACAGTTCCGCCCAGCCCATCGATATGACGGATGTGGGCCTTTCCGACCGGAGCGACCGGGTGCTTTTCCTTTTCCCGAAAATAACGCTGGCGCCTGGCGGCCGGCTGGTGGTTTTCGCATCCGATACCAACAGCGCCGATCCCGCGGGCGCGCTGCACGCCAAGTTCAAGCTGTCTTCCGCCGGGGAAACGGTTTATCTGTTCGACCCCAACGCCTACGTCATCCATCAGGTTACGGTGCCTATTTCCAACAGCGACGTATCCTATGCGCTTGGGGCCGGCGGCTCGTGGGCTCAAACGCAGGAATACACGCCCGGTTTTGAAAACACGGAGGAAGGCTTTGCGGCATACCGCAATGCCAACACCATTTCGGAAGGCGCCATCCGTATCAATGAGGTCATGGCGGACGCCAGGACCGGCCTCTATGACGAGGACGGAGACCTTTCCGACTGGATCGAACTGTACAACACCACGGACAAAGACCTATCCCTTGGGAACTTTGCTTTAAGCGACAAGGAATCAAGCCCCGTCAAGTGGCGCTTCCCGCAGGATGCGGTGATCCCCGCCCACGGCTATTATCTGGTCTTTTGCAGCGGGAAGGACAGGCTGCTGGCCGCCGGCAAGATCCCCCACACCAGCTTCCGCCTGAGCGCGGAGCGGGAGACCGTGATCCTTTCCGACAGCCGCGGACGGCTGATCGACAGAGCTTTGATCGACAACCTGCCCGCGGATGCTTCCCTGGGCCGGGATGAGAATGGCAACTGGAAGGTATTTCAAACGTCCACCCCCGGCATGCAAAACAACGGCGCCGGGGCCGCCCAGGCGGACAAGAACATGCGGGCCGCCAATACAACCGGCATATATATTTCGGAAGTCATGTCCTCCGGCGATGGCGGAAGCGACTGGGTGGAGCTGTACAACTTTTCCGCCCAGTCCGTTTCCCTGGAAGGCTACGGCATAAGCGACGACATGGGCCGCCCGCGCAAGTGGCAGTTCCCCGCCGGTGCATCCATTCATCCCGGGGAATACAAAATCGTGTATCTGGACGGCGCCAATAACCAGGCGAATGGCTACCACGCCAATTTCAGGCTCCTTCGGGCCGGCGGCGAAGTCATGAGCTTTTCCGATCCCGATGGCCATGTGCTGGACAAAATAAGCCTGCCGCCGGTTCCCGCCCATGTTTCCTATGGCAGAAGCAGCGGCCAGGATGGCTTTTTTTATTTTGACGCGCCCACCATGGGCAGCGCAAACGGCAAAGGCTTCCTGGACTTTGCCAGGACGCCTTCCTTCTTAACCAAGGGCGGGCTGTACAGCGAACCTGTTTCCGTATCCATCAACGTGCCCGAAGGCGCCACCGTCCGCTATTCCTTGGACGGCAGCATCCCCACTTTGCGCCATCCCGTGTACGACGGAAGTCCCATTGCCCTTGGCAAGACCACGCCCATCAGGGCCAGGGCTTTTCAAAATGACCTGCTTCCCAGCGAAGTCATCACGCAAACGTATTTTGTAAACGTTCAAAATGACCTGCCCATCGTATCCCTGGTGGCGGACCCGGATGAACTTTGGAACGGAACGGACGGCATGCTGGCCGCCGGCGGGACGCTTGATAAATCGGTCTTTCCTTACAAGCTGACAAACGGCTCAAGCCCCGCCTACCGCACCCTGGGCAAACAGCCCCGTCCGGGATTCGTGGAATACTACATGCTGGACGGCACCCAGGTGTTATCCCAGGGCATGGAGTTTGGCCTGCAGGGGCAATACAGCCTGGATATGCCTCAAAAAACCTTCAAAGTCCGGGCCAAGTCCGAACAGGGCAAGCCAACCTTTGAGGCATCCCTGTTTGAAAGCCGGCCGTATGCCGAATACAAGTCGTTTGTTTTGCGCAACAGCGGCAACGACAACGTATGGACGCGCGTCAACGACGCCTACCAGTCCATGCTCATCGACAAATTGGACACCACCGTCATCCATCAGGCGGTCAATCCCGTGGCTGTTTACCTGAACGGCCAGTACTGGGGCCATTACAACATGCGGGAGCGTGTGGACGAGTACTTTGTGGCCCAGCATGAAGGTTTGCCCTTGGACAAGGCCGGCGGCATGGATATTCTGGAAGCCAGCGGCACGGTGGTGTACGGCAGCAACAAGGAGTACAAGGATCTCATTGCCAAAGCGAAAACCCTCTCCCCCGGCACCAAAGCGGAAGACCTGAAATATATCACCGACCGCGTCGATGTGGACAACTACTTTGACTACATGGCACTGGAGTGGTTCTTCGGCAACTCCGACGCCGGCAACATCAGGTTCTACAAGCTCAAAGGCGAGGGGAACAAGTGGCGCTGGATCTTCTACGATTCGGATTACGGCATGTTCAATTCCGCCTATAACAGCCCCGTTTCGTATATGGACCCCAATGGCGCGGGCGATCAGAACGTAAACAACACGCTGATCCGCAAGCTCCTGGAAAACAAGGAGATGAGAGAAAAATTCTTAAAGCGCCTTGGAACGGTTTTTCAGACATTCACCACCGAGGCCATGCTCGATACGTTCAACGGGCTGGTGGCCAAGATCGAGCCGGAGATGATGCAGCACTTTTCCCGCTGGGCGGAGCATAACGAGAAGAGCATCAACGCGGACTCCCCCCTCACGGCGGAAGGCGCCATGCATTACTGGAAGTCCCGGCTGAACCGTTCCCGCAACGTCATCAAAAAGCGTCCGACGCTCTTTTACGGGATGGTACAAAATTACTTCGGGCTTTCTGACAATGCCATGGTGACATATTTCGGCAAAAAGCCGCCCATGCCGGCGGACGCAATTTGAAATTGCTTTTATCGAACCTGACGGAACAATGGGCTGCCCTGCCGGAGATGAACTTTGGCGCGGCAGCCCTTTGATGTATAAAAACGCTTGATACATGCAAAATTTGTATAAAACCATGCCTTGTGGTTTTCGCCGGACGGATTGTATGTTATAATGCAAAATGATCGGTGTCCAGCCCGCAATCCCAACGCACGATCCCTGGCGGGCGCCTGCTCAACCGTCTCCCTATGGAAGGAGCGTTTTTCACGATGCAAGTAACACCTGTTCCGCGTTCGCCGCAAAAGCGCAAGCCTTCAGGCGGGCCAAGGCGGAAGAAGCCTTCCGTGCTGCCCAACCTTATGATGCTTCTTGCGATACTCGCCATCATGGTATATGTGCTCCCCAAGGAGCCGCTTACCCATGCCTCGACCTCCATACAATCCCCTGATGGACAAGCCCCCCAGGGTACGCCCTCCACAGCTTACCAGGGGCTTGTGATCAGCGAGGTGATGTCGGCCAACAGCTCCGCCGTCCCGGATAACAACGGCGAGTTCAACGACTGGATTGAGGTATGGAACAGCACCAGCCATCCCATCGATATGGGCGGCGTGGGCCTTTCCGACAGACCCGACCGGGTGCTGTTTCTGTTCCCCAATGCTACGCTTCCCGCGGGAGGCCGTTTGGTGGTCTTCGCTTCCGATACCAACAATGCCGAACCTACGGGCACGCTGCACGCCAAATTCAAGCTTTCCTCCGCCGGGGAAACGGTGTATCTGTTCGACCCCAGCGCCTATGTGATTGATAAGGTTGACGTGCCCATCATGAACACCGACGTTTCCTATGCCCTTGCAGCCGGCGGCACCTCCTTTACGCAGACCCAGGAATACAGTCCCGGCTTTGAGAACACACAGGAGGGCTTCCTGGCTTACCGCAACGCCAATGCCGTTTCGGAAGGCGCCATCCGCATCAATGAAGTGATGGCCGACGCCCGCACGGGCATCTATGACGAAGACAGGGAGCTTTCCGACTGGATCGAATTGTACAACACCACCGACCGGCCCATTTCCCTGGAAGGCTTTGCCCTGAGCGACAAGGAAAACGATCCCTTGAAATGGCGCTTTCCCAAGGACGCGGTGATTCCGTCCCGCGGCTATTACCTGGTCTTCTGCAGCGGAAAGAACAGGCTTCTGGCTGCCGAAAAAATTTCACACACCAACTTCCGCATCAGTGCGGAGCGGGAAACCATCATCCTGTCCGACAGCCGCGGCCGGCTGATCGACAGGGCGTCCATCGACAACCTGCCCATGGACGCTTCCTTCGGCCGGGATGAGAGCGGGGGCTGGAAGGTTTTTTACACCGCCACCCCCGGCATGCCCAACAACAGCGCCGGGGCCGCCCAGACGGACAGGAACATGCGGGCCGCCAACGAAACCGGCGTGTATATTTCCGAGGTCATGTCCTCCAAGGCGGGCGGCAGCGACTGGGTGGAGCTGTACAACAGCTCTACCCAAACGGTTTATTTGCAGGGGTACGGCCTCAGCGACAGCCTGGGCCGTCCCCGCAAGTGGCAGTTCCCCGCCGGCGCCGCCATCTATCCCGGGGAATACAAGGTGATTTCCCTGGATGGAACAAACAGCCAGACGGACGGATACCACACCAATTTCAAGCTTACGCGCACCGGGGGTGAGGTGCTGTGCTTCTCTGATTCAAACGGCCGCGTGCTGGACAAGATGAATCTGCCGATGATCCCCACCGACATATCCTATGGCAGAACCAGCGGCCTGGAAGGCTTTTTTTATTATGACGCGCCCACCATGGGCGGCGTCAACGGCACGGGATTTTTGGGCTTTACCCAAACGCCAGCCTTTTCCATGGCGGGCGGGCTGTACTATGACGCGATTTCCGTATCCATCAGCGTGCCGGAGGGTACCACCGTCCACTATACCTTGGACGGCAGCATACCCACCCAGCGCCACCCCGTGTACGACGGCAGCCCCATCACCATCAACAGGACCACGCCGGTCAGGGCCAGGGCCTTCAGGCAGGACCTGCAGCCCAGCGAAGTGATGACGCAGACGTATTTCGTCAACGCCTACCACTCGCTGCCCATCGTGTCTCTGGTGACGGACCCGGATGAGTTGTGGAATGAAACCGACGGCATGCTTACCATCGGTGGGCCCTTGAACAAAGAAAAGCTTCCGTTCAAGCTGGCTGATACAGGCAAGTATCCAATCTATCGCACCATGGGCAAAGTACCCCGGCCCGGGTATGTGGAATACTACACGCTTGACGGCACGCAGGTATTGTCACAAGGTATGGAGTTTGGACTGCAAGGGCAATACAGCTTGGACATGCCTCAAAAAACCTTCAAAGTCCGTGCAAAGGCTGCACAGGGCAATCCCTTTTTTGAGGCCTCCCTGTTTGAATCCCGGCCCTTTACCGAATACAAGTCATTCGTTTTGCGAAACAGCGGCAACGACAACGTATGGACGCGCGTAAACGACGCCTACCAATCCATGCTCATCGATAAAATTGATACTACCGTTGTCCACCAGGCGGTCAATCCCGTGGTGGTATACTTGAATGGCCAATATTGGGGCCATTACAACATGCGGGAGAGGGTGGACCGGTTCTTTGTGGCCCAGCATGAGGGTATTCCCATGGAACAGGCCGACAAGATGGACATTCTGGAGTCCGGCGGTACGGTCACTTATGGCAGCAACAAGGAGTATAAGTCCCTTATTGAAAAAGCAAAAACGTTGTCCCCCGGCAAAAACTCCGAAGACCTGAAATACATCACCGACCGCATCGATGTGGACAACTACTTTGATTACATGGCTCTGGTATGGTTCTTCGGCAACTCCGACGCGGGCAACATCCGTTTCTACAAAATCAAGGGCGAAGGGCATAAATGGCGCTGGATCTTTTACGATTCGGATTATGGTATGTTCAATTCCGCCTTCGACAGCCCCAAATCCTACATGGATCCCAAGGGTGCGGGCGATCAAAACGTTAACAATACCCTGATCCGGAAGCTTCTTGAAAATGACGAGATGAAGAAAAAGTTCCTGCGCCGCCTAGGGGAGATATTCCAGGTATTCACCACGCAGACCATGCTCGATACATTCAATGGTCTGGTTGCCAAGATCGAGCCGGAAATGCCACTGCACTTTGCCCGTTGGGCGGAACTAAATGACAAGGCAATCAACATAGATTCCCCTCTTACGCCGGAAGGCGCCAAGCGCTACTGGGAGCAGCGTGTGGACCGTTCCCGCAATGTCATGAAAAAACGCCCCACGCTATTCTATGAGATGGTGCAAAAATACTTCAGCCTTCCTGACGCCACCATGCGGGAGTATTTCGGCGAGAAACCCGCCATGCCGCCGGACGCCATTTAAAACAACCTTCATCGTTTTCTTGACGAATATTTCCTTTTCCGTATAATGTAAGAAGAATCATCACAGGAGGCGCCGGTATGCACGCAATGGCAGCACTATTGTCGGTAAGCACCAAGGACATCGTTACACAAAACCCCTCCCTGTCCGACTATTTTTCCCAACAGTTTCAAAACCTGACGCCATGGAAGATGGTGCTGGCTTTGGGGGTCGGCCTGGTGGCGGGCCTGATCGTTGCCTGGGTCTACCGCAGAACGTTCCGGGGCGTGCTGTACAGCCCCTCCTTCGCCATGACGCTGGTGATGCTCACCCTCATCACCACGCCCGTCGTCATGGCCATCAAAAGCAATATCGCGCTGTCCATGGGCATGGTGGGCGCGCTGTCTATCGTGCGTTTCCGCACCGCCGTCAAGGATCCCATGGACACGGCCTATATGTTCTGGTCGCTGACCACGGGTATCCTCTTTGGCGCGGAGCTTTACGTTGTGGGCGTCGTGGCGGTGATCGGCATCGCCGTCATCCTTTTGGGCATGACGTTCATCAAATTCCAAAACCCCAACAGCTATCTTCTGGTGCTCCACTATGACGAAGCAGCGGAATACGACATCGAGTCGGAGCTCAAGCATTCCGCCCGCCAGCACCGCCTGCGCTCCAAAACGCTGACCCGGGCCGGCGCGGAGATGACGGTGGAAGTGCGGCTTAATGAAAAGCATGAAATCGTTGCCCGGATGCTGGACATCGAGGGCGTCCACGATGCCACGCTGGTGGCCTGCCAGACGGAGGCGGGAGCCTAGTCCCGAAAAATGCTTCGCATTTTTCGGGACTTGCACGATTCAATTGTGTGCCTGCGCGCTAGTCTGTGATTCGCTTGATTAGCGCTTGGCACACGGCCAGTGAATCGTGTAAGGAAAGCTTGCTCCGCAAGCAACCCGTGCACCCGGCAAAGCCGGGCGACACGATTTCAAATGAAGGGGTTGCACCCCTTCATTGCATCCCCGCAAAGATGTTCAAAATCATATAGCCATCCAAATTATCGTTCAATATAGGCGCGTAAACTCCCTGGGGAGCAACGAGGGGGCCAAAGCCCCATCGTTTGAAATCCGAAACCAGCGACATGTACGGTGGTTTCGGGAGGATTTCGCAGAAATCCTTTCCTTACACGATTCACTGGCCGTATGCCTAGCACCGGGCAAGCGAAGCGTGGCGCGGCGCGCAGGCATACAAGTGAATCGTGCAAACTCGCTCAAGGTCGGCTATGCAGACCTTGAGCGAACCACCGGAGGTGATACATTGGCTGTTCCGCTTCGGCACGAGCTGAAATACTTCATCAACGACATGCAGTATGCCATCCTGTCCAACATACTGGACCATGTGCTGCACCGCGACCCCAACGGCGATGCGTACAACGAGTATCACGTCCGTTCGCTGTATTTTGACGGCGTGTTTGAAAACGCGCTGTACGACAAGATCAGCGGCGTGCCGGCACGGGAAAAATACCGCATCCGCATCTATAACATGCAGGACGGCAAGATCCTTCTGGAGTGCAAAAGCAAAGTGGGCAGCCTCATTTCCAAGCGTTCCGCGGACATCCCCAGGGACCTGTGCGAACAATTGATGGCCGGGGACCCCACCGGGCTGGAGCGCACCCGCAGCGGGCTTTTGCGGGATATGTTCCGGGAGATGACGCTGAATCTTTCAAGGCCCGTGGTCGTGGTGGACTATGTGAGGGAAGCGTATCTGCATCCGGCGGAGGAAGTGCGCATCACCTTTGACAAGCAACTGCGCACGGGAATGAAGCACTTTGACATCTTCGACCCCTGCCTGCCCACCATACCGCCCCTGGACAATCCCATGACCATACTGGAAGTGAAGTACAACCGGGTGATGCCCCCCTACATAAGGGACATACTCACCACCTACTGCCAGAACCCTTTGAGCAGCGCCATTTCCAAGTACACGCTGTGCCGAAGGTTTGAAGAACTGGAAGCCTGATGATCAACAAAGGAGGCAACGACATGGCTTACCTTCTGGGCATTGACCTTGGCACATCCGGCACCAAAACCGTTCTGTTTTCCGAGGATGGACGCCCCGTAAGCGCCCATACCGTTGAATATCCCATGTACCAGCCGAAAAACGGCTGGGCCGAGCAGGACCCGGAGGACTGGTGGCGTGCCTCGGCGGAAGGCATACGCATGGTGCTGGAAAAGGGGAATGTAAATCCCCGGGACGTTTTAGGGGTGGGCCTCTCCGGCCAGATGCACGGGCTTGTCATGCTGGACAAGGAAGGCAGCGTGCTTCGCAACGCCATCATCTGGTGCGATCAGCGCACCGGGGAGCAGTGCGATGAAATGGCGCGGCGCATAGGCCGAAAACGCGTGATTGAGATTACCGCCAACCCGCCCATGACGGGCTTCACCGCGGCGAAAATCATGTGGGTCAAGCAAAACCAGCCGGGAATCTATGCAAAATGCGCCCACATCCTTTTGCCTAAGGATTTCATCCGCTTCAAGCTTACCGGCGAATTCGCCACCGAGGTATCCGACGCCGCCGGCATGCAACTCATGGACGTGCCAAGGCGCGCCTGGTCCGGAGAAATGCTGGACATGCTGGGCATTTCGGAAGACCTGCTGGCCAGGATGTATGAATCGCCCGATGTGACCGGCAAGGTCCATGAGGCAGGCGCAAAGGCCACCGGCCTTCTCCCCGGCACGATCGTCGTTGGCGGCGCGGGCGACAATGCCGCCGCCGCGGTGGGTACCGGTGTGGTCCGTTCCGGCCGGGCCTTTACGACCCTTGGCACCTCCGGCGTGGTGTACGCCGTGTCCGACACGGTATCCATCGATCCCGAGGGCCGGGTGCACACGCTGTGCGCCTCCGTGCCCGGCAAGTGGACGGTGATGAGCTGTACCCAGGCCGCCGGCCTATCGCTCCGCTGGCTGAGGGATACCTGCTGCTTTGAGGAAGTGCAGGAAGCAAAATCGCGCGGCGTCGACCCTTATGCGGTCATGACCGAAAAGGCTTTGCAAGTACCCATCGGCGCGCAGGGTCTTCTTTACCTGCCCTATCTGATGGGCGAGCGCTCCCCCCATCCCGATCCCGATTGCCGGGGCGTTTTCTTCGGCCTGTCCGCCATGCATGAAAAGGGCCATCTCATCCGCGCCGTCATGGAAGGCGTGGCCTATTCCCAGGCGGAATGCGTGGAAGTGTTCCGGGAAATGAAAGTACCTATTCGGGAGATGGTGGCCTGCGGCGGCGGCGCCCGCAGCCCTTTGTGGCGGCAGATGCTTTCCGACCTGTACGGCTGCACCGTATCCACCATCCAGGCCGACGAAGGCCCGGCATTGGGCGCGGCCATCCTGGCGGGTGTGGGCACGGGCGTGTACGAAAGCGTGGAGGCCGCCTGCGACCGCATTGTAAAAACGGAGAACGATTTGCCTCCCATCCCGGAAAACAGCCGGGCTTACGAAGGGTATTTCAGGCTTTACAAAAAGCTGTACCGTTCGCTGAAGGACGATTACAAGGCTCTGGCCGCGCTGAACGGATAGCGAGAAAAATATCCGGCAGGCGGCAAAAAACCGGGAGGATCAGGAATCCTTCCGGTTTTTTTGTGCCTTGTAACGGAAAAGCAAATCCAGTATACTGTTATGGTTATTCCTACTGCCGGAGGATGCCATGGAACAGGAAGCGCTAAAGTATCTGCAAAAAGACAGGCTCCTGCACATCGACATGCTGGAGCCCCTGCGCCTGAAAGAGGCGCGGGTCCTATACGCCGGGGAGGACGGCGTGCTGATTTACCATGTGCCGGGCGGCATCTATATGCTCAGCGCAGCAACGGAGGAAAGCGCGGCAAAGATCACTTCTATGATCGGCGCCACGCCGCTGATGGTTCTGCATCAGCCCTTTTTGAAAGAGGAGCTGATGCGCCGCTTTTCTTTGACCCACGCCATGCCCTGCTACCAGGCTGCCTGGATGAGGGATGATCCCGTGCCGGTGCAGCCGGACGATGCCGGCATCCGCCCCTTGACCATGGCGGAATTGCCCATTGTGCTCCTTCACTACACCAACATACCGGATGAACAATACTTAAGGGAACGGCTGGATGCCGGCATGCTGGGGGCTTATGTGGGCGGGAAGCTGGCAGGCTTTATCGGCACCCACCCGGAAGGCAGCATCGGATTGTTGGAGGTGCTGCCCGCCTACCGCCGCCGGGGCCTTGCCCTGAGGCTGGAGACCGCCATGATGAAAAGGCAGCAGGCCCTGGGGCGTGTTCCCTACGCGCAAATCAAAAAAGGCAACGAAGCCTCCGTTGCCCTGCATAAAAAGCTGGGGATGGAAATAACGCAAGACGCGCCGCTATGCTGGCTTTATTGACCGGGCAGGCGGGCTATTCCTTTTCATAAAGCTGGATGCTGTTTTCCCCGTCGGTCTCCAAAAGCCGTACGGCCACCACCTCATTGCGGGAGGTGGGCATGTTCATCCCCACGTAATCCGCCCGGATGGGCAGCTCCCTGTGGCCTCTGTCCACCAGCACCGCCAGTTGGATGGAGGCTGGCCGGCCCAGGGCCATAATGGCGTCCATGGCCGCCCTTGCGGTGCGCCCCGTATAAATCACATCATCCACCAGGATGATGTTTTTTTGAGCCACGGGAAAGGGAATCCGGGTTTCGCTGAGCACCGGCTGATCGCAGGTTACGGTCAGGTCGTCCCGGTACAGGGTAATATCCAGCTCGCCCACGGGAATCGCGATTCCCTCGAACCGGACGATATTTTGGGCAATCCTTTGGGCCAGGGGAATTCCGCGTGTTTTGATGCCAACCAGGCATACGCTTTGCAGGTCCCGGTGATGCTCGATCACCTGGTGGGCCATTCGGGAAAGCGTGCGGAGAATTTTCGTTTCATCGGCGATTTGCGCTTTCAGCCGCATGGTATCCCTCCTTTAGGTCAGGCCTGGGCCGCATCGGAAACCGGATCAGCCGCCAGGGTGGCCTCCTTTTTTGCGGAAGGAATCCTGAAGGCCACAAACAGGTTGCCCAGTGACAGGAACGCGGCGATGAAGAACACCCATTGCGGCCCCCAATTGACCCAAATGGCTGCGCTTAACTGAGCCGCCAGAATGGCCACAATATGGTCCAGGCTGATACCGGTGGACAGCGTGGCAGTGATCTCCTCGTCACTTACCGCAATGGAGCGCAGATAGATGGACTTGACGATGCCGATCTGCATGGACAACCGGTCCAGCACAAACAGGCCGTATACCACCATCACCGGCCAGCTCCCCTCGGGCAGCAGGCGGCTGGTGATCCCCCACACCACAAAGCCGTACAGCACATAGATGATGATAAAGGACAGCGCATCCACATACATCATGCGCTTGATACCGAACTTATCCATCCAATGCCCGATCCAGCGCATGAAAAAAATGCCCAGGAAGCTGCTGGCAATGAGCAGCAGGGACATGATATCCGCGCCCTTGCGCAACAGCTCCACCACCACCCAGGAGCCAAACACGAAAGCGATTTGCTTTTGCACGCCGTGCAATATGGTCAGGAGGTAAAAATAACGGTACTGCTTGCGGAACAGCAGCTTAAACCGCCTTACGCTGGCAGGCTGCGGCCCAACGCGGCGGACCAGCAGCACTGATGCGACAATCGCCACCAGAAAGGATACGGACCCCAGCAAAAAAACGGCTTTGACGGGGGTGGAAAAGGTAAAAGCGCCGCTCCTGAACCCAAAGAACACAATAAGCCCGGCCGCAAAGCCCACCGCGGTTTTGGCGCTTGCATACTGGCCCATGCGCCGCCCCACCTGATTAGGCTCCGCCAGAGCCATGCCGATGGAATCCTGCAATGGCATGAACAGGTGCATGCCCATGGAGTTGATGAACAGGAAAAGCAGCATCACGCCAAAGGAGGGCGTGAATATCCCCAGCGCCGTCAGCCCCAGGCAGGCCAGAATCTGGGCGACAAGGCTTGCTTTCAAATCGCCCCACGCAGAAAGGGAAGCGATTACCAGTGCGCAAAGCATACCGGGCAGTTCCCTGGGAAACTCGATAAACCCGCGCTGGGTGGTGGTCACCTGATAAACCTCTTTGAAATAATTCGAATAAATGGCGTCACTCAAGCCGTTTCCCAGCGCCGCCGCCGTAATCAGGATGAAAAACAGCACCATGTCCCTGCGCTGCGTCCGCCTTTGCATGTACGTGCATCCCTTTCCATCTATTAAAAAGCGTTTCTTGTATTGTAACAGGCAAAGCAATTTGCCGCAATGTGCAATTCGCCCCAATTTTTGGTCCCGATCCTGCTCTGCCTGACAAAGAAGTGGATGGATGTCAGCCGCAGGGCAGCCTGCGTGGAAGCAAAAGCCGGGCTGGGCTGATGCTGACGGCCGGGTAACGCCGCATGCCCCTGCAAGGACGGGCGCGCCGGATGATGTTATCCTCCCGCGCTATAGAACCGCCCTTACATTATCTGATCCCAGCAGCGTTTCCAGCGCCTGCTGCACCGGCTCGTCCCCGTCGCACCACAGATTCCTTGGCGTGAGCAGCGTGATGCGCTCCGCCGGAATATGAAAGTATACCGGCACCGGACCGGGATAACCGCTCAGGGCCGGCTTCACCCGCTCCATCTGCTCCCGGCTTCCCCGAAGATACAGCTTCATGGGCGCCTGCCTGGCAAGCTGGGCGTCGGTGAGGGCAGGCGCGGACTGGTGAAAGGGCAGCGGGAACAGATCGTCGGGATCGTCCGCCGGCGCCTGATATCCTTTGGGCGCAAGCGGCGCAGGCACCCCCTCCTGTTCGGAGGGCACCAGGGAAGACACGTTGTCTACCAGCAGCTTCGTTTCCTCATCCTCCCTGATGGATAGCTTGCCGGTCAGCACCACCAGTTCGTCCGATTTGAGCATTCCGCCATATTTTTCATACACCTTGGGGAAAACCAGCCCCTCGATCTGTCCGGTTAAGTCTTCCAGCGTCACAAAGCCCATGAACGCGCCCTTTTTGGTGGCCTTGCCCCTGGCGTCCACGAGGATGCCGCCCATGCGCACCACCATACCGTCCATGGACTGGCCCTTGTCCGGCCGCTCACCTAGCTCCGCCACATAGGCGGTGTTGCATTCCATTTGATTCAGAATCTGCGCGTACTCGTCCAGGGGATGGCCGCTGATGTAGACCCCGGTCATTTCCTTTTCCATGGACAGGAGCGAGCGCAGGGGGAATTCCTCTACGTTTGGCAGCTTCTCCTGAAGAAAGCCGCCTGCCGGCAGGCCGCCGCCCAGGTCAAACAGCGATACCTGCCCCGATACGTTTTGCTTGCGGCGGTTTGCAGCAGCGTCCATGGCAGGTTCATACACATTCAAAAGCTGGGCGCGCCTGGCCCCGGTGCCATCAAAAGCCCCGGCTTTGATGAGGCTCTCCACCACGCGCTTGTTTACGCTGTCGGTATCCACCCGGCGGCAGAAATCAAAAATATCCTTGTATTTTCCCTTTTCCCGTTCCCGGACGATGGCTTCCACCGCGCCCTGGCCCACGTTTTTCACCGCGCCAAGGCCAAAGCGTATGCCCGGCTTGCCGCTTGAGGCGTCGACCCTGAAGCGCCAGGCGCTGACATTCACGTCCGGCGGCAGGATGGGGATGTCATGGGCGCGGCAGTATTGGATGTATCCCGCGATTTTTGTGGCATTGCCGTACACACTGTTCATGATGGCCGCCATGAACGGCATGGGATGGTGATACTTTAGCCAGGCCGTCTGCACGGCCACCACACCGTAGGCCGCGGCGTGGCTCTTGTTGAAGGCGTAGGAGGCAAAAGCGCTCATTTCGTCAAAAATGTGCTCAGCCACCTCCTCGGGCACGCCATTGCTCACACAGCCGGGGATGATTTGCTTTCCATCCTCGCCGCGCATGCCGTGGACAAAATATTCCCGTTCCTTTTTCATCACGTCATGCTTCTTTTTGGACATGGCCCGGCGCATAAGGTCGCTTCGGCCCAGGGAATAGCCCGCCAGGTCGCGAACGATCTGCATCACCTGCTCCTGATAGACCATGCAGCCGTAGGTCACATCCAGGATGGGCTTCAATTTGGGCGTCAAGTACTGCACGGTGGAGGGGTTGTGCTTGCCCTGGATATAGCGCGGGATGCTCTCCATGGGGCCGGGGCGGTACAGGGAGATGGCGGCGATGATGTCCTCGAAGTTTTCCGGCTTCATGTTCGTCAAAAAGCTGCGCATGCCGCCGCCCTCCAACTGGAACACCCCGTCGGTATCCCCCTGGGAGATCATTTCATAGATCGCCGGGTCGTCAAGCGGAATGTCCTCGGGCTTAAAATCCGTCCCCGCTTCCCTGAGCATATCCAGCGTGTCCCGGATCACGGTCAGGGTACGAAGGCCCAGAAAGTCCATTTTGAGTAAGCCCAGCTTTTCCAGAATACCCATGGGGTACTGGGTGGTGACGACTTCGTCGTTTTTCTGAAGGGGTACGTATTGGGTGACGGGCGCGCTGGTGATGAGCACGCCGGCGGCGTGGGTGCTGGCGTGGCGGGGCATTCCCTCCAAAGACAGCGCCGTGTCGATGAGTTTTTTCACCCTGTCGTCCCCGGCATAGGAGGCCGCCAGGTCGGGGCTCAGCTTCAGCGCTTTTTCCAGCGTCATGTTCAGCTCAAAGGGCACCGCCTTGGCGACCTTGTCCACCTCCTGGTAGGTCATGCCCAGCACACGGCCCACATCCCGCACCACGCCGCGCGCGGCCATGGTACCGAAGGTGATAATTTGAGCCACGTGGTCCGCGCCGTATTTGGAAGCAACATAATCGATGACCTCCTGGCGGCGCTCGTAGCAAAAGTCGATATCCAGGTCCGGCATGGAGATACGCTCCGGGTTCAAAAAACGCTCGAACAGAAGGTTGTATTTCAGCGGGTCCAGCGCGGTGATGCCAAGGGTGTACGCCACGATGGAACCCGCGCCGCTGCCCCGGCCCGGCCCCACCATGATGTTGTGGCTTTTGGCGTAATGTATGAAATCCCACACGATCAGGAAGTAATCCACATAGCCCATGCTTTTGATGGTGTCCAGTTCGTACATCAGGCGGCGGTAAGGGGCGCTGCCCTCCCCCGCTTCGCCGGGATACCGTTTTTCAAGACCCTGTTTGCACAAGCCGGTCAGCAAGGATAAAGGCGTCTCCCCCTCCGGGATGGGCTTGAAGCTTGGCAAGTGGATCTTGTCAAAATCAAAGGTGACGCGGCACATAGCCGCAACCTTTTGGGTGTTGTCGATGGCGTCGGGCCAGGCGGCAAAGAGGGCGCGCATCTCCTCCTCGCTTTTGACAAACAGTTCCTCCGTCTCCATGCGCATGCGGGCGTCATCCGCCAGTGTCTTGCCCGTCTGGATGCACATCAGCACCTCCTGGGCCGCCGCGTCTTCCCGCTTCAAATAGTGGGCGTCGTTGGTGGCGATCAGGGGCACGCCCGTCTCCCGGCTTAAGCGGACCAGTTCCGGCAGCACCTGCTTTTCCTCCGGGATGCCGTGATCCATGATCTCGATATAAAACTTATCCTTGCCGAACAGGGTTTGCATGCGCAGCGCGTATTCTTTGGCCTCCTGCCGCCGGCCCTGGAGCAGCAGTTTGGGCAGATCGCCGCTTAAGCACGCGGACAGGCATATAAGGCCTTCGGCATGCTTCTCCAGCAGCTTGTAATCGATGCGGGGCCGGTAATAAAAGCCCCGCAAAAAGCCCTCGCTCACCAGCGCCATCAGGTTTTGATAGCCCGTATTGTTCTCGCACAGCAGTATCAAATGGCTGTACTCCCGGTTCACCACCTGCTTGTCCTCCATATCCGGGCAGATGTATACCTCACAGCCGAGAATGGGGCGGATGTTGTTTGCCGTGCATTCCTGATAGAATTCCACCGCGCCGTACAAAACGCCGTGATCCGTCACGGCGCAGCTATCCATGCCCAGCTCCTTCAAATGCCGTACCAGATGCTTGATCCGGCAGGCGCCGTCCAGCAGGCTGTATTCCGTATGCAGATGCAGGTGGGTAAAGGCCATTTCGTTCACCTCGGGAGTATTATACCATACAGGAACGGAACGGGTCAGCGGGAAGGGTTAAAAAATCCGCCGGCCGGATTCATCGCCGCCGCGGTCCGGTACCTCTCCCGCGGGTTTTGCGTTGCAGCTAAATGCGCAAAGGCCCTGTTTCCTATGATGAAAACAGGGCCTTTGCCGGCGGGCGTCCGGGAACTGCATACCGCTACTTGCCTTTCCGTCAACCCGGGCTTTATTTGGACAAATAGGATTTTCGCATATATCCGACACTCCCATCGGAGGTCAGCACATAGGCATATGTCTTGTCGGCATTGTAATCCAGCACCGTGATGGCTGATCCATCGTTATAACGGCCAAGATTCCTGCTGCTTGAGCTGGAGGACGGCTTGTCATACAAATAGGCGTATCCCTTGGGCGTGCCGCTTACATAACGAACGTCATCGCCTGGAAGCGGCGGCTCCCAGCAGAATGCCAGGCTCGTTTTCCTGATGTATCCCGTTTGGTTGTCATAGGTATAGACCTTGGCAAAATGTTTGTTCTCATACCAGTCCAGTACGGCAACCTGGTCTCCGTTGTCATAGCGGCCCAGGTTTCTGCCATTGGTGGAAGAGGGCATATCGTACAGATAACAGTACCCGTAGGGCTTGATGCTGTTCACATAACAAAGGTCATAACAAGCGTCAAGCGATATCAGGCTGGATTTGCGCATATAGCCGGTCTGGTCGTCGCAGGTCAGAACATACGCGAAATTCCTGTCGGCATTCCAGTCCAGAATGTCGATCCAGGCGCCGTTGTCGTAGCGGCCCAGGTTTCTGCCATTGGTTGAAGAAGGCTTATCGTACAGGTAGCAGTAGCCGTTGGGCTCTGTGCTGGCGACGATATAGGCGTCGGCAAAGGCAAGGCAGCAAACGGACAAGAGCAATACAAGAATCAGAGCAAAAATCATCCATTTCTTCAAAGTAAGCCCCCCTTTTTGTCTTCATTCATAGGATATGGGCGCCATACGCCTCTTTGCACTTACTTCCCGTTCAGAAGCCCAGACATTTATAGGGAACAAAGCCGCGCACCAGGCCGACATCGGCAGATACCTCGATGTACGCCCAGTCAAAATCGGGATTGTAGGCCAGATACAAAACCGGGGTGCCGGCACTCAAAGCCGTAATGTAACTGCGGTCATCCGGCATGCAATCCGTAATCCTGCAGGCTGTTTCTATGGTGGCGTTCAAACGGGCAAATTCCATGTACCTGCTGCCCACTTTGTCCTTAAAATCGGATTTATGTGTATAACCATATCTTGATTTGCCGTCGCCTGTTCCGTACAACACCATGAGCCATTCGCTATCCCACCCCAAAATGTATATTGCTCGGTTCGTGCTGGCCAAAGCCTTCCCGTTGGCAGCACGGTAATAATGCGTTCCCGGACCGGAGTAGATTTTGAGCGTCTGCCCCCTTCGGAAAGGAAATTCATCAAACGTATGCATACGGTATGTCTTCGGATCGATTTTCGGCAGGGTCTGTTCCCGTGTTGGACGCGGTGTGGCGGCGGCCGTACCGCCAATGATTTTGTAAGGGACGCCCTCCATTTTGCAAAAGGTTTCAGCCACCGAACCTGGATAAACTTCCACCGTTACCCGGCCGCTGAATTCAAACAGGGCATAACCTATGCCTGTGACCGTTGAGGGGATGCGGATTGACTGCAAGCTGCCGCAGTACGAAAAACAGTCATCGCCTATTGACTGCAGCCCCTCAGGCAGTTCAACCGATACCAAACCCGAATAGCCTATAAAGTTCAGCCCTTCAATGACCCTGACTGTGTTGGGAACCGTTACGGATATGAGGCTGTGCGCATCGCTGCTGTCAGACTGAAATATCGCGGAATTTCCAATGATGGTTACCGGCACGCCCCCCAGCGAGGAGGGAATGGCAAGATAGCGGTCATTGCCCAGATATCTTGTTATAGTTGCTTCTTTACCGTTGATGGAATACTCCCAGTTTCCATCCTTATAAGTTTTGTCCGCAAAAGCCTGCGTTACAAGTCCCATTGATATGACTACCAAAAGCAGAAGAATGATGCCCCTTTTCATGATTGTTTCTCCCCCATATTCGGTTTCTTTTTCATGCTTTTGCCAATTAGGCAAATCATATCATATAATTGGAAATGTGTAAATATGTTACAATGTTTTTAGGACTTGCCAATTTGATATGATGTATAGATGATAGGCATCCAATGGATATCTGTCCGCGATGAAAGGGCGCACATCCCATACGTATGCTGCTTGCCGGCAAACCTTCACATGGGCGCCGCTGCCCGAATGTTTGGTTGTACACACCTGAAGTATTATGGTATACTGTACGGGACAATGAGGTGGTCATATGCCATTATTCGAGTTTGACGAGCAATACCCGCTTTTCGATGCCACGCCCGTGGAGAACCTGTTTGTGCAGGAATACCTCCCCGCGGCCAAGGGCGATTATGTGAAAGTATATATATACGGCCTGATGCATACATATCACCCCTCCGCCGGCATGAATCTTTCCGTGATGGCGCGGGATCTTGGGCTTTCGGAAGAGGATGTTTATGCCGCGTACCGGTATTGGGAGCGCAAGGGGCTGGTGCAGCGCACGGCGGACAACCCGCCCGTGTTCCGGTACATGAATGCCAAGCAGCTTTTGTTCATGCGCCAGTGCCCCGCGGAGGACAGGCAATACACCCAGTTTGCCGAAGCCCTGTATGCCGCCTTCGGGGAGGACAGGCAGCTTCACGGCCAGGAGACCAGCCTGGCCTACGAGTGGGTGGAGGATTTGAAGCTTCCCCCGGAGGTGGTATTGATGCTGGTGCAGCATTTGATTTCCACCCGGGGCAAACATTTCAGCTTCAAGGCCGCCCAGAAGCTGGCGGTGCAGTTGGCGGAAGAGTGCGTGCACACCATTGAGGACGCCGAAATCGTGCTATCCCGCTCCAAAGCCGTATTGGAAGGCACACGCAAAATTTTGCGCCGCCTGGGCAAAAGGCATCAGCCCTCGGAGGACGAAATGGCGCTGTACCGCAAATGGACCGGCGACTGGGGCTACAACCATGACGCCATTGAGGCCGCCTGCAAGGAAACCACCAAGGGCGACCCTACCATGGCCTATCTGGACGGGATCTTGAACGGCCTGCGCAGGCGCGGCGAAAAGACGCCCGCCACAGCGAAGCAGGTGGAAAATCAACTGCTGAAAGAGCAGGGGGAGGCCGCGCCCTTAAAGGAACTCTTCCGTGCCCTGGGCGTAAGCGGCCTCACCGTGAACGAAGGTACGCTTTCCGTTTACCGGCAGATGCGTGCTTTGGCCGGCCACGACATCATTCTGCTGGCAGCCCGGGAAGCCGCCAGGGCGGGGGGCAGGCTGGATGACGTGCTCCGCCTTCTGACCACCTGGCATGACAAGGGGCTTGCAACGCCCCTTGAGGTGGAGGAATACATTGCCGCCTTCTATGAGAGCAACCGGCTGCTGGCCCAATTGTTCGAGCAGTGCGGCAAAAGCGACAAGCCCGCCGCGTCTGATCGCGCGCTGCTGTTAAAATGGCAGAAGGACTGGAACTTTTCCACCGATATGCTCTTGCTGGCCGCAACCTACGCCCAGGCCGCGGACAAGAAAATGCCATACATGGACGCATTGCTCAAAGCCTGGCACGGGCAAAGCATCAACACGCCGGAGGCGGCACAAGCCGCCAGGGAACACCGCGAAAAAGCTACCGCCGCTTCAGCAGCCCCGGCCCGCAAGGGTAAGGTGGTCACAGAGCAGATGTACACCCAGCGCAAATACGATGAAATCGACCTGAACAAATGGGCAGCCAGCATGATCGAGGAGGCCAGGGAAAGCGATGCCTAATGCCGTCATGAACGAGCTGATGATAAAGTACGATGCTCGGCGGGCGCAAAACGCCAGGGAAGAGGAACGCCGCCTGTTGGAGGCGTCAAACCTTTGCCCGGAAATCGGCCGTTTGGCCGCCGCCCGCCGGGAAGCGCTTTTCTCCGCCGTCCGTTCCTCCCTGTCCTACGGAAAAGGGAGCGGCGCGGCAAGCCGCCTTGCCAAGGATATGGATGAATATAACAAAAAGATCCGTGGGCTGCTGCTGGAAAACGGATTGCCGGAGGATTACCTTCAGCCGGTATACCAGTGCGGCATCTGCCGGGATACAGGCTTTGTGGGCGAAACGGTCAAAAAGCGCTGCGCCTGCCTGAATCAGGAGTATTTCAAACAAATGGGCAAATTGATCGGCCTGAACGAGCGCACGCCCCAGACGTTTGAAACCTTCCGGGAGGATGTGTTTTCCGCCGAGGTGATCCCGGGGGCCAATGTAAGCCAGCGGACCTTCATGTGCTTTTTGCGGGACAAGTGCGAAAAATACGCCGACTCCTTTCCGGATACTTCCACGCCGGATATGCTGTTCATGGGCACCAGCGGCCTTGGGAAGACCTTTCTCATGCAGGCCATCGCCCACAGGGTTTTGGAGAGGGGCTTTTCCGCCTTGTGCGTCAGCGCCTTCAAGGTGGTGGAAATGACGCGGCAATCCTACTTTGCCAATAATACCGAGGAACGGGCGCCGCTTTTTGAGGTAGACCTGCTTTTGATCGATGATGTTGGATCGGAACCCCTGATGGACAATGTGACCGTCACGCAATTGTACCATGTCATCAACGAGCGGCAAAACGCCGGGAAGCATACCGTTCTGAGCACCAATTTAAGCAGCGTGCAGTTCCAGGACCGCTACACGGAGAGGATCGGTTCCCGACTGCTATCCTCCGCGGGCCAATGCGAGCTTGTCGCATTTATTGGCAGCGATGTCCGCCGCAAGGCATAAAGGAGGTTTTTGACAGTGGGCAACATCTGGCACGACATACACCCCAGCCGCATCTCCCAGGCGGAGTTTATCGCCGTTATCGAAATCAGCAAGGGCGGCAAGAACAAATACGAGCTGGACAAGGAAACCGGCATGCTGATGCTGGACAGGGTGCTGTATACCTCCACCCACTACCCGGCCAACTATGGCTTCATCCCCCGCACCTACGCCGAGGACAACGATCCATTGGACGTGCTTGTCTTATGCCAGGAGGCCATATTGCCCCTGACGCTGGTCAAGTGCCGCCCCATTGGCATGATCATGATGGTGGACGGGGACTCGGCGGATGAAAAGATCATCGCCGTGCCTGTGGGCGACCCGTCCATGGCGGAGTACACGGACATCAGTCAGCTTCCCCAGCACACCTTTTCGGAGATCAGCCACTTTTTTGAGGTGTACAAGAGCCTGGAGGGCAAAAAAACGGCGGTGAAGAGCACCACCGGGCGGGATGAAGCCCGGCAGGTCATACAATCGGCCATCATCAGCTACAATCAGCGGCTTTCATTAGGAGACGGCTCCGTCTGCGCCGGCGGCGGGGAGACAAAGGATACACCATGAACATTCAAATTTATGTCAGCAAGAAAAACTTTGATGTGCAAAAGGCCGAGCGCTTTTTCAAGGAGCGGCGCATCCCCTATCAATTGGTGGATTTGAAGCGCCATCCCCTTGGGGCAAGGGAATTGCAGCTTTTTGCCCAGAAGCTCACCGCCAGGGCGCTTGTGGACCGGGAGGACAAAAAGGTGAAGGAGCATCCCGTTTGCTACGCGCCAAATGATGAAGTCATCCTGGCGGAGCTTTTGCAAAATCCTTCCCTGATGCGTTCCCCGCTTACGCGCAACGGCAGCAAGGTTACCCTGGGCGCTGCGGAGGAAGTCTGGACCGCCTGGCTCAGTGAATAGCATAATCCAATAGCGCAAAAGAGGTGTTCGTATGCATGGCAAGCTCTCCCTCCAAAGCCGGCTTACCGCCTGCTTCCTGGCCTTTTCCGTGCTGCCGCTTTTGACGTTCTTCCTTGTGTTTTTCCCCTATCTTCGGGGGAGCATGCTCAAAAGCCGGATGGCCGCCTTGGAGGGGTTGGCCAACGCCAATGTCAGCGACCTGGAGCAGATGGGCGATTCCATCCTGCGGGAGGGGGAACGGCTGTCCCTTGATCCGCGGGTGCTGGGCGTGCTGAACGCGCCCGCGGGAGAAAACGGCGCCCAGGTGAAAAACCACGCGGAAAGTTATCTCAAGTCCATGGTCAATGAAAGCTGCCGGGGCGCGGCGCTTGTCAAGGCCGGGTGGAAGATTGCCGCCGCCAGCGACGCCACGGCGTATACGGGAGAGGCCCTGGCACTGCTGCTGGGCACAGACGGGTCCTTCAGCGGCCAGCGGGAGGTCAGCGGGCTTCTGCCTTCGGTTGCGGCTCCCGGAGAGCAATCCATTTATTTCACCGTGCCCATCCTGTCGGGCAGCAGCCTTTTGGGAACGCTGGTTCGGGAAATGCCCCTGGGCGTGCTGGATCGCAAGACCTCATCGCTTCAACAGGGGGAAACGGGACGGATGATGCTGGTGGACCAAAGCGGCATGATCCTTTCCCACACGGACCGGGGGCAGGTGGGAAAGGCGCTTGAAAGCGCCAGGCTGCTTTCGGTGTTCACAAACTTTCAAAACGGCCTCATGGAGCGCAGCGGCAACGGCAGCACGCCGCTTTTCGGCGCGCAGCAGGGGTACGGCTACCGCATCCTTGGCAACATGCCCTGGATGCTCGTTGTCTATCAGGCGGAAAGTGAGCTAAGGTCCCAGGAGGTCCTCATCGTGCTGTTCGCGGTGCTGGCCACCCTGGGGCTTTCGCTTTTGAGCTTCCTCATCAGCCGCATCGTATCCCGCAGCCTGGTTTTCCCCCTAAAGCGCCTGAACGCTGCCTTCCGGCAGATCGGCTTCAACCAGTTCACGCCCTTAAAGCCGGGCGGCACATCGGAAATGGTGGAGCTGGCGGAGGGCTACAATACCATGATCGGCCTGCTGGAAAGGAATATTACGCGGCTGAGCGATTCCAACCGGCAACTGGCCACCACCATCGCGGAGCTGGAGGTGGAACGGGACAGGATGCAGTTTTTGCAGGATGTTCCCGGCGGCGTTGGCGTGCGAAGGGCCGGCGTGGAATTCAACCTGCTGTCCGGGGAGTTTTTGGCGGACGATTCCTTTTATGCCATGCTGCACCTGAACCGCTCAGTCACGAAACTGTCCTTGGATGAATTCTTGAATAACATGGCCGAGCCGGAGGACGCTGCCGCCCTTCGTGAAAGCATTGAGCAGCAGGCGGATCAGATCCACCGGCTTGTGCGCGTCCATACCCTGGAAGGAATGCTGTGGGTGCAGGTTCACGCAAGGGTCTTCTACAACACCCAGAGTACGCCCACCAAGGTTTCCGCAACGCTTCTGGATGTGACAGACGATTATAAGGCGCCCGGCGCGGACGCGCTCACCGACAGCGCCACGGGCCTGAATACGAAAGTGCCCTTCATGAGGGCGCTGGAAGAAAGCCTTGCGGAGGAGGAAACCCGCAGGGAGGGCGGCATGGTGGTTTGCCTGGCGCTGAAAAACCTGCCTCGGGAGGATGCGCAGCGCATGGCGTATGTGCTGGCGCTGCGCTTAAGCGCCGACCGGCTCCGGGCGTTTGCGGGGCCGGAGGGCATGGCCGCCAGGTTCTTTGATGACCGCTTCCTTTTGCACCTGCCCCGCTGCGGTACCGTGTCCATGGCGGAAGGGCGCATGGCGGAACTGAGCCAAATCCTCTCCGCCCCCATTCCCTATCAAAAAGCCTCCCTCTCCCTGAAAATGCTGGCGGGCGTATCGCTGTATCCGCAAAAGGAGGTTACCGCCGAACTGCTTGTCAGCCAGGCGCAAACTGCCCTGTCCGCCGCCGCCGCGCTGGAGGGCGCGAGCTGGACGCTGTATGATGTCACAAGGCAGGCGGAGGATGCCGATACCGCCCGGGTGACGCTGGAAAGCGCGCTGCGCAGCCGCCGCATTGTGGAGGCGCTGTCCACCTTCCAGCCCGACAATTCCCTGTCGCTGGAGTACCAGCCCATCATACATCTGGCCACGGGCCATGCGGTGGGTTTTGAATGCACCGTAAGGCTTACGGTGGAGGAACTGGGCATGGTCTCCGCCGGCGAACTGATCCCCCTGGCGGAAGCCAATGGCCTGATGCTGCCGGTGGGCCGCTATGTTTTGAGGGAGGCTTGCCGCCAGATCCGCCACTTGCGCCAGCGGCAGGATCAGGAATTGTATGTGTCGGTGAACATAAGCGCCGTGCAGCTCAAGCAGGCGGACTTTGCCGACACCGTGTATCTCGCGCTGAAGGAAGCGGGGCTTAACGGTACCGCGCTGCAACTGGAAATATCCGAACGGATCATGGATGTGTTCATGGCCCAGGCGGATAAGCTGCACGTGCTCCGCCGGATGGGCGTTCGCATCGCCCTGGACGATTACGGCGCCGGCACCGGCCAGCTTACCCATTTGTACAATATGCCCCTGGATGTTTTGAAGGTGGACAAAAGCTTTTTAACCGGCGCCTCCGCCAGCCAGGGCAAGGAGTTCATTTTAAAGACGCTGGTGGATCTGGCCCACAACCTGAACCTGCAGGTGGCCGCCGTGGGCGTGGAGCATTTCAAGCGCCTGAACACGCTGATGAAGCTGAACTACGACATGGCCCAGGGCTATCACTTCTGCCCGCCCCTCAACCCCACCGCCCTGGAGGTGTTCCTGGATACAAGGGCGGAGGAAGGGAGCAGGTAGGAAAGACGCGGCACTTGCGGGAAGGGGAATTTTTGTAAAAATTCCCCTTCCCACATCCATCCCCCAAAACTTCATAAGGAATTTCCCACGTTATATTTTTTAACCGCCCCAAAATAGTGTGCAATATGAAGGCTTCCCCGTTCTATGATCTGATGAAAGATGAGCGAATTGCTGTTTCAGAATTTTTTGTATATCTTTAAGCCGTCATAGTAAGGAAGACCTGATGGAATACCTATATCTTTGATACATTACTCAATAGGTGGGAGCTAAGTAAAGTATGAAGCAAAACATATACGACATAGCCATCATTGGCGCCGGGATCGTTGGTGTCTCCATTGCACGCAGGCTTTCCAGGTATAGCTTGCGCATCTGCATCCTGGAAAGGGAACCGGATGTGGCCATGGGAGCTACCAAGGCCAACAGCGCCATCGTCCACGGCGGATACGCGGAAAGCAGCGACAAGCTCAAGGGCCGGCTATGCCATCAGGGCCGGGTGCAGTACGCAAAGCTTGGCAGCGAGCTTCACTTCGGTTTCAGGGAAACGGGCTCCCTGGTATTCACCACCCAGCCGGAAGACCTGCCGAAGTTGGAGGCATTGCTTGCAAACGGCAGGCGCAACGGACTTGACGACCTGGAAATGCTGGGCAGGGAGCAGGTATTGCATCTGGAACCGAACCTGAATCCCAACGTGCTGTACGCGCTGTACTGCAAGGGCGCGGGCATCTGTTCCCCTTACGAAATGGCCATTGCCCTGGCGGAAAACGCCGTGGCAAACGGCGCGGAACTGTTTTTGAATGAACCTGTCACAGGGATCACGAAGCAGGATGAGCTGTTCACCCTCACAACGCCCAAAAGGCAGGTTCAAGCCAGGTTCGTGGTCAATTGTGCCGGCATAGACGCGGCGGAAGTATCCGCCATGGCCGCTCCCACGGATTTTGAGATCAAGCCCCGCACCGGGGAATACATCCTGCTGAACCGTGGTTCGGGCAAGGTGCTGAACACCGTCGTCTTTCAGATGCCCACCCCCATGGGCAAGGGCATACTGGTCACGCCCACCGTTCACGGCAATCTTCTCATCGGGCCGGACGCCATCGACGAGCCGGGCACCTACAACCGTTCCACCCATGTTAAGCGGCTGGCGGAAATCTATTTTCACGCGCTGAACACCACCGGAAAAATCAACCTCAACCAGTTCATCCGCAGCTTTGCCGGGGTAAGGGCGGCCGCCACGGGGGACGACTTCATCATAGAGGAATCGAAAACAAAGGGCTTTATCCAGGCAGCCGGCATCCAGTCGCCGGGGCTGACGGCCGCCCCCGCCATCGCGGACAGGGTGGTGGAGCTCCTGTCCGATTCAGGGCTTGCCCTTGTGCCGAAAGATGACTATAACCCATACCGCGAACCGATCATTGAAACGGACAAAAAAATGCGCCCCCTTAAGGAAGCGGAGCGCCTGATCGCCCTGCCCTCCGGAGAAGAGCGAATCATCTGCCGCTGCGAACAGGTGACGGAGGGCACGATCCTAAGCGCCTTGCGCCGGGGCATCCCGGTGACCACCGTGGATGGCATCAAGCGCCGCACTAGGGCATCGATGGGCTTTTGCCAGGGGGATTTTTGCCGCTCACGCTTTATGGCGCTGATGGAAAGGGAATACGGCGAGCATATCTCCGCAAAGACCGATGTGGAGCTTTGCGGCGCAACGCGGGTCACCAAACAGGAACTGCTGGATTATGTCGAAGATTTCAAGAAAGAATTGCTGGACTATATGAAAGAATCCAAAAAAGATTAGATGCGTTCACTTGTCCGGATAGACATCCCGTTACCATTTTTTATCCCGTCATGTGACTCATCCGGTACTGTAGGGCGGGGGCTTGCCCCCGCCGCCCGTATTGTTTATAGGCCAGGTTGTATGGCTTCGATATTTGCGGCGGGGGTAGTTCGCCCCTACGGATGGCGTAATAAACCTATACGGCAGAGGTATGCGCGGGGGAGGAGGCTGTAACAAATGCGGGCGAACACAGCCCCCGCCCTACTTGATTGCTGGGAAACCACTAATACCAATTCAAAATATTAACGCGCCGTTGCGGCGGTACAAGCCGTGGATGATATACCATATTATCCATGTCCGGTCTTCAGCGTTACCGCCGCCACAAGGAGGCTTACGCTTTTTGCCCCGGCTTTATACAGCGCCCTGGCGCACGCCCTGGCGGTGGCGCCGGTGGTGCACACGTCGTCCACCAGCAAAAGCCGCAGCCTCTTCACTTTGCCGCTGGTCTGAAAGGCATCCTCCATGTTCCTCATCCGCCGCTCCTTTTGAAGCTTTGCCTGCTGACCCGTTTCCCTCAGGCGCACAAGGGCGGGAAGGACGGGGATATTTTTTTGTTCCCCCACCGCCAGGGCCAACAGCTCCGCCTGGTTGAAGCCGCGCTCCGCCTGCCTCGCCGCATGCAGCGGAACAGGCGTCAAAGCGTCAAAATCCTTCGGATCCAGGCAAGCTGCCATATCGCTGCCCAATACCTTTGCCGCGTCCCGGACACAGTCGTATTTCAGACAGTGGATCAAATCCCTGGCCGCGCCCTCGTAAGGGTAAGGCGCATACACCTTTTCCACACCCTCCACAAAAAAGAAAATTTCCTGCTTTCTGATGGAGGAAAGCGCTTTCCGGCAGGGCAGACATAAATGGTCGCCCATGTTGTCCAGCCTCGGATGGCCGCAGCAATAGCAGCGGGCATAGGGCGGATAGAATACGTTCAGGATACCCAACCCACCCACTCCTTCAACTGGCGGCAAAGCGTGGTGTAGCGCCTGGCAATGTGGTTGTTGCGCACCATGGCCTCAATGACCTCCTCCCGGCCCACCAGCACCACAAGCTGCCGGGCCCTGGTGATGGCGGTATACAAGAGGTTCCGCGTCAGCAGCATGGGCGGACCGCCCACCACCGGCAGCACCACCACGGGAAACTCGCTGCCCTGGCTTTTGTGCACCGACAGGCAGTAGGCCAGCTCCAGCGATTCCCGCTGCTGCTCCTCGTAATCCACCAACCTGTCCTCATCAAAGCGTACGGTCAAGGTCCGGTCCTCCGGATCGATGGCCTCGATAAAGCCCACGTCCCCGTTGAAGATGCCCTGGCCCTCTTCCCAGGCGGTGCCGTTCTGCCTTCGCCATTCGATTTGATAATCGTTTTTCGTCTGCATCACCTTGTCGCCCACCCGAAACAGCATATCGCCAAACACCAGGGAGGGCTTGCCCATCTGCGGGGGATTCAGCGCCTCCTGCAGCAGGCGGTTTAGCGCCCACACGCCGCACTCGCCCTTTTTGGTGGGCGACAATACCTGGATTTGCCTAACTGCGCCAAGCAGCCTATCCTTTTCATCCATGCCCAAAAAGGAAGGCAGCCGCTGGGTGCAAAGCGCAACAATGGCATGTGCCGCCTCGCTCAGAACCGTCTTTTTCTCCAGGAACACATCGGTATTCCGGCCGTTTAAAATGGGCATTTCGCCCCCGTTGATGCGGTGGGCGTTCAGAACAATCATGCTGTTTTCATCCTGGCGGAAGATTTCCACAAGCCGCACGCTGGGCACGGCCTCGCTTTTTAATATATCCCCCAGCACGTTCCCCGGCCCCACGGGAGGCAATTGATCCGCGTCCCCTACCAGGATCAGCCTTGTGCCAGGCGTGATGGCACGGAGCAGGCTTCGCATCAGCAGGATGTCCACCATGGACATTTCATCCACGATGACGCAGTTGGCTTCCAGGGGGTTGTCCTGCCCCCTTGCAAAGCTTCCCTCGTCGCCGCCGTACTCCAGCATGCGGTGGATGGTTTTCGCCTCCACCCCGGTGGCCTCGGTCATGCGCTTGGCCGCTCGACCGGAAGGTGCGCACAAAAGCACCTCCCCCTCCTTGGAAAGAAGGCGGATGATGCAGTTGATGATGGTCGTCTTGCCTGTGCCGGGGCCGCCGGTGATCACCAGCACGCCCTCATCCACCGCCGCCTGGACCGCCTTGCGCTGCAAAGCGCTGAAGGCTACGCCCTTTCCCTTTTCAAACTGCCCGATGGCCTCCTGGGCGCCGCTGCTCCTGCGATAAGGCAGCGCCGCCATCAGTTCGTGCAGCCGCTGGGCCACCTCCCGTTCGGCGTGGAGGTACTGGGGCAGGTAGATCCCCTGCTCCTGATCCTCCGTGGCGGAGACGATCATCTCCCGGCGGAGCAAAAGCTCCGCCAGCGCCACCGATACCAGTTCTTCGCTCACGCGCAGGAGCTTTACCGTGCGGCTTATCAGTTCCTCCCGGGGCAGATACACATGCCCGCCGGTGGAAGCCGCGTCCTGCAGCACATACTTCAGCGCACATTTCACCCTGTGGGGCGAATCGGCCGCCATGCCCATCGATAGCGCGATGCGGTCCGCGGTGAGAAAGCCGATGCCTTCTATATCCTCCACCAGGCGGTAGGGGTTTTCCCTAATCACCGCCTGCACCTGGTCGCCGTACAGCCGGCTGATCTTTACCGCCAGCGCGGCACTGACACCGTAGCTTTGCAAAAAAACCATGGCCTGGCGGGCATACATCTGCTCATGAAAGCTCTTTGCAATTTGCGCCGCCCGCTTGCGGCCGATCTTGGGCACGTCCGCCAGCCGTTCGGGGTGCTCGCTTAAAACATCCAGCGCATCCTTGCCAAAATAGGCCACCAGCAGCTTGGCCGTGGCCGGCCCCACGCCCTTGATCAGCCCCGAGCCCAGATACCGCTCGATGCCCAACAGCGTGGTGGGCTTTACGATTTCGCATGCGGCAGCCTTCCATTGCCGGCCGTATTGGGGATGATCCACCCAGCCGCCGGACAAAATGATCTGCTCCCCGGAGGAAAGCTCCGGCAACGCGCCCACCACCGTCACCTTTTCCCTGCCGGCGCGGACCTGCATGACCGTATAGCCGTTCTCCGCATTGCGGTAGGTGATGTCCGATACCGTCGCCTCCAACTGCTCCACAGGCATGCCCCGCTTCCAAAGCTTTCTATCCCAATGATTATACCACAGGCCCGGGGGCTTGACAAAGCGCTCTCACGCCGCTACAATGATTACGATCAATGTGGAAAGGGTAAGGTTTCACGCATGCGCAAATAACCGCTGTCAACACAATGATGCTCCCTATGGAGCCTTGTTTTGCATCGGTATTTCGCAGGCTGGACGGTTGCCCTTTTTGTTTTGGGCCGTTTTGTGCGTGCGCCTTCCGATGCAGTATGCGGGAGGTTTTTTTGATGTCTTTATGTTATCTGAGTGCAACCCAACTGGAAAAACACATCGGGCAGCGAAGGCTGTTTTCCATTCCATTGCTACAAATCTATCAGGGAGACCGCATCGGGCTCATTGGCCGCAACGGTGCGGGCAAATCCACGCTGCTGTCCATATTGAGCGGGGAAACCGAACCGGACGCGGGATGGGTGAGCCGGGAAGTGCCCATCCATTTGGTGCACCAGTTCGGCGCGCCGCAAAGCGCGGAAGAAGCGCAAAACCTGAAGGAATTCCGTGTCGCGGAGGTGGCGCGGCGCACGGCGCGCAGCGGCGGGGAGGCGACCAGGCTTCGCCTGGCGGAGACGGATATCACCCGCGTCAAGCTGCTTTTTTGCGACGAGCCCACCGCCAACCTGGACGCGGAGGGCCGGGCGCTGCTTCAAAAGAAGCTGAACCAGTGCGGCACCTTCATATTGGTGAGCCACGACCGGGAACTATTAAACGGCCTGTGCAACTGCATCTGGTATTTGAACGATGAAACGGTGACCGCCTATCCCGGCAACTATGACGGCTTCCTGCGCATTCAGGAGACGGAGAAAGCGCAAAAGGCCAGGGATTATGAGCGGTACGTTTCAGAGAAGACGCACCTTGAGGAGGCGCTGGATACCGCATCCCGCAAGGCGTCGAAGATGAAGGGCCCGCCCAAGCGCATGGGAAACAGCGAAGCCAGGCTGCACAGGCGCGACAACAAAGGCCAGGAAAAGCTGCATGACGCCAAAAACGCCATCCGCACCAGGCTGGAAAAGCTTCACAAAGTGGACCGCCCCCGGGAGGAAACCACCATTCACCTGGATTTTTCCCTCACCGATCCGCCCCAAAGCCGCACCGTGCTGCGGGCTGAGCATGTGTCCTTCGGTTACGGCAGGCCGCTGTTTACAGATGCATCCTTTGAACTGCCCCTGGGCAGCAAAACGGCGCTGCTTGGACCCAACGGGGCGGGCAAGTCCACCCTGCTGCGGCTGATCCGGGAAGGGGCGGAAGGCATACGCAAGACGCCCAAGGCCACACTCGGCGTGTTCTGCCAGGAGTTTGAGACGCTTGACCTTGAAAAATCCGTGCTGGCCAACGCACTTAAGTACAGCATCCAAACGGAAACGGTGGTGCGCACGGTATTAAACCGCCTGCTGTTTTCCCGCGATGAATTGAGTAAGCCTGCCAATGTCCTCTCGGGGGGAGAACGGGTGAAGCTGGCCTTCGCCCAATTGTTCGTGGGCCCGGCCAACGTGCTTTTGCTGGATGAGCCCACCAACTACCTGGATATCCTCTCCCTGTCCGTGCTGGAAACCATGCTGAAGGAATACGAAGGAACGGTGCTGTTCGTATCCCATGACCAGGCGTTTGTCTCAGCGGTGGCGGACAGGCTGCTAGTTTTGGAAAACGGAAAACTTCAAACCTTTGAAGGCACACTTCAAACTTTCAGGCAAAAACAATCCACCAATGCAAACGCTGCCTTTGACCGCACCCGGCTGCAAATGCGCCTGTCCCAGTTGACCGACAGCATCGGCCATGCCAACCCAAAGGAGAAGGAACGCCTAGAGGCGGAATACGCCGCCTGCCTTACGGAGTATCGGGCTTTGGGGGAGGCGTGAGATGAGCGGGGGAAGCCTTATGTAAATGCGGGCTGCCCATAAAAACGGATAAGCCTGCAGGCTACCAAAGTGAGCTGGCGTCTGCAGCTTATTCGTTTTTGACCCTGTTCGATGCTTGTTAAATTCAGAACGCATAGCATACATGATAGCGGCTAGGCGGTTACCATGTCTTAGAACCGATAATCCTCGACCGCCATATCTTTGGGTATCTGAAAGGCTTCAATCACTTCCTTGGTTCTTGCGTCGATGATCACACGATATTTCGCGTTATCACTGTCATCAGCCCGACCAAATACCAGCTTCCAAACCGGATGCTCCGCGTCGGTCACATCAAAGAAATACTCAACGCGTCTTTTATTGATGGTTGGTTCATTCGCTCCCAAAGCGATGATCGCCTGCTGCGCAAGCTTTAATGCTTCCTCCTGCGTTATGTCGCCTTCGCCAGGTATACCATATACATGACGGGTCGCCGAATAAAACTGGTCTCTCTGGTTTAAATAGTAGGGATGTATTTTTGCAAATTCCTCAACAATTGGAATCCACTTTTTTGAAAAGGCAGCCTTATCCTCCACCGACCCTTCCCAGAAGCCTAGTTCGTGGAATCTGATGCCATAGCTATCGCCAAGGTTCTCGCCAGGTAAAATGGTGTTTGTAAATTCCATATCGGCTGACACAATGTCCATATAGCTGCCGTTGTACCCAAAGAGTGCTTTGTAAACCAGCGCATCCTCCTTAAACATATACACCAGCCATACAGGCGCCCAGCCGTAACAAAACTTCTCATGGTAGCTGAAATATGCTTTGGCTTCCATTGCCGCAATGGATTCTTTCGTGTTATAACCAATTTCAGTCAGCGAATCCCTGACGCGGGAAATGACCTCCTCCTGTGTGGCATCATGGGCCGCAGGCTCGGCAAAGGTTGCCTCCGATAAGATATCGTCATCTCCGTAAAATGGCAGCGTGTCCGGCGCCTTAAACATGATGATATTGCCCTGTCTTGAAAGCACAACGCTATACGCTCCTGCAAAAACATCCGGATTGCGGAATTCGATCAGCCAAACGGGAGCTTCGCCATATTCCGCATAGATAAAGAAGGTTGTCTCCACAACAGGAAAGTTACCCAAATAATCGGCGATTCCAAACTTTTCACTTAGCTTCTTCAGGGCACGCTCCACAGCATCTTTTTCCTGAATATCGCCCGCCTCAGGCGTAAGATACAGCGGCCAATCCTCCTTTTGATGGCCGTATTTCACAAGAAGCGAGGAATACAGCGCCTTTTGCTCATATGGCCACCCCTCAAATTGCCCCAACTCGGTGATCATAATATTGAAGGTGTCCATGAACTCCGTGCCGGCAAAGTACGATTCAATAATATCTGAAGCCAGCACCTCCTGTTGCTCCGCCGTCAAGCTGCCGTCCATAAGCTTCTCTGCTTTCTCCTGATCGACAGCCAAGCCGTTATCCCGCATGAGCCGTACAAGCTCGACCTTTGCGGACGTCGGCCAGCCGCTGCTGTATGCGCCATGGGTATCCTCCAACTGCGCGTATCCGCTGAAATAGCCCGAAAGCGCGGTCGCCGCCAACGCTGCCGCCACGGCCAGAAGCAAGACAACAACCAGTACAAAACCAACCGATAGCTTCTTTTTCACTTTTTTTCCCTCCAATGCGTTTCTCAATATCCTGGCACGTTCGCGCCCGGTGGTGCGCAGGCAGCCCAGGTCGGTTTCTATCGCGCGCTTCAAATTATTTATCATCGATATCCCTCCCCGTCAGCTTACCTTTGAGCAATTTCTGCGCTTTCATCAGTTGCTTATGTACGGCGGACCGGCTGATTATCAGTGCGTCCGCCGTCTCCTGCAAAGTCATTTCCTGATAGTAATACAGGAGGATCACCCGCTTATACTTTTCAGGAAGGTTGCAGACCTCAAGCAGCAGACTGTGGTCCTCCGGGAGGACCGTTTCATAACGCGCAGGTAAATCCTCAAGCGTCTTTGTCATGTCTACATGCCGGAACCACCTGGAACGATGGTAGTCATGGCAGACATTGATGGCGATGCGCATGAGCCATGTCTGCTCGGTGCAGCCGCCTCGTTGTTCAAATTGTTCCAGACTCCTCCAGGCTTTCAGAAATGTATCCTGCATCGCGTCCTCTGCCTGCCCAACGTCCCGCAAATAGACATAGCACGTCCGGAGGATTGTATCTGCGTATTGGGTGATCCATTGCTCCAATCTCTGCTCACGGATTACGCTGGGTACCGCAGCGTTATCCATGCGATCACCTCCTCACCCTTATAAACGGAATTCAAACCTCAAATTTCCACTTTTTTGAAAACTTTTTCTGTTTTTTCACATCTTAGCATATCTGCCGCCACTGGCAAAGACTTTTGCGGCGTGATATACTGAAAAAAACACGCTTCAGGAGGCGCCATGGCATCCCCTACGCTGATTCTTGACCGCATATCCTACGCCTTTACCCCCGGTAAATGGGCGGTACGGGAGATCACCGCCGCTTTTGCGCCGGGGAAGCTCACCGCGCTCATCGGGCCCAACGGCTCCGGCAAGACGACGCTTTTGCGCCTGGCTGCCGGGCTTTTGCCTGCCGGGGAGGGCAAGGTAACGCTGGACGGGAGGAATGTTTCCCGTATTCCCAGGAGGGAGCGGGCACGGCTCATCGCGCTCCTGCCCCAGCGGGAGGAATCGCTGCCGGACATGACGGCCATCGACATGGTGCTCCTGGGCCGCACACCCCACTTATCCCTGCTGGCCCGGGAGGGGCAGCGGGACAGGGAGCTTGCCATGGCGGCCATGGAAAAGACGGGGGTGAAAGACCTGTACGCCCGGCCCCTCGTTACGCTGTCCGGGGGCGAGCTGCAGCGTGTGGCTATCGCCCGGGCGCTGTGCCAGGATACCCCGGTGCTTTTGCTGGACGAGCCTGTGGCCAGCCTGGACATCGGCCATCAGGCGGCGGTGATGGCGCTTTTATCGCGCCTTGCCCATGAGCAGAACCTTTGCGTGGCCTGCGTGCTGCATGACCTGAACCTGGCCGCCCACTTTGCCGGCCATGTGGTTTTGCTTTCAAAAGGCGAATTGCTGGCAGCCGGTGACCCGGAAACGGTGCTTACGGAAGATTTGCTGTACTCGGCCTACGGCGTGCGCGTGCACAGGCTTGTCAGCGGCGATGATTTCGCGTTCACGCCTGATTTCAGCCAGGAGCATCAGCCTTCCTCCCGTTTTGCCCCCATACGGCGGAGAACTTCATAACAGTGCCGGAAAGCCCTTGTTTCCGGCTGTTTTCAATAACAGTTTTTTTGTTCCCGCATGGAAATCTATTGCTTTTTCCATAAAAATGGTGTATCATTTGTTCTGTACCAAATAAAGGGGGTGCTTCATTTATGAAGTCCGTCAACATCCGCCTGAGCCTGGCTGAAAATGTGAAGACGTTCGTAAACGTCGTCAACCGTTACCCCTACGACATGGATCTGCGGGCAGGCCGCCATGTGGTGGATGCCAAATCCATTCTGGGCATATTCAGCCTGGACCTGAGCAAACCCATCGCCCTGGAAGTGTACGCCGACGATTGCGACGATCTGATGGCCGACATCAAGCCTTTCATGGCCTGACCGGGTGCGGGCAGCCTGCCGCGGCAGGCATTGCATAATGAAATTGTCCCCTCAGCCTTCTGGTTTGAGGGGTTTTTTCCTGTAGATTTATAGGGAAGGCGGTGCCGGTATGATTGACCGAAAAAACCCCGACCTTGAAAACAAGCTGTTGGTTTTATATGCGGTGGACCAACTGGGCTCCGTGACCGGCCTGCAGCTACTGCAGTTCCTGGCAGAGTATGGATGGATGGATTATATCACCATGCAGTTGAATCTGGGAGATTTACTGTCCGCAGGCCACTTGCAAAGCGTCCCCCACGCCCTGGGGCCGCTGTACACGCTTTCACAGGAGGGAAAGGAATCCCTTTCGCTTTTTTTGCGCCGCCTGCCCCACAGCATACGGTCCATGGTGCGTGATGCCGCTCCCGAATGGAAGCCTCGGTTTCAACGGGAAATGCAAATGCTGTCGGACTTTCACCGCCGCGAGGACGGGGGGTATGACCTGAGGCTTCGCCTGATGGAAAAGGATGCGCCGCTTCTGGACATGACGCTTTCCCTCCCCTCCCGCGGCCTGGCCGACCGGCTTTCCCGCCGCTGGCCTGCGGCGGCTCCCGCGTTTTACGGGTTCCTGATGAAGACGCTGGGGGACGATTTTTCCCCGGATGCCCAGATCCCAAGCCTGCCGCCACAGGATGCGTTTATTGATTCCGGAGAGCACGGGCAAGGGTGCCTCCTTCGCCTGAACGGGAGCGGACTGTCAAGCCCGGCGCTATCGCTATCCCTGGCGCTGCCGACAGAATCGATGGCCCTTTTCTTTGCTGGGCGCTGGGCTGCTGTGGCGGAAGCCATATGCGCCTTTTTGATGGACCGGCTGGACGAAGATTGATACAAAAAAGCAGAAGAACAAAACCGCTCCGTGATTCAGATGATTCACCATTTTAAGGGAGCAACGAGGGGGCCGAAGCCCCCTCGTTTAAAATCGTCTCGCCTGGCACAGCCTACGCGGGCGGGAGTTTGCGAAGCAAACATTCCTTACACGATTTCCTGGCCGTATGCCTGCGCTGGCCAAGCGTAGCGTAGGGCGGGTGCGCAGGCTACAAGGAAATCGTGCAGAATCAACCAAATGCAAAGCATTTGGTTGAGGGCGTCAGCCCTTCAATTCCTTTACAAACCACTGGAGCACCGTATCATCCATTTCCGGCAGGTGCTCGTGGCCAAAGTCCGGGTAGAAAGTCACTTCCTTGGGAGAAGTGATTTTGTTATAGCAGGCGAACTGGGTGGAAGGCGGGCAGATCTTATCCATCAGCCCGGTGAACATATGCACCTTCCCCTTGATGCGCGGCGCCAGGTGCTGGATGTCGATGTACCCGAGCTTCGTAAAAAAGCCCTCCTGACGCCTGTGGGTGGGATCGAAGCGCGTAAAATATTGCTTCAGTTCCACATAGGCGCCTTCCGCCAGGTCCAGTTCCCACACCCGCTGGTAATCCGACAGGAAAGGATAGACGGGAGCCGCCGCCTTGATATCAGCCAATGCGGCGCAGGCCATGGTCAGCCCGCCGCCCTGGGAGCCGCCCCGCGCCGCCAGGCGTGTTGCGTCCACCTCAGGGAAGGCGGATACTACCCTTGCCAGCAGTGCCGTATCCAAGAAGATGTGGCGGAACAGCAGCTTGTGCGGGTCGCTTTCGTCAACACCGCGGATGATCTGCCCCTGGAGCGTATTGCCGATGACGCCGCCCACATCCTGGCTGCGCCCGCCCTGGCCGCGCACATCCAGGGCAGCCACGCAAAAGCCCGCGCCGGCCCAGGCGGACAGGGCGGTCCAGCCTTCGCTGGACATGGAATAGCCGTGGAAGCATAATATGGCAGGAAGCTTGCCTTTGATATCCTTGGGCCGCATGTATTTGGCGTAGATGCGCGCCCCGCCGGTGCCCGTAAAGGTGAGGTGGAAGCTGTCCAGGGCGGGGTGTTCAAACGGGGCCCGTTCCAAAACAGGCGCGGGGTCCAGCGAAGCCATCTGGGCAAGCGCGCTGTCCCAGTATGCATCAAAATCCGCGGGACGGGGGTTGCGTCCCTGATAGGCAAAAAGCTGCTCCACCGGCAAATCAAATAATCCCATAACCGCATCTCCTTGTTCCATATATATGCAATATTCTACCACAAAGCGGTGCATTTGCCCACAGGATTTGTTTCCTGTTCATTGACGCCTGTCATGCCTGAATTTGCATCAGTTGCTTTTTTTTGTGAAACACGCTACAATAAGAACGATTATTTGTTTTTTTCACACGCCACTTTTTTGATGGGGAGGATTCATGCATGGACTATGTATTCATGACCGATTCGGACAGCGACCTTCACTATACCATGGTAGACGAGATGCAGATTCCCGTGGTGCGCATGCCCTATATCATGGAAGGCAAAGAGTACTTTGACGACATGGGCCGTGAAAGCGACATCAAAGGCTTCTTTGACAAAATGCGGGCCGGCGCCGCGCCCTTCACCTCCCTGCTGCCCACCGCCGCCTACCTGGAATACTTCGAACCCATCCTCAAAGAAGGCCACGACATCCTGTTCCTGGCGTTTTCCAGCGAGCTTTCCGCCACCATTCAAAATATTTACACCGCCCGCAAGGAGCTTTTGGAGAAATATCCGGAGCGCAAATTCCTGGTAGTGGATACCATGAGCATTTCCGCGCCCCAGGCCAACCTGATCCTGCCCGCCTTTGAACTGTACAAGCAAGGCAAATCCATGGAGGAAGTGGCCGCTTGGGTAGAGGCGAACAAAATGCGCTCCCAGGGCTGGATCACGGTGGAAGACCTGAAATACCTGAAAAGGGGCGGCCGCATCTCCGGTACCGCCGCCGTGATGGGCACCATGCTGGACTTAAAACCCATTGTGGTCATGGGAAGGAACGGCAAGATTGTCCCGGCGGAAAAGGTGCAGGGCCGGAAAAAGGCCATGCGCGTTCTGGCGGAACGCACGGCGGAGAACATTGAAAACCCCGAATCCCAAACATTGATCATTATGCACGCCGACTGCCTGGAGGATGCCCGGCGCCTGGAGGAATTGATCCGACAGCGGGTTCCTGGTATCAAGGCCATCCGCCTCACCATGGTGGGTCCGGTCATCGGCGCCCATTGCGGCCCCGGCACACTGGCAAGCTGCTTTCTAGGCAAGGAAAGGTCTATCTGATCCCGCAAACCTGTAAAAGCATGCGCCCGATCCCTTGTTTGGGACCGGGCGCTTCAATTTGATTCCGAAAAGCAATTCAAATGTCGAACATCTATCGGATTGCTTTATAATAATTTGCTTAATGGCCCTTCGCTTCTTTCAGAAGCAACCATTGAACATATTTTCTGTAGTAACAGTCCATTAAAATATGCTGGTATTTGCACAATTAAATATTCGGCCACCTGCTTATTCATAGTTCCTGTGATTTATATAATTGATATGAACATTTGGTAGTGTCAATCTTTTCTTCGCAAACGTTCACAATCACATAGCATCAAAGTTACGGTGAGCCCGCCTCCTTCCGTCCGCGAACGGGAGAAGGCGGGCTCCTTTGGCCCCGGGGCATTCCGGAGGGGAGAATGACCCGCGGGCAGTTTTTGCTGCCGGACGGTGCAGCGGGGAAAGGAAAAGGGAAGGGTGCGCATTCCCTCCCCCTGGCGCTATTTTTTGTTTACATATTTCCGGATATCCAGGGCCACGGCGCTGGCAATGATGATCCCCTTGATAATCTGCTGCCAGTAGGGATCCACGCCGATGAAGGTGAGGCCGTAGTTGATGACCTGGAAGATGAACACGCCCGAGACCACGCCGCCAACGGTGCCCACGCCGCCGGAGGAGGATACGCCGCCCACCACGCAGGCCGCGATGGCGTCCAATTCATAGCCCACGCCATAGTTGTTGGTGGCGCCGCCGGTACGGGCGGCCTCCAGCACGCCGGCCATGCCGATCAAAGCCGATGCCAGGGCAAAGATCACGATCATGGTGAGCGGCACGTTGATGCCTGAGACCTTGGCAGCCTCGCGGTTGCCGCCGATGGCGTACACATTCTTGCCGAACACCGTCTTGTTCTGAAGGAACCAGACCATAAAGCAGACCACCAAGGCAATGATCACAATGATGGGGATGAAGCCGTACACCTTGCCGGTGCCAAGATACGTGAAATCATCCCTGAGGCCGCCGATGGGCTGGCTGTTGTTGGGCGGCAGGTTGAAGTAAATGGAGTTGGCGCCGTAAACAATGACCATGGATGCCAGCGTGGCAATGAAGGGCGGCACGCTCAGCTTGGCCACGATGACGCCGTTGAGCAAACCAAACAGCAGGGCAATGAACACCGCAAGCAGGAAGGGCAGTATCACCGGAAGCTGTGGAATGCCGGGGAAGAAGATTCTTGGATAGTCGGCATTTTGCAAAAGCGATGCGGAGATAACGGCGGTCATGCCCACCATGCGGCTGGCGGACAGATCTACGCCGCCGGTGCCGATGATGACAAAGCTCATGCCCATGGCGATGATCAGGCGGGTGGAGGATTGCTGCACGATGTTGATGAAGGTGCCGGTCGTGAGAAATTTCGGATTGACGGCGGCAATGGCGCCCACCAATGCTAGCAGCACAAGATATATGGCCTTGTCGGAAGCAAAGCGCTTGATGCTTTTCAAGGAGAAATCGAATTTCTTGCCCTCAAACATCGCGTTGCACAGGAGCAAAACGCTTGCAATGATGCCCAGGTTATATCCGGGGCCGAAGGTATAACTCTTGGCGATGGCCCCCAGCTCCTTGGCGCCCGCGGTTTCGATGCGCAGCGCGGAGAAGCAGAACAGCAGCGCGCCGAAAAGTGCCGCAGGCTTGCGAAATTTCAGCGGCGCGTTCATCAGCGACAGTACGGCCAGCACGCCAAGGAGCGCCACGCCGGAAATCAGTGTCCACACGGCACCCAAAGCGTTGGCCGCGGCAAGCATGCGGCCCATGATGGCAAAGCCCGAAACGCCATGATCCGCAACGACCTCCTCCCGGGCATCCGCCAGGCCGGCATCGCTTAAGACCACGGGGGGCGTAAGGTTCTCCAGCTTTTCAAGCTTTGCTTTTGCGCTTTCCAGTTCCTTTTGCGCCGCTTCCATCCCGGCCTGAGCCTTCTGTACAGCCGCCTCATCCGGCTTGGCGGCGTTTTTCATAGATTCCAGCCTGGCTGCCGCGTTATCGCTGGCGGGCTGAAGCACCTTGGGAATTTGCAGCCGCAATTCATCCCTGGTTTGAAGGTCATCCACATACTTTAAAAGCTTGGAATCCGCCGGGACGGGGTCCTGAACAGGCACGGGAGCGATGAGGTTTTGCAACCCGGAGAGCACCTTGCGGGCGTCCGTCAGGGCAGCCTTGGCAGTATCCACCGCCGCCTGGAATTCGGTGATATCGTCCCCGGGGCCTGCGCTCTGCTCGCGTATTCTCAACGCATCCGCGGCAGCATCATAGGCGGGCTGCAGCGTATTGTTAATGCTCTGCCGGGTTTCATCCCGCAGCGCCACATTGTCATAATAGGCGGCCAGGTCCTTCTGATATGCTTCGCCGGCCTGCGCCAAAGCCGCGGCACCGTCGTACCCTTCATACGCCGGAACGGGATAGGAAATATAGCTGAGAAAACAGCTTAAAACCACCAGCAGCGACAAAGCAACAGTCACGGCCCTGCGCAGCGCGGCTGAATTGAACAGCGCGCCTTTCTTTTCTGTGGTCATGGCGGGGATCGTACTCATGTTTCATCCATCCCTTGTTCAAACTGCGCTCCGCCGGGAGCCGGTCAAACAGAAAACTGGGTCGCCAGCCGCATCACGTCCACCTGGGTGGCCTCCTGACCGGAAAGGATGCCGGACAGGCGGCCCTCACACATTACCATGATCCGGTCGGACATGCCCAGCAGCTCCGGCATTTCCGAGGAGACCATGATAATGCTCTTACCCCTTTTGGCCAGGTCGGCGATGATGGTGTAAATTTCATACTTGGCGCCAACATCGATGCCCCGGGTGGGCTCATCGAGAATCAGGATATCCGGCTCCATCAAAAGCCAGCGGGCAATGAGCACCTTTTGCTGGTTGCCGCCGGACAGGTCCTTGATCAGCGTGCGGAAGGAAGGGGTCTTCACCCGAAGCTGGGCAATGGACTCCTTTGTATCCTTCACCCGCCGGCTTTCATCCAGAGCGAAGAACGGGCGCTTGACGTAGGCTCTGATCTTGGCCATCACGGTATTCTCCAGGACGCTGAGCATGGGGAAAATGCCGGTGGCGCGCCTCTCCTCAGTGAGCAGCGCCATGCCGTGCTTCATGGCCGTGAGGGGAGAATCGATCCCGACTTCCTTCCCCTGAACGTACACGCGGCCTTCCTTGACCGCCCTAAGGCCGAACAGCGCCTCCAGCATCTCGGTGCGCTGGGCGCCCATCAGCCCGCCCACGCCAAGTATCTCCCCCTTGCGCAAATCAAAGGATACGTTGCGGAAGGACCTTGGATTGGGGCTGGTCATGTTCTCCACCCGCAAAACAGGCTCGCCCGGCACGTTTTCCCTGGGCGGGAAGCGGTGTATAAGGTCCCGGCCCACCATGCGCCTTATGATGAGGTCGGTGGTCAGCTCCGACGCAGGCCAGGTGCCCACGGCTTTTCCGTCCCGCATAATGGTGACCTCATCGGAGATTTCCAGAATCTCCTCCATCTTGTGGGAAATGTAGATGATGGCCGCGCCCCGGTCGCGCATGCGCCGGATCAGCTTGAACAAATGCCTGACCTCGTTTTCCGTAAGCGACGAGGTAGGTTCGTCCATGATGATGATCTTGGCGTTGTAGCTGATGGCCTTTGCGATTTCAATGGTCTGCACCGTGGATATGGACAAGTACCTTACCTGCACCTTTGGATCCACAGTGATTTCCAGATCCTTCAAAAGCGCCATGGTCTTTTGATACATCTCCGCCTCATCCACCAGAACGCCTTTGGTAGGAAAGCGGCCCAGCCAGATGTTGTCCATCACGTTGCGGTACGGGATGGGGTGCAGCTCCTGGTGGATCATGGCGATGCCCAAATCCAGCGCCGCCTTGGAATCGCGGATGTCCACCTTCTGGCCATGAAGCAGGATGTCGCCGCTGTTTTGGTGGTAGATGCCGAACAGGCATTTCATCAGCGTGGACTTGCCCGCCCCATTTTCCCCCATCAGCGCGTGAACCGTGCCGGGCTTCACATTCAGCGTCACGTCGTCCAGCGCCTTGACGCCGGGAAATTCCTTGCTGATGCTGCGCATTTCCAGCACGAATGGGTTATCTTGACCGGTCAATGGCATCCGCCTCCCGCCCGCGCGGCAAGCGCGGCATGATTTCAAAAAAATGCGGGAGGGAGGGAAATGATTCCCTTCCCCCCCGCTTTCTGTCCATGTAAGCTGGTATCAGGTGTTACTCGTAGTCCGCGGCGTTCTCCAGGGTTACTTTCTGGTAGGGAACCCACACGTACTTGCCGTCGGTGATCTCATAGGGGAAGTTGTCGGCGGTGACTTCTTCTTCGGCGCCCAGGATGGCGGCCAGCAGCAGGGTGGCTTTGCCCTGGTTCACGGCGTCGTTGAGTACCGTGCCCAGCAGGGTGCCTTCCTTCAAAGCGGCCAGAGCGGGAGCGGTGGCATCCACGCCCACGACGGGCATGAACTTGCCTTCGGAGAAGTAGCCGGCGGCCTTCAGGGCTTCGATCGCGCCCAGCGCCATGTCGTCATTGTTGGCCAGCACGGCTTCGATCTTTTCGCCATGGGCGGCGAGGAAAGCGGCCATCTTGTCCTGGCCCTTTACACGGTCCCACATAGCGGTGTCTTCGGCAACCTTCTCCACTGTGAAGCCGGCGGATTCGATGGCCTTGATGGAAAACTCGGTACGCAGCTCGGCATCCTGGTGGCCCGGCTCGCCCTTGAGCATCACGTACTGGATGATGCCGTCGCCGTTCCTGTCGGCGTCTTTGTTGGCGGTGAAGTAGTCGACGATGATCTGGCCGCTCATGGTGCCGGATTCTTCGGCCTTGGCGCCCACATAGTACACCTTGTCATACTTGGCCATGTCTTCGGGCAGGGGCTCGCGGTTGAAGAACACAACGGGGATTTCCTTGCCCATCGCCTTGTCGATGATGACGCCGGCGGCGGTGCGGTCAACGGGGTTGATGGCCAGGGAGTTCACGCCCTTGGTCAGGAACAGGTCGACCTGGTCATTCTGCGTGGCCTGGTTGTTCTGGCTGTCGGCGATCTCGATGGTGGCCACATCGACAGCGGCATCATTGATGGCATTGCGAACGCCGGTCATGAAGGTGTCGTCAAACTTGTAGATGGTCACGCCCACACTGGGCAGATCGGCTGCCAGGGCGAATGCCGCCATGCTCAGCACCAGGACAAGCGCCAGGGCCAGAGAAAGCATTTTCCTCATTACCTGAAAACCTCCTTGTTTCGGCGGTCTACCCGCCGCATTCTGTATAGAGTATGCCATACCCGGTTTGTGAAAGGAATGCGAAAATCTTCTGTATTGTTTAGAATTCTTATACTCCTTTTCGAAAGCATCGCGATGTCTATTGTCCGGCAGCCGAAAAAAGCCCCGGGCATTGCCGGGGCCGACTGTTCAGAAAGGGCACGCCAGACCGCCCTTCTTATTTTACTTATCTTTTGTTCCACCGTTCAAGAAACGTATTCAGCCTGCCGATTTCATCCCTTGACAATTGTATGACCACATCCGACGCAATATCAATGTCCCTACCCTTTTCAAAGCGCAAAATGCAATCTTCGGTGACCTTTCCGTCGGTGGCGTCTATGCAATGGCTGTCAAGGTCCTGAAGAACAGGCACCACCCGCATGGTGGCGGGAAGAATGGCTTCCGCAGCATTCACATTTCCATCATAGGTAAAGGCGTATACCGCCTGCAGGCCATCCTCCCAGTCTGCAGCCGGGAGCTGGATGGAGAATGATCCGCCGCCCTTGGGAATAATGGTGCAAAGCGCCATATCCAGGGGCCTTTCAAGCCGCACCATTTTTTCCTCGTGGGGCGCCGCGCCCGTTTTCCATTGTGCAATGACCCTCATACCCTTCCCTCCCATGTCCTTTGCTTTTCCCGCCGTGGAGCGGCAGGATGGCTGCCGGAGCCTTTATGTGATTATACCACATGGGACAGCAACTGAACCCTGCACAAAAGAAGAAAGCTGTAAAGAATGTTCTCCTCAATCCAAATCTCGATCATGCGGAAAAATATCCGTCCTTTTTTACCCTTCCATCGCCTGCATCAGCACATACTCAATCTTTTCCTTGGTGGCCACGCCCTCGTGGAGCTTCACGCCGTCCACATAGAAAGTAGGCACCAGATAGTAATCGTACTTGTTCGCAATGGCCGGCTGTTTGCGCTCGTCGATGACCTTCATGGGGATTTTTTTATATTCCGGATGTTCTCTCATCAATTCGTCCAGCCATTTTTGCGCCTTGATGCAATAGGGGCAGACATCCATCATAAAGAACGTGATTTCCTTCATACCCAATTCCTCCTTAACCGTTTGCGTCCAGCGTTTCCATGAGTTCCTTCAACGCCTGGTCGGCTTCCTCCCACGCGTCATACAGGGAGGCCACCTTGTCCTGCGCCTTTTGATATTCCCTGGCGGCCTGGGCGGCCTTTTCGGGATCCTGATATGTCTCAGGCAGCGCCATCAGTGTTTCCAGGTCGGCCATGAATTGCTCCAAATCGGCGATTTCCTTTTCCTTGGCCCGGGCCAAGTCCTGGGCCTCCTTCAAACGCTCCCTTTCCTGGCGGGTGCGCTTTTTTTCCTTGTCCAGCTCGGTGCGGGTTTTCAGCGGTCCTTCCATTTCGGGCGCGTCCCCCCGCGCCGTGCCTTCCAGGTAATCGTCATAATTACCGGCGTGCAACGCAAGGCCGTCCTGGCTCAGTACCGCCACCTTGTTCGCAAAGCGGTTGATAAAGTACCGGTCGTGGGAAATGGCCAGGATCGTGCCCGGATAATCGGATAGCGCCTGTTCGAGCACCTCCCGGCTGTCCATATCCAGGTGGTTGGTGGGTTCGTCCATCAAAAGGAGGTTATCCTTTTTCAGCATCAGCTTGGTCAGCGCCACCCGGCCCTTTTCGCCGCCGGAAAGCGTTGACACAGGCATGAACACGTCGTCGCCCGTGAACAGGAACAGCCCCAGCGCGCCGCGCACCTCATATTGTTCCAAACGGCGGAAGTCGTCCCACACCTCGTTAAGCACCGATTTTTCGGGATGCAGCGACGATTGGTGCTGGTCGTAATACCCCAGGTCCACGTTGGCGCCCAGCCGCACCGTGCCCTCGTCGGGATGAAGTTCCCCCGTCAGGCAGCGGAAAAGCGTGGACTTGCCCGCGCCGTTGGGACCGATGAGCGCGACCCGGTCCCCCGAGCGCATATGCAGGTTCAGATGTTCAAACAGCGTTCTTTCCCCGAAGCTTTTTTTCAGATCCTTCACCATCAATACGTCGTCCCCGGTGCGCCGGCGCACGGTGAAGGAAAAGCGCACCTGGTTTTCTTCCTCGGGTCTTTGCAGCCGTTCCATCTTGGCAAGCTTTTTCTCCCGGCTTTCGGCGGCGCGAATAGACTTTTCCCGGTTGAAGCTGCGAAAGCGGGCGATAATGACCTCCTGGCGCACGATTTCCTTTTGTTGAAGATCATAGGCCTTTTGGCGGCTTTCAAACCGCTCGGCCCGCTGCTCCAGGTACCTTGAATAATTTCCGTTGTATTGTTCCACCGTGCCCAGCAAAAGTTCCGCCATGCAGTCGCACACATGGTCCAGAAAGTAGCGGTCATGGGAAATGATCAAAACCGTGCCCCGGTACTGGGAAAGATAGTTTTCCAGCCAGGCAAGGGCCTGCAAATCCAGATGGTTGGTTGGCTCGTCCAGCAGCAAAAGATCGGGCTTTTGCAACAGCAGCCGGGCCAGGCACAGCCTGGTGCGCTCGCCGCCGCTCAAGCTTTCCGACAATTGGCCTTGTTGCGCTTTGGTAAAGCCCAGGCCTGCAAGTACGCCCTGGACGGCGCTTTGCCAGGCGTAGCCGTCCTGCCGCTCAAAAGCTTCGGTCAGGGATGCATACTCCGCGCCCAGGCGGTGAAGTTCCTCCGGCTGACGGGTGACCGCCATGCGCTCTTCCAGCTCCCGCATTTTCGCTTCCATTTCCGCAAGGGGGGCAAACACGGCTTCCATCTCTTCAAGAACGGTGAGGCCCTCGGTCACCAGCCCCTGCTGGGCCAGGTATCCCAGCTTCAGCCCCCGGCTGATGCTCATAGCGCCCGAATCGTAGGTTTCCAGCCCGGCAATGATGCGCATCAGCGTCGTTTTTCCGCATCCGTTCACACCCACCAGTCCCAGCCGCTGGCCCGCCTGCAGGGTAAGGGAAACATCCTTGAGCACAATGTTTGCGCCAAAGGATTTTTGTATGTGCTGCAGGGAAAGAATAATCATGCGTGGCTCCGATCAAATAGTCTCAAGCGCTTCACGGCGCTTTTTCAGGGTATTGAGGCTCTCCAGAACCTCGCTGTAAGGCAGTCCGCCGGCTTCCAGGCGGCTTTGGGGAACGGCAAGGCAGCCTTCCAAAAGGCTGAGCCCTTCCCTCAAAAGCTGAGGATATTCCTCCAAAGAGGTTTCGTCCAGCGCCTGATAAAGCTGGTCCTCCCCCAAACCAAACTGTTCCGCCATCATAAAGAACGCGGCGGCATCCATCCTGTCGCGGGGGGTAAACAGCGCTTGCGCCTCCATGAGGCAATACTTCAGCCTGTCCTGGCGCAGTTCGCAAAGCAGGCTTTCCTCCCGGAGCGATAAAAGGAGCCTTGCGCTGCGGTACAAAAGCTGCTCCCGCGCTTCATCGGGCAAAGAGGTCTGCATCGCCTGTATGTACAAAATTTCCGCCATCATCAGCCGCGGCTGGGGGGCCAGGAGATCAATGACGCTTTCCACGCTCAGCTTCCCGGCGGCTGATATGTCCATGCCGCAATGCTCCCGGGAGGCATCGTCCAAAAGGCGCAGCCGGTGCGTATCATCCAGCATCTCCCCGATGCGGCGCATGAAGTCACCCATCATTTCGATCATGCGCAATACATAATCCTTCTGGAAAAACATCGGCCGGCCTCCTTTTAAAGGGCGCGTTACAGGAAATATTATACCGTAGACGCACGGCCATGACAAGGCAGGAAAAATCAGGGTTGTCACGGTCTTGGCGAAAATGTATAATGACCTCGAACGGAGGCTTTCAGCATGCGCATTACGGATGTGTATTTGAAGAATATCGGGCCGTTTTTGCGGCGGAAGGAACTGTTTTGCCTGCATACGGACGACGACCGCGTGCTTTTGACCGGCATCAGCGGCAGCGGAAAGAGCACGGCCCTGTGGGCCATGGCCTATTTATGGCGGCTGCTGAACCAAAATCCGGCGGAAGGGCAGGACCTGCCCGATGGCGACCTGGCCATGCACATCACTGGACTGCCAGGCGGGGATGCGCTGGTTGTCTGGTCCGCCGGCCCTGATTTCCGAAAGGAGATGGCACAGCGCCATCCCGGTTCCCGGCCTCTTTTCGCTGACAAGGGCGCGCCGGACGCGCTCCGCGGCACGGTTACGGGGGATATGCCCAACATGATCCTGCTGGACGCCGATTTCCATTTCGCCCAGCAGTCAAAAGATTTCAGCAATGCCTGGTTTTTGACCGATGATGATGTAAAGGACGATTGGCCCCAGGCGCTCTCCCGGCTGTACCGCGACAACCGCCCCTGTGCCGGTGAGGTGCTGACGGCTATCAACCGCCTGCTGGTGGACAAGGATCTTGTAATTGACTCCTCGGGCGATGTGCAGGTGCATTTGAAAAGCAATGAGCGCCACGGCCCCCATCAGTTGTCCATGGGGGAGCGCCACATGGCCGTGCTGTGCTTTTGCGCCGCCTGCTGCCTAAAGCCCGGCGGCGTGCTGCTTTTGGATGAGCCGGCCGTGCACCTGCATCCCAGCCAGGTGATTGGGCTGTTGTCTACGCTGGAGGGCTTCTGCCGCAGGGCGGGCGGACAGATGCTGCTTGTATCCCACAATCCGGCCATCTGGCAGCGGTACGGGGAATTGGGCCTTTCGGTGGAGCTGGAGGTAGGCCATGGCGGCAAATGACAGGCCTTATGACCTGGTTTTGAGAGAGGCGGCGGCCACGCCCAACAAGCGCGTGCTGCTGGTGGAAGGCACGGGGGATATTTCCTTTTTGACCCTGATGCTGGATAAGCCTCCCCTTCGGGATGAAAACATATTCGCCGGCTGGGTCATCGCTCCCGCGGGCGGCAAGGAGGCCGTGCTGCGCCTTTTGAAGGAGCAGCCCGATTTGCACGCCATGGTGGACAGGGACGCCTGGGATGACGCGGAATGCAAAAAGAAGGAGCGATTTTTCCCAAACCTGCACATTCTGCCCCGGTTTTGTATTGAAAATTACCTGATCTGTCCCGAAGAGCTTGCAAAAGCGGTACCGGGTTTTGCCGAACTTACACCGCTGATTGCCATGGAAATCCCCCGGGCCGTGCGCCATGCCTGCCTGTGGCGGGCCGCCCAGCCGTTGTATGAGGAGCTTTTGCAGGCGGGGTTCAACCGGGCGCTTTTGCGCTATCCTCCCCCGGGTGAAGGGGAGCTTAAGGAGGTGCTGCAAACCTGGCAGCATCTTTTGAGCCCGGAAACGCTGAAGCAGCGGATGGAGGAGCATTTCCGCAGCGTAAAAGACGCAACAGATCAAACGCTGCTTAGAAGATATGTGCACGGCAAGGTATTCTGGCGCGGCTGTGTGGAAAACCTCGCCGCCCGCTTCTTCCCCGGCCGCAAAAGCGATGAGCTGAAGCGGGAAATCTTCCGGCGCCTTACGCTGCCCGAAGACCTGGAAAATTTTCTTCGTGGCATTTTTCTTGAAGGATGACCGCATGAAGGCATGCAATATTTACCAATGAAAGAGGAGGCGCAACCCATGAAGCAATTTTTCAAGGATTTCCGGGCCTTCGCCATGAAAGGCAACGTACTGGACCTGGCTGTGGGCGTCATCATCGGCGCGGCTTTCGGAAGAATCGTCACCTCCCTGGTCAACGACATCTTCATGCCATTGATCGGCCTCCTCGTTGGCAACATCAACCTGTCCGGCGCGTTTTATCCCCTGGATGGCAAAATCGCGGCTTATGAGACCATTGAGGCCGCCGCGGCCAAGGGCGTAGGCACGCTGAACTACGGCATGTTCCTGCAGGCTGTTATCGATTTTGTGCTCATGGCGCTGTGCGTGTTCCTGTTTGTGAAGCTCATCGCCAGGCTTTCTATCAAAAGGAAGGAAGAACCCGCCCCGGCGCCCCGGCTGTGCCGCTTCTGCAGACAGCCCGTTCACGAGGAAGCCACCCGCTGCCCGCATTGCACAAGCGAACTGTGATCAGGGGCGCTGTTCCTGGCCTTAAAGATGCATTCTCATTGACGGTTGCCAGCCGATAAGGGCGGGCGGTTGATAACCGCCCCTACGATTTTTGTGGGGGCGGTTTTCCTTGCGTACAATGAACTTGTGTGATAACAGACTCTTATCTTTTCCCCATAATACAGGGATTCCCAAGGGATATATTCCGGCTGGCTCAATCGACGCACTGCTTCACTGCCGCTCACATTGCTCGTTTCGCCAGCTTCCTCCGCCTCGCTTTATCCGCCACAGGCGGCGCTCGGCTACGGAACCTTTGGCGGTGGGTCCAGGGAGGCAGAGCCTCCCTGGTGGTGTGCAGTTGGGGAAATTCCCATCCCACACATTGCGAAAGTACGTTCGCTGTGCTACACTATGCTGGTATCAATTTTCGGGAGGACAATCATGGAGCCGGCGAAGGTATATTTCACAAGCCTGCGGGTCACGGACGGCCGCAGCCTGCTTGACAAGCTGCGCCGCCTGGTAAAGAAGGCGGGCATTGAGAGCATCGATTTCAAGAAAAAATTCACGGCCATCAAGCTGCATTTCGGGGAGCCTGGGAACTTATCCTTCGTGCGGCCCAATTATGCCAAGGTGCTGGTGGATCTGGTGCGTGATAGCGGCGGCATGCCCTTTTTGACCGACTGCAACACCCTATATGTGGGCAGGAGAAAAAATGCGCTGGACCATATCGATGCCGCTTACGAAAACGGGTTCTCTCCCTTTTCCACAGGCTGTCATGTGATCATCGGCGACGGATTGAAGGGCACGGACGAGGCGCTGGTGAAGATCCCGGGCGAATATGTGAAGGAAGCCAAGATCGGCCGCGCGGTGATGGACGCGGACGTGTTTTTAAGCCTCACCCACTTCAAGGGCCATGAGGGCACGGGCTTCGGCGGGGCCATCAAAAACATCGGCATGGGCTGCGGCTCCAGGGCCGGCAAGATGGAAATGCATGTTTCCGGCAAGCCGGAGGTGGATGAGGAATTGTGCGTACACTGCGGCAAATGCCGCAAGGAATGCGCCCACGAAGCCATCACCTTTCCCCATAAAAAAGCGCACATCAACTGGGACAAGTGCGTGGGCTGCGGCCGCTGCATCGGCGCATGCCCGGAGGATGCGATCCAGCCCACGGGCGACCAGAGCAACGATATTCTCAATAGGAAGATCGCGGAGTACTCCCTGGCGGTTCTTAAAGGCCGGCCCCACTTCCACGTGAGCCTGGTTATGGATATCTCCCCCGTGTGCGACTGCCACGATTACAACGACGCGCCCATACTGCCGGATGTGGGCATGTTCGCCTCCTTCGACCCGGTAGCGCTGGACCAGGCCTGCGTGGACGCCTGCTTGAAGCTTTCCCCGCTGCCCGGCAGCAAGCTTTCCGAGGTGCCGCATATCAGCAACGATCCTTTCAGGAACAGCCATCCTGATACCAACTGGGTAACCCAATTAACCCACGGCGAAAAACTGGGGCTGGGTTTAAGAGCTTATGAATTGATCGAGGTGTGACGCTTGCGCAATACGCTGTTTGTAAAAGGGGCACGGGAGCACAACCTGAAAAACATCGATCTGGAAATCCCCCGCGACAAGCTGGTGGTGTTCACGGGGCTGTCCGGGTCGGGAAAAAGCTCCCTTGCTTTTGACACCATCTACGCCGAGGGCCAAAGGCGGTACGTGGAGTCACTGTCCGCCTACGCCCGGCAGTTTTTGGGGCAGATGGAGAAGCCGGACATCGATTATATCGAGGGCCTGTCCCCGGCCATCTCCATCGACCAGAAGACCACCAGCCGCAACCCCCGCTCCACCGTGGGCACGGTGACCGAGGTGCATGATTACCTGCGTCTTTTGTACGCCCGCATCGGCACGCCCCACTGCCCGCAGTGCGGGAAAGAAATTAACCAGCAGACCATTGACCAGATGGTGGATCAAATATTGTCCTACCCGGAGGGCACGAGAATGCAGGTGCTGGCTCCCGTCGTCCGGGGCCGCAAGGGCGAGCACGCAAGGATTTTGGAGGATGCCCGCAAGGGCGGCTTTGTGCGCGTGCGCATCGACGGCACGCTGTTCGAGATCGATGATACGCCGCCCCTGGACAAGCAAAAGAAGCACTCCATCGAGATTGTCATCGACCGGCTTGTGATCCGGGCTGGGAAGGAAATGTCAAAGCGCCTCACCGACAGCATGGAAACGGCAGCGGGGCAATCGGGCGGGCTGATATTGATCGACCTGGGCGAGCAGGGGGAAATATTGTTCTCCCAGAACTACGCCTGCGCCGACTGCGGCATCTCCATTGAAGAGCTGGCGCCCCGGCTTTTTTCCTTCAACAGCCCCTTTGGCGCCTGCCCCACCTGCGCGGGCCTTGGCACGCTGATGAAGATCAGCCCCGACATCGTGCTGCCTGACCGCAGCCTGTCGCTCAACCAGGGCGCCATCAACGCCATGGGCTGGAACGTGAAGGATCCCTCCAGCATCGCCAACATGTTCTTTGCGGCCCTGGCCCAAAAGTATGGCTTCGATATGGATACGCCTGTTCAGGACCTGCCGGAAAACATCGCGAACCTCCTGCTGTACGGTACCGGCAAGGAAAAGATCACCGTCCATTACGCCGGGCAGAACGGCTCCGGCCACTTCGACGCGCCGTATGAGGGCATCATCCCTTCTCTGGAGCGGCGCTACCGGGAAACCGCCAGCGATGGCATGAAAGCCCTGTACGAGGAATACATGGTAGCGGACGAATGTCCCGACTGCCATGGCCGCAGGCTGAAGCCGGAAGCGCTGGCCGTCACCGTGGGCGGGGAAAATATCAGCAAGATCAGCGACTTGAGCGTTCTGGACGCCAGGGAGTTTTTCAGGCACCTTACGCTTACCGAAAAGCAATCCCTCATCGCCACCCAGATATTGAAGGAAATCAACGCCCGCCTGGGCTTTCTGGTGGATGTGGGCTTGGATTATCTGACGCTCTCCAGGGCGGCGGGCAGCCTGTCCGGCGGGGAGGCGCAAAGAATCCGCCTGGCGACGCAAATCGGTTCCTCGCTTGTGGGCGTGCTGTATATCCTGGACGAGCCCTCCATCGGCCTGCACCAAAGGGACAACGCCAGGCTGCTTACGACCTTGAAGCATCTTCGGGATATTGGCAATACCCTGATCGTAGTGGAGCACGACGAGGAAACCATGTACGCCGCCGACTACATTGTGGATATCGGCCCCGGCGCCGGCGCTCACGGCGGCCACATCGTGGCCCAGGGCACGGTGGATGAGATCATTGCCAACCCCGATTCCCTTACGGGGCAATATTTGTGCGGCAAGAAAAGCATTCCCGTACCGGAAAAGCGCCGCAAGCCCACGGGCATCCTCACCATCCGGGGCGCCCGTGAGCACAACCTGAAAGGCATCGACGCCACCATTCCCCTGGGGGTTCTGACCTGCGTCACGGGTGTGTCCGGCAGCGGCAAATCAAGCCTTGTCAACGAAATCCTCTACAAATACCTGGCCAAGCATCTGAACAGGGCCAAGACCCGGCCCGGCGCGTTTGACAGGTTGGAGGGCATGGAGCAGCTCGACAAGATCATCGACATCGACCAGTCGCCCATCGGCCGCACGCCAAGAAGCAACCCAGCCACCTACACGGGGCTGTTCGACCTTATCCGCAAGGTATTTGCCTTGACCCCCGACGCAAAAGCCAGGGGCTACAAGGAAAACCGGTTTTCCTTCAATGTCAAGGGCGGGCGGTGCGAAGCCTGCTCCGGCGACGGGCTGATCAAAATCGAAATGCACTTCCTGCCCGATATCTACGTTCCCTGCGAGGTGTGCAAGGGCAAGCGCTACAACCGGGAGACGCTGGAGGTGCACTACCGGGGCAAGTCCATCCACGATGTGCTGGAGATGACCGTGGAAGAGGGCCTGGCCTACTTTGAAAACCATCCGCAGATTCAGCGCAAGCTGGAGACGCTCTACGATGTGGGCCTGGGCTACATGAAGCTGGGCCAGTCCAGCACCACGCTGTCTGGCGGCGAGGCCCAGCGGGTGAAGCTTGCTACGGAACTGAGCAAAAGAGCCACCGGCAAAACCGTGTATGTGCTGGATGAGCCCACCACCGGCCTTCACATGGCCGATGTGGACCGGCTGGTGCAGGTATTGCAGCGGCTGGTGGACGCCGGCAACAGCGTGATCGTGATCGAGCACAACCTGGACATCATCAAGACCGCCGATTACATCATCGACCTGGGCCCGGAGGGCGGCCACCGGGGCGGGCAAATCATCGCCCAGGGCACGCCGGAAGAGCTGTGCAAAGTGGAGGCAAGCCATACAGGACAGTACTTGAAAGCCATGCTTAAGAGACGGTAACCAGGGAGGCTCCGCCTCCCTGGACCCACCGCCCAAGGGATATATCCCTTGGGAATCCCTATATGAGGGAAATCAATGGGCATGCAGCTACTTGGGCATATAAAAAAACAAAGAGTGCTGTGAAATACCCGGCACTCTTTGATTATGAATCTCATTGAAAGTTTTTCGGGGATGGGTGCGGGAAGGCTCCGAAGCCTGGCCGCCCCCAGTGGGGGCAAAGCGCCAGGCGAAGGAGGCCAGCGAAACGAGCCGTGAAAGCGGCAGCGAATCACGGCGACGATTGAGATGGCCGGAGAATTTTTTCAAAAAGGCCCCTTCCCGCAAGTTTATCCCCTCCGCACCGGCGCCATATGAATCGCCATTCCCTCCACGCTGTCCAGCGCCTCGGTGACGCTTTCGGCAAAGGTGGGATGGGGCCGGATCGCTTTCAATAACTGCTCCCGTGTCAATCCATTGGCAATGGCCACCGTCATTTCGTTCACCATGTCTGTGGCCCGTTCGCACACGATCTGCGCGCCCAGCAGTACATCCGTCGCTTCATCCAGCACAAGCTTCACAAAGCCCCGCTCGCCGCCGGCGATCATGGTACGGCAGTTGGCAGTCATGATGTATTTCCCCGTGCGCACAGGAATTCCTTTTGCCTTCGCCTCGTCCGCCGTCATGCCAACGCAGGCGATTTCCGGGCGGGTATACACACAGGAGGGCACCAAGTCCTCCCGGACAGAGGGCACATGCCCCGCCGCCCGCTCCACGCAGGCAATGCCCTGGGCAGAGGCGGCATGGGCCAATTGAATGGTTCCTGAAACATCCCCGATGGCATACACCCCGGGAACGCTGGTTTCATGGTTTGCGTTCGTCACGATGCGGCCACGGTCCGTTTCCAAAGCAAAACCTTCTACAAACAGCCCCTGGGTGCTGGCACGGCGGCCAATGGCCACAAGCACCGTATCCCCCGATACCTGGCCTCGCTTTGAACCGGCTTCATACATAACGGTCAGGGAACTATCGTCACCCTTTTGAATCTCCATAACCCTTGCGCCTGCCAATACGGTTGCGCCGCGCTTTTTCAGGATCATGCCAAGGTTCTGGGATATTTCCCGGTCCATTTGGGGCAATAATCTTTCCAGCGCCTCAATAACAGCAATTTCATAGCCAAGAGCCTGAAACAAGGACGCGAACTCCACACCGATCACGCCGCCGCCGATGATGATCAGGCGCTTACCGGCAGGCGGAGCGGAAAGCAGCCCGTCGCTTGTCACCACGCCGGGAAGATTGATGCCGGGGATATTGGGAAGTATAGGCGCGGAGCCGGTGGCGATGAGGATACGCTCCGCCGTTAAAACCTTCTCCCCCACCGCAACGGTATGGCTGTCCCTGATCACGCCCGCACCTTTTAACAGCGTGATGCCATTTGGGGATATCAGTTTACCGATGCCTTCCCGCAGGGTGGACACCAGCTCGTCCTTGCGGGCATACATTTTGTCAAAATCCAGGGTCAACTGCTCCGCCCGGATGCCCCAGGACGCAATATGGTCCAGCTCCTCAAAGCCCATGGCGGCATGGAGCAGCGCTTTGGTGGGCACGCAACCGCGGTTTAAACACGTTCCGCCCACCTCATCCTTTTCCACCAAAGCCACTTTTTGTTTCAGTTGGGCGGCCCGGATGGCCGCCTCGTAGCCCCCCGGCCCCGCTCCCAGGATGATCCAGTCAAAATCCATGGCCTGTCACCCCTTAAAAGTTCTGGCTCATCAAAAAAGATTGCAGATCCCGGCAAATCTCCTCCGACTGCGCACAGATGGGCGCAACCGCCTCCATAAGCGCAGCGCCATTCAGAAGGCATCCGGCAACCAAGCCAGGAATCTGCCGGATCAGTTCCACATCCAGCGCATCGGAGTAGGCGCCGCATTCCTTGACACGGCCCGCTTCCACCGAAAACTGAAGCTGGATGCCGCCCCAGGGAAACCGTGCTTCCCCCTCCCAGGTAAAAGGAATAGGCCTGCCAAGGGTCCAATCCCAAGCGGAAAATTTCGCCTTACCCTCCGCCACCTTCTCCCCGTCGATGCGGGAGGCGGGCAGTTCTTCGGGCATGGCACCATAGACCTTGCCCAAGGCCGCAATCAGCGCATCCCTAAGCAGCGGGATGGTAAGCTCGGGACAAAGCTCCTGCAAATTCACCACCCGCGCCCGAACGGAGGATACACCCTTGGATTCCAGCTTTTGCTGGGGCACGTTCAAATAGTGGGCCAGGTTGTCCATGTCTACATGAACCAACAGCGTGCCGTGGTGATAGGCGTTGCCGCCGCTTTTATAAAAGGCGTTGCCGGAGAATTTGCGCCCATCGACCGTAATATCATTGCGGCCGGTGCGCTCCGCCGGGACCCCGAAGGAGCGCACCGCCTGCAAAATCACTTCCGTCTGCCTGGCTACGTCATAATCGGCCTCGCTCACAAGAAAAGTGAAATTCAGGTTGCCCAGGTCGTGATACACCGCGCCGCCGCCGGAAAGCCTTCGCACAAGATACCCGCCATCCTTTTCAAGCTCCGGCACCCGGACTTCCTTCCAGGCGTTTTGGTTACGCCCGATAACCACCGTATGCCGGTTCTGCCACAGGTACAGTATGATTTCCCCCGGCTGGACGGTTTCCAGCAGGTGCTCTTCCAGCGCCAGGTTGTCATAGGGGGCCGTGCAATCGGTCACCACATAGCGGCAGTCATGGATCATGGGATCACTCCTTGTCAAATACGTAGCGCAACTTTGGGTTGCGGGCTGCGGCCACCTCGTCGGGCCTGCCGATGGGGGTGTTTACGGGGCTTAAGTGCAAGCTCTCCGGGTCGTCCTTGGCACGCCGGGCAATTTCCTTCAGCGCGGCGACACCCTCCTCCAGCGTTTCCCGGCTTTCCGTTTCCGTAGGCTCTATCATCAGCGCCTCGTGGACGATGAGGGGGAAGTACATGGTGGGGGGATGCATGCCCTTGTCCAAAAGTGCCTTGGCCACGTCCAGGGCGGACACGCCCGTTTCCTTTTTCAAATTCTCCAATGTCAACACAAACTCATGCATGCAGGTGTGGTCAAAGGCCACGTCAAAGGTATCCTTCAGGCGGTTCATCATGTAATTGGCATTCAAAACCGCGTTTTCGGAAGCCTCCTTTATGCCCTCCCGGCCCAGAGTAAGGATGTAGGTCAGCGCCCGCACCACCACCAGGAAGTTGCCATAGAAGGCCTTCACCTGGCCGATGCTTTGAAGACCAGGGGTTTCCCCCAGCGCGGAAGCCGGCAGGAAAGGCGCCAGGAAAGCCTTGCAGCCAACAGGGCCAGCACCGGGCCCGCCGCCGCCATGGGGCGTAGAGAAGGTTTTGTGCAGGTTCAGATGCACCACGTCAAAGCCCATATCGCCGGGCCGCACCACACCCATGATGGCGTTGAGGTTCGCCCCGTCGTAGTAGCAGAGCCCGCCCGCCTCGTGGACAATGCGGGTAATCTCCAGGATGTTCCTGTCAAACAAGCCCAGGGTATTGGGGTTGGTGAGCATCAGACCGGCGGTATCCTCCCCCACCGCCGCCCGGAGGGCATCAAGATCCACACAGCCGTCCGGCCCGGATGGGATGCTCACCACCGTGTAGCCAGCCATGGCGCCCGTGGCCGGGTTGGTGCCGTGGGCGGAATCTGGCACGATCAGCTTTGTCCGCTTCGCATCGCCCCTGGATTGGTGATAGGCCTTGATGAGCAGCACGCCCGTAAACTCCCCGTGGGCGCCGGCGGCGGGCTGGAAAGTCATGCTGTCCATGCCAGTGATCTCACACAGATGCTTTTGGGCAGTGGACAACACTTCCAGGCAGCCCTGCACCGTATCCTTGGGCTGGAGGGGATGGATATTCGCAAAGCCCGGCAGCGCGGCGATCTCCTCGTTGATGCGGGGGTTGTACTTCATGGTGCAGGAACCCAGGGGGTAGAATCCGCTGTTCACGCCGTGGGCACGGCGGGCAAGCTTGCTGTAATGGCGGCTGATGTCCGTCTCCGCCATTTCCGGCAGATGCGGAGCATTCTTCCTTTTGAGTTCTTCCGGAAGCGTAACCTCCGGCACGTCGCACTTGGGCAAGAGGCTTACATGATGACCGGGGCGGCTTGATTCAAAGATCAGATTCATTTTGCGCACACCTCCCGGACGGTTTGAATCACGGTATCAAGCTGATCCCGGCTTACCTGTTCGGTGGCGCACCACAAAAGCATGTCTTCATGAAGCGGCAGCCCGCCCAGGATATCCTTGGCTTCCAGCGCTTGCAGAATAGCCTCCCGCTTCCCGCCGCAGGCGGTGACGAATTCATGGAAGAAGGGGGCGCTTCCTACCCGCCGGATGCCGGGGATCCTTGAAAGGCCCGCTTCCAGATAGTGGGCCTTGCTCATGGACTGCGAGGCCGCTTCCTTGAGGCCTTCCGGCCCCATGGCGGAAAGGTACACCGCGGCGGTGAGGGCGCACAGCGCCTGGTTGGAGCAGACATTGGAGCTGGCCTTTTCCCTTCTGATGTGCTGCTCCCTGGCCTGAAGCGTCAATACAAATGCCCGGTTGCCCTTGCCATCCACCGTTTCGCCCGCGATGCGGCCCGGCAGCTTGCGCATCATGGCTGTGGTGGCCGCCATGAACCCGAGGTACGGCCCGCCGAAGGAAAGCGGCATGCCCAAAGGCTGGCCCTCGCCCACGGCGATGTCGGCCCCGGCTTCTCCGGGAGATTGCATGAGCGCCAAAGCGATGGGGTTCACACCCAGGATGTACTTGCCACCTGCCGCGTGCACCGTATCGCCCAGGAGCTTTGCATCCTCCAGCGCGCCGTAAAAGTTGGGCTGCTGCACAAACAAGCAGGCGGTATCCTCGCCCAGCATGGCATGAAGCGCTTCCAAATCGGTAACGCCATCCTTCTCCGGTACGATGCGCATGGGGGCATTGGCGGCGCCGCAATACGTTTTTATGGTGGCAATGGTATCCGGGTGGGCGGTGGCGGAAACAAGCGCCGTCACCCGCTTGCGCTCCCGGCACATGGCCACCGCTTCCGCCGCGGCCTCGGCCCCGTCGTACATGGAGGCGTTGCTTACGTCCAAGCCGGTCAATTCACAGATCATCGTTTGATATTCATAAATGGATTGCAAAATGCCCTGGCTGATTTCCGCCTGGTAAGGGGTGTAGGCGGTAACAAATTCCTCTTTGGAGGTGATGTACTTTACAATGGAGGGGATGTAGTGGTTGTACGCGCCGGCGCCGCGCAGGATCACGGAATACGTTTTGTTCTTCCGGGAAAGCTCCGTCATCTCCCGGCGCACCTCAAACTCCGTCCTGCCCTCGGGCAGATTCAAATCAGACTGCAAACGCACCTGCCGGGGCACGTCCAAAAACAGCTCCGAAATGTCTTCAAGCCCCAGGGAGGAGAGCATTTCCTGCCGCTCCTCCCTGGTGGTGGGAATATAGCTGCCCATTTTACTCCTCCCTGGCCATGGCCGCATAGGCGGCATCATCCATGAGCTCCACCGTGGCCGTGACATCCTTCACACGGATGAACCAGGCTTCATAGGGCGCCTGGTTGATGCTTTGCGGGCTGTCCAGAAGCGCTTCGTTGATTTCCGCCACCTCACCGGTCACGGGGCTGTATACGTCGCTGACAGCCTTTACCGATTCCACGTCGCCAAAACCTTCCCCGGCAGTCACGTTATCCCCCGGCTGGGGCAGGTTCACAAACACCAGGTCACCCAATTCACTCTGGGCATAGTCCGTCAGGCCGATCTCCTTAACGCCGCCGGGCAGTTCCCGGACCCATTCGTGGGTTTTGGTGTACTTCAGTTCCTTGGGGGTATTCATGGCGCGCTCCTCCTTCATAATCATACGGATTGGGATCTACTTCTTTTTGTAAAACGGCAGCGGAACGATTTGGGCGGCAATCCGCCTTCCACGTACATCCGCTTCCACCGTATCGCCCAGGGAAAGCCCGTCCTTTTGGAGCAGCGCCATGGCGACGGCCTTGTTGAGATACGGGCAGAAGGTGCCCGAGGTGGTGTGGCCGATTTCCTCTTCTCCCCGGTACACCGTGCAGTGCTCCCTGGCGATGCCCCGGCCGGTCATTTGCAGGCCAAAGCGCGCAATTTCCGGCTCCCCTTTTTCCTCCATGGCTTTTTTGCCGATAAAACCGGCTTTGGCCATCTTCACATAATTGCCCAGCCCTGTTTCAAAGGGGGTGATATCATCATCCATCTCGTGGCCGTAAAGAGGCATGGCCGCCTCCAGGCGCAGGGTATCCCTGGCGCCCAGGCCGCAGGGGATGAGCCCCAAGTCCTTGCCGGTATCCAGGAGAAGGTCCCATAGTTTTGGGGCATCCCCGTTGGCGCAGTACAGTTCAAACCCCGTTTCCCCCGTGTAGCCCGTGCGGGAGATGATGCAGGCAATGCCCCCCACCGTTCCCTTTTCCACGAAGGTGTAATACTTTTTCGGGATGTCCTCTTCCTTGCATAGGCGGCTTGCGATTTCCGGCGCTTTGGGCCCCTGCAGCGCCACCTGGGCTGTTGCGTCGGAAATATCCTCCATATGAACATTCCCGAACAGATGCGCCCGCATCCAGGCCACATCCTTTTCCCGGTTGGAGGCGTTCACCACCAGCATGTAGCGTTCTTCCCCCAGGCGGTAGACGATCAGGTCGTCCACAAAGCCGCCATGATCGTTGCACAGCGGGCTGTAGCGCACCTGGCCCACATTCAGGTTTCCCATATCGTTGGTGACCAGGTTCTGGATATTGTTGAGCGCGTCGGGCCCCGTAAAGAGCACTTCCCCCATGTGGGACACGTCAAACAGCCCGCAGGCCGTGCGCACAGCCATGTGCTCGGCGATTACCCCGGCGGGATATTGCACCGGCAGAATGTACCCCGCAAAGGGAACCATTTTGCCGCCCAGCGCCACATGGCTGTCATACAGGGGCGTTTTTTTGTCCATGATCGTTCCTCCAGTGCAGAAATGATGATTCTTTTTGCAATGCAAAAGGCGAACAGGCCGCCTTCCGGCTGCCTATCCGCCTCTGTTGTCGAACCTGAAAGATTCCTCCCCGCACGCCACGCACGAAGGAGTTGCTTCTTCGGTGCACCATGCTTTCCAGAGTTTCGTCCCGGCTTAGTCTTTTTGCCTGAGAGTTTGTTGCGTCTTCCCCTTCGGCGCCGCCATGAGGCAGTCTCTCCTAAACCGTTCACCCGAAATATGCAATTGTTATTCCGCTGAAAGTGTACAATGACGTGCGTCTTTTGTCAATCTATATTTGGAGGGCTCTGCCCTCCAAACCACCCGCTCAAGGACTTGAAGTCCTTGAAAATCCTGGAATTTTATGATTCATCAACGGGCTCGATCTCAAACTCAGAAACCCATTGGTGATTGACAACCCTCTCTCCGCCGCCAACGGGGTCATAATCTACCATGTAAGCAGGCCCTCTTGAAATCTGCACGATGATTGCGCTCCTGCCGACTCCTCCATGCCCGCCCATGTGCCCGGTTCCAAGGGAAACCGTGTCGCCAATGGTCAGGGTGTTGCCCGTGCCATTCTCAATCTCCTGGGCAATCACCCAGCGATGATTAATGACCATCTTTCCGTCTTCGGCCGTATAGTCAACCGCATAAAGTATCGTTTCGTATACCCCCGATACGACACCTGACGCCCCTTGCATTCCTTCCATATGATCGGTCTTGATGACCACTGCCGTTCCCACAGGATACAGGGGGGATTTTGCGGGAATCAAGCCCTCCACCGGCGTAATTGCGACACTTGTTTGGGGGGAATGGTTGGATTGTGCGGCCAGCGCGCCGGCCAGCGATAATGCGACCACAAGAACAACCAATATAGCCGTCATTTTCTTCATCACAATATCATCTCCTTATTTTGATAGGGCGGTTACCAATATTTGATGTACCCACAAAATGTGAAGAAATGATGGAGACGACAGAGACACGATCATTCGCCCATATGATTTCCCGGCGCAAGCTCTTCCTTCACGATGGCGTACAGCCGGTAGCCCCCTGCCAGGTTATAGGCGTCGAACCCATTCTGGGAAAGGATGCGGCAGGCAATGTAGCTGCGCAGTCCGCTATGGCAGTGGACATAGACGGGCTTGGTTTGATCCAGTTCGGAAAGCCTTTCCCTTAGCTCATCCACGGGAATAAACACCGTGCCCTCGATTCTGCCCCGCCGCCGCTCGGAAGATGTGCGGACATCCAGTAGGGTCACGCTGCCATCCCGGGGGAGGCAGTCCACGTCATGCCAGTGGAACTGCTTCACCTTTCCGGTGAGCAGGTTTTCCGCCATGAATCCAAGCATGTTCACCGGGTCCTTGGCGGAGGAGAAGGGCGGAGCGTAGCACAGTTCCAGCTCCGTCAGGTCATACACCGTCATCCCGGCCCGGATGGCGGTATTGATCACGTCGCACCGCTTGTCGACGCCCTCAAAGCCTACGATCTGCGCTCCCAGCACCTTGCCGTCCACCGTGCTAAACAAAAGCTTGATGGTTTGATTCGTGGCGCCGGGATAATACGTGGCATGGGAATAGCCAAAGGCGTACACCTTGTCATAAGCGATGTTTGCCGCCTTCAGGGCGGCCTCGTTCATCCCCGTAGCCGCAACCGTCATATCAAACAATTTCAATACAAGCGCGCCCTGGGTGCCCTTGAATGTGCTGGGGATGCCGCAGATATTGTCCGCCGCGATGCGCCCCTGCTTGTTGGCGGGCCCCGCCAGGGGTAAAAAAGAAGGCTGGCCGGATACGAAATGCGTAACCAGTACCGCGTCACCCACCGCATAGATGCCCGGGTCGGAGGTACACATGTGGTCATCCACCAAAATAGCGCCTTTCGAGCTTACATTGAGCCCTGCGGCCTTAGCCAGGCCGCCTTCGGGCCTCACACCCACGGAGAGAAGCACCATGTCGGCAGGCAGGCTTTCCTCCCCCGCCTGAACCGTCAACCCATCCCCATCCGGCGCAATGGCCTTGACACCCGTGTTCAGCTTAAGACGGATGCCCTTTTCCCGTATATAGCCATGGACCTCGGCGGCCATGTCAAAATCAAGCGGCGCGATCACATGGTCGCACAGCTCCACTACGGTCACCTCAAGACCGGCTTCATGAAGGTTTTCCGCCATTTCCATGCCGATGGCACCGCCGCCCACCACCACCGCGCGCTTTGGGTGCTTTTCCTCAATATATTCCCTGATGCGCAGCGTGTCCGGGATCGTGCGCAGCGTGAACACACGGGGATCCTTCACGCCGGGAATGGGCGGGACCACCGGCTCCGCACCGGGGGAGAGGATCAATGCGTCATACGGTTCCTGATACGAGGTTCCGTCCTTCAGGTTCTTCACCGTGACCGTCTTGCCGGCGGTGTCGATGGCTGTGGCCTCCGACAGGACGCGCACATCCACCCGGAACCTTTCAAAAAAGCTTTCCGGCGTTTGCAGCGTCAGTTCCTCCCGGTCTGTGATCGCCCCGCCCACATAGTAGGGCAGGCCGCAGTTGGCGTAGGAAATGTACGCGCCCCGCTCCAGCAAAACAATATCCGCCTGCTCGTTCAGCCGGCGCAAACGGGCGGCGGCGCTGGCTCCGCCCGCCACGCCGCCGATGATGACCACTTTCATGTATTCGTTCCCTCACTTTTCCAAGGGGCCTTCATAGCCGCTGATGCCGCCAATATTGGTCACCTCGGTATACCCGAGCCGCGCAAAACCCCGGCAAGCCGCCTGGCTTCTTGCGCCGCTCAGGCAATAAACATATAAAGGCGTGCTCTTGTCGGGAACAGCCGTTTGAATCGTCTCCCACTGATCCAGCGGCACCAAAAGGCTGCCGGGGATATGGCCCTGCCTGTACTCGGCAGGCGTCCTCACATCCACCACACGGATGTCAGGATTGCCTTTCAGTTGGGTGATGGCCTCGCGCATAGGCATGCTCTTGCAGCCCAAACCAAACATGCTGAACATTTCACGCCTCCAGCAGCTTCAAAATGTCCTGCTTGGACCGGACGCCCACCATGGAGCCGGCCAGACGGCCATTTTTGAACACCGCCAGAGTGGGAATGCTCATTACGCCGAAACGGGAAGCCAGCTCCGGCTGTTCATCCACATTGATTTTGCCTACCACGGCCTTATCGCCCATCTCCTCGGAAATACCCTCCACCACGGGAGCGATCATCCGGCAGGGGCCGCACCAAGGCGCCCAGAAGTCCACCAGCACGGGCACCTGTGCCGCCAGCACATCGTTGAAGTTTTCCTTTGTAACCTTTATCGCAGCCATTGTATATTTCCTCCTTTGCTCTTTTTGAGCAGTTTGATAGACATACTATACCCGCATTTGCGCCATTCGAAAGTGATAAAATCACAAAACGCGGTTTTTTTGAAGAAAACCGCCTGATTTTCTTATGTAAAACGCCTTATCCATGAAGCAGCGTCCGCAAAACTTCACATCCTTCATGGGTCAAGGCCACGCTGCCAAGCTCCAATACCGGGATATCCAGCACGAATCCCGGCTTTTGTGACGCCTCCTTTACCGTTTCCACAAAGTAGGCGTAGATGCTGGATTGCTCGTATTCCTGATACGCGTACCCTTTGAGGCGCATATCGTAATCCAGGGTGGTCAGCCCCAAGTCCTCAAGGGATGCAAACAATGAACCGTTTGCCTTCACTGTGTCCATGCCCTCCTTGGGGTCAGCAATGTACACGGGTTCCAGTGCCACGGCATAAGCATCCCCATCCCGGCTTGAGCGCAGCGCAAACCGGGCGATGGGCAGGTATCCCCGCTGATGTATTGCCAGCAGCACGTCGGACTGGGCTTGGGTAAGGCTGCCCTCTTCAGGCGCAAGATGCGCGTGATGATGGCCGCAACAGCATCCGTCCTCATGGGTATGTTCGTGGCCGCAGCCGCAATCCGTATCATGGGCATGGCCGCAGCCGCAGGCTTCGTGGTGATCGTGATGCAAGGGAACTCCGCCTTTCATAGTATATTGCAAAAAACCGACTGATGTCCACATGGTTCTTCCACTATTTTACCAGCGGGCAATGAAAAAGGGGCACATACCGCAATTGTTCCGCCACACGGCAGCTTTCAAACAGCGTAATTTCCTCCACCTGCTGGCCCATGGCCGCCACACGGACCGATGATAGCGCCTCCGGATCAAGCCTTGCCTGCCGCGCCAGGGTGATATGGGGATGAAAGGCCCCATCCTCCAGTTGAAACCCCGCCTGAAACAGCCTCCCCCGCGCACTTGCCGCCAATTGTTCCAAAAGCGGTGACTTTACAAGGCCGCAATAGAGTACCGCATCCTGGGGCCGGCGGAAAAAGGAGAGGCCACCTAATGCTATGGAAAAAGGAGCTGCCTGCGCGGCCGCCTCCCGCATGGCTTTTTCAATCGCCGGAACCGCCGAAACATCCGCCTGGCCGATGAATTGCAGGGTGCAGTGGTAATTGTCCCGGAGCGTATAGCGCCCCGGGAAAAGCCTTTGCGCCCCAAGCGCGGCTTCCGCCAGCGAAGCCTTCATTTCCCTGCTCAAGCCGATGCCCACAAACAGCCGCATGCGTTTTCCCTCCCGCTTCCTCCAGCATAGGCAAAATTCAGCCGCCTGTCAATGCGCAGCCGCAAGATTTTGTTGACAGGCCGCTTTCACGGGTGTATCAATAGATAGGAATGCTGCGGATATGAATGATGCCGGGGAGGAATGCCTAATGGAACGTTTTGCTTGGAAAGCCATTGTGCTGCCGGGGATGTTGGAGGAATACAGGCGCCGCCATGATGAGATTTGGCCGGAGATGACGGCGCTGCTCAACGAGGCGGGCATCCACAACTACACGATCTGGAACGTAGGCGACGAGCTTTTCGGCTATTACGAGTGCGAAAGCATCGAACGCGCCAACAGGATTCAAAATCAAAGCCCTGTGGTCAAGCGCTGGAACGAGTCCATGGCACCGCTCATGCGCATGGTGTCCGACGGGCGGAAAGGCGAAGGCGGCATGGTGCAGGTGTTTTTTCATCCATAGGATAGCAAGAAAACAGCGTCCCTGGCCGCGATGGTCCGGGACGCTGTTTCGCTGCACAGCTTTATCTTCCTGCGTGCCCTGCCGCAGCCTTCTTCGCGGCGGCGCCCCGCCAGGCGTACATCACCAGCGCCAGGGCGATTACGCCATAGCACAGGAATACGCGGAAAAACTCGCCGATATTGGGATCGCCGAACAGGTTGCTGCCGGCATCCTGCGCCACGACGAACAGGGTGTGGAACAGCACGCAGCCGATGATGGCCTGGCCATTGGTGGCGCGGTCGATGGATGCGCCGCCCACCAGGATCGCCGCGCCGGCGTACAGGCCAACCATCTCGTGCGCGGCATAGGTTTGAAGCGTTCCCAGGTTTTGAATGAAGATGATCTGCCCCCAGCCCGCCAGGATGGTGGACATCATAATGGCGATGATGCGCACACGGTTGACATTGATGCCGGCGGCATTGGCCACCACCCGGCTCTGGCCTACGGCACGGAATTTCTGCCCCAGCCTGGTACGCATGATGACCACGTTGAACAGGCACAACAGCGCGATAACGCCGAAGGTAAACACCGGAACGGTAATGTTTTTGAGGCTCGTGTTTACCGCCGGGATCTGATAGGCCAGGCTGAAGGCCACGGCCATGCCAGCCAGTACGAGCATGCGTCTGAGCGTCATTTTGTGAAGCAGATGCAGCCCTACAGCCCCTGCAAGGGTGATGGCGGAAACGCCGTACAGCGCCTGGGAAAACGTGACACGCCACACATTGTCAAACGCGGATAAAAGCCCGACGGAGCCTGTAAGGTTCAGCGTATTGGCGACGCCCGTACCGCCCACGATGGTCACGGATTCATTCAGCGGTATGATCTTGCCGAACACGAACAGGAACAGAAGCTGGTAGGCGCCGTTGGCAAAAAAGCCAAGGATCATGGACCCGATGGTTTCCTGGCCCTTCATTTTGTTCAGCAGGGAGCCGATCAAAAAACCGAACCCGCCCGCCAGGGGCACGGTGATGGCCGCCGCCAGCAGAAGGCCGCCCACGCCCTGAACGCCCCAGCTGATGACCAGGAGCAGGCCGATCTGCGCCGCCATCGCGCCAATGGTAATGGCAAAGTTGATGCCCATCCCCGCCACGATGGGAATGATCAGCGCCAGTACAATAAACAGGTTGCGCGTCAGGCGGCTCATCAACTGATAAAAGATATCCGTCATCGGCCGGCCCGAATAGGCAACAAACACAATGCTCAAAAGCAAAAAGATATATGTGACGATATACTCGCGCGCATTGGCCTTCAGCCCCCGGCCGGCACGCCTTAAAAAATCCCTGTCAGGCACGAGATTCACCTCCCGATTGGGTCAGCGCATAGAGGATGATGCCGTTGGAAATGAGGATGCGCATCACCTCTGACAGGCCGCCTTCCGAAATGGCCGCGTTCGCCACCTGAATGCCCAGCGCCAGCACGCCCTGGAACAGGAACGTGCCCAGAATTACGTTGGATACCTTGGCGCGGGATACGCTGGCGCCGCCGATCAGGATCGCGCTGGCGGCGATGAAGCCCATCTGCCTGGGCCCGCTGTACAATTGCATGAAGCCAAAGCTCTGGGAATACACAATGATGCCCACCGCCGCGATGACCGTGGAGATGGTGGTGCCGATGGTGCGCATGCGGTCCACGTTGATGCCCGCGGCTTCCGCAAACCTGGGGTTGGACCCCGCGGCAATCATGGCCGTGCCCGTCTTGGAGCGGGAGAACAGCCACATGGCGCCGCAGCAAAGGAAGAAGAACATAAGAAGCCCCGTGGGAACCGTCACGCCAAAGAGCTTGAAGGACCACAAATTGTTGAGGATGGAGCCAAAGGAGCCGCTCATGTTGTGCATCACGCGCAAGCCTGTGCCCAAGGCCCAGGTGATCTTGGGATTTCTGAAGGGCAGCAGCATCCAGGCGATGGACATCAAAGATACAAAGGAAAAGCCCACGTACGTGGAAACCGTCATCTCATTGCCCTTGAGCCTGTTGAGAAGCTTGGAATACAGCCAGCCCACCGGCATGGCGAAGAGGCACCCCACCACCACGGCGAAGAAGAACGCGCCCCAGCCCGTCATGTTGTATTCCAGCGCAATCAGCGTGGACAAAAGGCCGCCGATGATGCCGGCCGTCATACCCATATTCAGGCTGATGCCCGATTGTATGCCGGGCAGCATTGCCAGCGCAAGCACGCCGAACATGCCCGTGCGCTTCAATACATTGCCGATCATGGTGGGAACGGAAATGCCGTACAGACCGGCCAATACGCAAAGAAGCACAAAGAAGGCCAGAATGACAAGCCTGGGCATGCCCAGCTTGTTTACCAGCGGCCTGTAAAAGAAAATGGCAAACGCCAGTAGCATCAGGCCGACGCCGATGGTGATCATATCGTCGCCCCTGCGCGCCACCGTTATTTGAAGCTTTTCGCCGGAAGAAAAGATGGCTTCGGCACCCATATGGGCATAGCGGTCATGCTGCTCCTCAAAGCCGGAACCGTGGGCATAGACGATGGCAAGAACCGGCTTTTCCAGGCCCGCCACCATTTTTTCGGTCAGGCCGGGGAGGATTTTCGTCAGCTCCGACCCGAGCAGTTCATACTGGGCATGGACTTGCGCGTTCAGCGCAAGCAGCGCCCCGCTGGCCTTGAAGCCGGAGTAGTCAACAATCTCCACCTGAACCTCCTCCAGGTCGGATTCGTCGATGATCTCCCCTTCGCCCTCACCGGATTCCACCAGGTTCTCCAGTTCCTCCTGAAGGGTCAAATCCTGCGTTTGCGTCAGCTCAAGCTGCTGCGCGTAAGCGGCCTTTTCGGCGGCTTCCAGTTCGGCATAGGCTTTTTGCGCCGATTCCAGGCTGAGAATTTTTTCATCCAGGCCGGCAGCATCCAGCCCTTCAAAATTCGCGAACTGTGCCTGGGCTTTATCCCGCGCCTCCGCTTCCTTTTCCGCGGCGTAGGCGGCGCGCTGGTTGCGGCTGTACTTGTTCTCGTCCGCATATTCGCGGGCCACCTTCTTGGCCTCCAGCGCGATCTCATCGATGATGGCGCCCGCAGCGGTGCGCATCACCGCGTAAACGCGCATATCGTGCAGACCCTTTTGAACAAAGCTGCCGCCGCGCATCCAGTAGCCGACGATGCCCGTAATCACCATGGCAACAGACAAAAGGACAAGCAATCCGGAGACGATCCATTGCGCCTTTGTATGTTTTTTCTTCATGCCCTCTCGCCCCCTTCCGCCTTCAGGCCGGACATCGCAAGGCCGAAGCTTGCGTCGGAGCTGCCGGGCCTTAATATGTCGGCAATCTTCCCCTCGGCGACGATGGCGATCCTGTCACAGACGGAGCGCAGCTCCATAAGCTCGGAGGATACCATGACGATGGTCAGCCCGGTTTCCCGGTTCAGCCTCACCAGCGTTTCCAGCACCAACTGCTTGGCGCCGATGTCGATGCCGCGGGTCGGCTCCGAAACGAACAGGAATCTGGGCTTGAGCGCCAGCGCCCGGGCCACGCAAACCTTTTGCTGGTTGCCGCCGGAAAGGGTGCCCGTATGTTGGGTGGGTGACTGGCAGCGTATATCCAGCTCCTTGATCATTCTTTTGGCAAACCTGCGGATCTCCTTGCTGTTGCGCAGCCGCATGAGCTTTGGCCCCACCAGAAAATCGCCCTTGACCTGCATGGCATTGAAGGCAATGTTGTCCTCAATGGGCTGGTCCAGTAAAAGACCCACGCCGCGCCGGTCCTCCGACACCATGGCCAGGCCGCGCTTGAGTGCCGTCCTGGCGTCGTTGAGCGGCAGCGGCGAACCGAAAAGCTCCACCTCGCCCGTTGCCGGGTAAATGCCCATGATGCCGTTGGGCAGCCCTACCTTGCCTTGCCCGGCCAGACCGCCAATGCCAAGGATCTCGCCCTCATGCACATCCAGATCGATGCCGTGCACCGCTTCGCCGGGCATATCCACCGTCAGGTTCCGCACCTTCAAGGCGATGGTTTCACTGGCCTTTTCCATCTTGGACCCGATGGCGATCATGCCTTCCTCACCCCGCCCGATCATCAGCGAAGCCATTTCCACCAGGGAAGTATCCTTCTTGTCCCGTGTAACCACCAACTTCCCATCCCGCAAGATGGTGATGGTGTCCGCCGCCTGCATCACCTCATCCAGGCGGTGCGTAATGAAAATAATGGCAATATTCCTGGAGGCAATGTCCCTCATCACAGTGATCAGCTGATTGGCCTCGCTCTCGGTCAAAACGGCGGTGGGCTCGTCAAATACCAGAAGCTTGATACCCGTCTTGTCAATCTCCCTGGCGATTTCCACAAACTGCATGTAGCCTACGGGCAGCCCCCTGACGCGGGTGCTTTCGCTGATGGCGATGCCCACGCTGGACAGCGCCTTTTGTGCATCCGCCCGCATGGCCGCCATATCCAGCGATTCCAGCTCCCGCCCGAACACACGGCTTGTAAGGTTCGGCCTGGAAATTTCCCGGTTGAGCTTGATGTTTTCCGTGATGGTGAAGCCGGGGATCAGCATGAATTCCTGGTGCACCATGCCGATGCCCTTGAACATCGCGTCCTGCGGCGAAAGGATGTGCGTCAGCTCGCCATGAAGCAGAACCTCTCCCTTGTAGCCGCCTGTGGAATGGATCACGGGCATGCCGAAGAGGATATTCATCAATGTGGATTTCCCCGCCCCGTTTTCGCCCAGCAGCGCATGTATCTCGCCGGGTTTAACGCGCAGGGTCACATTCTTCAGCACGGCATTTTGACCGTACTCCTTGGTGATATTGTTCATTTCCAGTACATATTCAGATGACAAGAGGACACCCCTCCCAGGCAATGAAATGACACGAAATACGCTCCCAGAAAAAAGGCCCGCTCGCCGTTAAGCGGGCGGGCCTTTGCGGTCGCGCCAAATGTTACTTGGTGTAGTAATCGTGGAAGTCGATATTGTCGAACAGCAGCATGAAGTAGTTGGACACTTCCTTGCCGTCGCCGTCAACGTAGCTCATCAGGGAGGCATCGGCGCCGGAGGCGTCGGACAGCGCCTTTTTCAGTTCTTCGGCATTGGTCTTCTCGGCGAACGCGCCTTCAATGTAGGCCTTGGCATACGCGAAGCCGCCGTAGATCATGCTCATGTTCACGGGAACAGACCAGGTGGAGAAACGGCCCAGGGCATCATTTGCCGCCAGAACATCGGCGGTCTTCTTCAGGTAGGCATCGATGTCGCCGTAGTCCTTGGCCTCAACAGCCAGGCTCATGGAAGCCGGGAAGCCGTGGAAGGGGCTGGGGCAGCAGGGCAGCGGATAGTAGGCATCCTTCTGAACCAGCACGGCAGCCTGCAAGGGTTCCTGCATGCCGCAGTTGGTGGTGAAGAAGGCTACCTTCTTGCCGGCATATTCCTGCATGACCATGGGCACATCTTCCAGTATGAACTGCTGGGCGCCCGTCATGCCGGCGTCGCCAGTGGGATCGGGAGCATCGCGGAATACAAATTCGATTCCGGCGTCTTCGCATTCTTCCGTAAGGATGTTGTAGCGGGCCACGATCGTCTCATAGCTCATGTGGCGGGCAAAGGAATAGTGCACCAGCACATCCACGCCCCACTCTTTGCAGGTGTCCACGATCTGGTAGCCGCCATTGATTTCGTCCACGCCCAGAACGATGTCCGCGGCGCCGGCGATGTCGGCGGGGTCTTCGGCGGGCACGCCAGCGATGAGCAGAATGTCGTCGCGGCCCAGTTCATTCTTGATCTGGGTGAAGGCGGCGGTGGAGCCCTGCACGGACTGCACGAAGATGATGGCCTTCACGGCGGGGTCGGCAGCAAACTGCAGTACCTTGCCGATGGTGGTCTCCACTTCGGAGGAGAAGTTGTCCGGATATGTATCGGTGACAATGATGTCCGGATACAGCTCCTTCAGTTTTTCCGCGGCGCGGAATTCCTCTTCACCCTGGGTGGTGGTGCCGGTCAAGATGGCGATCTTGTAATCGGCGGCCAGCGCGGAAGAAGCCAGGCCCATCACCAGCACAAGGGCCAGAAGGATGCTAACCATTTTCTTCATATAAGGCGATACCTCCCTGAACGTTTTTTATAGTATACAGGATAGGAAGATATTCCGTCAATGAAAAAAACGAAGAATTGCACTTGTATACAATTCATATTGCATGGCGGAAAATCCGGCGTGCCGCAGCATGATGATTCCCGTCATATCCGGCCGCTTTCTTACCACATTTTGCCTCCTGAAAATCCCACGCTGCAAGACTGCTCCATGCTTCATGCATCTTCCAACAAAAAGTACAAAAAAAGAACAATTACTCATTCATATACAGATGACGGCGTATCCTCAGGCCCATCCTCCGGGCATATGCCGGACCCATGCATGACTTCAAGAAAAAGCGTAAGGCCATAGGCGGATTTGAACGGCGAGCCCTCCCGCACGCAATAGGTATTGTTCCCTTCCCGGCTGCGCTGCGCCAGAAGGAAGAGCACATTCCCGTTTTGATGCGCGTACACATCCGTGGCGTAGCCGTACAGATGGGTCACAAAAAAGACCTGAACGCCTGCCTCCATAAGCGCCGGAACAATTTCCGCCGCAAGGCGCTTTGCATCCTTGGGTGTGGTCGTCTGGAAGGATTCGTTCATCAGCAGCAGCGAGCCCGGCTTCATAATGTCCACAAGCCCGCTCAGCTTGCTCAGCTCCACCTCCAAAAGGCCCATCTGCATACGGGTATCCTCGCCGTTGGGGAAGTAGGTGAATATGCCTGCGTACACCGGGCAAATGTACTGTCTCGCCGCAACAAACATACCGCATTGGGCCATCAATTGGGCAAGGCCCACGCTGCGAAGGAAAGTGGTCTTCCCGCCCTGGTTCGGCCCGGTGATGATGATCAGGCGCTTATTGGAAAAGCATCCATCGTTTCCTACCGGCACGTTTGCTTCTTTCAGCGCGAGCCCGGCATCCACGAGCAGCGACGCCGTATGCCGCCCGTCTTCGCCTAATTCCGGGTAGCAAACCGGCACGCCCAGGTTTTCAAGCCTTTGGTGCAGCCGGAAACAGCCCACGAGGAATTTCAGTTGAAAATCAAGCTTCTCCAAAAAGCGCTGCACAGCCCTGTTGAACGCGGCAATGATCCTGCAAATGGGCGCCAGCGCCTTTTCCGTGATCTCCTGGGCATTTTGGATCAGCGTCATGCTGGACAGGGGGATTGCGATACCGCGGGATGCAAAGGGCAAACGGGACCTTTTCGCGGGTTCCAGGAAGCGGTTCAACACAACGTCCGCCTGCTTGAGCCCTTCCCCGATGCGCCCGCTGACACATGCGCCGCCCCCCTGCCGAAGGGGTGACAATTCCTCAATGCGCAATTGAATGCGGGCAAGGTAATCATCGGAAAGCGCAGCCTTTGCCGCATCGCATAATTGAAGCAGGCCCGCCGCCTGAAAATCCCGCCTGTGCAAAAGGAGCAGCGCCTTCAGCTTTTGCAGGCCCTGGACGAGTATCTGGGCGATCTCCGTTTCATTGACGATTTTGTTGCTGTTGGAGACGACCTTGTCATATTTGGGCTTTACGTATTCGGCATACTTTTTCGTGCAATCCAGCGCCTCCCTGACAGCCGCCCGCAGCAATTCAAATACTTCCCCATGAATCACCGCATCACGCACCACCTCATTGCGCATCCGGATGGATTGCGCATGGACAAGCGGATTTGCCAGAACAACCGCGCAGGCCTCAAAGACGGCCTTGTCGCCGCCGGACATTGCGCCAAGGAGTATATCAAGCTTCAAATCCCTGATGAGGTCCTTGGCGTGAGGCGTTTGCTCCCTGGCTGGGGCATCCATGTACAGCAAATCAAACTCCATGTGCGATCCGCTCCTTGATTTGTGTATAGGTGAGATGATGCCTGCGTGCAATTTCACTGGCGTAAGCCTGGCCGTCGGCTTCCGCCCGTATGATCCTGTACAGCCGCTGCCCGCTTGCTTTTTGCACCTGCGCCACCATGCTTACGGCATGATCCAGGCACAGCCCGTTAATATGCGTCACGAAGACAGCATGCGCGCCGGCATCCATCAGCAGCGTCAGCGCACGGCCCGCCATATCCAGCGCGTCCTGGGCGGTGGCGGACGAAAATAGCTCGTTGAGGATCACCAGGCTGCTAATCCCGGCGTCTTGCAGGATGGGCTTTAGACGAAGCAGCTCCTCCTTCAGCTTTCCGTTGTCCACCCCGGCGTCCTCCGGCTGTGTAAATTGTGAGAAGATGCTGCTGTACAGCGGAAGGCATGCCCGCTCGCAGGGAACGGGCAGCCCCAGCGCGGCAAGCACCGCAATCTGCCCGATGCTTCGGGCGAAGGTTGTCTTTCCGCCCTGGTTTGCGCCCGTGATGACGGCGCTCCTTTCCCCCTCCAGCAGTTCAAAATCATTGGGCACAACCGCCTCGGTCTGGATGGCAAGGGCCAGGTCGTATGCGCCATCGATGGAGATGACCCCATCCCCCGCGATTGCCGGATATGCAAAAGCGCAGCCATTCCCGCGCAGCTTGATCATCAGGTCCAGATACAGGAGATAGAAACGTAATTCCCTTGCAAAGCGCCCGATGAACGGTTCCGGGAGGAACAAAGCCCCTTCCGCGGCCGCATGGATTCCATCAAAGGCTTTGGGATGCTTTTCCATCAGCGCCTTCATGATCAAGCCTTCCAGGGGAGAAAGCTCCACCTGGCGGAAGGGCAGTATCTCCATCTGCCTTTCGTCCATCTGGGCGCCCCACCTTGCTTTTGCGTCAAATTCCTGATGGAGGGCTTGCGCATAGTCCTCCGTACCGGCCTCAAAGTCCACATGCAGCATGCCGCCGTTCACGTGCAGGCTGTACGAAATACTCTCAAGCGTGTTCTTGGCCTGTTGCGTTTGTTCCTCCAGCCGGACGAACCGCGCTTCGCCTGCATAGCCCCGGACCGCATCCAGAAAACGCAAAAGGCCTTGCGCATGAACCGTAAGCGCCGATGCTTGCAAAAGCAGCCGCCGGATGGCTGAGCAGTAAAGAACGGCGCCGTCCACCATGTACTTGTCCCGCTGCGCCGCATGGTGCGCCTGCCTGCCGCACAGAAACAGCCGCCCCGCTTTCGCCATGGACTGGAGAAACGTCTGGAAAGCGTTGCGCACCTGCGCATCTTCCAGCGCCCGCATCACATCCTGGCGGTAAAAAACCGTGGCCGTATCGGGGCAAAAATGATAAAACAGCTCTGTCAGCTCATCATCCGCATCGTGACACAGCACAGTATCCATGACCTTGACAAGATTCAGGTCTTGGTAAAGCCCTGGACGCATTGGCATGTCCGGTTTGCTATCCCGGGATGCCAAAACAATTTTGTTGCCGCGCATGGTGTATTTCGCGCTTTTATTGTCATCCGCGCGAAATGTGAGCCAGGGATGGACTTTGGCGCGTGCCTCATCCTCCAAGGCAGGAAAGAGAATGCTGTAAAACGTCATGGTCCCCGCTCCTTTTAGGGCGCATCCCGCCGCACAAACAGCATAGACCCTGACGCATGTGCAGAGTCAACAATATCTTTTCTTTATCATGACAGTGGCATATAATGAAAGTATAAAATGTGGCAAAGGAAGTCTTGGCAATGAAAATGAAAATCGGCGAATTCGCGGCCTTCAGCGACGTATCCATCCGGGCGCTGCGCCTGTACGACCGCATGGGCCTGTTGAAGCCTTCCCATGTCGATAAAGAATCCGGCTACCGGTATTACCTTCCCGAGCAGATGCAAACCCTCCATACCATCTTAAGCTTCAAGAAGGTAGGGTTTTCCCTCAAGGAAATCAAGGACATGATCTCCGCCCGACTGGACCGGAATGCCGTGATTGTAAGGCTTCGCCAAAAGCAGCTGGAGAACGAGCGCACCGCAGCCATATGTCAATACAACAATGAAAACATTCAAAAAATGCTGGATGCGCTGTCCGCCGCCCCCGAAGAACCGGATGCCCAAAAGCAGGCACAGCGCCTTTCCCGGATCGCCTGCCTGGAAAACGACAAGCTGGAGCATGATTTTTCCCAGATCCTTTGGCTATAGGAGCCTTTCTCTGGGCATGCCTTTTCATTGCGCTTTTTAGGGATCGTTGCTATAATGTCTTTGATCCGGGCAGAATGCTTCATAATATTCCTTATCCAAAGGATGCGTTGATATGAACAGCCCCGTTATCACTCCGGTTTATTCCCAGATCGCCCTGGATATCGCCCTGCGCATCGCCCGGGGCGACTTGAAGGAAAACACAAAGGTGTATGGCCGCTCGGTCATGGCCTCCGAATACGGCGTTTCTCCCGAAACCATCCGCCGTGCCATGAAGCTGCTGGAGGACATGGAGATTATCGAAGTCCGCCATAACAGCGGCGTGGTGATTCTTTCCGCCGAAAGAGCCAGGCAATACGTTGAAAAGCACGGCGAGCAAAACGATATCCGTGCCCACCAGAAAGAACTGAACCAGCTGCTCTTGCAGCAGGTGGAGCTGGGCCGGCGGATTGCCGATGTGGCCGGGTCCATCGTGCGCATCAACGAGCGGTTTTCAAGGACCACTCCCTTCCCCAATTATGAGGCGGCGCTGCCGGAAGGCTGCCCGCTGATTGGCAAAAACCTGGGGGAATTGAAGTTCTGGCAGCAAACGGGCGCCACAGTGATAGCCATCCGCCGAAAGGACAGGATTATTCTCTCCCCCGGCCCCTATGCCGCCCTGGAAGAAAAGGATGTTCTGCTGTTTGTGGGAGACGTAAACTGTCCCAACGCCGTCAGCACTTTCCTGACGCAGGGATATTGATCCATGCGATTTCACGCCGGAAAAATTCCGGCGCTTTTTTGCATATGCGTCAAATTTGCCGCATAGCTTCCGTTGTGCGCCCTGGGCGTCGCGTTTTCGTTGGTTGACAACTGACAACTTGTATATTATAATTAAGTTGTTACATTCTTTTACAGAATGTATTTCTTATGAAAGGATGATGAGATGATCGAATTTGAGCACGTACAGAAAAGCTACGGCCACAGCTTGATCCTGGACGACCTGAGCTTGCATATCAAAGCCGGAGAATTTGTCGTTTTAATCGGACCCAGCGGCTGCGGCAAGACCACAACTCTAAAAGCCATCAACCGTTTGATCGAAGCGGATAAAGGTTCCATCCGCATCGGCGGAAAAGATATTAAGGATCAGGACCCGGTAGCACTCCGCCGCACCATCGGATACGTCATCCAGCAGATCGGCCTGTTCCCCAATATGACGGTGGAACAAAACATTGCCGTTGTGCCAAGGCTTCTCAAGCACCCCAAGGAAAAATGGCGGGAGACAGTGCATTCCCTTTTGGATCTTGTGAACATGCCCTATGACCAGTATGCAAAAAAATATCCGTCAGAGCTGTCCGGCGGGCAGCAGCAGCGCATAGGCGTTCTTCGGGCCCTGGCGGCCTCGCCGCCCATCGTATTGATGGATGAACCCTTCGGTGCGCTGGACCCCATCACGCGGGATTCCCTGCAGGAAGAAATCAAGCGGATTCAAAAGAAGCTGAAGAAGACCATCGTGTTTGTCACCCACGACATGGAGGAGGCGCTGCGCCTGGCCGATACCATCGTGTTTATGGACCAGGGCAAAATTGTGCAGATGGCCTCCCCGGAGGAGATGCTCAAAAGCCCTGCCGCGCCCATTGTGCGCAGCTTCCTGGGCCGGCATATGGATAACGGAAATGCCACGGCAAGCCTTACAGCCCAGGACTTTATGCGCTCCAAGGTATATAAGGTGCAAAAGACAGCCCGCACCCTGGAATGCATCGACATCATGCAGCGCCGGGACGTCAACTCCCTGATTGTTTTGAATGAGGATGACACATACGCCGGCACCGTGTGGATTGAAACCATCCGTGCCCAGGGCAAGGCCGGCCGGGAAATTGGCGAGCTGGTGACGACGGAGGTACCCACGGCTCAAAAGACCGATGATGCCAAGGATGCCTTCGATAAGCTGCTGTCCTCAGCCGCCAACTACGTGGTTGTCCTCAATGAGGACAGCACCGTGGCAGGGATCATCACAAGAACCAGCACCGCCAAAGCCCTGGGCGAAGCTTTGTGGGGGGAGATACCGTCGTGAGTTTTTTTGAGTTCATCGCAAAAAACCAGGCGGAAATCCTGCGAAGCATCGGCCGCCATTTGGAATTGGTGGGCCTGTCGGTGCTGGCGGGCATCTTGATTTCCATTCCCCTGGGTATATACCTGACCAGGCATCAAAAGCTGGCCGGGCCTGTGCTTGCGTTTGCCGGCATGATTCAAACCATTCCGGGGCTTGTTATGCTGGGGTTTGCGCTTTTGCTCTTTGGCATCGGAATGCTGCCGGCGCTGGTGGTGCTATCGCTGTACGCCATCCTGCCCATCCTTCGTAATACCTACACCGGCATCACCCAGGTGGATAAGGGGTACATCGAAGCCGCCCGGGGCATCGGTATGACGCCCTTTCAGGTTTTGCTCAAGGTGGAGCTGCCCTTATCCCTGCCCGCCATCGTCAGCGGCATCCGCATCTCCACCGTTTATATCCTGAGCTGGGCCACCCTGGCCGGGCTGATCGGTGCGGGGGGCTTGGGCGATTTGATTTGGACGGGGCTTTCCACCTACAATACCCGGTACATTCTGGCGGGGGCCGTACCCTCGGCCATCCTGGCTTTTGCGACCAGCGGCCTCATCGGCCTTGTCCAGCGGACACTTACGCCAAGAGGGCTAAGGGGGCGCAGCACATGAATCTGTTCCCGTTGATAATAGAGCATATGTACATCGTGATCGCAGCCATGGCCATAGCCACATTCCTTGGCGTGCTGCTGGGTGTGGCTGCCTACTGGGTGAAATGGCTTGCCCCCCTTTTGATGGGTTTGGCGGAAACCATACAAACCATCCCTTCCCTGGCGCTGCTGGCGATGCTGATGATCCTCTTCGGCCTGGGCAATACCACCATGATCGCAGGCCTTGTGCTCTACGCGTTGCTGCCCATCATGCGCAATACCTATACCGGGCTTACCGGCGTATCCGAAGCGGTAAGGGATGCCGCAAGAGGCATGGGCATGTCCAAACTACAGCGCCTTTTCCAGGTGGAATTGCCCCTTTCCTTCCCCCTGATCTTTTCCGGGCTGAAAATCGCGCTGGTCAACTCCCTTTCCATCGCGGTGATGGGGGTATTGATAGGCGCCGGCGGCTTGGGCTATCCCATCTACCGGGGCATTCAGACACGGCATATCGGCCGCATATTGACAGGAGCCCTGCCCGTGGTTTTGATGGCGCTGCTCTTTGACGCTTTGATGTCGAGAGTGGAAAGACGCCTGTTAAAGCAGGGCTAAACATAAAGTCGCAAGGAGGAAAAGACATGAAACTCACAAAGAAAATTGTACTGGCACTGCTGGTGGCATCGCTGCTTACGGTGTTCGCCGGGTGTTCACAGCAAAAAGCCGTCACCGTCGGCTCCAAGGATTTCGGTGAAAACATTGTGCTGGGTGAAATGTTTGCGCAATTGATCGAGGCCAAGACAGACATCAAGGTCAACAGAAAGCTGAACATGGGCGGCACGTTCGTCAATTTTGAGGCAATTCAAAAAGGCGATATCGACATGTATCCCGAGTATACCGGAACAGGTCTCACCGCCCAATTGAAAATGGACGTCATCTCCGACCCGGAGGAGGCTTACAAAGCGGTGTCCGACGAGTTTCAGAAGCAGTTCAAAATTACATGGCTCAAGCCTTTCGGCTTCAACAACACCTATACTTTGGCAGTCACCGACGCGGTGTACCAGCAGTACGGCGTGGAAACCTACAGCGATCTGGCGGCTATTGCAGGAAACCTGGTATTCGGTGCGGAGCATGAGTTCTTCAACCGCCAGGATGGCTTTGACGGCTTGGTGGCACTGTATGGCATGACCTTCAAGGGCGAGCCCCTGAAGATGAACGTATCCCTGAAATACCAGGCCATCGGCAACGGCGATATGGATGTCACCGACGCTTTTGCCACCGACGGCCCCATCCGCCAGTACAATCTGAAGGTACTAACAGATGACAAGGGCTTCTTCCCGCCCTACTATGCCGCGCCCATCATCCGTACCGAAACGCTCACAAAGTATCCCGAACTGGAAGGCGTGTTGAATTCCCTGGCCGGGCAGATTGACGACGCGGCCATGACGGAGCTCAACTACAAAATCGATGTGGAAGGCCAGTCGATTGAAGCCGTAGCCAAAGAATTCCTTACCGCAAAAGGACTTCTCAAGTAATAGCCGCACATTGTTTCCTTTCGAATATCTCCGTATACATCCATACAGCCCGCCGGATTTTCGGCGGGCTGTATTTTGCAATTTGCCTTTCTTCAATAGATATTAGCCCTGATACACCCGGCGGCGCGTGATGCGCTTTTCCAAAATGGATACGGCGTAATACATCACCCCGGCAAGCGTGCAGAGTATTACCACACTGCTCATGACAATATCCAGTTTGAAGACCTGACCGCCATACACGATCAGATATCCCAACCCCGCCCTTGAGATTAAAAATTCCCCAACGATGACACCTACCCAGCTTAATCCCACGGACAATTTCAGCGTGGATACGATGGTGGGCACATTAGCGGGCAAAACCACCATGCGCAGCATTTGCAGCTTGGAAGCGCCAAACGCACGCATGAGCAGAAGCTTTTCCTCGGAAACGCCGGAGAACCCGGTGGATACGCTGGTAATGGAAACGATGATGCTTACCAATACAGCTATGGTCACGATGGCCGGGATGCCGGTCCCAATCCATACGATCAGCACAGGGCCAAGAGCAATTTTCGGCAGGGAATTCAAAATGACCAGATAAGGATCAAGTACCTTCGCCACCCTCGGGCACCACCACAGAAGGATTGCGGTGAGCACTCCCAGTCCGGTGCCCAGAACAAATCCAAGAACCGTCTCCCACAGCGTATACAGGATGTGCTTAACCAAATTACCTGTTTGAAACAGCGATACCACCGTGCGGGCAATGCGGCTGGGCGAGCTGAAAATAAAGGAATCCAGCATGCCGTTGTGCGTACACACTTCCCACAAAGCCAGCACCAAAACAAGAATCAGCAGCCGTGCCACCCTGACCAGTATCTTTTCCCGCTTCAGCCGCCGAAGGTATGCGAAGCGTTCCTTGGAGGGATGCTGCTTTTCATACATGCACATCCATCCCCTTCCATATGGTATCGAAATATTCACGAAAAGAAGGGTGGCTGCGGCGCTTCAGCGGCGGGACTCCGGGCATATCAATGGTCAGGCTGTGCTTTACGGTGGCCGGCCTTTTCGTCAGCAGGATCACGCGGTCCGCAATGCTGATAGCCTCGGCAATATCATGGGTCACAAAAAGCGCCGTCTTCCTTTCGCTGCGGATGATGGCGCTGATTTCATCCCCCAGCGCCAAACGCGTTTGATAATCCAGTGCCGAAAACGGTTCATCCAGCAGCAATAGCTTAGGATCCACCGCCAGCGTCCGGATCAGGGCTGCCCGCTGGCGCATGCCGCCGGACAGCTCGGAGGGGTACTGGTTCCTGAAATCATACAGACCGTATGTTTTCAAAAGATGCGTGACACGGCCGATCCCCTGTTTGACTGTACCACGAATTTGCAGCCCCAGCAGCACATTCTGCCACACCGTCCGCCATTCAAAGAGATGGTCCCTTTGAAACATGTAGCCGATGCTGCTGTTGGGGCCCGTTACCTCTTTGCCCATCAGGCACACGGAGCCGCCGTTGGGCCGTATGAGGCCCGCAATCAGGGAAAGGATTGAGGATTTTCCGCAGCCGGACGGCCCGACAATCGCCAGAAATTCCCCCTCTGTCACATTCAGGTCCAAATCCAATATGGCTTGCGTTTCCGCATTCTCGCTGTTATACACCAGCGATACATTATCCATGCTTAATATCGGTTCCATGATTGAACGCTCCCTTGAAGGCTGCTTTCGGAAACAAAGCTGCCAGACCCCTTCTCCGGCCGCGGCAAGGCAGGCGCCAAGTCACGCCTGCCTTGCCCCAAAATTAGTGGCCCATAACTGTTTGGGCAATGGTATTGTCCACAATCGCCTCAAAGGGAACGCGGGACGACAATTCCCGGGCCCCTTCAATAATATCCTGCATCCTCACAAAGTCTTCTTCCCGCATCACAGGTGTTTCACACCATGCGCCAATAGACTGGTAATTCCTGGCCACAGCAGTCAGCAGCTCCATATCGGCATCGGGGAACTGGGGAGCAATTGCCTCGGCGATTTCTTCCGGCGTATGGTCAGACACCCACTTCTGCCCCTTGGCAACGGCTTTGATGAAGCGGTAGTAAAGATCTCCCTTTTTATAGAGCAGGCTCTTTCTCACCATGTAGGCCGTGTACGGCACCGGTCCGCTTTGGGCTCCTACGGAGGCCACAATGAAGCCCTTCCCCGCTTTTTCGGTAAGGCTGGCCGTTGGCTCAAACAGCGTAACGTAATCGGCATTGCTGCCTTCGAACGCGCCGGCCATGAGGTTAAACTGTATGTCGGTGCGTACATTTACATCCATGCCCGGCATAAGTCCTTTTTGTTTGAGCACATACAAAAGCGTCATGAGCGGCATCCCGCCCGGCCGCCCGCCGATGATGGTCGTGCCCTTCAATTCCTGCCAGTCAAAATCATCGTTGTTCTCGCGGCCCACCAGAAAAGAACCATCCGTATTGGTGAGCTGTCCGATGATCATGGCGTGGTCTTCCTTGCCCTGATTGTATACGTATACCGCCGTTTCCGGCCCCATAAGTCCTATGTCTGCTTCCGACACCAGTATGGCCGTCATGCTTCTGTCCGAGCCGCCGCCATTGACCAGGTCGATCTCAATTCCTTCCTCCTCAAAGAATTTTAGCTCGATGGCCACATATTGCGGCGCGTAGAACACGGAATGCGTCACCTCATTGAGCGTGACCTTTTCAAGCTTTTCTTGTGCGAGACCGGCAGGAACGAACATGAGCATTGCAACAAGCAGCAGGACTATTCCCTTTTTCATGGCAATCCCTCCTTCTGGATGCAACGTATGCCGGAGGGATGGGTTGTGTGAATGGCAAGACCTGATTGGGACTCGCATATGGTATCTACATTTCAAAAAGAAGGATCTCTGAGTTAACAGATGCCCTCATATATCGTTATTGCTATTCTATATGGCCCATTTTCTCCCATCCAGCCATGCTTTAGATTTTTTGAGTAGGTCTTATTATACAATCGTTTTCATTCCTAAAACGCCCCTCTAAATAACTATCAAGGTTGCTTGCACATAAAAAGCAAACAACACCATCAGTATCTTGCAGTTTTATCTCCATAGGTTTAGAAGATACAAAAAGAAAGTGAACTTCAATTTGTTCATCTCTCTTAACACCAATAAATTCTTTCATAGCTACAGGATTGCTTATCACAAGATCGTATCGGTCTCTACAATGTTTATAGTATCCATTTTCTCCAAAGATCCTATTGTAGTCACGAGCTAGACTACTACCTGAAAAAGAGTTAGAGAAGAATTTTGCCTCAATAAGAAAAAGTTCTTGATTGTTTTCACAGTAAAAAACCAAATCATAGTCCCCGTAATCTTTACTTAATTTGCCAAATATTCTATCGTACTTAACGTTAATTGCGTCAAGCTTGCTTGTATAATGGCGCTTCAGACTCTCTCTAATAAAATCAACAAGATCACTTGAAAGTTTTTCATTCATTTGCCCCATAGCAACATATAGTTCATCCTGTACATTCGTATAGCATTGTCCGCCATTTCTAAATGCTGAAAACCAGTATGAAACACATTGGTCAACGCCGGAATAACTTACTAATACCTTATTATTTTCTAGCAAGATGAAAGGACATAATTCATACCGAAATTTATTTATACCCATCTTCCATATCAATTTTTGATCATTAGGCTGTTGTTGGCTAAGATGCCCACAACTTAACATGAAAGATTTTCTAAACAAGTCAGCAGATACAGTAGGTAATGTAGATTGCTCAATCTCCAAAGCAGCATATTCATAATCTGCTGTCACCATGTTAACTTTTCCCTCTTCGAAAACAGCCACCGCAAAATATCTCAGGACTGATAAAAATAGAGAGAATTCCATACTAAATGTTTTAAAAAACCCAGCCTCGAATGCGTTTGAAACGTGTTCAGCATGTTCCTGATTACGATTAAGAATATTTTGATTGCCTCGAAGTAGAGCATCAAAATATACCAGTGTCTTTCTTTTTAATGCTTTAACAGGCTCGTACGCATATGGAGTCAATTTTATTCCATAATAAGGGTTCATTTGACCATCTTGTTTTCCTGATAGCTTTAAAAGGGATAAGATGGCCGATGCAAACCCATAAACATACATGTCGATCAGTAATTCTACGTTTATACCTACTGCTCCTCGCTTTTTTACGCCTAGCTCTACATTCTGATGCAAAACACAATTCTCTATCCACAAATTTGTCGCATCAATAATGTGCTTACAAATTAAAGAGTTACTACCTAACGCATTATTTAAATCCTCTTCGGCTATTTTTAAATCACACATCCTGGCTCTTGTATTCTTTTCTTCTATGTATAATCGATAGGTCAAATCATGTATAGCGAACAATTCTGCCAACATATCTTCAGAGTTAGTGCGGCTAAATCTCTTTGACATGCCTTTCTGAATCCTTTCGAGTATAAAGACCAATAACTCTATGGATTCTTCTTTCGTCAGCTCTTTATCCATTGTGCTTCCAAAATATTTGCAACACCTATTATGTAAAGAAATATGACTTACACCAAATTCTTTCCAAAGATCGTGAACAATTATTTGTATATTCCTATTCCTCATATCTGTCATATTCACATGATAACCTCATGTTAGGATAATTAGGAAACAATCTTTTTTAACACTATCGATCCATCAGCATTTTGTCAAGACCTATATAGCAAAATCAAACATTTGTCTATAAAAATCAAGGCATGCACGAAAAAAGAGCACCTATCACTAGATGCTCTTTATGGAATCCGGCGGCGACCTACTCTCCCGGGCCGTTTCCAGCCAAGTACCATCGGCGCTGAAGGGCTTAACTTCTGTGTTCGGAATGGGAACAGGTGGGACCCCTTCGCCATA